>CANNCM010000002.1 GCA_947503105.1 uncultured Flavobacteriaceae bacterium | reverse complement strand
AGTCACATTTTTTTCGTGTAAGCTTGGGAAAGGGGAAAGGGAGTCGTTTTTAATCCAAAAATCTAGATTTTAAATCCTCTGTAGGAAGCATACATTGCTGTTGTTTTCCAAACCAACGGTAGCGGTTTTTGGCCACAAAACTGTAAAGACCGTTTCTTACAAATCGCGGTAAAATATAGCCCACCAAAAAGAGTTTGTGCCAGCTACCTAGAATTTTACAAAGTTGCAATACGGCATCACTTTTTTTGTACAGTATTTTTTTATTGTAAAAAAAGAGGCTCTCTAAATTTTTAAGATGTTCAGCGCTGAGTGTTTTTTTAGCATATTGCCCTTGAATTGAAGCGAATTTTAAGACCTTTTTTTTATCGTGTTTAAGGAGGTAGCGAACGCTATATTGACATAAATTACAAACCCCATCAAAAAAAACAACCATCGTTTTATGTTTTAGGTTTTACAAATTCTAAACGTTCCAAGCTTACTTTTGTTGTAAACAATCCATAATTGACAATAGCTTTGCCTTTTTCAATCTTATCGATACTGCCTACAGCTCTGCCGTCGTCCATACGGACATTTTCGCCTACTTTAAAATTGTGCTTGGGTTTTGGTGGAATTTTGGCAGCTTTGGCTTTGGCGGCTTTTTTCTCTTTTCGGATTTTGGCCACTTTTTGTTCTACTTCTTTTTGGAGGCGGTTTTCCTCCTTAAGTTTGGCTCTTTTTTGTTTGTTGGAAAGCTTTTCTTTTTTAGAATTTTCAATTTGTACGAGCTTGAACAACTCTGATAAAAGCTCTCGTTTGCGTTTGTTTTCCTGAAATTTATCGCCTAAATCTTGAATTTTTTTACCCAAATAAATCAAACGCTGGTTGCTATCATACAACTCTTGGTAGCTTTGCAATTTCTTTTGTGCTTTTTGACTTATTGTTTCCAATTTTTCTGCTTCTAATCCTTTTTTAACCTCATTTTGTTTGAGAGCTCGTTCGGTTTTTTCCAATTTAGAACGTTCTTTTTGGAGTTTAGCAATGGTTTTGTCGAAACGGATTTTCCCGCGTTCTATTTTTTTCTTAGAACGGTTAATTAAGCTGTAGGGAATGCCATTTTTTTGAGCCACTTCAAACGTAAAAGAACTTCCTGCTTGACCAATCACTAATTTGAAAATCGGTAGAAGTGTTTTTTCGTCAAATAACATATTGGCATTTTGAATGTGTGGCAATTCGTTGGACAAAAGTTTTAAGTTACTGTAGTGTGTGGTAATAATTCCAAAGGCTTCTCGTTCATAGAAAACCTCCAAAAAGGTTTCGGCCAAAGCACCACCCAATTCGGGATCACTACCAGTCCCAAATTCATCAATTAGAAATAAGGTCTGTTTGGTACATTTTTTTAGAAAATAATTCATTTGCTTGAGACGATAGCTGTACGTACTCAAATGATTTTCAATAGATTGATTGTCGCCAATATCACTCAAGATAGTTTCAAAAAAGCACATTTTTGAACGTTCATGAACTGGAACTAAAAGTCCAGATTGCATCATCACTTGCAATAATCCAACGGTTTTTAGCGTAATACTTTTTCCACCTGCGTTGGGTCCAGAAATCACAATAATTCTGCTATCGGTAGCCATTTGAATGGTTTGCGGATAGGTTGTTTTTCCTTCTTGATTATTGGCAACCAATAGCAAGGGGTGGTAGGCATCTCTCAAATACAGTTCTTGCGCTTCGCTAATTTGTGGTCGAATAGCATTGATGGATTTTCCATATTTTGCTTTGGAATATAGTACATCTATTAGCGTCAAGTACAATTGGTATTGTTCCAAAAGAGGTTTAAAACCTCTTATGAAGTTGGTGAGTTCTAATAGAATGCGTTTAATTTCTTCTGTTTCTTCAAACTCTAAATTGTTTAAATCACGCTGATAACTTTGTGTAGCATCAGGTTCGATATATACAATACTACCCGTTTTACTTGCCCCCAAAATACTCCCTTTAACTTTTCGGCGATACATGGCCTTGACGGCCAAAACCCGCCTGTTCTCCATCACTGTTTCACGGATTTCATCAAGATAATCGGCGCTATTGTAGTGACTTAGTGCAGAATTAAAACTCGTATTTATTTTTGTTCTAACAGATTGTATAGATTTTCTTAAACTATATAATGTTTCAGATGCATCATTACGAATTTCTCCATATTTATCAATCACACTATTGATGTGTTCAGAGATCAAATTCGTTTGCTCAAGTTGTTCCGAGCGCTCAAAGAGAAGGGGGTAATACTCATGAAATTTTTTGAAAAACTTAAGAAGTGTGTTTGTCGTTATTGATAAAGTAGCGATTTTTCGAAACTGTTCAACTTCCAAAAAATTATTTTCAATTCTCAACAGTTTCAGTTCTTCTGTAATCGCATCAAAACCGTGATTTGGAATACGGTTGTCATTTTCAAATGAAGAAATAAATTCATGAACTAGGTTGAGCATTCCAATGGCTTCGTTTTTGGAAGCAAAGGGTTTTAAACCCAAGATTTCATTCCTTCCCAAGTGCGTTATAGCGTAGCTAGACAGCTGTTGGATCACAGCATCAAATTCTAAATCATCTAGGGTTTTTTGAGTAATTTTTATCATTTCGAAAATCGTTCTGCAAAGATACTTATTAAAGTATTAATTTTTTGTTAAGGTTGTCATACAATAAATAAACCCGCATTTTTCTTTGATGTTAAATATATATCGAAGTTATTTTTACAATGATTTTTGGGATTCTTTACTTTAAGGAGTCCTACACAATTATGAGTATATTTGCTATTCTATTAATTCTTACGGGTTTGTATTTCAACACCATATTGAAGCGCAATTCTCGTCATACTTGATTTTATTTTACAGTGATTTGGCCTAAAATAACGCATCTAAGTAAAGATTGGCAGATGGTCTTTAACCAATACATGCAACAACAGAATATTGCCCTTTTGAATCAATTTTTGAAAGAACAATATCAGAGTCATACCTGCTATCCTCCAAAACATCAAATTTTTAATGCGTTTAATTTATGTGATCTTAAAACTTTGAAAGTAGTTATCATTGGCCAAGATCCTTATCATGGCATGGGACAAGCCAATGGTTTAGCTTTTTCTGTCAACAAAGGGATGAGTCATCCACCGTCTCTAAAAAATATATTTAAAGCATTAGAGTCCGATTTAAAAATTCCATATCCCAAAAATGGCGATTTATCGTCGTGGGCATCACAAGGTGTTTTGTTATTAAATGCTACGCTTACCGTTAGAGCAGGCGAGGCGGGAAGTCACCAAAAAAAAGGTTGGGAAGAATTCACCAATTATCTCATTAAAATAATCTCTACTGAAAGTTCTAATATTGTTTTTATGCTTTGGGGTGGATTTGCACGTCAGAAATTAAAACTAATTGATGCCAAAAAACATTTAATTTTGGAAAGTGGTCATCCATCTCCACTTAGTGCAAACAGAGGGTATTGGTTTGGTAATCAGCATTTTAGCAAATGCAATGCTTTTCTAAAATCTAAACATAAAGCGCCTATAGATTGGCGCCTAGAGTAAATGTACTAGTGCTGTATAGGGCAATTTCTGTTCTATTATATCCAAAGCCATCAATTGTTCTTGTACGGCTTCAATCGTTTTTTTATCAATATGATCTTGAGACCATTCTGTTTTGCTAAGCCATGCTTGAACATCGCTTTGTTGTTGCCCGTAGCGATTGGATATAATTTGATCAATTTCAGGGATTGATTTAAAATTTTTGGTAATTTTATTAATGATATCCAAAACGGTTTGTAATACTTCAGGGCTAGTTTTAATAAATTCTTTACGTGCAGCAATTACAAAACAAGGCCATGGGGTGGGGCATTCTCCAATACATCTAAATATTTTATCATCTACTAGAGGTTTGGTAGTAAATTTTTCCCACATAAAATAATCGGCTATACCATTGGTTAGTGCTTGTACACCACCGTCAAGATTTTTAACGATTTTAAATTTTAAATCCTGTTCGGTATCCCAGCCGAGTTGTTGTGCATTGACATAAGCCATCAAATGCGATCCAGATCCCATTCGGCTGATGGCGGCGTTTTTATTTTTAAGTTCAGACAAATCTAAGTAGTTCGATAATTCTGCCACATGAATCCCCCAAACGAGAGGCGATTGTACAAATGTTTGCACTATTTTACTTTGGTTTCCATCCGTTATTGCCTTAACAATTCCTTCTGTGAGCACTACCGCCAAGTCTATATCTTCGTCCTCTAACGCCTGAACCATTTCTCCTGTACCACCTGGGCAGTCCAACCACCTTAAGTTAATTCCTTGTGTTCTAAAGGCTTTACTTTTCAATCCTAAATACCAAGCATAATTGAAATGCTCCGGCACACCACCAATTCGAACGGTCTTCATTAAAGAGTTAATTTTTTTAGCGTGTATGTTATCAACTGATCTACAGTTTGTTCTGGTGTTGTGCTAAATGTGCCATTAGCCCTATTGGCCAAAATCGCATTCAAAGAACAAGCTTTATGCCCCAATAATTTAGACAACCCATAAATTGCAGAAGTTTCCATTTCAAAATTTGTAATTCGTTTATTTTCAAAAGAAAAGGACTGCAGTTTATCTCTAAAAATAGCATCTTTGGGTGGCAATCGCAATACCCTACCTTGCGGCCCATAAAATCCTCCACAAGTTGCCGTTATGCCTCGAAGAATTTCTTCGCTTTGTAATTGATGTTCAAGTGATTTTGAATTTTTTACAACAACAGGTTTTGCACGCTCTGTATCCCAATTGGTGTGCTGGCAAAATGCGGCTTCTAGGTCTGGATGTTGAATATTTTTTATTTGATACGATTGCAACATACCATTGATATCCAATGCATAAGAACTTAATAAAAAAGAGTCCACAGCAATATCAGGTTGAAGCGCTCCAGATGTTCCGATACGTATAATTTTTAGCGAAGTCAAATCAGATTTGACACTTCGAGTTTCGAAGTCAATATTGACCAATGCATCTAATTCGTTCAAAACAATATCAATATTATCCGAACCAATTCCCGTAGAAATAACAGTGATACGTTGCTTATTATATACACCAGTATGAGTTTTGAATTCTCGTTTTTGAACTTTAAGTTCAATGCTATCAAAATGCCGAGATACATGATCTACTCGATCGGGATCACCTACAGTAATTACAATAGGCGCAAGATGTTCTGGCTTCAAATTGAGATGATAAATACTACCATCAGGATTTAAAATTAGTTCCGATTGTTTGATGCTCATATACTACAACTTTATCCTCCTACACGTTTGACGTTGAATCCTAAATCTTTGAGAAATCCCATAATTTTATCTCTATTATCCCCTTGGATGACAATGCTATCTTTTTTAAAACTTCCTCCAACGCTAAATTCTTTTTTTAATCTGGAGGTTAGCGTTTTGAAATCAGAATCAGCTCCTGTATAACCATCAATGATAGTAATGGGTTTTCCTTTACGTTTTTCATATTTACAAATCAAGGGGGTGTCTTGCATCCACAAACCGTGATCTTTTTTGTCGTTTTTATTCTCTTCAACTTCTTTGTGCTCAGGAAAGAGGTGTTGGAGTTGGTCTCTTAAATCCATTATTTTTTAGTTAGCCCTAGTTCTTTTAGGCGTTGATTTAAAAATTCTCCTGCAGTAATATCTTCAAATTGCTTTGGGTTTTCTTCATCGATACAACTTTCTAAAACATCCAATTTCATGGCACTAATGGGGTGCATAAAAAAAGGAATAGAATAACGCGATGTGCCCCATAATTCACGAGGTGGATTTACAACTCTATGAACAGTGGATTTAAGTTTGTTATTGGTATGGCGAGAGAGCATATCCCCTACATTAATCATCAACTCATCATCTTCGGCAATAGCATCGATCCAGTCGCCGTTATGATTTTGAACTTGCAATCCACGGCCTTGCGCTCCCATTAATAGTGTAATGAGATTGATGTCTCCATGTGCCGCAGCGCGTACTGCATTTTCGGGTTCGTGTGTGATTGGAGGGTAATGAATAGGCCTCAAAATACTATTCCCATTGTGAATAAAGACATCAAAATAAGTCTCCTCTAAGCCTAAATGTAATGCCAATGCACGCAAAACATATTTTGCTGTTTTTTCCAGCATTTTATAGGTTTCTTTTCCAACAGCATTAAATTGGGGGAGTTCTGTAACTTCTACATTTGGATGGTATTCTTTTTCCAATTCTGGGTTGTTTTCAACGTATTGGCCAAAGTGCCAAAATTCTTTCAAATCGCCCTCCGAGCGGCCTTTTGCACTTTCTTTTCCAAAAGAAACATACCCACGTTGCCCCCCAATACCAGGAATTTCATATTGTTGTTTCTTTTGCAAAGGCATGTCAAAAAACGTTTTGACTTCGCTATACAAAGAACTCACCAGCGTATCGTCAAGAAAATGACCTTTAAGTGCCACAAATCCAATCGACTCGTAGGCATCTCCAATTTCGGTTACAAATTTTTGTTTCAATTGTGAATCTTCTGATAAAAATTCTTGAAGATTTACACTAGGGATTTTGTCCATAATCAATTTTATACTTTACACAAATATATAAAATCCAAAATTTAAACACTCAGGTTTTAATAAAACCATAATGAGGTCGATATTTTTTTTTACATTTGATAGAATCATAATTAAAAATATTGAAACTAGCCTTTTCATATTCAACATTTAAAGTTTCTAAAACAACTCAGCAACTGCTTTACTACAATATGCTCAAATCCCGCATGATTGAAGAAAAAATGTTGATTCTTCTGCGTCAAGGAAAAATTTCTAAGTGGTTTTCAGGAATTGGTCAAGAGGCCATTTCTGTTGGCGTCACTATGGCCCTAAAAAATGATGAGTATATTCTTCCAATGCATCGCAATTTGGGGGTTTTTACTTCAAGAAAAATTCCTTTAAACCGTTTGTTTTCGCAGTGGCAAGGAAAGGCCAATGGGTTCACAAAAGGCCGCGATCGATCCTTCCATTTTGGTACTCAAGCCCATAAAATTGTGGGTATGATTTCTCATTTGGGACCACAACTGGGGGTTGCCGATGGCATTGCACTATCACATATTTTAAGAAATGAAGCAAAACTAACCGCTGTTTTTTCTGGTGAAGGCGGTACAAGCGAAGGAGATTTTCACGAGGCACTCAATGTAGCTTCTGTGTGGAATTTACCAGTGTTGTTTTGTATCGAAAATAACGGCTACGGATTATCAACCCCAACAGATGAACAATACCATTGTGAGCATATCGCCGACAAAGGAAAAGGATATGGTATGGAAGCTCATATTATCGAGGGTAACAATATTCTAGAAGTGTATTCTAAAGTGAATAAAATTGCTAAAAGCGTTCGAAAAAATCCACGTCCAGTCCTTATAGAATTTAAAACCTTTCGTCGTCGAGGTCATGAAGAGGCGAGTGGTACAAAATATGTTCCCGAAGATTTAATGAATTACTGGGAAGCCAAAGATCCTATAACCAATTTTGAAGCGTTTTTAGTCAAACACAAGATTATAACTCCCTCTAAAATTCAACATTTGAAAACTGAAATTTCAAATGAAATTCAACACGGTTTAGAATTAGCTTTCAACGAAAACAATATTATTGCAGATTTAGAGACAGAGCTCAAAGATCTGTACAAAGAATTTGATTATCAAGAAGTTAAGCCCAATCAATCCACAAAAGAAATCCGCTTTGTGGATGCCATTTCTGAAGGATTGAAACAGTCTATGGAACGCCACGAAGATTTGGTAATTATGGGACAAGACATTGCTGAATATGGCGGTGTTTTTAAAATAACAGAGGGTTTTGTGGATCAATTTGGCAAAGCGCGAGTTCGAAACACTCCCATTTGCGAATCGGCAATTGTAGAGACCGCGATGGGTCTTTCCATTGCTGGGCTAAAGTCTGTGGTGGAGTTGCAATTTGCTGATTTTGTAAGTTCTGGTTTTAATCCCGTGGTGAATTATTTAGCAAAATCTCATTACCGCTGGGGGCAAGAAGCCAATATTGTATTGCGTATGCCTTGTGGTGCGGGTGTAGGTGCAGGGCCTTTTCACTCACAAACCAACGAAGCTTGGTTTACAAAAACCCCAGGGCTCAAAGTGGTTTACCCTGCATTTCCTGCAGACGCGAAAGGACTTCTTACAACCGCCATTGAAGATCCAAATCCAGTCTTATTTTTTGAACATAAAGCGCTATACAGAAGTATCCGACAAGATGTTCCAACAGATTATTACACCTTGCCTTTTGGAAAAGCTACACTCCTAAAAGAGGGGGATGCTGTTACAATCATTTCTTATGGCGCTGCAGTGCATTGGGCACTTGAAACTTTAGAAAATAATCCCAATATCGCTGCTGATCTTATTGATTTGCGCTCACTGCAACCGCTTGACATGGATTGTATTTTAACGTCTGTTCAAAAAACAAACCGTGTGATTATTCTTCAAGAAGATTCTCTCTTTGGAGGTATTGCGAGTGATCTTTCTGCACAAATCATGGAACAAGCCTTTGAATATCTTGATGCTCCAGTGCAGCGTGTTGGGAGTTTAAATACGCCCATTCCATTTGCAAGTTCGCTTGAACAGCAGTATCTTGCAAAACATAATTTTGAGTCGGCTCTCAAAACGCTTTTAAATTATTAAATGGACTATTTAGAACTTTTTTTTAATGCTTTTTTAGGGACTATCAAATGGACATGGCGCTCCATAACTTTTGATGTGCCTTGGCAGCGTAACTATTTTTGGGGACTGATTGTCATTTCTCTTGTCGTTTTTGCACTCGAAATTGCGTTTCCTTGGCGAAAGGAACAAAAAATTCTTCGAAAAGATTTTTGGTTAGATGGCTTCTATATGTTCTTTAATTTTTTCGTTTTTAGCATATTTATTAGTGGTTTTTATAAAGTTTTTTCAAAGTTCTCTACAGATATATTAGGGTTGAAAATGACAAGCTTTTCTATCGTAGATTTATCCAATTTTTCAGCTGTAGTTCAATTGCTGATCTTTTTTGTGGTTTTGGATTTCGTACAATGGTTTACACATACTTTGTTGCACCGATACAATTTTTTATGGAAATTCCATAAAGTTCATCATTCAGTAAAAGAAATGGGATTTGCAGCACATTTGCGCTACCACTGGATGGAAAATATTTTATATAAGCCCCTCAAAGTTTTTGCTCTTATGCTATTGGGAGGTTTTCAACCAGAACAGGCCTTTATTGTTCATTTTTTAGCCATTTCGATTGGACATCTTAATCATGCCAATATCAAGCTCGATTATGGTCCTTTGAAATATGTACTGAATAACCCCATTATGCATTTGTACCATCACGCGCACACCCTTCCTGAACCGTTCAAAAATGGTGCTAATTTTGCCATTAGTTTGAGTCTTTGGGATTATATATTTAAAACCAATTATGTCCCCAAACCCAACAAAAACCTACGCCTTGGTTATAGCGATGATGCTAAAATGCCCAAAACTTTTTGGGGTCAACTGCGTTATGGTTTTCGTAAAGGAGATTGATGTTTTATTGTTCTTTCGAGCTGATAAAATCCAAAATTAAAGCTGATATCATTTTTCCTACATTATAATCTCTTTTTTTCGGATTTACTTTTGGAGCAGCTTCACAGATATGCAGATAGATAGCATTAGTGTCTTTTCCTAATCTAGAACTAAATTGTCTTGCTTTTGTACTACAAAATCCAGTAGGGCTCATGGCGCTGCTGGGGCAGTGCGCTATCGCATCACAATCAACTTCAATACCAAAGGGTGTTTTGTTTATGAATTCTTGCCCTTTGTCCAAAGCTTTTTCAAACGAAATTTCTTTTCTTACACTGATACTTTCAAAAGAAATATAGGCCATATTTTTTGATTTTTCAATGCTTTTATAAATGGATTCAGAGGTGTACTGCTCTTGCAATCCAAAAACAAAATAACGTTCCAAAAATCCTTCGTCCATAGCGTAGCTAAACCCATTACCGCTATGTCGGCCTTCCAAAGCTCGGAAGTCGGTATGGGCATCAAAATTGATAGCGTTTACTTTAGTTTTCAAGGCTAAGGCACAACCTTTAATCATACCATAGGCATTGTTGTGGCCCCCTCCAATGGCCATAGGAGTTTTTCCATTTTTTTTGATTAAATGTACCAAGTTGGTCACCATCGCATCAATGACATTCACTTTTTTCCGAAGGGTTTTGATCTCTTTTTTATCAGTAATTTTGAGGTCGATTTTATCAAAATCAAAATGCCCTAAAATAAGAACTTGACAGGGATTTGTAAAGCGATTGGATTGAGTGTTGAGTAGCGTTTTTAGCACAGAATTCCATGCGTTTTTTGTGCCTGCTTTACCGCCATTTGCTCGCACCCCTATGTCCTCTGAAATTCCAAAAAGTACAAACTTTGCAGACGATTTACTGATTTGATCTTCAATCGATTTTTTAGAGCTTGCCAAACCAACTTCTTCAAAAAACCTTGTTTCGCCCTCTCTTTTTTGGGCGAGTGCCTGTACTTTTTTAGAGGTTAATAGTTTGAAATATTCCATTGTTATAATGCATCAATAAAGTGCCCATTTAGCATGACGTTCTCCACAGGGTTATTGCCAAACTCATATGGAATCTGATGGTAAGATTTCATCTTTTTTGTTAAAATCAAATTGGCTTTTTTTCCAACCGCTATACTGCCGTAATCTTCAGAAATACCCATGGCATAGGCGCCATTGATCGTTGCTGCATTGATCGCTTCTTCGGGGGTCATTTTCATTTTTATACAAGCCAAACTCACAACAAAATTCATATTACCGCTTGGCGCAGAACCAGGGTTGAAATCACTGGCCAATGCTACTGGTAAATTGGCTTCAATGAGTTGCCGAACTGGAGTGTAGGGAATACCCAAAAAAAACGAACACCCTGGCAAGGCCACTGGTATGGTTTCAGAGTTTTTAAGGGCTTCAATATCCTCTTGCATAAGTTCTTCCAAATGATCTACAGACAAGGCATTGTGCTTCACACCAAGCGCTACACCACCAAAGGCATTAAATTGATTGACGTGGATTTTGGGTTGTAAATTATATGTTTTTCCCGCCGATAAAATCCGTTGGGTATCTTCCAAATCGAAATAGCCTTTTTCACAAAATACATCAATAAAACGCGCAAGATTTTCTTCTTTAATTTTTGGTAGCATCTCATTGATAATCAAATCAATATATCCAGATTTATTCGACCTAAATTCTTCAGGTACTGCATGTGCTCCTAAAAATGTAGATTTTATTTTAAGTTTAGATTTTTGAGCAATTTGTTTGATCACACGAAGCATTTTTAATTCGGCCTCAAGCGTCAAACCATACCCCGATTTGATTTCCAAAGCTCCTGTTCCCATTTGAATTAGGGATGTAACACGTGCTATAGACTGTTCAAAAAGATCTTCTTCTGAAGTGTTTTGAAGAGTTTTTGCAGAATTAAGAATACCACCACCGCGTTTTGCAATGTCTTCATACCCCAATCCATTAATGCGA
This sequence comes from uncultured Flavobacteriaceae bacterium, assembly GCA_947503105.1. Classification (GTDB taxonomy): domain Bacteria; phylum Bacteroidota; class Bacteroidia; order Flavobacteriales; family Flavobacteriaceae; genus UBA3537. The sequence continues at coordinate 457,502 of CANNCM010000002.1, read as the reverse complement.
TCTACAAATTCCTGACTTCGATTTCCAGCATAGACCACATGCGAATGGCTATCGCACCAACTTGGTAAAACCAATCGGTCTGTTGCATCTATGAGTTCGTCCTCATTTTGAGCTTTAAAATGGGCCATTGGACCAAAATCTACAATACGATCGTTACGAATAGCCAAGAAGGCGTTCTCTATTTTTGGAAGGGATTTCATCAATTGTCCAGCCACTTTTTTTTGGCTTACAGGCCGCACTTGCAGCAGCTCACGAATGTTGATGAAAACTTTGCGCATTGTTTTTAATTTAATCCTCCAGTCATCTCTTCTGGTTTTACCCAAGCGTCGTAATCTTCAGCGCTAACATATCCCAAATTGATAGCCTCCTCACGAAGTGTTGACCCATTTTTGTGGGCGGTATTTGCAATTTCAGCGGCTTTATAATAGCCGATTTTTGTATTCAATGCTGTAACAAGCATCAATGAATTATTTAGTAATGCCTCAATAACTTTATGATTAGGTTCAATACCAGAGGCACAGTGTTTTTCAAAACTGACACAAGCGTCTCCAATGAGTTGAGCCGATTGTAATACATTGGCGGCCATCATGGGTTTAAAGACATTCAGTTCGTAATGCCCTTGAGTGCCTCCAATTGTAACGGCAACATCATTACCCATAACTTGAGCACATACCATTGTAAGGGCCTCACATTGCGTAGGGTTGACTTTCCCCGGCATAATTGAACTTCCAGGTTCGTTGGCAGGAATTATTATTTCTCCAATTCCAGAACGTGGCCCAGAAGCCATCATTCGAATATCGTTGGCAATTTTATTTAAAGAAACCGCCAATTGTTTGAGTGCGCCATGCGATTCAACAATAGCATCATGCGCGGCAAGGGCTTCAAATTTATTGTGAGCCGTTACAAAGGGAAGTCCTGTAAATTCTGCAATATATTTTGCCACTAAAACATCATACCCCTTAGGCGTATTGAGACCTGTTCCTACTGCTGTTCCCCCCAACGCAAGCTCGCCAAGGTGTTCCAAGGTGTTGTTTAGTGCTTTTAAACCATGATCTAATTGAGAAACATAGCCTGAGAATTCTTGTCCAAGCGTCAATGGTGTTGCATCCATGAGGTGGGTACGCCCAATTTTAACCACCTTTTTAAAATCTTTAGATTTTTGGTGAAGTGTATTCCGAAGGTGTTCTAACCCTGGAATTGTCACTTCTATAATTTTTTTATAGGCTGCAATGTGCATTCCTGTTGGAAAAGTATCATTGGAGGATTGTGATTTATTCACATCGTCGTTGGGTTGGATTGTTTTTTCGCCCTCTCCAATAGTTCTTCCAGCCAATTGGTGCGCTCTGTTGGCAATGACCTCATTGACATTCATGTTGCTCTGTGTTCCAGACCCTGTTTGCCAAATGACCAATGGAAATTGGTCGTCGTGTTTTCCCTCTAAAATTTCGTCACATACTTGACCAATTAAATTGCGTTTTTCTTCTGCTAAAACACCCAAATCATGATTGGCAAAAGCGGCTGCTTTTTTAAGGTACGCAAAGCCATACACCACTTCTAGAGGCATAGAACCAGCGGCACCAATTTTAAAGTTATTTCGAGAACGCTCAGTCTGTGCCCCCCAAAGTTTTTCTGCGGGGACTTGAACCTCGCCCATGGTATCTTTTTCTATTCTAAATTTCATCTGTTTTTAGACTTTTTCTCATAAAGAATTATCATAAAATATACTACAAATTTAGGTGTTTTTAAAGAAAACAGCTTAAAATAATTTTAATATATTTGTAACACCTGAATAATATTTTAATAACCTACACTTATGTTTTCCAAATCTAAACTCTTGGCTGCACTCTTAGTAGCAGCAACAGTATCATGCATTTATAGTAAAAAATCAAAACCTTCAAAAACAGAACCCCCTCAAATTCACAAAGGATATTTGGTTTTGGGCCATGAGGCGCAAAGTTTTACCCCTTGTAATGATTCCATTAATAGCTATTGGGTGTTGGGCAGTTCTATTTCATATGAACTCGATTCTTTGTACAATAAACATCGACATCCAGAACCCTACTCAGAAGTCCTATTGTCGTTTTCTGGATCAATAGACACTACAACGGTTCGTGATGGTTTTGCCCACAGCTATGACGGCTTGGTGACTATTGATTCCATTTACAAGGTTGAGACTTTACATAATAAAAATGATTGCAATCATAAATTAACGGATTTCTTTGAAGATACTTTTATATTATCATCCGATGCCATTCATATTTCAGCGTATAATTACAACCAAAAACAATACACAAAAATTAATGTATTAAACTGTGATTTATCGTATCAACACCAATCAAATGGAACACTTCATGAAATTAAAACAGCAGATTTAAATAATGATGGTGTTTTAGAGCTCTATTGTTTTTATAATTCCAATGAAGCATTATTATCCTCGAAATTATGGGCCTATAGCTTTGAAAATAAAACAAAAGCAATTCCAATAAAATTTAAAACAGAAACCAAGAAAAAGGGCTATCGAGGTTTTGATAGATTTATCGTATATCCAAACTATATTCAGCGAGAATTTCCGTTGTATAATGACGACGATTCTGAACAACAACCCACAGCAGGGCGTTGGATAATGACTTACACTTTAGAAAAAGAAAACAATATCTATTTTTTGGTTGAAAAACCAGGATCATACTGGGACAGTGGCTTTACTGATACGGCGCAAAAGGCATCATCGTTTGAAACCTTAAACCGACAGTGTTTTGAGTATTTCGATAAAAGTCAAAATAAAGTTGTTTCGCATCTAGAACTTCGAATTTCTGACCATCAATTTGAAGGTCTTTTTGGTTGGGACGATGGCGAAACAGATGCCTTTTATGGTACACTTATCAAAGGAACCATAGATGATAAGCTGTTATGGGCCGAATACCATTACATTACAGAGGGTGAGGACATGGTGCAAGAGGTGGTATTTAAGAAAATTCAACAAGGTTATCTTCAAGGGCGTGGCGAACTTTATGAGGATAATGGGGTGTATAGAATAGATCGAAAAAAAGAGATTAATTTTGCAACAGGCCTGTTTTACAGGGCCGCGGATTGCCATTAAAAACTGTTAATAATTTTAATTATTTCCGTTGTAAAACACCAAATGTTGCTGTATATTTGCAGTATATTTATTTGAAACAACACAAATTATGTTCGAATTTGATCAGTACTTAGGTTTTTTAGCATTTATGACCATACTAACAATTGGCTTTTGGTTGATGATATTTTTATTGACTTTTGCCATTCCATATTGGCTTTTTGGATCTGCTATTGAAAGCTTTAAAGAAAAGCGTGCTGCCAAAAAAGCAAAACTCGAACAGTAATTAATTCCCTTTGATATACAAAATCCAAACCGCAAGGTTTGGATTTTTTTTGTTAGAAATCATTATCATCACCAGAAGAAGAACGATTATTCTTCTTTTGTTTTTTTTGATTAAAGCGGTAGGTGAAAGAAGCTGTAATGGAGCGAACTCGGCGTCTGTAGAATGCATCTGTAAAGAAGGTGGGCGTTGTTGATTCTAAGTACCTACGTTGGGTATTCAATAGGTCATTAATTGAAATTGTAACAGAAGCTTTCTCATCAAAAAGATCTTTGCTAAAGCCCATATTACTACTAAAAATTCCTCTACGTTTGTTAATGGCATCTTGTGTTGGACCGTTGTAAAATAGTCGCGTTTGCCATTGAATGTTCCAAGGAAGTGTCAATTTATTATTGAGACGCACAAACCAGCTTAGGTTTTCGGAGTCGTAGCTTAACCCTTTGTAACTGCCACGAACGACCGCTTGAAAAAGATTAAAATTCAAATTCAAATTCCACTTTTTTGATGGGCTATATGTCGTTGTCAGCTCAAAACCAAAACGGTCTTCTTCAGCCAAATTGATGGGGCCACGTCGGATGACAGGAACTGTTTCTCCATCTATAGTCACTTCCTCTCCTGTATCTTCACTAACGTAAGTAAATACATCGGAGGCGCGATTGAAATAAATAGACGAATTTAGGGTTATTTTATCCAATCGATTCAGATACCCTAAATCAACGCCATGCGAATAGCTTGGATCGATATCTGGATTGCCTTGAAACAAACTTGTAGCACTTGATCTTGAGGGAAAAGGATTTAAAAACCGCGATCGTGGTCTTCGAATACGGCGATTATATCCAAAGGTAAGACTTTGTGATTCAGAAATTTTGTAACCAAGATTCAATGTTGGAAATAGACCTGTATAGTTTTTATATTGACGGTCGTTTGTGTTTTTTTGATAAATTTCAATTGCCGTCGTTTCCATGCGTAAACCCAATAAAAAAGTGAATTTAGAGCTAAGCTGTCCACCATATTGTGAATACAAAGCATTGACATATTCTTTGTACTCCAAAACATTACTAACATTGGGATCTAAAACAAAGGCATTATTTTCATAAAATTCAAGGGTGTAATCTGTAATATTACGATTGAATCGTCCGTTGTATCCTGCTTCAAAGCGACCTTCGTTTTTCATTGGAAGGGTAAAATCCGAAATAAGCTGTGTCCGCTTTTGTTGTTCAATAGTTTGTACGCGTTCAGCAATAAGGCCATCATTGTATATGATAGATTTTTCGTCTTCACTGCTTTGTTCGGTTTGAAAGTCAAAGGTTAAACGATGCTCAGAATTACCATGAAACTGTTTGTCAAAATTAATAGAAAACTGTGTGTTATCATCCGTTTCAGTTTCGGGAGCCTCTCTGACCGATTGACTAAGGATGGCTCCAGTGTTGTCTAATCTAAAGGCATTATTTGTGGTATTATTTTTATTATCACTAGATCGCGTAAGATAGGATGCCGTTAAGGACGTTGTTGGATTCATATACCATTCGACACCGGTGTTTAGATTATACCCTTTTCGCTTTCGCTCAAAGTCTCTGTATTCATCTCGAAAAGTATTTGGATCATCTTGGATAAGCGTTCCATTTTCATCAAATGTGGTATTAAAATATTCTGTTTTTGTTGCAGCATTTCCTGGAGAACGTCTGCTGTTGTATCCTGCATTCGAAAAAAAATTAAAATCTCCAGTTCTGTAATTTAGATTTCCTGATCCACCAATACGTTCTGGGTAGCCCGTATTAGCAATGATGGCACCATTGAGCCCTAAAAGTTTACTTCGTCTTAAAATAATATTGATAATACCTGCGGTACCCTCGGCATCGTAGCGAGCAGAGGGAGAGGTGATTACTTCAACTTTTTCTATAGCTTCGGCTGGGAGTTGCCGAAGGGCATCGGTAGAATTTAGGCCTACAAGACCAGAGGGTTTGCCATTGATCAAAATCCGTACACTTTGATTGCCTCGTAATGCAACGTTTCCTTCGATATCAACAGACACTGACGGAACATTATCAAGAACATCGCTTACATTTCCGCCTCTAAGTGTAAGATCTTTACCAACATTGTAGATCTTTTTATCCAATTTGATTTCGACTGTCGTTTTCTCTGTGATAATTTCTACACCGTCAAGAGCTTCTATATCTTCTTCAAGTTCAATAGTGCCTAATTCTATATTTTTTTTAACCAGTATATGCTCTTTTTTAACCTTTTTGAAAGATAGATATTCGAAAGTAATATCATAAGTTCCTTCTGGAAGGGAGAAATTAAATACGCCATTTTCATCACTTATCGCTCCGCTAATAATTTCTTTTGAGTTCACTGAAGTTGCAAATATGGTAGCATATTCAAGTGGATATCGAGTTTCAGTTTCAATGAGTTTTCCACTGACACTATATTCTGGTTTGCTGTTTTGACCAAAACATAATATTACATTGAATAAGAAAAAGAGCGTTAATTTTTTCATATGAGGTTTTAAATCTGGGTGCAAAGATAGGTACCAAAGTGTGTGTTTTTGGTTAATGAGCTGTTAAATATAAACGTTAAATCAAATCTAGAATCCGTTCTGTTGGGCGTCCAATCACGGCTTTATTGCCATGAACTACAATGGGACGTTCTATGAGTTTGGGATGATCTATCATCGCGTGGACAAGTTCTGCATCAGAAAGTGTTTTTCCTTTAAAATTTGTTTTCCAAATGGCTTCGTTTTGTCGCACAAGTTCTAGCGGTATAATCCCTAATTTATCAATTAAGGTTTTGAGTTCATCAAATGTTAGAGAGCCGTCTAAGTAGTTGATAATTTCAAACTCTTTTCCAGACTCTTCGAGGGCTTTTACACCCAGTCGAGATTTGCTGCATCTTGGATTGTGGTAAATTGTAATCATAGTGTTTGTGGTGTTTCGTTATTTTGTCCCATCATCATAAGATAGGATTTTAAAAATGGCATCAAATCGCCATTCATCACAGCATCAACATTGCCAGTTTCGTGAGCGGTTCGCACGTCTTTGACGAGTTTATAGGGATGCATCACATAATTTCGAATTTGACTGCCCCATTCAATTTTCATTTTTCCAGCTTCGATATCATCGCGTTGAGCCATTTGTTTTTTGAGTTCAATTTCGTACAACTGCGATTTCAACATTTGTAGTGCTCTTGCACGGTTATCGTGCTGTGATCGGGTTTCGGAGCATGAAATTTGAATTCCTGTTGGTCGATGTGTCAATTGTACTTTGGTTTCAACTTTATTGACATTTTGTCCTCCAGCGCCACTCGATCTTGCGGTTGTGATTTCTATATCGGCAGGATTTATTTCAATTTCGATCGTATCATCAACTAATGGATATACATAAACAGAAGCAAAACTTGTATGGCGTTTGGCATTGCTGTCAAAAGGAGAAATACGCACCAATCGATGAACTCCATTTTCTCCTTTGAGCCAACCAAAAGCAAAATCGCCTTCAATTTGTAGTGTTACGGTTTTTATGCCAGCAACATCGCCATCCTGCAAGTTGAGTTCTTTTATTTTAAATCGATTTTTTTCGGCATACATAATATACATACGCATCAGCATACTGGCCCAGTCGCAACTCTCTGTGCCACCGGCACCTGCTGTGATTTGGAGCACTGCACTTAGTCCATCACCTTCTTGAGAAAGCATATTTTTGAACTCCAAATCTTCAATTTGTTGTGCTGTTTTTTGAAATAGATTTTCTACTTCTGCAGCATCGGCTTCGCCTTCTCTAAAAAAGTCAAATAATACGTCTAAGTCCTCAATTTGTTCTTGTGCTTTTTCGTAGTCTTTAATCCATTTTTTATTCACACGAATGGATTTCATCAGCCTTTCAGCGGCTTTTGGATCGTTCCAGAAATCTGGAGCATATGTTTTTTCTTCATCATTTTGAAGTGTGATGCGTTTGGCATCTAAGTCAAAGATACCTCCTTAACGCGCCAAGGCGTTCCAAAAGATCTTTTATTTGATCGTGTGTTATCATAATCCTATTTTGAAGTACAAAAATAGAATTTATAGCACAGAAAGAAAATAATATGTAGCTTTACATTTAAATTTTTTTCATCATGCATATTGATTTAAGAAGTGACACGGTAACCAATCCTACTCAAGGCATGCTAGAAGCGATGCACAACGCAAAATTGGGTGATGACGTTTATGGCGAGGATCCCACGGTGAATGCTTTACAGACGCGTTTGGCTAAAATGTTTGGCAAAGAAAAAGCGCTATTTTTTCCTACCGGAACAATGGCCAACCAGGCAGCTATAAAATTACATACACAACCTGGAGAGCAAGTCATTTGTGATAAATACGCCCATATTTATAATTATGAAGGGGGCGGTGCCTCTTTCAATAGTGGAGTGTCTTGTAAATTGGTGGATGGTCACCGCGGAATGATGACCGCAGAACAAGTAATCCCCGCCATTAATCCACCAGATTTTTACCACAGTCCACTGACGACCTTGGTGGCTTTGGAAAATACAACAAACAAAGGTGGCGGAGCATGTTGGGATTTTGAAGATATAGAAAAGATTAAATCCGTTTGCGAAACGCATAATTTAGGCCTGCATCTTGATGGTGCACGACTCTGGAATGCTTTGGAAACCAAAAGCGAAACGCCCCAACAGTATGGTGCTATTTTCGATACGATTTCGGTGTGCTTGAGTAAAGGTTTGGGGTGCCCCATTGGATCGGTTTTGATTGGCAATGAGGCCATTATGGAAAAAGCACTGCGGGTTCGAAAAATGTTGGGCGGAGGAATGCGACAAGTTGGCGTTTTGGCAGCTGCTGGATTGTATGCTTTGGATCACCACAGAAGTCGTTTATCGGAAGATCATGCAAAAGCAAAAGCCATAGGTCAATGGCTTCAAAATGCAAATTATGTTGCCGAGGTTCAGCCAATTGAAACCAATATTGTGATTTTTGAATTGGCATCTCATGTAGATTCTGATGCATTTATTGAAACCCTTAAATCCAAGAATATATTGATCAGTAATATGGGTGGTGGAAAGTTGCGTATGGTTACGCACCTCGATTATACTGATGATATGCACGAAAAACTTCTTGAAACCTTAGGGGGTATTTCATAGGCGTTATTAAAGCAACAAAAAATTTGTTTGTTGAACAATTTGTGATAAGTTTGTGGATTGACCTTAAATTTATATATCATGAATACTACTTATTATTCACTTTCAATTTTTTTTCTAATTCTATCTTGTAAACAAAACACAAGTAACTCCACTATGTCAAACTCTATTGAAACACCAAAGGCAAAACAAATTCAAAAAGAATTATCCAAACACGATGACGTAAGGATTGATGAGTTTTATTGGTTAAATGACAGAGAAAACCCAGAAGTCATTGAGTATCTAAACAAAGAAAACAACTATTACAATACGAAAACAGCGCATACCAAAGATTTTCAAAATGATTTGTTTGAAGAAATGAAATCGAGAATCAAGGAAGATGACAGCTCTGTGCCCTATAAATACAATGGCTATTGGTATGTTACACGCTACGAAAAAGGAAAAGATTACCCTATTTATACTCGAAAAAAAGAATCTTTGGATGCAAAAGAAGAGTTGCTTTTCGATTGTAATGAAATGGCCAAAGGGCATTCGTTTTTTAATTTAAGAAGTATAAATGTGAGCCCCAACAATAGATTAGTTGCTTTTGCTCTTGATACCATTGGTCGAAGACAATATAGCTTACATATCAAGGATTTGAGCACCAATACAATTTTAGAAGATAAAGTTGATAATTGTACAGGAAGCAGTACTTGGGCCAATGACAACAAAACCTTATTCTACACTTTAAAAAACAAAACCACACTGCGATCGGAAGCCATATACAAGCACAAACTTGGTGCAGATTCTAAAGATGATCAATTGGTTTTTGAAGAAAAAGATGACACTTTTGGAGTTGGAGTTTATAAAACAAAATCAAAAAAATATTTGGTAATTTCTAGCTACAGTACACTAACCACTGAATATCAAATTTTGAATGCCAATACTCCCGACGATAGGTTTAAGGTATTTCAACCTCGAACAAGAGGGTTAGAATATTCAATTTCGCATTATGGTGATTCGTTTTATGTCTTATCTAATGCCGATGGCGCTCAAAATTTTAAATTATCTAAAACCTCTGAAAAAAATACTGAAAAGAAATATTGGAAAGATGTCATTTCTCATCGAGAGGACGTCATGTTAGAAGGAATAGATATTTTTAAAGACTTTTTAGTTGTCTCTGAGCGAAAAAATGGTTTGAATCAAATTAAAATTGACCGTTGGGATGGTTCTGATAGTTATTATCTGCCATTTGAAAGTGAAACCTATACGGCCTATACAAGTACAAATGTGGACTTTGATACTGCTCTTTTGCGTTATGGCTATCAGTCCATGACAACCCCTTCTTCAGTGATTGATTTTAATATGGTTACCAAAGAAAAAACCATCAAAAAAGAACAAGAAGTCCTGGGCGGAAAATTTAAAAAAGAACATTATGTTTCTGAGCGCCTTTGGGCTACAGCATCAGATGGTACAAAAATTCCTATTTCGCTGGTACGACATAAGGACACTCCAAAAAGTGCTGAAACCCCACTACTTTTATACGCCTATGGGTCTTATGGAGCTACGATGGATCCCTATTTTTCAACAGTACGTTTGAGTTTGTTGGATCGCGGATTTATCTATGCTATTGCACACATTAGAGGGGGGCAATACCTTGGACGTCAATGGTATGAAGATGGAAAATTATTGAAAAAGAAAAACACATTTACCGATTTTATTGACTGCTCAAAGCATCTCATTAAAGAAGGTTATACTTCTGCAAAACACCATTATGCCATGGGTGGGAGTGCTGGTGGTTTATTAATGGGTGCTGTTGTTAATATGGCACCAAATCTCTACAATGGTGTTGTTGCTGCAGTTCCTTTTGTCGATGTTGTTACTACGATGTTAGACGATAGTATTCCGCTTACGACTGGCGAGTATGACGAATGGGGAAATCCTAATGACAAAACATATTATGACTACATGAAGTCCTATTCACCATACGATAATGTAACTAATCAACACTACCCAAATATGCTTATTACGGCAGGCCTACATGACTCTCAAGTGCAGTATTGGGAGCCTGCAAAGTGGATTGCAAGGTTGCGTCTTCAATCTGAAAATACATCAAATTTGTATTTAAAAACCAATATGGAAGCAGGCCATGGAGGAGCTTCGGGGCGTTTTGAAGCTATAAAAGAGATAGCCTCCGAATATTCATTCTTGCTTGATTTGGAATCCATATCAAAATAAAAGTTTAAAAAAATTGCTTATTTTTGTGATCTAAACCAATTATATGCCATTAGATCGACAATCTAAGATTTTCAATAACGTTTTAGAGCTTGTGGGAAATACTCCGCTTGTAAAGCTTAATCATGTTACAAAAAATTTTCCAGGAACTTATATTGCAAAACTAGAAGCATTTAATCCTGGCCAATCTTCAAAAGATCGGATTGCATTGCATATTATTGAAGAGGCCGAAAGAAAAGGCATCCTAAAACATGGGGATACCATAATTGAAACCACCTCTGGGAATACAGGTTTTAGTATTGCCATGGTTAGTATTATTAAGGGTTATGAGTGTATTTTGGCAGTAAGTTCCAAATCATCGCCCGACAAGATTGATATGCTCAAAAGCATGGGCGCTAAGGTATATGTCTGTCCTGCAAATGTAAAAGCAGACGATCCACGATCATATTACGAGGTAGCAAAGCGCTTACACAAAGAAATTGAGGGTTCAGTTTACATCAATCAATATTTTAATGAATTGAATACTGAAGCTCATTATAAGAGTACTGGACCTGAAATCTGGCAACAAACGCACGGAAAAATCACGCATTTGGTGGCTTGTAGTGGAACTGGGGGTACGATTTCTGGAACGGCTCAGTATCTCAAATCGCAAAATCCAGAGGTAAAAATAATTGGTGTTGATGCCTATGGCTCAGTATTAAAAAAATACCATGAAACCCGAGAATTTGATGCTAATGAAATATATCCTTACCGCATTGAGGGACTTGGAAAAAATTTAATTCCAACCGCTACAGATTTTGATGCCATTGACACATTTATAAAAGTTACAGATGAAGACAGTGCCCATACAGCTCGCGAATTGGCGCATACCGAAGGCATCTTTGGAGGGTACACTTCTGGAGCAGTTGTACAGGCTGTAAAACAATTACAAGAACAATCAATATTTTCTGATGATGATGTTGTTGTCATGATTTTTCCTGACCACGGTTCTCGCTATATGAGTAAGGTGTTCAATGACAAATGGATGGAAGATCAAGGGTTTATGGACGAAACACTAAAGCCCAATACTAAATCTATTGAGTACGTCAAATAATCAAATCAATTACAACCCCCAACTTATTTTCTACTGAACTTTATAATTTTAAAAATCATTATGTTTTGAGTATATTATTGCATAATTTTGACAACTGAACCAACAAAATACTTAGATGAGAGATTTATTTGAGAAGATTTATAAAGATAAAGGACCACTAGGAAAGTGGGCAAGCCAAGCGGAAGGCTATTTTGTATTTCCAAAGTTAGAAGGTCAGATATCTAACCGCATGAAATTTCAAGGCAAAGACGTCATCACTTGGAGTATAAATGACTACTTGGGGCTTGCTAACCATCCACAAGTACGAGAGGTTGATGCTGCCGCTTCTAGCGAATACGGTTCTGCCTATCCGATGGGCGCTAGAATGATGTCTGGCCATACAGAACTTCACGAACAGTTGCAGCAAGAGCTTGCTGCGTTTGTAAATAAGGAGGCTGCATATGTCTTAAACTTTGGATATCAAGGCATTATGTCTACAATTGATGCCCTAGTTGGTAAGGATGATATTATTGTTTATGATGTTGATTCTCATGCATGTATCATTGACGGAGTGCGGTTGCACATGGGAAAACGTTTTACATACAAGCACAACGACATTGAAAGTTTAGAAAAAAACTTGGAGCGTGCCACAAAAATGGCAGAGCAAACAGGAGGTGGTATTCTTGTCATCTCTGAGGGTGTTTTTGGAATGCGCGGAGAGCAAGGTCGTCTAAAAGAAATTGCAGCTCTAAAGAAAAAATTTAATTTCCGTTTTCTTGTAGATGATGCCCATGGTTTTGGAACCCTTGGAGCAACGGGAGCAGGAGCAGGCGAGGAGCAAGGTATTCAAGACGATATAGATGTTTATTTTGCAACTTTTGCAAAATCTATGGCAAGTACAGGAGCCTTTATTGCAGCCGATAAAGAAATTATAGATTATTTAAAATATAATTTACGCTCACAGATGTTTGCAAAATCATTGCAAATGCAATTGGTCAAAGGCGCTTTAAAGCGTTTAGACATGATCCGTACCATGCCTGAGCTCAAACAAAATCTTTGGAAAATTGTCAATGCGTTACAATCTGGACTCAAGGAAAGAGGTTTTGATATTGGTACAACACAAAGTTGTGTAACTCCTGTATATTTGAAAGGTAGTATTCCTGAGGCGATGGCATTGGTAAAAGATCTGCGCGAAAACCACGGAATTTTCTGCTCTATTGTTGTGTATCCTGTTATTCCAAAAGGATTGATTCTCTTACGAATGATACCAACTGCTATGCATACTTTAGAAGACGTAGAAGAAACACTTCAAGCATTTTCTAGCATTAGAGAACGCTTAAATTCTGGTCTTTACAAAAGACTTTCCGCTGCGGTATCTGCAGCTATGGGCGAGTAGTTTTTATAAATTTTTTCTGTACGTACAGCGTTTTTTAATCAACTGAGGGTTAAAATCGCGCCACAGTTTGTGGATTTCAAGATTATCTGAAAGTTCGGGGGTTCTTCGGCATTCTGTTATTCCTTTAGATTCAAATGTTTTGTGATAGGCACTAAAGATAAGCGCATGAACTCCTTTATTTTGATACTCTGGGTGCACCCCAATCAATAAAAAATTTACAGATTTTGCTTTTTTAGCTTTTAATATTTTTAAAAATCCAAAGGGAAACAACTTTCCATTTATCTTTTGAAGTGCTTTTGCAAAAGAAGGCATCACTACAGCAAATGCAACAAGCTCGTCATTTGCATCAACCACAAACTTGATGTACTCTGGATTGATGAAATTTAAAAATTTCTTTTTCATGTAGGCTTTTTGAAGTTCGGTAATTTTTACAAATGAAGATAATTTGGAGTAACTTAAGTTGAATAGATCAAACATTTGATCCGCATATACCATCACTTCTTTTGTAGAAGTAAAATTTAATGATTTTAGCTTGTATCGCCTCTCGATAACTTCACTTAAGCGCTTGAATTTCTCAATTTTTATATCCGAAAAAGCATGTTTGTATTCCAAATATTCCTTTTCTATAACAAACTTGTGTGCTTCTAAATGTGAGGCATAATAAGGATGATTGTACCATGAAATCATGGTGCCAATAACATCATGACCATGAGTGAGAACACCAACTTTATCCAAATTTGAAAACCCCACTGGGCCTTCCATATAGTTTAGGTTATGGGCAATTCCAATTTCCGAAATTTTTTCAAGCAAAGCACGACTAACGCTGAGGTCGTCAATAAAATCGAACCAACCAAAGCGCATTTTTTTCACATTTTGTTCATTAATTTCAATCCAATTGACGATAGCTGCTACACGTCCAACAACACGATTGCCTCTATACGCTAAAAAAAGTTGTACCTCGGCATCTTGAAGTATAGGATTTTTAGATTTATCAAAAATTTTGAGTTCTTCACTTATAATAGGAGGAACCCAGTATGGAGAATTTTTGTATAACTTGAAAGGAAATTTTACAAATGATTTCTTTTCCTTTTCAGAAATAACTTCTTTTATTTCAATCATAAAATTTAACCTTCGTCAAAATTTTCAACTTTTTTCTTTTTCGATTTCTTTTTGGAGCGTGATTTTCTTTTTTTCTGATCTTTTGCAGAACTATTATTGTTAATTTTTGGTTTATCCACATGACGATCTATTCTATAGGAGACTCCAAAATTGACACTAAATACAGAAGGTGTGTCTTTGAAATTTAATGTGACTGCAGTGTCAAGTTGAAGGTCTTTATTGAAGAGATACCCACCACCAAAACGCACAAGATTATCAGCATAAAAATCACTTTTTATACCATGTTTTTCTGCAAAAATAGCCCATTTTGGATTGAAGGAATGTGTGAGGGTAAGAATGTAGTGTAGATCCTGCTGATCTGAACTGATGCGATCCATCATCAGGTTGGTTACAAAAACCCATCCCCCATAAAAATTATTTTGAGTGATTAGCGCAGCGCGATAACTTAGCCCCTCCACACCATTTGCAGTATAGGGATTATCTTTTGTATCATAATTTACACCAGCCGAAACGGCTACCGCAGGAATAAGTTGTCTCCATTTGAACCCACGATTTGCGTGATAACTATATACATTTATTTTTTCTTCTCTGTTTTTATTGGGGTCATAAACCAAGTATTTTGCTCCAAAATTTAAGTTTTTGAAGTTTGCTCTTTCATTTTCAACAGGCACAGCAACGTTGTACGTTTTTGTGTCCCTTTGGTAAGTACCCTGAAAATTGAACTCTAATGCTTCTTTAAAAAACCCATAATGTGCTGCAAAGTCTACCCCAAAACCTTTCACTTCATAGGAGGGATAAGGCGTTCTTTTTTCATTCATCAAAAAAGGGCCCACTTCAAACTGTAATACATTTATACCTACCGAAAATGCTGTTTGTGATGCACCAGGGCGGTTAGAATTAATTACATCGGTATATTGTGCATGCACAAATGCTGTACAACACAATGAAAAAATAAAAGTGGTTTTAAAGATCGAGGTCATCGTTATTTTTGCTTTTATCAAATCTACATATTTTTATATAAATCATATCGTAATCCTAACGCATTTTATAGTTTTTTGGTATTCATTAGAGTATTAAGCACTAAAAATAAATTAAAGAATTGTATTTTTGAATAAACTTATCACTTATGATTCAAACGGCATCTATTGTTGGCTTGGCCAAAACGATTCTTATCATTGTTTTGGGATATACTATTTTCAAATACGTCATGCGTCTTTTGGCTCCCCTTTTTTTGCGTTCTATTGCACGAAAAATGGAACGCCAATTTCATCAAAATGCGCCAACATCTCAACCCCAAAAAGAGGGTGAAATTTCTATTGATAAATCTCCCAAAAAACAATCCTCCAATAAAGATGTTGGAGAATACGTTGATTATGAAGAGGTAGATTAAGGCCATGAATATGAATAAATTACTCAAAAAATACGCCAAGCATCTATTAGTTTTTATTGGATTTGTACTCCTTTCTGTGGGCTATTTTAGTCCCATTTTACAGGGCAAAAAAATAATGCAAAGTGATATTGTTCAATACACTGGCATGGCAAAACAACATATCGATTTTAGGGCATCAAATGCCTCAGAAACCTATTGGACTAACAGTGCTTTTGGTGGAATGCCAACCTATCAGCTTGGGGCAAAATATCCCCATAATTATATCAAAAAACTAGATTTAATACTTCGCTTTTTACCACGTCCAGCTGATTATTTGTTGCTTTACTTTGTAGGGTTTTATATACTCCTCTTGGTTTTGGGTCAAGATTTTCGCATTGCGACACTTGGTGCACTCGCATTTGGCTTTTCCACTTACTTCATTATAATCCTAGGTGTGGGGCACAACGCCAAAGCGCATGCCATTGGCTATATGCCTTTTGTTTTATCAGGAATAATTTTAGTTTTTCAAAAACGCTATCTCATAGGGTTTGTTCTTACTACAATTGCTTCTGGTTTGGAAATTGTAACTAATCACCCACAAATGACCTACTATTTGTTGTTTGTCATTTTATTTTTAGGACTTTCATATTTGATTAAAGCATTTCGAGAGAAAGAATTACCAACATTTTTGAAGTCCATTGCTGTACTCTTTTGTGCTGCTGTTTTGGCAGTAGGAATGAATGCAACCAACTTGCTTGCAACAAGTGAATATGCTAAAGAAAGTACGCGAAGTCAAAGTGAATTGTCTGTTCTCCCCGATGGTACGCCAAGACCACAAACAACAGGTTTGGATACAGATTATATTACAGAATACAGTTATGGTATTTTAGAAAGTTTTAATTTAGTAATACCCCGTTTTATGGGTGGTGGTTCTTTTGAAGAATTGGATACAGATTCAGAAACCTATAAAGCCTATAAAGCTATGGGAGCCACTTCTTTACAAGCTAAAAATGAAATCAAACGTGCTCCTATGTACTGGGGCGAACAACCTATTGTTGAGGCTCCAGCATATGTGGGTGCCGTTCCGATTTTTTTGTTTTTAATCGCACTTATTTTATATAGAGAACAGCACAAATGGTGGCTGGTCTCAGCACTAATTTTGTCCTTACTTCTTTCTTTTGGAAAAAACTTTTCCATTCTCACCGACTTGTTTATCGATATTGTTCCACTCTACAATAAATTTAGAGCAGTGAGTTCTATTCAAGTGATTTTAGAACTTTGTATTCCTCTTTTTGCAATGCTGGGACTGAGTCAATTTTTTGCAGGTGAAACTTCAGAATCACAAAAACATAAAGCCCTCAAATACGCCACATTTTCTCTCCTTGGATTAACCGCATTTTTCTTATTATTTAAGACGACCTTATTTGATTTTGTAGGATTACGTGATGGTCAATATCAAAATTTTTATGGCGTCGATTTTGTAAAAGCATTACGCAAAGATCGGATACAACTTTTTACTAATGATGCTCTCAGAACCTTTTTATTCGTAGCCACTTCGGCAGTTGCATTGTGGTTGTATCTTCATAAAAAAATTACTAAAAATATAACGTTTGTTGCTCTTGGTATTTTGATTGTTTTGGATTTAGTTGCTGTTGATAGACGCTATGTGAATAACGCTAATTTTGTATCTGCTTTGAAGGTTGATAAACCTTACACTGCCACTTCAATCGATAAAGAGATATTAAAGGATAAAGATATTTTTCGGGTTTACGATACTTCCGATGGCAGCACTCGTGCTTCATATTTTCACAACTCAATCAGTGGATATCATGCGGCCAAACTACGTCGTTTCAATGAGTTGATATCATTTCATATAGAAAAAGGAAATCCAGAGGTGTTCAATATGCTCAACACCAAATACATCATATATAGAGATGATGAAAATCAGTTGCAAGTCGTTGAAAATGATCAAATTAACGGCAATGCATGGTTTATAAATTCTCTAACAGCCGTTTCCAATGCCGATGCAGAAATTCGAGCTTTGGATTCCATAAATACCAAAACTTCTGCTGTTATTAATGAGAAGGATCATACTTCACAGACCTATAAGTTAGATTCCGTAGCGTCCATTGAATTAATTGATTATGCGCCAAACAAACTCGTTTATAATTCCAAAAACAACAACGATGGATTTGCTGTTTTTTCTGAAAATTATTATGCCAATGGTTGGCATGTTAGTATTGATGGTCAAGAGGTTTCCCACTACAATGTCAATTATGTGTTGAGAGGAATGGAAATTCCAAAAGGAGAGCATACCATAACATTCGAATTCAAACCTGAAGTTGTGCAAACAGGCGCTAAATTTTCACTTATAAGTTCGATAATCTTTTTGATTTTATCATTAACTGCTTTCATTTTAATGAGGAAAACTAAATGAAAAAGGTGCTTATAATCACATATTATTGGCCACCTGCTGGCGGCCCTGGAGTTCAACGTTGGCTAAAGTTTGTCAAATACCTTCCAGAACACCACATACAACCCATTGTATATTGTCCAAAAAATCCATCCTATCCAACGCTAGACCATACGCTTTCAAAAGAGGTTGATTCCAAAATAACAGTTCTCAAACACCCTATAAAAGAGCCACTTCGTTTTTTAAAAATGTTGTTTAAAACAAAAACCAACACCTTGTCAAAAGGAGGGATTCCTGATTCAAAAAAGCAGGGTTTTTTTGAACGTTTTCTTCTTTTTGTTCGAGGTAATTTTTTTGTTCCGGATGCGCGTATTTTTTGGGTAAAACCTTCAATAAAATTTCTGTCATCTTACATTTCAAAACATCAAATCGATACCATTATTACAACAGGGCCACCGCATAGCGTCCATCTTATTGGAATGCAATTAAAAACCCAACATCACCTTCAATGGTATGCCGATTTTAGAGATCCTTGGACGGATATCAGTTATCATAAAAATTTAAATTTAACCCATAGCGCAAAACAAAAACATTTAGAGTTGGAGCGTCAAGTGTTGAACACATCAGATCATATTATTGTAACCTCGTCACAAACAAAAAAGTTGTTTTCTAAAATTACGAAACATCCCATTAGCGTAATCACCAATGGATTTGATAATGAAAATAGATCTCCAGTTCCATTAGATTCAGAATTTTCATTAACACATATCGGTTCGCTTTTGGATCAAAGAAATCCAATGCTATTGTGGGAAGTGCTTTCGGAGCTCACGGAAGAGTTACCAGATTTTAAATCCCAATTTCAATTGGTTCTTGTAGGAAATGTAAGTGCAGAAATTCGAGCCACAATCGAATCGGCAGGATTAAAGTCTTATTTAAATTTAGTAGGTTCAGTTGCTCATAATGAGGCCGTTACGTATCAAAGCAAAACTCAAGTCTTGTTGCTTATTGAAGCCAATACTAGGGAAGCATCATACATTATTCCTGGGAAATTATTTGAATACTTAAATGCTAATCGCCCAATTGTAGCCCTTGGACCAAAGCAATCGGATATACCCACTATTTTGGAGGATACGAATACAGGGTTTTATTTTGATTATGAAAACAAAAGCGCTTTAAAATCTCATATTTTAACCCTGTATAAGCGCTATAAAAACAACACTCTATCGGTTGATTCAAAACAAACTGAACGTTTTTCTCGAAAATATTGCACTCAACAATTGGCTGAGCTTTTAAAATCTTCATCATAAAAAAACCATCCTGAACATGTTTCAGAATGGTTCTTCTTATAATCAAACAAAAATCAAATAATAATATTGTTTAGTTGTTTTTTCTTGAGCGACTTGGGCTGCGTTTTTGTTGCGAACGAGCGTTGCTTCGAGACGTTCGAGGTGTTGTCGCTTTTCTATTTTGCGACACACTTTGACGCCGAGAATTAGCAATTCTATGAGTGGCCTGTGGGCGCCTTTGTGTTGTGCGTTCTGCTGTACTTCGCGTACGAGTTATGGTTCGCTGTGGAGATTGGCGGCGTGTATTGCTCGTTCGTTCTACAGATTGTCGTGTTGTCGATCTTGTATTGGAACGTGTATTGCGGTTGCTATTAGAATACCCCATGGTATGGCCACTTCTAGTTCTATTGCGTGTGTTCCCATGATTTACTTCTGGTCTGCGATTATTGCGGTACGGACCATTATAATGGCGACGATTAGGTGTGTAATTTCCTCTGTATGGGAGATCGTACACAACAGCATTATGCATGCTAGGCCTTCTGTATTGTACATGCCATGGGCGTTGTCTGTAATAGCGGTTTGTATTGTTGATATAACCGTGGCAATAAAAACTCAAGTTTGGACGATATTTAACATACAGTCTGCCCACTTGACGCACATATCCTCTGTGGTTGTAATGAATACGGATATTCCCAATTTGTTGTACACGTCCATAAAAATCATAAAAAATAGGAACACTTTGAATTTGGACAATAGCACCGAAATCATCATACTGTATATATGGATCATAGCGGTATCCCGTATTGAAACTCACATGAACATCACCATAAAACCCGACATTCAAAACCCCTGCATTGGAGCCATAAACCCCATTGATATGATTTAAAATATTAAAATCGAATTGTCCGTCTGGAAATACAGCAAACTCAATTCCTTGTTCATCAAAAATGAAAGCATTACTGTAATTGCGGACGTTTAGAGGTCCATTTGCAAAGGCAAGACTGGAATACATGGCGGCACTTAAAATAATCAGTAACTTTTTCATAATATAAATTTTTATAGATTCTTGTTAGGTTTAGACCAAACAATGTGCCATATTTTATATTACAATTTAATCTATTGATTATCAGTTATTTAAAACCTCTTTAAGATAGTGAGCTGTAATGGATTTTTTGGATTTAACAACAGTTTCAGGTGTGCCTTTGGCCAATAGATGTCCTCCATTTTTTCCGCCTTCTGGACCCAAATCAATTATGTAATCTGCAGACTTAATGAGTTCCAAATTGTGTTCAATTACAATAATGGAATGGCCGTGATTTATAAGAGCATTGAACGACTGCAATAACTTTTTAATATCATGAAAATGTAAACCTGTTGTAGGTTCATCAAAAATAAATAAACCCGATTCACTACCACTTCCTTTGCCTAAAAAGGACGCCAGTTTGATCCGTTGTGCCTCTCCACCTGAAAGGGTAGAGGAGCTTTGCCCAAGGGTAACATAGCCCAGTCCAACATCCTGTAGCGGTTGTAGTTTGTTTTTAATTTTTGTACACTTGTGAGTTTCAAAAAACGATAGAGCATCGTCAATTGTCATATTCAAGATATCATCAATTGTTTTTTCATTGAATTTGACTTCCAATACTTCTTTTTTGAAACGTTTTCCGTAGCATGTTTCACATTTGAGTTTCACATCGGCCATAAATTGCATTTCGATGGTAACAACACCTTCGCCTTTACAACTTGGACACCGCCCACCATCAACATTAAAAGAGAAATGTTTGGGTTGATAACTTCTAAGGGTACTGAGTTTTTGTTTAGAAAATAACAGTCGAATATCGTCGTATGCCTTGATATAGGTTACAGGATTGGAGCGCGAAGAACGTCCAATAGGGTTTTGGTCTACAAATTCAATGAATTTTACAGGACTGAAATTTCCAGAAATTTTTGAAAATTCACCTGGTTTGTCTCCATATCCGATCAGTGCTTTGTTGAGCGCTGGATATAAGATATTTTTAACAAGCGTACTTTTTCCACTTCCCGAAACCCCTGTAACTACCGTAAGCATATTTAATGGAAACTCCACATCTATATTTTTTAAATTGTTGGCACGAGCACCTTCAATTTTCACAGAATATTTTGATGATCGGCGTTTTTTTGGGAGTTCAATGGCCATTGTCCCATTGAGATATTTTGCAGTAAGTGTCGTACTTTTTAAAATTGAATCGTAATCCCCAGCGGCTCTAATTTCTCCACCAAGACTACCTGCTTCTGGACCAATATCAATTATATAATCTGCGGCTTTCATAATGACTTCATCATGTTCTACAACAATAACTGTATTGCCCAAATCTCTTAATGACTTCAACACATCTACAAGTTGTTCTGTATCTTTGGGGTGCAATCCAATACTGGGCTCATCCAAAATATACATAGACCCAACAAGGCTACTTCCCAAAGAAGTTGCTAAATTAATCCGCTGGCTTTCGCCCCCCGAAAGTGTGTTTGATTTTCTATTTAAAGTCAAATAATCGAGCCCAACATTGGATAGAAAGCGTAAGCGATTTCGGATTTCAACTAAAAGTCTTTTGGCAATTTCGTTTTCATGCTCTGACAATGTCAGTTCTTCAAAAAATATTTTAAGCTCTTTGATAGGTAATTCCACCAAATCTGTGATGGAACACCCTCCAATTTTTACGTAATTGGCTTCTTCTCGAAGCCGCTTCCCTTCGCAAGTGCTACATTTGGTTTTTCCGCGGTAGCGAGACAGCATCACTCTGTTCTGAACCTTATAAGATTTTGATTCTAATTCCTCAAAAAATGCATTAAGCCCTGTAAAATAGGAATTTCCTGTCCACAGTAATTTTTTTTGTTTTGCACTTAATTCAAAGTAGGGCTTATGAATAGGAAAATCAAATTTATGACCATTATTGACCAGCTCATTTCTAAAATATGACATGCTATCGCCACGCCAAGGAAAAATAGCATTTTCATAAACGGATAGTGTTGTATTTGGAATCACTAAACTTTCGTCTATACCAACAACATCGCCATAGCCTTCACATTTTGGGCAAGCACCATAAGGATTATTGAAACTAAAAAGATGCGTTGTTGGTTCAAGGAAAATTTGTCCGTCTAAGGCAAATTTATTGCTAAATAGTTGTATTGTATTTTGATCTAAATTTTCAATTTCACAATGTCCTTTTCCTTCGTAAAACGCCATTTCAATAGCATCTGCCAGACGGTTGAAAAAATCGTCTTCATGGCGCACAATAACACGATCGACAACTAGTTTTAGATTAGCGGCCTTAGCACAAATGCCAATACAATGCTCTATACGTTCTACTTTGTCATTAATTTTAATTCGTGCATACCCCTGATTTTGTAGCGTTTTTAGCTTTTCGTCCATTTGTCGTCCTTTTTCTAGTTGAATAGGAGCGAGTAAAAGTAATTTTTGATTTTCATCAAAAGATTGAACGTAGTTTACAACATCTGTAGTATTGTCTTTTTTTACAATTCTATTTGAAACAGGAGAGTAGGTCGTACCGATGCGAGCAAAGAGTAGTTTTAAGTAATCATAAATTTCGGTTGACGTCCCAACAGTAGAGCGCGGATTTGTAGAATTGACTTTTTGTTCTATGGCAATGGCCGGTGCAATTCCTTTGATAAAATCTACATTTGGTTTATGTAAACGACCCAAAAATTGGCGTGCATAACTCGATAAACTTTCAACATATCGACGTTGGCCTTCGGCATAAAGCGTATCAAAGGCCAAGCTTGATTTTCCTGAGCCAGAAAGTCCAGTTAGTACCACAAGTTTGTTGCGTGGGATAGCGACGTCAATATTCTTGAGGTTATGCAGTTTTGCCCCCTTTATTAGGATATAATCTTTTGGATGAAGTGTTGAAAACGCTTTGGACATTGACGAAAAAATAAGGCGTAAAGATACTATTATTGACCCTAGAAATAAAAGAGATTAACGTCTTATTAAGAATAAATAAACTCAAAAAAATTTGGATTTCTAATTTTAAACGCTTTATATTTGATTTCAATTCAAAAAAGAAATCGCCTATACAATAACATTACTTTAAATAATTTTAAACATAGTACATAGCTCGTACTGCATAAATTAGTAATGTTATGAATATCAAATCTTTAAGCGATGCCCAGCTCGTAAAAAATTACATTTCAGGTCAGGAAGCTGCACTTTCTGTACTCATCAATAGACACCAACAACGCTTGTATGGTTTTATATTTTCTAAAGTTTACGACCGTGATGTTACAGAAGATGTCTTTCAAGATACTTTTGTCAAGGTAATCAAAACCCTTAAAAAAGGGAACTATAACGAACAAGGAAAATTTTTACCTTGGGTGATGCGTATTGCACATAATTTGGTGATTGATTATTTTAGAAAAAATAATCGTATGCCAAAATTTAAAAATAATGGAGATTTTGATGTTTTTTCGGTTTTATCAGATGGCGCAGCCAATGCTGAACACAATATCGTAGATCAACAAATTGCCAATCATGTACGTCTATTGCTTGACGAATTGCCAGAAGATCAAAAAGCAGTTATAAAGATGCGTATGTACCAGGATATGAGTTTTAAAGAGATTTCAGAAAACACAGGAGTAAGCATCAATACAGCACTGGGACGCATGCGCTATGGATTGATCAATCTTCGTAAAATGATTGAAAAACATAATATTAGTCTAACAAATTAGAGGCAGGCATAATAAATAAAAAAGTTTTGCGTTGTGATATTATATCATCAACAAATTAACGCGAATGGCAAAACTTTACACTGAAAATCCCTCAAATTCTGAACAACTAAAACCGCGAGAAGAAACGGTTAATTTTCTTCTGAATTATTCTAAAGCGCTCAAAATTATTCCTATTGGGACCAAAAATTTTGAAACCTTTATCAACTAAACTTTGAAGTTAAAAATCCTGAAACATATTTCAGGATTTTTTGGTTTTGGCTTTAAGCACCGATTTTCTTCCAATCGTTTTTGTAATCAAATCATTTTCTAAATTCCACCCACGAGCAGGGGAGTACTCACGGCCATACCAAATGATTTGTAAATGCAAGTCGTTCCATAGTTCTTTTGGGAACAAGCGCTTGGCATCTTTTTCGGTTTGTGCTACACTTTTTCCATTAGATAAATTCCAGCGGTACATCAGGCGGTGAATATGTGTATCCACAGGAAATGCAGGCACACCAAAGGCCTGAGCCATGACCACACTAGCAGTTTTGTGGCCCACAGCGGGCAACGCTTCTAAAGCTTCAAAACTTTGTGGTACTTCACCGTTGTGTTTGTCAATCAATATTTTAGATAATCCATAAATACCCTTACTTTTCATAGGCGATAATCCGCATGGTCGAATGATACTTTTAATCTCTTCTACTCGGAGTTGAACCATATCATAGGGATTATCGGCTTTAGCAAAAAGGAGTGGTGTAATTTGATTGACCCGCACATCGGTGCATTGTGCTGAGAGCAAGACCGCTATAAGCAAAGTGTAAGGGTCTTTATGATCCAGAGGCACTGGGATTTCTGGGTATAAATTATTTAAGGTTTTTATAACAAAATTTACCTTTTCTTTTTTTGTCATTCGATTATCTTTGTGCTATCAAAGATACTAAATATGACTACATTACAAATAGGCGATAAAGCCCCTGATTTTCAAAGTATTAACCAAGATGGCAACCCTGTTAGTTTGTCCGATTTTAAAGGCAAAAAACTGGTACTTTTTTTCTATCCAAAAGCGAGTACGCCAGGTTGTACTTTGGAAGCTTGTAATTTAAGTGATAATTATAGCCGTTTTGTAGCCCAAGGATATGATGTGTTGGGAGTCAGTGCCGATAGTCCAAAGCGTCAACAGAATTTCAAAAATAAATATGAATTTCCTTATGATTTATTGGCAGATGAAGATCAATCTGTGATTAATGCCTACGGAGTTTGGGGGCCAAAGAAATTTATGGGTCGCGAATATGATGGTATCCATCGTACTACTTTTGTCATTGACGAAAATGGATCAATAGAAGAGGTTATTACAAAAGTAAAAACAAAAGAACATACCTCTCAAATCTTGAAGTAGTATTTAAGTTTATTTGGTTTCTACTTCTTTTTCAGAATAGCCAAACAACTTTTGCTCTTTTATCATATTGGACACAACAGTGGGGAGTAGAGGTTGCCAGCCCTCTTCTCCAGATGCAATCATTTTAAGTACTTTTCTAGAGAAAATATTTAAAACTTCTGGTTTGTAATTTTCAATATCCACTAGTTTCCCTGTGTATTTAAAGAACTTATACAGCTCTTTCATTCTTGGATGTACTTTCAGATTGTCACTGGTAACAAGTGTACCATCTTCTTTGAGCATTGGATAGAGATAGACTTTAAGATCTTTGTGAAAAAGTTTGCCAAAAGCTTCCAAAATTCCACCACTGAGGTGACGATAATATTTTTCATCAAAAATATCCACAAGATTATTGACCCCCATTGAAAGTACCATTCGTTTTTTAGAATATTGACTAAAATATTCAACAAGTTTATAATATTCTTGAAAATTTGAAATCAAAACCGTTTGCCCTAAAGAGCAAAGCAGTCTGGCTCGATCCATAAAATCTTGTTCATCAATCTCTCCTCCAGACGCTCTTAAGTTGGACAAAGTAATTTCAAAAACGACTTGAGTTTTTTCGGGATCCACTTTATTTTCTTTTGTAAACATTTCAAAAGAATTTTCATACATGTCAACATTAACACGTGTTACAGGTCTGAAACTCCCTCTAAATGCCAAAATATTTTTCTTATACAATACACGTGCAGGCAATACATTGTTGCCATCTGGTGCAAACATAACGGCGTCTGTCATTCCATTTTTTACCAACTGCAAACTCATCAATCGATTATCAACGTTTTTGAAAACGGGACCCGAAAAATTGATGGTATCTATTTCAATTTGGTCTTTGTCTAGGTGATCGTATAAATAACGTAATAATTTTTTGGGCTGATTGTGCTTATAAAATGCACCATAAATAAGGTTTGTACCTAATTTTCCTAATGTTTCTTGTTGCAATCGTGCGTCATTTTCTCTGAAACGGACATGCAAAATAATTTCGTTGTAGTCTTCATCTGGATCAATTTGATACTTTATACCGACCCAGCCGTGTCCTTTGTAGCGTTTTGCAAAATCAATGGTTGTTACCGTATTAGCATAGCTAAAAAACATCCTATTTGGATTGTCGTCTCTAGAAATTCGTTCCTCGATGAGTCGTACTTCATGGGCGAGCATTTTTCGCAACCTATTTTCGGTAACATATCTGCGGTCATCTTCGATGCCGTAGATGGCATCACTAAAAGATTTGTCGTATGCCGACATGGCTTTGGCTATGGTTCCAGAGGCACCACCTGCGCGGAAAAAATGCCGAACAGTTTCTTGACCAGCGCCAATTTCTGCAAAAGTTCCATAAATGTTTTCATTGAGGTTAATTCGTAAAGCTTTATCTTTCAGAGACGGTACGCTTTCAATTTTTGCATCACCTTTTAAAGTTATTTCCATCTTTACATTATGTAGTTATGAGTATAACAAAGGTAGGGTTTTAGTCAGAGTGACAAAAAAAAATACTCTATTTTTGTAAAAAACTGAAAGAGATTTGAAAGTTACTTTCTTAGGGACAGGAACATCACAGGGTATTCCCATTATTGGAAGCAACCATCCCGTATGTTTAAGTCCCAACCCGAAAGATAAGCGTTTGCGAGTTTCTGTACTTTTGGAATGGGAGGATTTTACGATTTTGATTGATTGCGGCCCAGATTTTCGTCAACAACTATTGAGGACAAATTGCACCAAAATTGATGCTGTACTTTTTACTCATGAGCATAGCGATCATACGGCAGGACTAGACGATTTGCGGCCATTTTATTTTCGTCAGGGTAATTTAGCGGTTTATGCCCACAAGCGAGTTCTTGATGCTTTAAAAAAGCGCTTTGAATATATTTTTGAAACTAAAAATAAATATCCAGGTGTTCTAACTCTTGATACCCATACTATTGAAAATCAATCATTTTTTATTAATAACAAAAAAATCATACCAGTAGAGGTTTACCACCATAAACTTCCAGTTTTTGGTTTTAGAATCGGAAATTTTGCGTACATCACAGATGCAAAAACCATTGCAAAAGAAGAATTAGATAAACTCAAAAATCTCGATGTATTAATAATCAATGCGCTTAGAATAGAGCCCCATTTGTCGCATCTTAATTTGGAAGAAGCTATTGCAGTAATCCAACAAATACGTCCGAAAAAGGCATATCTAACGCATATCAGTCATCATATGGGCTTTCATGATGAAGTTCAAGCCACATTGCCAGAATCAATTTTTCTGGCCTATGATCAATTAGAAATTACATTATAAATGAAATCAAAATTCCTTACATACGCTTTACTTTTTGCACTTTTAGTCATTGTTTTTCAATATGCCAACTCGAAGAGAATTATTGATAAGTATGAAAAAGATATTAAAATTTATCAATCTAAAATTGAACAATTAGAAGCACAAAATTTGGAGCTAGAGTCCAAAGTTAAAGAACTTTAATTGCGCTTAAATTCTTTTTTGTAACCACTCCTTAAATTCAAAAAAGTTTTGTGGTGCAACACCATGTCCAACTGGAAATTCGCTGTAGATGTGTTTTATGCCCAAATTATTGAGGATCTCTGGTGTTTTTCGAGCCCATTCTACTGGTATTACTTGATCTGAACTTCCATGAGAACAATAAAAATCGAGGTGATTGTAGTCTTTTTGTTCATTTGTTTTCTCTAAAAATTCTGGACATATATATCCACTTAGTCCAACGATATTTTTAAATTTATCTGGATGATTGATGGCGAGAGCCATACTCAAAATACACCCTTGACTAAAGCCCAGTAAACTTACATTTTTTGAATTTAAATCATATGTTTCACAAGCTAAATCAATACTTTTAATAATGATTTCCATAGAAGCTTTGGCCTGATTTACATCATTCCATTTATTTTGTTGTGCATCAAAATTTATAGCATACCATGCATGACCATAGGGTTGCAATGGGTGAGGCGCTCGCAGTGAAATTATAAACAGTTCTTCGGGAAGTTCGTTTGAGAATGAAAATAGATCATTTTCATCGCTCCCATAGCCGTGTAAAAGCACAAGAAGTGGCGCATTTTTTACGCGTTTTGATGGTCTCTTGATATAAAAAAGAGGGAGGGTGCCAGCCATTTAGCTTATATTTTTAAAGATACTTTGATAAAATTTTCCCACGAGTGGAACTGCCGTTGTTTTGCCTGTTAGAGCTGATGAAATTCCATAAAACATAAGCACCATTATGCTGCCCCAAAATGATAAAGTAATCCACCAACTATCAAAATTTCCAACTGTATTTCCTAACAGAAAAAAGGTAAGCCATAGGCCCAACGACTGACGAATATGAAAACTTACAAAGGTGTTTTTTGGTTTATTTTTGAGATAGGCAATTAGGAGTCCTAATAGGGTAAGATAACTTACAAACGCCATTGTTTTTTCAGATTTCATGATGGATTTCAAATGATTTATAAATCGACAGTACATTTATTATTGGCAATAATGCCATAAATACTGCCTTTTATGTGTTGCCCCAAAAACATTGAATTTTTGGACTTTGAATGGATGTGATTGGACTCAAAACTATAAGTCTCATTTGGATTGAAAAGCGTTAAGCAACACGGATTGCCAACAGCAATACTGTTTTCAGGAATACCGAAACGTTTTTTACCTTTTGTCAATAATTCCACAGACTGTTTTGTGGTAAATATAGTATTGAGTGCGCCAAATGCACTTTCCAAACCTATAGTTCCAAAAGCCGCAAAATCAAACTCTACTTTTTTATGTTCAATCGCAATAGGATTATGATCGGAAGTAACCATGTCCACCGTACCGTCTTTCAGACCTTCAAAAAGTGCTTCAATATCGTTTTGAGTTCTTAGAGGAGGATTTACTTTGTAGTTTGTATTGTAGCTTTCTATGCAGTTGTCTGTAAAAATTAGATTATGAATGGCAACGCTACAACTGATGTCCAATTTTTTTGCTTTCGCTTCACGAATAAGTGCAACAGATTTTTGTGTAGAAATCGTAGGAATGTGTAATGCTCCACCTGTATATTCTAAAATTGAAATATCTCGGGCAACTTGTAGTTCTTCTGCAAGATTTGGACTTCCTTTTAGTCCTAGTCGGGTGCTGGTGACGTTTTCATTGACAACTCCAGATCTGGCAATATCTTTTTCTTGTGGAAAAGACTGTACCAATCCACCAAAATTGGCGGCATATTGAAGTGCGATTTTTAAAATATTTGGATTTGAAATCGGATTTTTATAATCTCCAAAAGCAACACTTCCAGCGGTATGCATATCATAAAGTTCTGCAAGATGTGATCCTTTTGCTCCTTGAGTGAGGGCACCAATAGCATGGAGTTGTACCGCAGTATTTTTCGATTTATTTTGAACAAATGCTACCTCCGAATGGCTATCTATTATTGGTGATGTATTTGGATTGAGTGCGACATTTGTAAATCCAGAGCGCGCTGCTACCGAAAGACCATTATCAATCGTTTCTCTGTCCTCAAAACCTGGTTCACCAAAAGACACACTACTATCAAACCAACCTTGAGAAACATGAAGATTTTCTAAAGAAATTTCAGGGTAATTATTTGAATTTTTTATGGATTTGGCTATGGCTGTGATGCGTCCATTTTCAACTAAAATATCTTGTGTTTTGTCGTGAAAATCACTTTTTGCATCAAGAATTGTAGCTGATTTTATGAGTACGTTCATTTAAAAAATTTTAAGATGAGCATTTCTAAAGCCAAAAATACTAGAGCAAAAATAACAAACCATTTCCATATGGACTTAATTTTTACACTACTTTTTATAGAGTTCAAACTACTTTCGACGGATTCTGTATTAAAATCAGTGCTTAAATCTTCAATATTTAGATATTTCAAAATACTTTCATTTCTATCATAATTATAACTCAAAACCTGCAGCGTATCGGTTTTATAATGAAGCGCATAATGTCCAGCTCTTTCTGGTAAATCGTCGGTTATGATTTGAAGTTTTGAATGCTGTTTATTTTGCAGTGGAATGAAACTCGTTTCATTATTTGTAAGCTGTAAAACTTCATCTTTATTGATGTTGTAATTCAATTCAATGGAATTTTTTTTGCCAATGGTATATTGTGTTTTTGGTAATTGATAACTTGATTTAGCAATACTATAAAAAGTTGGTACCACCAAAGGGGAATTGATAAAATTTGAATCTCCAGAACTTATATTTGATGAAAAGACAAAAGCGTTAGCATATTGCGCCAAAAAGGGAACTTCGTTTTGTAGTTTCAAAAGGGTGTTTGATGTTGTTTTTAAAGGCAAATAGGATTTCACTTTTGGAAACTGAAAATTATTGATGCTTGTTTCAAAAACGGTTTTATATATTGGATGTTCAAAATTAATTGTAGTTATTTTTTGTTCAGATATAACCGCATTTTTTTGTAAAATAGGCAAATCAAATAGGCCATTATAATCATCAATATTTCCATCCAAATGAGGAATTAAAACAACTGTCCTGCCTTCACTCAAAACGTTTTTGATATTCATTTTCAGAGCTTCTGAAATTTCCTTTAGACCATCTAAAATAAGCACATCTTGCTTTTGTAGTGAACTGTAATTTATAGCATTTATATTTTGCTCTGAAAGTAAAAATTCATCCTGTGTGAAAATGCGCGACAAATAGGTGTTTTGCTTTTCACCAATGACCATAACACTGATCTTTTTTTGTGCTGGAATATTGAAGTAATAGGTGTCATCAAAAACAAGTCCATTTGCATTATCCAAAACAATTTTTCCTTTGTTCAATAGACTATTTTTTGGAACAGAAAATACATTTTTGAAGTTCTGGTTTTTCAATAAAACTGACTTTCCCAAGAGTTTTCGATTGTTATATAAACTTACAGTAAGACTGTCTTTAGAATGGGTTGTACCTTTTGCGTTAACTTCAATTTCGTAACTATCAGTATTCGATGTGATTTTAATATTTTCAATAAAATCATTTTCTGTACTTATGGGTTTTTGGTGGATATAAAACAGGCGAATGTCATCCTCTGTTTTTGGGATTTCAACAGTGTTGTTTGTATGTTGAAAATCAGAAATAATAATAAAAAACTTAGGATTTGATGTGTTTTCAGAAAACAACATTTTGCCTTTAGAAATAACGGTTTTTAAATCCATTTGATAGGAGACATACTGAACATCAAGAAGTTCATTTTGAAGCGATTTTAGTGAGCTATTTCGATATGTATTTGTATTGGTAAAGACATTTACACTGTGCGTGGGCTCCAAATGATTCAGCACTTCTTGTACTGATCGTTCCAAAAGTGCACCCTTTGGCCCGAGGGCTTGCATACTGAATGAATTGTCGATATAAATCACAACTTCGGGCGTGGTGTTTTTTATTTTTTGATTGGAGAAATACGGCTGTGCAAATGCCAAAATGATACAACCAAGTGCAAGTAATCTCAAAATTAAAATCAGCCATTTCTTTAGGATTGCACTTTGACGCGTTTGGAGTTCAATTTTTTGAAGGAATGCAATTGTTGTAATCTCTTGTTTCTTAAAACGACGCCAATGAAAGAGATGTGCCAGTATGGGAATTATAAGCGCAAAAAGCGCGTATAAAACTTCTGGATGAACAAACTGAATTTTAAAAAACATAGTTCAAATATAATTTATAAAAAGAAGACTTAGCAAAAGAAAAAGTAATCTTTCATTGGCTTTTTTTGATGGGTCTCGAAATAGGTTTTAATGACTTCTTGTGCCTCACGGTTTGCAACAGTAATGATGCTTTGATAATTATCAATTTCTGATAAAAATTCGAAAGGTTTAAGCGTTTTTCCATAAATGGTTTTACCTATTTTTTTGGGATTATCACAAATCCATTCGAAAGCCATATGGGCTTCCGAGAGTAATCTGGCCATTTTTTTACCTTTTGTTCCAGCCCCCCAAATAATTAAAGTTTTTGAGGCATTATATGATAATTCCATAAAGTAATTGAGCTTTAATTCCAAAAAAGAATTTTCGGCATAGTGGTCGCTAGTTCTCGAAGTTCTAATGGCATAATCTCTCCAATAATGAAATAGATCGTTAGAAGGAATACACTTTAATCCATATTTATAAAAACGAAATGCGAGGTCATAATCTTCAGGATACGTATCTGGTGAAAACCCTCCACAACGCTCAAAATCAGTTACATAGACCATCCAACAAGGCGAGGGAATCACACATTCTTTATAGATTTCAGAAAAATTTTCTCCGTTTTTTGTCAGTCCGTTGAGCCATTTTTCGTAGCGCCGATAGCCGTCTTTTATGCCTTCTTTTGAAAAGTATTTTACACATCCCAATGCAATGTATCCCTGACCATATTTTTTGAGCATTGCGCTCATTTTTAGTAATTTATCACTGCTCATGATATCATCGCTATCCATTCGAGTAATCAGCTCTCCAGTCGCAACGGCATAGGCTGTTCTTAGTGCATCGATAATCCCTATTCCTGAATTTGACAACACACAAATTCGATGGTCTTTTGCGGCGTAGTCTGCAATAATTTGTGCACTGCCATCCGTTGAACCATCGTCAACAATTATAGCTTCCCAATTGGAATAGCTTTGTGTTAGAATAGATTCCAAACATTCTGGAAGAAATTCTGCAGTGTTTTTTGCAGGAATTACAATGCTGACTTTTAATTCGGGCATTAATATTTTGCTGCTTTTCCATTGGCAGACGACGCTTTGATGAATGCTCTTAAATCTTCGTTAGATTGAATTAAATCTTCGTTACGCAAATACATCATATGTCCACTTCTGTACCCTTTAAATGTAAAACGATCTTTCATTTTTCCACTAGGATCAATTTGTGAAAGCGTATATTTTGCACTAAAATAGGTTGTTGCGCCATCATAATACCCCGATTGATTGAGTACTTTTAGATAAGGATTTTGAGCCATCGCCAGGCGCAGATCATCTCGTGTATTGTCATTGTCATTATTCCATGGTCGAACAGATCCAAACATATTGTACTTTAAGTCGGTTTCAAATTTCAATTCAGTTTTGATGTAATGATTAATTGCGGGCGTAAAAGAATGCAGCCAAGACGTAAGTTCGGCATTATAATCGGGGCTAGAGCCCGCTTCTTTTTTATCAATACCCAAATACCTAGAATCAAGTCGTCCAATGGTTTGCCCTGTTTTATCTCTCAATAATTCTTTCCAAAAAAAGCTATTCGGGACATCCAAATTGTGTTGAAGTATTGCTTTTTGACTAATTCCAGAGTAGTAGGCCATTTTTTCGCTGACGCTCAATTTTTCTTTTTCCGAAATAAATCCACCTTTGGCCAAAGCTGGAATAAGGGAATTAATAGTATAAGCTTCAACTTCTGGTAAAACCTCCAAAAGGTCTTTTGATTGTAGGGCTTCAGGAAGCATTTTGTGATGCCATGCTGTTGCTGCATAGTAGGGGAGATTGAGTGCCGAGGATACAGGACCGCCAACGCGCAAGGTTTTATAATCTGCAGGTGAAACTAAAATCACACCATTGAGATACATCCATTGATTTTGTTGTAATGCCAAAGAAAGCCCCATAACACGAGTACCGCCATAGCTCTCTCCAATAATATATTTTGGAGATTCCCATCGGTTTTTTCGGCTTACAAAAGTATTTATCCATCCCGACAAATATGCAATATCTTCATTGATACCAAAAAACTGACTGCGGTCTGGCATTTCGCCTTCTTTGTTTGGAATCATTCGAGAATAACCAGTATTAACAGGGTTTACAAAAACAATATCGGCAACGTCCAAAATAGAATTTGGATTGCTTTTAAATCCATAGGGTTGAACAGGATATCCTTCTTCATCAACGTTTAGAATTCGTGGTCCGGTATAGGCCATATGCATCCATACGGAGGCCGAACCTGGTCCACCATTGAACGAAATAATAAGGGGGCGTTCAGCTCGATTTTTGACGTTATTTCGCGTATAATAAGTGTAAAAGAGACTAGCAACAACAGTACCGTTTTTGTCCCAAACGGGCTGCATACCTGTTTCAGCAGTATAATTAATAGGTACTCCTTTGATGATTGTTTTGTGCTGAGTTGATACTGTAGTGTCTGTTGGTACTTTTAAGTTTTGAGAAAAACTTAGATGAAAACAAAGACATAATAAAATAATGATACTTTTTTGCATGACGAGTTGTATTTTGATACAACTAAAATACAACAATGATTTGAATGTTGAGCTTGCTATTTTACGACAAGTATTAAAGTTCCAAATTAGCAATTGCTATAGCCATGATTTGTTGCGCCTTTTCTTGCTCGCTTTCATGAACAAAAATGTCTTGATATCCATAGGTAGTAGGGCCAAAACCTGCCAAACGACCAGACTCAGTTTCATCTTTTATTATTGCTGTAATTCCTTGATCTTCTAGATGTTTTCTAATCAATTCAACAACTATAAAACTTCCGCCATAGATTTTATGATATGCCATTTTTTATGTTTTAAATTATGGCATCAAAATTAATACCAGATCTACAATGATATTGATAATATATTTAGATAGTTGAAACATGATTAATTTTTATTACAATCCAAACATTCTAATTCGTTGGATTTTACTTTCAAAAAGTGCTCTTCATCTCCGTTTTTTAGAAGATCTTGGTGTTTGTCGTAATTTCGGTGAAACGAATATGTGTTTTTGTCTGCATAAAGAACCGCTTCTTTTGGAAGTGTGACAATAACTTCGATGCCTTGACCTCTAATCTTATGAGAAATATCTGTCGTAAAATAGGGGTCTAATTTTAGGGTATGATTTTCAAAACGATACCCGTATTGCACATTTTCTGCACGTTCTTTTGCAAGCTCGTAGGTTTTTCCTAGTGAAGATTTTTCAATAGAAATAGTCCCTAAAGAATCATTGGTTGATCGAACAATTAGTCGAATATTAGAGCCGTAAATCAACTGGTTTTGATCACTGTCTCTAAAAACTTTATACGTATCACTTTTAAATAAATCTCTGTAGGTTAATTTTGTGTATTTAGAATTTTTAGACATTTCAAGATACAAGGTGTCATTTTTTGATATTTTAAGTTCATTTACTTTTGTTATATAGGCTTCTTCATTAAAATCAACCAGTTGTTGAAGGCTCAATGCAATCAGGCATGAAAGTGCAACACCCCATAAAATAAATAAAGAAATTCGAGCAGTTTTGTTGAGAAATGTACTCTTTGTTTCCAACAATCTTAGTCCAAGAAAAACAACAAACAATGGGGGTACAATCACCACAATTAGCAAAATAATTGTAATCAACCAAAGCGGAATAATAGGAGTGCTCAATAAGCTGTTTATTTCAATTCCTGGAATTGTAACTCCAAAAATACCTAACGTAAAAAAACTTATGGAGGTTGTAATAATTGCAAAAATTCCAGATATAATTAGTAAAATTCCAATACCCTTTATAAAAAATTTAAAGCAAATTGATAGAATAGAGCTAAGGGCTTCAAAAAAGGAACGCGATTTTGTTTGCAACGCATTAAAATCTTGTTGTTTCACTTTTTCAGTCACTTTGTCCAAGTGCTCTTTCACATTACCAAACCCTTCTTTGACTTGTTCTTCTATATTGGTAATGTTAATGGGCTTTCCCATCATTGACAGTTTTTCGGCAGTTGTGTTGGCAGCAGGAATTAAAATCCACATAATGAGGTAAAGCAATACACCCGTACCAAGGCCAAAAACTAATAGGATCCATATCAATCGCATCCAGAGAGGATCTATTCCCAAATAGTGTCCTAGTCCTGCAGAAACACCACCTACAAAAGCATTTTCTTTGTCGCGAAATAAACGCTTAGTGGTCTGAGTAGAATCCGTCCTAGTATTAGAGTCATTGTTATCATCATCAATATTATAATCTTCGGGTTGTCCCATGATATCGATAATATCTTCAACAATTTCTGATGTGATGACTTGCTGACTAGAACTGATTCGCTCCGAAAATAATTCTGCAATTCGCGCTTCAATATCAGCTATAATTTCTGACGTACCTTGCTCATTTTGCATAGAACGTTTGACGGCTGCCAAATAGTTTTGTAATTCTTTATAGGCATCTTCATCGATGTGAAAAAAGAGCCCTGCCAAATTTATACTTATTGTTTTTTTCATTTTTTAGTTTGATTTTGGGTCACCACAGAAACTGCACTTTGAAGTGCATCCCATGTGGTGTTTAATTCTTTTAAAAATAGTTTTCCAGATGTTGTTAATCCATAATACTTTCGCGGTGGTCCTGTGGGCGATTCTTCCCATCGGTATTCCAGAAGACCAGAGTTTTTAAGGCGAGTGAGCAGGGGGTAAATTGTTCCCTCTACCACCAACATTTTGGCATCTTTTAAAGTTTCTAGAATTTCAGCCACATAGGCATCTTTGGGTTCTAAAACAGAAAGGATACAGAATTCCAAAACCCCTTTTCGCATCTGCGCTTTGGTGTTTTCTATCTTCATACTTTATAGTTATTTTTTACAAATGTATCCATTAAAAGGTATTTTGTATTGCATAGTACTATATTTTAACATATTTTTAACATATTTAATTCTTCATTAATAATAACTATATTAGCAGAGTATCATTTATTTTTTACAATTTTGACAGCAAGTAAACTCAATCTTTTTCTAGTGTATAATCTTCCCTCTGCGTTTTTATGTGGGGTTCGGGTGAAACGCATCAACGACGAGCAGTGTCATGTTGGTGTGCGCCACAAATGGATCAACAAAAATCCATTTAAATCCATGTTTTGGGCTGTTCAGGGAATGGCAGCCGAGCTGGCCACCGGTGCACTTATCATCATGAAAATCAAACAATCAAATAAAAAAGTATCCATGCTTGTCGTTAAAAATGAGGCTCAGTTTTTCAAAAAAGCCAAAGGCCGAATCACTTTCCAATGCACACAAGGAAAAGCGATAGACAGTATCCTCCAAAACGCCATAGAAACAGGAGAAGGGTATAGTTTTACTCTTACTGCAGAAGGCCGAGATGAGGCCAATGATGTGGTCTCAACATTCAATTTTATGTGGAGTATCAAATGTAAATCCTAAATGTTAAATTTTTTGATAGTTTCATTTTTTTTGACTAATTTTAAATCAATCAAAAATATCTGCTTATAGTCTAAAACTACTTTTAATTTCTAAATCTTGTAACAATGGCCAGAGCAATGTATGAGTACACCAAATTGGTGCTTAAGAAAGTTAGTTTTGATACCAATCTATTTTGTACAGAAGTCAAAAAAGCAATGGAACGCTTATTGCCCTATGAAATTGAAGAATTGAAGGTTTTTATTGACTCTTTGATTCAAACAAATCCCGATTTAAAGCGTTGTGCGATTTACTTAAGTTGATTTATTTTTTTGTAGGACTAATAATGTCTACATTTTGAAAGGCAATAGCCCCTCGTATAATTCCAGAAATACTGTTGTGAAGCGCGTCAATAATTTGGATTTTCAATTCATTACGGTTATAAATCAAACTCACTTCACGAGCAGGAGAGGGCTCACTAAAATAGCGTAAATTTTGCTGCTCTTTTTGTTTTAAATCCAATGTATTCAAAAACGGAAGAAGCGTCATACCCATATTTTCATTGGCGAGTTTAACCAACATTTCTATACTCCCACTTTCCAATTGAACCGCTTTTTCTTCGGGTACACTTAGGGTTTTACACAAATTCAAAACCCCATCTCTAAAACAATGTCCATCTTCCAAAAGCAGCATGTCATTGATGTCTAAATCTTCGGGAGCAATGGTGTTTTTATGCGCCAAGCGATGGCTCGATGGAATATATCCAACAAATGGTTCATAATACAACACTCGTTCCTTAATGGTTTCAATTTTGAGTGGGGTAGCGGCAATGGCTGCATCTATATGGCCATCATGAATACGCTGAATTAATTCCTCTGTATTGAGCTCCTCA
Organism: uncultured Flavobacteriaceae bacterium; assembly: GCA_947503105.1. GTDB lineage: Bacteria > Bacteroidota > Bacteroidia > Flavobacteriales > Flavobacteriaceae > UBA3537. The sequence continues at coordinate 419,093 of CANNCM010000002.1, read as the reverse complement.
ATTTTAAGTTTAATTTTTGGATAGCGTTTGATAAAGGTTTTGAGAAACATCGGCAAAAGCGTTGGCATCACTGTTGGAATGATCCCCAGTTTAAATTCCCCTCCAATAAAGCCCTTGTCTTGATCTACAATATCATTGATGCGGTCTGCTTCTGCAACAATATTTTTCGCTTGATTGACAATTTTACGCCCCACTTGGGTGAGTTTAATAGGTTTTTTGCTGCGGTCAAAAATTTGAACGTCTAATTCCTCCTCTAACTTTTGAATTTGCATGCTAAGCGTGGGCTGTGTTACGAAGCAATATTCTGCAGCTTTAGTGAAATTTTGATGCTCGGCCACGGCCAAAACATAATGCAACTGAGTGATAGTCATAAGGTAGTTTTTATACAAAAGTATAAATTTTATCTATCACTTTTTGTGTTTTAATAGGTTAATAAATAAAATTCTCGCTACCGGACGATTCCTATCGTGTGGTTTACCCCTCTGAAGTGGATACCGCTTATTTGGAACGCGAATAATTCGTGCACCAGGGGGGCATAAAAAAACCACCTTTTAAAAAGTGGTTTTTAAAGTGTTTTAGCGAAGATGTTATTCCACAAACCCACGGTCTCGCATTAGGGCTTCAATTTGTGCATCTCTGCCTCTAAAGAGGCGGTAAGCTTTTGCAGGATCCATAGAATTCCGTGGTGCGAATAAGTATTTTACGAGTTTATTGGCCATGTCTTTATCATAAAATCCACCTGGACTTTGTGTAAATGCTTCTGCGGCATCGGCTGTAAGGACATCGGCCCACATGTAGCCGTAATAGGCTGTAGCATAGCCCTCTCCAGAAAACACATGGCTAAAGTGTGGCGTACGGTGGCGCATAGGGAGTTCTTTTGGCATTTTGAGGGCGTCCAAAGTTTCTTTTTCAAAGGCGCCTACATCTATACCCTCAGGATCTGCAAGGTGTAATTTCATATCCATCAGAGCAGAAGCCAAATATTCTGTAGTTCCAAATCCTTGATTGAAGGTTGCTGCTTTTTTAATTTTTGCGACTAGAGCATCGGGGATCACTTCTCCAGTTTTGTAATGCACCAAATATTTTGAGATGACTTCATCTGTAGATAACCAGCGCTCCAATAACTGCGATTGAAATTCGGTGTAATCTCGTACACCACCATTAAGGGTTGGGTATTTCACATTGGAAGAGAAAAAGTGTAGGGCATGGCCAAATTCATGGAAAAAGGTTTCGGCGTCGTCCCAAGATACAAGAACAGCATCGCCAGGTGCAGCTTTGATAAAGTTAGAATTATTGGAAGCCAAAACAGTTTTTTTGCCATCAAATGTAGTGTGACTTCTATAGGTCGTAGCCCATGCTCCAGAACGTTTTCCTTCTCGTGCAAAAGGATCTAAATACCAAAGTCCAATGTGCTCACCAGAATCTAAATCGGTAACTTCCCACACCTTAACATCTTCATGAAAAACAGCTACGCTTCCTTCAGGTACAGGTTCAAATTTGTAATTAAACAAGCGTCCAGCAACATAAAACATGGCTTCGCGAAGTTTGTCTAGTTGTAAATATTGTTTTACTTCATCGCTGTTCAAATCATATTTTGCAACACGCACTTTTTCGGCATAAAAGCGGTAATCCCAAGGTTCAATGGTGATCTTATCGCCATTGGCATCGGCGATGGCTTGCATGTCTGCCACTTCTTCGGCGACCCTTGCAATGGCAGAGGGCCATACGGCTTCCATCAGCTGCATTGCATTTTCTGGTGTTTTGGCCATTCGGTCTTGCAAACGCCACTCGGCATAATTTTTATGACCCAAAAGCTCTACACGTTCTCTTCTTAGTTTGAGAATTTCAGCAATCAAAGATTTGTTGTCGTACTCATCATTATTATCGCCTCTGGAATAATAATTAGTCCAAACTTTCTTACGTAAATCTCTTTCTGTAGAGTAAGTCAAAAATGGATCCATTGATGATCGTGTATTTGTGATGGCATATTTACCGTCTTGTCCTTTGCTTTTGGCAATGGCTGCTGCCGATTTTATAAATCCATCAGAAAGTCCACCAAGTTGATTTTCATCAAGGAAAGTGACATAGTTTTCTTCGTCATGTAAAACATTGTCTGAGAAGGTGTTATACAAAGTAGAGAGTTCTTTATCTATTGCTGCATAACGTGCTTTTTTCTCAGCATCAAGAGCAGCACCACGCATAGCAAATCCTGTATAAATTAGTTCTACAACACGCTGTTGGTCGTCATCTAAAGGAGTTTTTTGTGCATTGTCATACACCGTTTTGATGCGTTCAAATAATTTTTCATTTTGACTGATTTTTGACGAAAACCCAGATAATTTTGGGGCTAGTCTGGCCTGAACTTCTCTGAATTCTGGCGAAGACATATTGCTACTCAAAATTCCATAATACGTAAAAACGTTATCCAAAGTTGAGCCCGAGCGTTCCATAGCTTCAATGGTATTTTCAAAGGTTGGAGCTTCGGTAGAATTGGCAATAGCATCAATTTCTTCTAAATTTTCTGTCATGCCTTGTTCTACAGCAGACTCAATATCAGCAACTTGCATTTTGTCAAAAGCAGGAACACCACCATAGGGACCTGTCCATTCTTGTAGCAGTACGTTGCTAGTGTTTTCGGAATTTTTGCAACTCAGAATAATTGAGAAGATACATAAATAGAGAAGTACAATGTTGGTTGTGTGTTTTTGTTTGTTCATAATGATTGATTTAAACTAATTTAAGGAGTACAATGTATAAAAAACTAATGAAACATCCATGTGTAAATTTAATCGATGATTTCAATTTTTCTGATGTAAACATTAGTTTGAGGCCAGTCGCCTTTGTCTGTCGGAACAGCTGCAATTTTATCGACAACATCCATCCCTCGAATTACTTTTCCAAAAACCGCATAGTCGCCATCCAAATGGTGTGCTCCACCACGTTGTTGTACAATAAAAAACTCAAAAGGTGAGGCCATTTTGTAGGGATTTGCCACTGCACTACTTGGCATACTCACCATCCCACGATCGTGCTTAAATCCTTTTTTGTGATCATTGGGCAGCAAATAACGTCCAATTTTTTTGCGTTTATTCAATGTTTTTTGGTCGTCGCTATTACCGCCTTGAATGATATAATTATTTATAACTCGATAGAACTGAGTATTATCAAAGTATTTTTTCTTGGTCAAATAAATAAAGTTCGAGCGATGAAACTTTGTGGCTTCAAACAGTTTGATATCAATGTTGCCAAAATCGGTTGTGATACGGACTTTATCTTCCTTATGAATACTATCATATTCTAGAAAAAATTCCATCACATTTTTGTCGGACAAAAGAAAAGGTGCTTCTGTTGTAGTCTTTATTTTTTGAGTGTTTCGTTCAGGAATTGCAGATTCACTTTTTGGAGCTCTATTGTTCTTTTCAGATTTAGTATCTTGACAATTCAACAAAAAGATAAAAAGCAATACGAAATAGCGCATACAATAAAAGGCGTTTGGTTTAGTTCAGAAATATATGAGATTTGAAGCATTTGAAAAAATATTATTAGAAATAAAACATTTGGAACTCAAAGGCGTTTCTTCTCAATTGAAAATGGCACCGCCATTTCGAAAAGAAGTGTTGGAATGCAATAAAGCCTTGATCCCAGATGCAAAAACTGCAGCGGTCATGGCTTTATTTTACCCCAATAAAAATAAGGAGGCCACTTTGGTGTTTATTGTTAGAAAATCTTATGACGGGGTGCATTCTGGGCAAATAGGTTTTCCAGGGGGTAAACCTGAAATTGAAGATGCAAATTTCGAGCAAACTGCACTGCGTGAAACTTGGGAAGAAATAGGTGTACAGCTAACAGCCATCAAAACGGTATGTGCATTAACTAATTTGTACATTCCACCGAGTAATTTTATCGTGTACCCTTATATTGGTTTTTCCAAAAGCACTCCAATTTTTAAATTGCAACCCTCTGAGGTGGAGTCAATTATAGAAATTCCAGTGTACAAGCTTTTAGAGGATTCTTTTCAAATACACACAAAAGTTTCAACGTCTTATGGCCCAACGGTTCAAGTCCCTGCCTTTAATTTTGAGGGTCATATTATTTGGGGTGCAACCGCAATGATTCTCATAGAAATTGTTGATATGATTAAAGAAATTCTAAAAAATTAGCTTAGGTTTGTATTCGATTTTTTAGTTCTATGGGTTTATTTAAGAAAAACATTTTTGGTCAATATTTAATCCTAAAAAAATGGATCATTCGTGTATTGGGAGTGGTTAGCCACCAGCGGTACCATGGCTTTAATGAACTTCAAATAGAGGGTTCAGATATTTTACGATCACTTCCAGAAACCAATATATTATTCATATCAAATCATCAAACCTATTTTGCCGATGTTGTAGCGATGTTTCATGTATTCAATGCTGCGCTTAGCGGACGCGATGATTCAATCAAAAATGTGGGGTATTTGTGGAACCCAAAATTGAATTTATATTATGTGGCAGCCAAAGAAACCATGAAAGCGGGATTCCTTCCAAAACTATTTGCTTATGCAGGATCTATAAGTATAGAAAGAACCTGGCGCGCTTCTGGAAAAGACGTTAATCGACAAGTGAAAATGAGCGATATTTCTAATATCAAAAAAGCGCTTGATGATGGTTGGGTGATTACTTTTCCTCAAGGAACAACAACGCCTTTCAAGCCCATTCGTAAAGGGACGGCCCATATCATTAAGCACTACAAACCTATTGTTGTGCCAATTGTTATTGATGGTTTTAGACGTGCTTTTGACAAAAAAGGGATTCGCATCAAAAAGAAAAATATTCTGCAATCCATGGAAATAAAAGCTCCTCTTGATATTGATTATGAAAATGAAACTATTGAGCAAATTGTTGAAAAAATTGAGTATGCTATAGAGCAGCATCCTTCGTTTCTAAAAGTCATTTCTCAAGAGGAACTTACAGAAAATGAAACTCTGAATCAAAAACGAAATTGGTAATTATTCCACTTCAATTACCTCTAATTCTTTATAATTTTCTTTTAAACGCTTCAATAATATCCCATAAACGAGATAATAAAACCCGATTAAAATTGCCAACAATACGACAATTGCAATCAGGGTAATACCTCCAATAATGGCATAAAAGATGTAAAGGTCGTTGGTGTTTTCAAATTGTGAAATGGTAAGTTTTAAATCTGAATTATTGGAAAACTCAATAACTGCTCCAATTATTGATGAAATAAATAAAAACACAAGATTAAAAATCACATAATGCTTTACTGTTTTTCGGGTTTTTAGAATCTTTTGCATTAATGATTTTGTAGAATCTGTATTGGATATTTCTTTGTAGTTTTTATAAAACATCACAAAAAAGTAAATCAAAATGATATATCCAATAACCATCAACGGCATCATGATAGCATCGACATTATACGAATCAAAGCGCTGTTGGGCTTCACTGTTTTTTGTGATTAAGCCAATGAGCGACCAAAATCCAAATTCTAACAGACTAATGATAAAAATCCATTTGACAATTGATGAAGATTTTTTGTGTAGAAAGGTGTAAATTTCTTCCTTTGACAGTTCTGGAAAGTTATTATTTGTTTTCCAATCTTTTTTTAATCGTTCTAATTCTTTCATAAAATTAGGGATTTAATTGTTTTTTCAATTTCTTCTTAACACGGTTCATTTTCACACGTGCATTCACTTCACTAATACCAACAGTTTCGCTAATTTCTTTGTAATTTTTATTTTCTAAATACAAGAAAATCAAGGCCTTTTCAATATCGTTAAGTTTTTTTATGGCCTGATAAATTAATTCAAGTTGCTGATCTTCGGTGTCATCGTAGGGTTCTGCTTGAGGAATTTTATAGGAAAAATCATCTATATTTTGACTTTGGATTCTTCGCTTAGATTTTCGATACAGCGTAATGGCAGTATTCAATCCAACTCTATACATCCATGTACTAAATTTTGAATCACCGCGAAATTTCGGGTACGCCTTCCAGAGTTGTATGGTGATTTCTTGAAACAAATCTTTATGTTCTGCATCACTTCTTGTGTACAAACGACAGATTTTATGAATTAAATTCTGATGCTTTTGTACAAGTGTTACAAATTCATTTTCGTTAGTTGTCTTCAAAGAGGTTTAAATTGGTTATTGGTAAGACGGTATTTAAAGAAAATGTTACCATTTTTTACATTTATTTTTTGAAAGTCAAAAGTTCACCTGCTTCAATAGCGATTGAAAGACTATTTTGTCTTGGAGGAAAAAGGCAAGTCGTAAACTCTGAATAACGGCATGGGGGATTGTATAAATAATTAAAATCCAATATTACTTTCCCATTGGTTTTTGGTACATCAATATACATATAGCGTCCGCCGCCATAGGTAGTGTCTCCAGACGTTAGATCGCCAACCATGATCCAGCCGTGCTCGCCTACATCTAGAGTATAAAGCTCTCCATTATAATTAAATTGTACGTTTCCTATAAATTTTGTTGTCTCATTTAAGCCCAGTTTTGAAGCAACGGATTGTGATTTAGATGTTGAAAAGTACTTAAAGTCTGCTTCAAAAATAAAATCAGAATTAGCTTTAAAATTTTCAAATCCTTTAAAGGCTTCAATGGCAGGATTTTTTTTATCCCAAACGCGTAGATAAAGCGCTCCAGAGCGGGTTATGACACGCCAGCTGAAGTTATTAAAGAATAGTGTTTCGGAATCTCCTGTAGCGTTTAAAATTAAGGATTTAGTTTGAACGCCCTCACCATTAGTATCATTGATTTTGATGTCGTTATTTGCTTCAAAATTGAATGCTTTACCATCCCAAGAGAATTTACCAATGACTTGATTAATTTCGTCAGATGTGGTGCTGATATTTTTGTTGTTGTCTATGCCAAAAATAGTTTCGGTGGTGTCCAATTTGAATAAACCACACAATTCTAAATACCTTACTCGTCTTTCATCGCGTTCGCTTCTGTCTTGCTCTAAAGTGTTTAGATATGTTTGGTCAATAGGAAATGTTTTTGTTTCATTTTTACAGTGTAAAAAAAGCGATAGAATGAAACAATAAAAAAAAATTTTTTTCATTATTTTTTGGTTTGTTTTTGTGGCATTGGCCCTCTAAGATGAATAATTAATCCATCTAAAAAATTGCGTAAAAACTGATCGCCGCAAGGCATAAATTTTGGGTGATTTTCATTTCTAAAAAGAGCGTTAATTTCCCCTTTTGTAACTTTAAAATCTTTAAGCGCACAAATTTTGATGATATCTTCATCTCTCAATTTGTGTGCTACTCTTAGTTTTTTAAAAACATCGTTATTGGTCAATCCCATTTTTTGTTATTATGATTTATCATCGATTCTATTGTCGTCAAAAGCAGAAGGTAATAATTTTGGTATAAATTTTATAAAAAGCGGTAATAAAACAGCCCCGCCAGGCAACATAAAAATAGCCAAACTAGGAATCGATTTCAGAACATCAAGCAGTTGTTCTTGCATTTTATCGACTTCCTCATCTGTTAAATCCCGTACTGTAGATTGGGATAATAAAACCAAAAGTTCTTTACTTTCCTTAAGTTCTTGATATAGTTTCTTGCTATTTCTTGTGATGAGTTTTTTGACCAATTTTCCAGAATTATCATAAAAGCGTTCTGCTAAATTTTTGGTACTCAATAACTCAACATGATTTTTATTTTCTCTGTAAAAGTGATCTACCGAAGAAATTGCCTCCTCAATTTGATGATTTGAAAAATCAAATTTTACTTTAAATTTTTGAAAAAACGCTTGTTCTCCCTTATCTATTTTTAAATCACTCCAAGTTGCCATGCATGCTAAGTCTAAAAAATACCAACGTTCCAATTCAGAGTAGGCCGTCGGTTGTAGGGCATCAAAAGATATATTTTTTGATTCCGACAAACGCAAAGAAGATTCCAGCAAACGAATTAAACTTTTGTCATATTTATTTTTTTTGGATTTTGAATTTAAAGCCATAGAAACAACAGCTCTAATGGTGTTTTCTAGGCCTTTTAAATAGCTTAGTGTTTGCTTAGAATTTTGGAGAAACACTGTAAAAGCCAAAACATCCATAAACAATAGAGCATTGGTGACAAAATAGTTGAAATTTCTAGTGATGATGTTATTGTCAATTTGAATGCGTTTGTGGATGATGAGCTCCACATCTTCGCCTAAAATTTCTTCGATAAAACTTTTCTTATAAAACCCTATATTTTTATAAAATGTTTTTATTGTGGGCACAAAATTATCAATAGAATCCCCAGTGTCTTTATAGACACAAAGTAGCGCGAGTATAAGGTTTATTTTGCAGCGTTCTTCTTGCGTAAAATCACGATTGACAAGACCCTTATTTGCAACAGCAATGTTACTGCCATAAACAAATCCAACGCCTTTTAATTTTGGATAAAAATCCTTTAGAGCGATACAATCAACGGCATCCTTATCAAGTGTTTTGAGAAGTTTTTTTAGCCAACCTTTTGACGATGGATTCATATTGGGGGGGTCTAACGCATAAACTACTTAATGATGCCAGCGCAACTTACACGACTTCCAGCTGCACCAGAGGGTTGAGACACAAAATCGTCTGCACCTTGATGTATAATGACTCCTTTACCCAAAATATCTTTGGTTTCATCTCCACAACCTATACACCATTCGTTTGTGGAAAATTTAATGGTCACAATGTCTTCATTTTCTACGTTGAAATTTCCAATATCTCCTTTGTGATAACCAGTTTCGTTACCCCATTTGCCATGTGGTTGCGCGGTAGGATTCCAATGCCCGCCAGCAGATTTTCCATCTGGAGAGGAACAATCACTGTTTTCATGAATATGTATCGCATGCACCCCTTTGGAGAGGCCAGATACTTTCGCAGTCATTTTCACAACATCTCCAGACTGAACAAAACGAACTTTTCCTTGAACATTACTCTCATTTTTTGGATTGAGCACAATGTTGACGTAGGTTTCAGAGGTTTCTTTTAGAGGTGTAATTTCAGTTGGTGTTGTTTGTGTTTCAGTGTTTTTTTCAGATTTGGACTTACAGGCCAATGTGCTTAAACAAACACAAGTAAATATCAATAAAATTCTCATCATAAATTTTTTTATAAAGTTAATTAAAATAAAACATCTTCCAATTCAATTTTTACAAGGTTTTCAAAAACATGATTATTATCATATTTATCTCAAGATCTATTTATTTAGCTAGAACAATGACACGAAAATCCCAAACATCATGAAAAAAATAATTATCCCCGTTGATTTTTCTAAACATTCAGAATTTGCACTTGAATCTGCAGCGCTTTTAGAAAAAAAATTTAATTCAGAGCTTTTTATATTACACATGTTGGAACTTTCTAATATGATGTATTCTTCATCTGTAAATGATCAATATGAAGAAGTTACATTTTATTTAAAACTAGCAGAAAAAAAGTTTGATAATTTTTTAGATCAACCCTATCTGGAAAGCAAATTAAAATTCTAAAACCACGTGCGCTTAAGCAGTTGAGCTAATGCAGACGTGGTTTTAGATTATAATTAAAGAATTTTACTCCATCAAACTTTCGATAGTCTCTTCGATAGACTTAATCGTTACAGGACTTAGTCCGGACGTTTGAAATACAACATTTGATTCTTTGTCTATGATGATATGGGTAGGGTAGGCGTTTATGCCATAATTCGCTACAATTTCTTTACTTTCTGGAAAAATATGATACTCAAAAGGGGTGTCTTTCAAAAAGCTATTGAGTCTTTTCTTATTATCTAATGCAAAACCTAGAAACACAATGTCTTTATTTTTATAGGTTTCAACCAATTTATTGAGTTCTGGAATTTCCTCTACACAAGGTTTACAAGCTACAAACCAAAAGTTGATGACCACAACTTTGCCTTTAAGTTCATCTAAAGAAAAGACATTCCCTTCCAAGTCAGTTGCAGAAAAGGGTATTCCAATGGATCCCGTTTCTATGCTTTCTTTTGGAAGACTCATCATCATCATTTCCATTTCTTCTTTTGTAGCTTTACGCAACACAATGGCTTTGATGTCTTTGTTGTCATCAATATAAAAATCTGGAGCAACATCTCCTTTACTAAATTGTTGCATAATTTCATCTTGAGAGAGTTGTTTTCCGTCTAATGAAAATATTGGAATTGTAATGCCGTCAATCATAATTTCTTTTGACGGATCCAATTCTTCCATACTCGCTTTTGTCAAGCTATCCAAAAGATCGTTTTGTGCATTTAAATTAGAAAAGTTTAGAACACACAATAGTGCAATTAGTAGATTAAGTTTTAATTTCATTTGTTTTTATTTAGTATTTAAATCACTCCGCTTCAATAATCGCACCAAAAATTAATTTTCAATGCGTATAGTTTCAATTTCTTTAAATGGGGTCAGATCAATTGTTTCTATTCTAGATTGAAATTCGTTCCACTCATTTTCAAAAAATGAATTTATAGTTTCAAGTGCTTTCTCCAAAGCTTCTTTGGCATTTTTGATCAGTATATTCTCTGTTGAGGTCAGGCCATTTTGGCGTGTACTTACATAATAACTCGCAGTACCAAGACGCTCCAAAATTGAAACATTGGGGTCGGAAGTGATGCCTTGTCGTTTGTCAACTTTTCCAAAAAACAATTCAAAATGTTCTTCAATCGTTTTAACAATCGTTTCTGTTTGCTCAATAGTTTCGCTGTAGACTTTTTTATCTTTCTTTTTTAAAGCTTTCAAATAATCCTCTGCAATGTCTTTACTTTCGGCTAGTTGTCTGGTTGCTTTTGCAGCTGCACTTCGATAGGACTCCAATTGCTTTGATGCATTATATATTTCTTTTTGAGCTCCATCGTCAATTTTCAGTCTTGGATCGTTTTTGACTTCAAGGGTTGTTTGTGTGCTCATGTTTCCATATTTCAAAACGGCCTTGTACTGCCCAGGCAGTACACGCACTCCAGAAGGTTCTCGTTTTGATGTTTTGATGGATTTTGATGGTCTCTGTACTCCTTTTTCGTTCATGGACCATCTCCAATGATATATTCCCTTGTCTTTAGGTGCTTTTCGTTTTAGAGTTCTGATCAAACGCTCACCATCAAATATTTCAATCTTCAAACTGTCCCAATTTGAAAGTGAATCTCTTTCACTTTTAGTTTTTGGTTGGAAACTGTAACTAAATTTCGTCCCCGACTTTCTATTGGTACCATGATACATCGCATCACCACCAAAACGGCTTCCAGTGGGCTGTTGATAAGCCGCCAAGTATGCCGTTGGAGGTTCAAAAAGGGTGATATTTTCATTGATTATTGAAGGTCTATTAGCCATGGCTCTTAGCGGACTGATATCATCCAATACCCAAGCGGCTCGTCCAAACGTTCCAATAACTAAGTCGTGCTCTCTAGGGTGAATCACGACATCTTTTACGGAAACTGTAGGAAAACCGTTGGTCCATTTGGTCCATTTAGTTCCTGCATCTATGGAAATATACAGGCCGTCATCTGTTCCTAAAAACATCAAATTGGGTTCTACAGCATCCTCTACAATACAAAGGGCATAGCTTTCAACATCAGTTTCATCTACAATTCTTTTCCAAGTTCTTCCGTAGTTTGTTGTTCTATAAGCGTAAGGTGTATAGTTATAGCGTCTGTAATCATTTGCCACAAGCAGCGCTTCCCCTTTATTGTTTTTAGAAGCTTTGATCTGTGTAATCCAGCTGCCTTTTGGTAGGCCTTTAATGTTTTTGCTGACTTCAATCCACTCTTGACCTCCATTTGTGGTATAGTGCACGCGACCGTCGTCGGTACCTACCCAAAGCATATTTTGTTCTACTTCCGATGGCTCTATTACTAAAATCGTGCAATGATTTTCCGCTCCAGTCGCATCCATAGTAAGTCCGCCACTTTCATGTTGTTTTAATTTTTCAGGATCATTTGTTGTTAAATCTGGTGAGATGATACGCCATGTATCGCCTTTGTCTGTGGATTTATGAACAAACTGACTTCCAAAATAAAGGGTACTATTATTTTTTGGATCGATATTAATGGCCGCATTCCAATTGAAACGCAATGCCACATTTGGATCTGGGTGTGTTGGTCGAACAGTATAATTATTTCCTGTTTGCCAATCATAACGACTGACATAGCCTTGTTGACTCATCGACCATCCGTAACGTGAATCATCGCGATCTGGTACAACATCAAAACCATCACCAAAACTAATTTCTTGCCAATAGGAATTTCGAATCCCTTGATCACGCCAAACATAAGCCGGGCCGCGCCAAGACCCATTGTCTTGCATGCCTCCATAAACATTATATGGAATTTCATTATCGACACTGATGTGATAAAATTGAGCAACAGGAAGATTTCCAATAAAACGCCAAGAATTTCCGCCGTCTTTTGTGATATTCAACCCACCGTCGTTGCCATCAATCATAAAATTTCCATTACTAGGATGAATCCACCACGCATGATGATCGGGGTGAATACCATTGGAAACCCCATACGCTGGCATCAGTTGTTCGAAACTCTTACCACCATCTTCACTTACATTCACATAAGTAAATATGGAATATAAACGATTTTCGTTTTGTGGATCAACATATAAGTCTGCATAATAAAATGGGCGGTTACCAATTTCATTCATGTCTTCATTGACTTTTTTCCATTTTGATCCTCCATCGGTGCTTTTGTACAAGCCATTTTTTTTGGCCTCCACTAAGGCATAAATAACGTTGGTTTTGTTGGGGGCTATAGCCAATCCTATTCGTCCTAAATTTCCATCTGGTAGGCCATCTTCCGCTGTGATTTTTTTCCAATGCTCTCCACCGTCGTATGTAATATGAATTCCAGAACCCTCACCTCCAGAGTTAAAAAACCAAGGCTCTCTTTTGTGTTCCCACAGTGCTGCAATAAGTTTGTTTGGGTTTTTTGGATCCATTACCAAATCGGCAACACCAGTTTTAGTATTGGCAAATAAAATTTTATTCCAACTTTTTCCACCGTCGGTAGTCTTGTAAACACCACGTTCTGAGTGCTCTCCCCATGGCGAACCAATAGCTCCAACATAAACTGTATTCGGGTTGGTGGGGTCTATAATTACACGATGAATGTGTCGTGTTTGCTCTAACCCCACAGCAGTCCAAGTTTTTCCGCCATTCAAGCTTTTGTAAACACCAAAACCACCATTGAGACTGTTTCGTGGGTTTCCTTCTCCAGTACCTACCCAAATCACATCAGGGTTTGATTGTTGTACGGCAACAGCTCCAATAGAGGCAGTAACTTCATTATCAAAAATAGGCTTCCATGTAATGCCACCAGATTCAGATTTCCAAAGGCCACCAGATGCCGTGCCTGCATAGATGATATCTGGATTGGAAATAACGACATCAATTGCAGTGACTCGCCCAGACATTCCTCCAGGACCAATGTTACGAGGGGTCATATTTTTAACCAAATCCATCGAAAATTCTTGAGAATATCCAATAATTGAGACCAGAACGAAAAGTAATCTTAATAGAGTTTTCATAATTTATTTATTCAATTTTTTTGTTGTAATGTAATAATCCTTATCAATAGTAATGTTTGAAGTCTTCACCCTTATAGTTTGCCATGTTTCAGTAGGGTAGAGCCACTGTTTGTTATTGTTTGATTCGATTTCTATGGGCATATCAAAGCCATCAACCACATTGGTCCAGCGATAGAAAAGCACATCCTTTTCTATGGCATATTCTAAGACAGGAATACGAATATCTCGTAAATATTGATTAAAAAAAGGGTTTAGTTTGATTCCAATTTCTTTAGATAAAAATAATTCAATCTGTTGAGTTGTTACGGTTTGATGATAAAAAGTACTATTCATTTTACGAAGAATTCCACGCCATTTTTCGTCATCTTTTGTGAGCTGCCGCAGCATGTGAATCATATTTGCACCTTTGTAATACATATCTGAAGATCCTTCTGAATTGACATTATAGTCGCCTATGATGGGACGGTCATTTCGAATTCTTTTTCGCGTACCAATAACATATTCTGCAGCAGCATTTTTGCCATAATAATAATCTAGAAATAAATTTTCTGAATAGGCCGTAAACCCTTCATGAATCCACATGTCTGCGATATCGGCATTGGTGATATTATTGGCAAACCATTCGTGTCCTGCTTCATGAATGATGATAAAATCAAATTTTAATCCCCAGCCAGTCCCCGACAAATCCCGACCCAAGTACCCTTTTTTAAATTGATTGCCATAGGTTACTGAACTCTGATGCTCCATGCCCAAATAGGGCACTTCAACCAATTTAAAACTATCTTCATAAAACGGGTAGGGACCAAACCAATGTTCGAATGCTTTCATCATTTTTGGAGCATCCAAAAATTGTTTTTTTGCTTTTTCTAAATGATGTTTTAAAACATAATAGTCCATGTCTAAATCTCCTTTTTCACCTTGATATACTTCAGAAAAATGAACATAATCTCCAATATTAATATTTACTCCGTAATTATTTATTGGATTTGAAACAACCCAAGTGAAAGAGCTGGTTTTATCTTGAGTTGATACGTTTTTCAATCGCCCATTGGCTACTGCTGTAAGATGTTTTGGAACCGTTGCTTTGATCTTCATACTATCGACTTCGTCATACATATGGTCTTTGTTGGGCCACCATACACTGGCCCCCAATCCTTGACAAGAAGTTGCAATAAAATCGGTTCCGTTTTCGTCTTTTTTCCAAGAAAAGCCACCATCCCATGGTGCATTTTTGGCTTCTCTAGGGGCGCCTTCAAAATGTACTATTATATTTTGATGTGTAGCGACGTGTTGTGGACTTTGAAGTTGAATAAAATGTGCATTTCCATGTTGTATAACGTCTAAAACTTTTCCATTTTGAGTTACTTTGGTAATGTTCATCGGAGGTTGTAAATCCAATTGTAAACTGTTGTGTTCTTCTAAAACTTTATAATGAATAGTGTTTTGTCCAAAAATTGTTTTTGTTTTTGGATCAACATTGACTTCCAAATCATAATAGGTAAGATCCCACCAAATTCGCTCTGCAGTGATGCTTCCACGAAGGGTGTCTTGTTGGGTGTAGTTTTTGATGTTTTCTGTACTATTTTGAGCATAAAAATCACAAAACAGACTAAAAATCATGCAACATATCAGTGTAGGTTTTAAATTCATTTTATCTAAAGATTTTGTTTGGAAACACCACCTGACTTTCAAACCCCTCTTTACTAACAGCGGCAACGCCAAAAAAGAAATTGTCTATAACGATGCCTTCTAAAGTAACAGCGTTTTTGGATACAATTTTACTGTAATCCCAAGTTGGTGATGTGGTATCGCGCCAATATACTTTGTAATAGGCGGCATCTGGAACAGCACGCCATTTTAGTTTTGCACTTGCTTCAACAATGCCTCCAATAGACACTTCTTTTGGTGCTGGTGGCGCCCAAGCCAAGTTGGCCAACGTTATGGCGTTAACAGCGGTTAATTTCTTAGCATATTCAAAATTTACATGCTCAAAAGTATCACCATATTTAATGTCTTTTTCGGTTCTTATATCTTGATGTTGTTGAGTGTAATTTTCATGGGTTTCCATAATTCGAATGCCGGCATAACCTGCATCACAAAACGGACGGTGATGCCCTCCTCGTCCAAAACGATCCAAGCGATAGATCATCATAGGATTCATCTCTGGCATGTAGGTTTTAACGGTTGTGTAAACGTATCGCGCCAATTGTCTTGAAATTCCATCAACTTCGCCACCATAGTAGCGTCTGGCTTTACGTTGTTTTTCTGTTTCGGTTGGAGGAACGGGTTCTGAGAAAATTCTAAATGAACGGTTATCAATAACGCCATCTACTCCTTTGATATTTCCAATCATATCATTGTTAAGGATTCCAATAATTTCCCAATTATTTTTTTTGGCGTATGTTGCTAATCCTTGTCCGCCAAAAAGCCCCTGTTCTTCGCCAGAAAGCCCTACATAAATAATGCTATTTTCAAAGGTATAGGTACTCAAAACGCGAGCTGCTTCTATGGTACCTGCCATTCCAGAAGCATTATCATTGGCCCCAGGGGAATCAGAAATATAATCATTTGGATCTGAAACTCTAGAGTCAATATCTCCACTCATTATGATGTAGCGGTTTGGGAATTTTTTACCGCGCTGAATGGCCACAACATTAACAACTTCAACATCTTTTGTAATTCTATTATTTCTTCCTTTTTCTACGATATCTTTTTGATAGAAGACTTCGAGACAATTGTTACAATTTGAAGAAATTGTTTCAAATTCGGATTTAATCCATCGCCGTGCAGCGCCTATTCCTCTTGTGTTTGAAACGGTATCACTAAGGGTGTGACGGGTTCCAAAATTAACGAGTGTTTGAACATCACTTTTGATGCGATCTGCACTTATGGCCTCAATGATTTCATAATTATCTCTTGGGTTTTGACTCCACAGTGAAGCAGTAGTTAAAATAGATAAAAATAAAATAAATTTAAATTTCATATGAACTTGATTGAAGGTTATACGATGCAATAAAATCAAATATAAGTCTAATTTTTTTAAAACAGAAAACGCCTTCACGAGAGTGAAGACGCTTTCAACTAACCAACTAAACTGCGTCTGCTTTAGAAGCAATACGCATTCTCTTTATTTACCCTGTCTGCAATGCTGTTTCTTAGCGCAGCAATGTTAGGATAATTCGTGTATTTTGTAAAACGTTTAAGGCCCATCAGCATCATACGTTGTTCATCGCCTTCAGCAAATGAAATGATACCACTTTTTGCACTATTTGTAATGACATCTACGGCGTTGAAGAGGTATAATTGACACATTTCAATTTGATGTTTTTGAGACGCTTCACCAGATCGTTTTATGTTTTTTTCTGTTCTCAATATTGCAGATTCTGCCATATAAATTTCAATTAATATATCTGCAGCATTGAGCATCAATTGTTGGTGTTCTTCTATTTTTGGTCCAAACTTTTGAATGCCTGCTCCGGCCACCATCAAAAACACTTTCTTTAAGTTTTTTATGATGGCTTTTTCTTGCGAAAGCGGTGCGCTATAATCTGGAGTATCAAAAGAAGGAATACCCATAAGTTCTTCTTGAACTTTCATTGCTGGTCCCAATAAATCAACGTGGCCTTTCATTGCTTTTTTTATCAGCATACCAATACATATCATGCGATTGATTTCGTTGGTTCCTTCGTAAATTCTAGAAATCCGAGCATCACGCCAAGCGGCTTCCATTGGTGTATCTTCTGAAAAGCCCATACCACCAAAAATTTGAATACCTTCATCTGCACAGTTTTGAACATCTTCAGAAACGGCCACTTTGAGTAATGAGCATTCAATGGCATATTCTTCAACACCTTTTAATTCTGCTTCTTGATGTGTATTTCCTTTTTCTATTCGAAGTGCAATGCGGTCTTCAATATCTTTTGCTGCTCTGTAACTCGCAGATTCTCCTACATATGTGTTTGTAGCCATTTCTGCTAGTTTATATTTTATGGCACCAAATTCTGCAATTGGGGTTTTAAATTGTTGACGAGCGTTGGCATATACAATAGCATCTGTCGTAATTCGGCGCTGTGAATCTAGGCAGGCTGCAGCAAGTTTTATGCGGCCAACGTTGAGTGCATTCATCGCAATTTTAAAACCATTTTGTCGTTCTGAAAGCATGTTTTCTACTGGCACTTTGGTGTCATTAAAAAATACTTGTCGTGTTGAAGATGCTCTAATGCCCAATTTGTGCTCTTCTTCGCCCATAGTGATGCCGTTGGACGGATCGTTTTCAACAATAAATCCAGTGATGTTTTTATCGTTCTCAATTCGAGCGAATACAATAAAAAGATTGCAAAAACCAGCATTAGAAATCCACATCTTTTGTCCTGTTATACTGTAGTGTTTTCCATCTTTACTAAGTGTTGCTGTGGTTTTTCCAGAATTGGCATCACTTCCTGCACCTGGTTCTGTCAAGCAATAAGCCCCAAACCATTCTCCAGTTGCTAGTTTTGGAACATACTTTTGTTTCTGTGCATCGGTACCATATAGTGTGATTGGCATTGTTCCAATTCCTGTGTGTGCTCCAAAAGCAGTACTAAATGACCCTGTTCCACTAGAAATATAGTCACAAACCAACATGGTAGAAACAAACCCCATATCCAATCCTCCATAGGCTTCAGGGACAGCAACCCCCAAAAAACCGAGTTCTCCTGCTTTACGCATCACTTCTTCTGTTAGTGCATAATCTTTGGCTTCAAATCGATCGCGATGTGCAATCACTTCACGTTCGTTAAATTCTTGTACAGCCTCTTTCATCATGAGTTGCTCCTCAGAAAAATCTTCTGGAGTAAATACGTTATTACAATCACTTTCTTTGACTAAAAACTGTCCTCCTCTTAATAATTCTTTATCTTCCATTATCTAATAAATTTGAGTTTGTTATTTTAAAAATTCAAAAATCCCACAAGCGCCTTGACCTGTACCGACACACATTGTGACAGCACCATATTTTGATGCCATTTCTCTTTTACGCATTTCATCAAACAGTTGCACCGATAGTTTTGCGCCAGTACAACCCAAAGGATGTCCAAGTGCAATTGCACCGCCATTGACGTTTATAATATCTGGATTTAATGCGAGCTCTCTAATGACCGCCAAAGACTGCGAAGCAAAAGCTTCATTGAGCTCAATGAGATCCAAGTCTGTTTGTTGCAGCCCTGCTTGCTGCAGTGCCTTTGGAATGGCTTTTACGGGGCCTATTCCCATGATTCTAGGTTCTACACCGGCTACGGCATAGCTGACCAATCGAGCTATGGGTTCTAAATTTAATTCCTTTACCATCGCCTCACTCATAACCATGACAAAAGCTGCTCCATCACTCATTTGTGATGAGTTTCCAGCGGTGACACTTCCTCCTTGAGCAAATACTGCGCGCAATTTTGCAAGTGCTTCCAAACTCGTTCCTTTTCTTGGGCCTTCGTCTTTTGTTACTGTATATTTTTTTGTTGCCCGTTTTCCACCTTCGTCAACATAAGTTTGCTCGACTTCAATAGGTACAATTTGATCTTGAAAACGATTTTCAGCTTGTGCTTTTAGAGCTTTCATATGCGAATTATAGGCAAATTCGTCCTGATCTTCTCTGGAAACATTAAATTCGTTAGCTACAGCTTCTGCGGTATTTCCCATACCCCAATAGTAATCTTCATGGCCAGAATTGATGGTGTCATAATTGAGTTCTGGCTTGAAACCTGTCATAGGCACAGCACTCATACTTTCTGCTCCACCAGCAATAATACAATCGGCCATTCCTGCTTGAATTTTGGCTGCTGCTAATCCGATAGTTTCTAATCCAGAAGAACAAAAACGATTGACTGTTACTCCTGGGACATCAACGCTATTGAGTCCAATAAGAGATATAAAACGTGCCATGTTGAGACCTTGTGATCCTTCGGGCATGGCATTTCCAACAATAACATCATCAATGCGAGAGACCTCCAAATTTGGAAGTTCTTTCATCATATGCTGAATGGTTTCTGCGCCTAGTTCGTCGGCTCTTTTAAACCTGAAAAGTCCTTTAGGTGCTTTTCCGACTGCTGTTCTGTAGGCTTTTACGATATATGCTTGTTTCATTTTTTGTTTTGAGATTTTAGTATTGAGATTTTAGTATTGAGATCTTAGTATTTAGATAGTGTCTTACAGTTTTTTCTGAAATGAATACTTCATTTTTTGTATCTCGATACATATATCAATTATAGGTTTTACAATTTCTTTCGATAATAAGTTAATTTATTCTATAAAATAAGTTGTTTGAAGTTCGTAAACCATCAGCTATGCTTAAAAAATAATTCATTTCTTTTGGTAAATTTCTTACAGCACCTTCAGCACTATTGGACACCACTGAATCATCACTTCTTATGATTTGTGATCTTAATCCAAATTTTTCTTCATTAGGAAATGCAAAAACAAGAGGGTCTATTGCTTTTGTCAATTCAATTGACTTTTTCCATAGTTTTAAATTTTCCAATTTGTGCATTTTTTTTATTAATAAACTTTCACATTTCACAACTCAATTTACACGGTCTAATCTCCACTAATTTCTTAACGGTTTTCCTGTTTTTAACATATGCTGAATGCGCTCCAAGGTTTTACGTTCTGTACATAAACTCAAAAACGCTTCACGTTCAATATCCAATAAGTATTGTTCACTAACCATTGTGGGTTCGGACAAATCTCCACCCGCCATAACATAGGCCAATTTATTAGCAATTTTCTGATCGTGCTCACTAATATAATTACTTGCTTGCATGGCGTCTGTTCCTACCAAGAACATGCCTAAGGCTTGCTTTCCTAAAACTTTGATATCCTTGCGTTTAACCGCTTGAGAATACCCTTGATTTGCCATAAGCTTCGCGTAGGCTTTTGCCGTTGCAATTTGTCGGTCTTTGTTGACAACAATAACATCTTTTCCTTTTTGAAGAATCCCCAAATCAAAAGCTTCATAAGCGGAAGTGGCCACTTTTGCCATTCCTATAGTGAGGAAATAGTCTTGCAAAACATTAAGTTCGACATCATTTTTTCGGAACGAATCTGAAGCCCGCATTGCCATTTCTTTAGAACCTCCACCGCCTGGAATAACCCCTACGCCAAATTCAACCAAACCAATATAGGTCTCTGCGGCAGCCACCACTTTATCGGCATGCATAGAAAGCTCACAACCCCCACCCAATGCCATGCCGTGTGGTGCTGCAATAGTTGGAATAGAGGAGTAGCGCATGCGCATCATTGTGTCTTGAAAATATTTGATAGCCATATTCAATTCATCATATTCTTGCTCAACAGCCATCATGAAAATCATACCAATATTTGCACCTACAGAAAAGTTAGCTCCTTGATTACCAATCACTAAGCCATCAAAGTTTTGCTCCGCCAAATCCACTGCTTTGTTTAATCCTGCTAAAACATCACCACCAATGGTGTTCATTTTGGATCTAAATTCACAATTAAGAATTCCGTCACCAAGATCTTCAATCACGACTCCCGAGTTTTTAAAGACCTCATTAGTCTTGCGAATATTATCTAAAATGATAAATGCATCTTGACCCGGTATTTTTTCTTGTGCTTTGTTATGTATTGAATAGGCTTCGGTAGCACCATTTTGAATACCATAAAAAGATGAAGTTCCAGAAGCTAGCATGTCCAACACCCATTGTGCAGGAGAAAGACCTTCAGATTTCATGATTTCAATTCCTTTTTCAACACCAACAGCATCCCAGATTTGAAAAGGGCCGTGTTCCCATCCAAAACCAGCTTTCATAGCGTCGTCTATTTTGTAAAGCTCATCAGAAATTTCGGGTATTCTATGAGAAACATAGGCAAACATTGCAGCAAAGTTTTTTCTGTAAAATTCTCCAGCTTTGTCTTTTCCTCCAACCAATACTTTGAAACGATCAATAACATTATCAATGGTTTTTGTAAGTTCTAAAGTGGCAAATTTTGCGCGTTTCTTTTCTCTATATTCAAGTGTATTGAGGTCCAAAACGGTTATGGTCTTTCCTTCTTTTTTATAAAATCCTTGACCAGTTTTGCTTCCCAACCAGTTGTTTTCCATCATTTTAGTGATGAAATCTGGTAATTTGAATAAATCATGCGCTTCATCCTCTGGACAATTTTCATAAATTCCATTGGCAACATGCACAAGTGTATCTAGACCCACCACATCGACGGTTCTAAAGGTAGCCGATTTCGGCCGTCCAATAACAGGCCCCGTGAGTTTATCAACTTCCTCTACTGTTAGATCAAGTTCTCTAACTTGATGAAACAAACTTTGTATGCCAAAAATTCCAATCCTATTCCCAATAAATGCTGGTGTGTCTTTTGCAATGACAGACGTCTTTCCTAAAAATTGTTCGCCATAACCATTCAAAAACTCCAAAACACTTTGGTCTGTTTTTGGTCCTGGAATAATTTCGAATAATTTCAAATAGCGTGCAGGATTGAAGAAGTGTGTTCCACAAAAGTGTTTTTGAAAGTCTTCACTTCGGCCTTCGCTCATAAATTTTATAGGAATTCCAGATGTGTTTGATGTGATTAGTGTTCCTGGTGTGCGGTGTTTTTCAAGAGTTTCAAACACTTGCTGTTTGATATCTAAGCGTTCTACAACGACTTCCATAATCCAATCAACATCTTTTACTTTTGAAATATCATCTTCAATATTTCCTGTGGTAATACGCTGAGCAAATTTTTGACTATAAATAGGTGAGGGCTTGGATTTTAATGCTGTTTTGAGAGCATCATTTACCAAGCGATTTCTTACCGCTTTATCGTCTAGTGTCAATCCTAATTTTTTCTCTTTGTCGTTGAGTTCGCGCGGAACAATATCAAGCAAGAGAACCTCTACACCGATATTCGCAAAATGGCATGCTATTCCGCTACCCATAATTCCAGAGCCAATAATGGCGATTTTATTAATTCTTCTTTTCATTTTAGGTTTGTAGGGTTTTAAAATATTTTTTTGTCGTTAATGAGTTCCAAAATGGTATCTGAAACATCATAAAAATGATTTAATTTTTCTAGATCAATTTCATTTTTCACTTTATTGTTAAAAGTAAATACACGTTGTCGTGATTCTTCTCGTTTTATCAATCCCAGATCGGTAAGATGAATCAAAACCCCACGTCCATCGTCTGGATTTGGGCTGCGTTTTATGAGCTCTCGTGTTTCCAATGTTTTTAAAATTCTCGACAAACTTGTCGATTCCATTCCCATTTTTGGGCCTAGTGCTGTCGATGGTGTTCCTCTTTTTGGATCTATACTCAATAGTGTAAATGCTGTGGCCATTGTGGCTTCAAATTTTGATGCTTCTTCGTTATACATTTTTTGTACTGCCAACCATGTGGTTCGCAATACATAGTCTATTGTTTTTTCTTTCATATTTAATTGGTTGCATCAAATATATAAAATAATATTATGCATGCATAGTAAATGTATAAAAAATTATGCACGCATAGTAAATAATTGATATTTACAGAGAAAGATGGCGTTTAAAATTTAAAAAAAATGTCTTAGTCTTTATAGATTTTTTGGACTAAGTTGCTGTACATATCCATAATAACGCTCCGTTTCATTTTCATGGTAGGGGTGAGGTGCCCACCATCAATTGACCATACATCAGGAGTGAGTTCAAAGGTTTTTATCTGTTCCCATTTGCCAAAACGTTTGTTGCATTTGTCCACTTCTTTTTGAATGCGTTTTTTGATTTCTGGCGACGTTACAAGCACTGCTGGGTTTTTATCTATGTTGTGATTTTTTCGATCGATCCAATCGTTTACAAATTCAAAATTCAACTGAATTAATGCAGCCGGCATTTTTTGATTTTCACCAATGACCATCACTTGTTCAATGAAATTAGATTCTTTGAGTTCATTTTCAATAAGGGTAGGGATAATATATTTTCCACCAGAGGTTTTAAACATTTCTTTCTTTCTTCCTGTGATTTTCAAGAATCCATCAGTATCAATTTCGCCTTTATCTCCTGTATGAAAATAGTCTCCTGTCATTACAGATGCGGTACGTTCGGGGTCTTTATAGTAGCCCTCCATAACGTTTGGACCTTTGATCAAAATTTCGCCATCTTCTGCAATTTTTACTTCTACATTAGAGATAGGTTTTCCTACTGTTCCAATTTTGAAAAGTTTGTTGGCTTCCATGCCAACACTCACTACAGGGGATGTTTCTGTCAGGCCATAGCCCTCCATGACCATCATACCAGAAGCGCAAAAAATTCTTGACAGGCGAGGGTGTAGTGCTGCACTTCCCGAAACCATGGTTTGAAGATGACCTCCAAGCGCTGCTTGCCATTTACTAAAAATTAGTTTTCGAGCAATTTTCAATTGAAATTCGTACCAAAATCCATTTGCCCCATAAGGTTCATAGCGTTCTCCCAATTGTATAGCCCAAAAAAATAAAGATTTTTTTATCCCTGTTAGTTCTGTTCCTTTAGCATATATTTTATTGAATACTTTTTCTAACAATCGTGGAACGACGCTCATCAAATTGGGCTTGATTTCTTGAGCATTTGCACCAATAGTTTCTATGCTTTCTGCAAAATAGACGGTAACCCCAGCATGTTGATATATGTAAATCAAGACTCTTTCAAATATATGGCATAGGGGCAAAAAACTCAAAACTCTAGAAGTGCCTTCGATAAGTGGAAGTCGAGGAATGCTGGCCAATACATTTTGAACTACATTTTTGTGTGATAACATTACCCCTTTGGGTTTTCCTGTTGTTCCTGAAGTGTATATAATAGTTGCCAAATCTTCTTCTTTGACTTCTGCTTTTCTTGATTCTACTTCGCTTTGAGAGATGTCGTTTCCAAGGTCAAACAGTTCGTTGTAGTTTCTACAACCCTCAATTTCATCAAAACTAAATACATCTTTGAGCTTTGTATTGGCTTTTACTTTCATTACTTTTTCCAAAACCTCTTTGTCAGATACAAAACAATAGGTAGCTTCACTGTGATTTAGTACATATTCGTAATCGCTTGATGAGATGGTTGGATATATAGGAATATTTTGAGCACCAAGCTGTAAAATGCCAATATCAACAATACACCATTCGGTACGGTTTGTTGACGAAATCACTGCAATTTTTTCGTTCTTTTTTACACCTAATTTTAATAAAGCTCGGCTTACTGCATTGGCTTTATCTAAGTACTCTTTTGTTGAAGTTTTTTTCCATTCTCCATTTTTTTTACTTACTAGAGCGGCATCAAGATTGTGCGTTTCTAATTGATAATAAGGAAAATCGAAAAGTCGAGTGATATTGGTCATTTTGTTTGTGTATGATTCTCTGCAAAATAGTAAATTTTAAAAAATTAACAAATAAGAAATTTTAATTTATCATTTTATTAAAGTAAAAAATCACAATTCAATAAATATTACAGATTTTCAATCCACAAACGGGCATTTACAAACGCTTCTAGCCATGGCGAGACTTCATCTGTATTTTCATCTGGATAGTGTGCCCAATTCCATGGAAATGTAGAGCGCTCAATGTGTGGCATTGTAACCAAATGTCTTCCAGTGGCATCACACAGCATGGCCGTGTTATAATCTGAGCCGTTTGGATTATGTGGGTATCCCTCATATGCGTATGTTCCTACAATAGTATATTTTGAGGCCTCGTAGGGTAACGAAAATTTACCTTCACCATGCGAAATCCATACCCCTAGGGTAGAGCCCTCCAGTGAAGATAACATGACAGAATTGTTCTTTTGAATGGTTACAGAAGTAAATGCACTTTCATGTTTTTTAGAGTCGTTGTAGGTCATTTTTCCATGCTGTGCGTGGTCTGGATTTATCAAATCTAGTTCCATCCACAGCTGACATCCATTACAAATCCCAACAGAAAGTGTGTCTTTTCTTTTAAAGAAATTTTGCAATGCATTTTTGGCTTTTTCATTATATTTAAATGCTCCAGCCCATCCTTTGGCAGAGCCCAAAACATCACTATTACTAAAGCCACCAACAGCACCCACAAATTGAATATCTTCCAAGGTTTCTCGTCCAGAAATCAAATCAGTCATATGAACATCCCTAACTTCAAATCCTGCCAAATACATCGCATTGGCCATTTCACGTTCTGAGTTGCTGCCTTTTTCTCTTATGATAGCTGCTTTTGGACGAGGTTTTAAAGCATCAATTTTTGGTAATTTCCCTGTAAAATGAGTTGGAAAGGTGTAGCTTAGGGCTTGTTTTTTATAATTTTCAAAACGTGTTTTTGCAAGTCCATTGGCGGTTTGTTTTTCATCTAACAGATAAGATGTTTCGTACCAAATATCTCTGTAAGTTTGAATATCAAGATTGATAATTTGATCGTGATGTGTTAGGTTCAGCTGACTTTCCGTGGTTACCGTTCCTATGCAATGAGCGTCAATTTCTGCAGTTTTGAAAATAGCTTCTACACTTTTGTCTTTGGCTTGAAACACAAGTCCAGAATTTTCAGCAAATAATATTTTTACAGCATCGGCATCACCAAGACTCGTCAAGTCAATGTCGGCGCCCAAATTATTATTAGAGAAACAAAGTTCTAATAGTGTTGTAATCAATCCGCCAGAGGCGACATCATGACCAGCAACAATTTTATTATTTTTGATGAGTTTTTGAATCGTATCGAAAACAGTTTTGACGTAGGCTGCACTTTTTACATTTGGTACATCATTTCCGATTTTATTTTGAGTTTGTGCAAATGAACTTCCGCCCAATTTGAAATCGTCTTGCGAGACATTGATATAATATATTGGTCCTTGATTGGCCTTAAACAACGGCTCTATCACATTAGTAATATTTGTGCAATGTGCTGCTGCAGAAATGACTACAGTTCCAGGAGAAATCACATCACCCTCTGGATATTTTTGTTTCATTGAGAGTGAGTCTTTTCCTGTTGGTACATTAATTCCGAGATCAATCGCAAATTCTGAAATCCCTTTTACAGCATCATATAATCGCGCATCTTCACCTGGATTTTTACACGGCCACATCCAATTGGCAGATAACGAAATGCTTTTAAGTTCTTCTTCCAGAGGCGCCCAAACAATGTTTGTTAAAGCTTCAGTAATAGCATTACGACTCCCGGCTATGGGATCAATTAATGCTGAAATTGGCGCATGACCAATACTGGTAGCTACACCATGTCCACTAGTATAATCCAATGCCATGACTCCCACATTATTCAAGGGGAGTTGGAGAGGACCTACACATTGTTGTTTGGCCACTTTTCCGCCCACACAGCGGTCCACTTTGTTGGTGAGCCAATCTTTACATGCAACAGCTTCAAGCTTGAGAAGATCGGCTAGATATTCTTTTAGTAAATTGATATCATAGCCTATGGGATCATAAGACTTCGTGCATCTTTGATCTTCCATGATGGTTTTTGGCGAACTCCCAAACATGTCTTCCAAATTGAAATCCATGGGGGTGTTGCCGTTTTTTGCCGATTGAAATACAAAACGATGATCGCCAGTCACTTTTCCAACCTTGTACATTGGTGCACGCTCACGCTCGGCAATTTGTTTTAGAGTCTCCAAATGCTCATTTGAAATAACCAATCCCATGCGCTCTTGCGATTCGTTACCAATTAATTCTTTATCTGAAAGAGTAGGATCGCCAACCGGTAAAGCGTCCAAGTTGATGTGTCCTCCAGTATCTTCGACTAGTTCTGACAAACAATTCAGGTGGCCACCAGCCCCATGATCGTGGATGGAAACTATAGCATTATTTTCACTTTCAACCATACCACGAATGGCATTTGCTGCTCTTTTTTGCATTTCGGGATTTGAGCGCTGTACAGCGTTAAGCTCGATACCAGATGAAAATTCACCAGTATCTGCAGAGGATACTGCGGCACCACCCATACCAATTCTGTAATTATCACCTCCTAGTATCACAATAGCATTGTCTTTTTTGGGTGTATCCTTAAGAGCTTGATTGGCTTTTCCGTAGCCAATCCCTCCGGCCTGCATAATTACTTTGTCAAACCCCAGTCTTTCTGCATCTTCTTTGTGTTCAAACGTGAGTACCGATCCACAAATGAGGGGTTGCCCAAATTTATTGCCAAAATCTGAAGCTCCATTGGAAGCTTTAATCAGAATATCCATTGGTGTTTGGTAGAGCCATTGGCGTTCTTCAAACCCTTGTTCCCAAGGACGGTTATCGTTTAAGCGCGAATAGGAGGTCATATACACCGCTGTTCCAGCAAGAGGTAGAGACCCTTTTCCGCCAGCAAGGCGGTCTCTAATTTCGCCGCCTGAACCAGTCGCTGCACCATTAAAAGGCTCTACGGTTGTAGGAAAATTGTGGGTTTCTGCTTTTAGTGAAATAACGGATTCAAATTTTTCAGTAACATAAGTGTCAGGTTTATCGGCGCTTTTGGGCGCAAATTGCTCTACAACAGGACCCTTAACAAAAGCCACATTGTCTTTGTAGGCCGATACAATACCGTTAGGATTTTGCTTAGAGGTTTCTTTAATGAGTTTGAATAGGGAAGTGGGTTGTTCTTCACCATCAATAACAAAAGTTCCATTAAAAATTTTATGACGGCAATGTTCGGAATTCACTTGCGAAAAGCCAAATACTTCAGAGTCGGTGAGCGGACGGCCAATTTTTTTACTGACGGCATCGAGGTACTCCATTTCTTCATTGCTAAGCGAAAGACCTTCTTTAGCATTATAGGCCGCAATATCGCTAATGCTTATGATGGGTTCTGGGGTGATATCGATATCAAAAAGGTGTTGGTTGAGTTGTGCAAATTTCTCTGAGATCATGGGATCGAAACTTTGATGGTCTTCAGCAGCTTCAAACTCTTCGATACGAATGATACCTGAGATGCCCATATTTTGGGTGATTTCTACGGCATTGGTGCTCCATGGAGTAATCATTGCAGCTCGTGGCCCAACAAATGGGGTTGCGATGGCTGTGTTTTGTATTTTGGGTTGGTTTCCAAAAAGCCATTGCAATTTTGAGATGTCTTCAGAGGATAATTCGCCTTGTGTTTGTACGGCAAAAACTTTGGTGGTTGGCTGGCCAAAGAAATGGATCATGCGCTTAAATTTGATAATTATCGATATACTGCAAATTTAATTTTTTTGTCCGTAAATACCGCTAATGTGTTCAGGGATTTTTGGGAGTTATTCACGTGTTTTGAACAGAGATTTAATGAATTATAACCTCACTAACTTACGCGTGCTTTTGGCCTGTGCGTTTTGCAAGTATAAAATATATATCCCACTACTCAAGTTGCGAATATCAATACTAGAGTGGTTTTGGTTTACAGTGGTTTTTAGAATACTATGGCCTGTGAGGTCAAAGAGTTCTACAACTGTTGGGAGTTGAACCTCTACAAATAGGCTTTCTCCTTTGGTAGGATTGGGATGTAATTTAATTTCTTGTTGAATTGTATTTGTTGTGCTTAAAGCTTCAGGATCCCAAATCATAGTTGCAAACTCTGGATGGCTCACAAATGGATTGGCATTGCCTTGAAAGTCCCAAGCCGCTTCATTTCTTTCGCGCTCTCTTTCATCAACAGGGTCAACTGTGTTGTGCCATTCCAAAAGTAATTCAATAGCCCAATCAGTAAACACTTGATCGGAAGTTCCATTAAACATAGCAAAATTAGTATTATCAAAAGCATTCGATTCAAAAACAGTCGTCTCGTAGCGTGTAGCAAAGTAGAGCAAAGCACGAGCGATATCGCCTTTAAATTCGTCTATGGGCTCAAAAACAATTCCAGAATAGCCCGCCATACCACTGCTTCCTCTTTTGGAGTTGTTTAGAGAAGTCCAATTTGCAACAGCAACTATTCCAAAGGGATATGATCCTCTAAAATTATTTACGCGTCCGTCAGATGGAATTACATGATGAATATCTGTTTTCATTGGCAGATCGGCAACATCATCATATGCGGATTGTGGTACTAGGTGCTCTCTATTGTAACAATCACCCTCAGAGGATTGATTTCCACATTGATTGTTACCATGGGTGTAGTTGTAGGGATCGATAGCATAAGGTCTTTCAGAATAAAAATCCAATACCGTTCCATCATTATCATAATTTGCTCCTCCTGAAATATTTAGGTCAGAATGGGTGTCTATAAATCCTCGTGAACCCGCTATGCCATCCCCGTCATAAAGTTGCCCATAGTCTCTAGTAATATGACCATTGGATATAATATTTTTTAGTTGAGTTTTGAGCGGATATCCTATTAAACCGTTTGCAGAATCGTAATAATCTGAAGGAATATCTGATTGTGATAATAGACTCTGGACTGTTATTAATAGAAAAGAAACAGAATAGAAAAATTTCATTGGCTATAAATTATCATTTTTTTCGAGCAGCGCCATGTAAAACCCATCATAGCCGCTTTGATGCGCTAAGATACTTTTATCTTTTATTAATTTGAAATTTTGCCCTGCTTCGGAAGTTAAAAAAGCAGCAACTTGTGCTTGATTTTCTGAGGGTAAAACGGAACATGTAGCATACACCATTTTTCCGCCGGGCTTTAGCATTTTGGAATAATTTTGTAAAATTTGTTGTTGAGTTCCTCTTATTTTATCTAAAAATTCCGCTTGAAGCTTCCATTTCGAATCGGGGTTTCTGCGCATAACCCCCAACCCAGAACAAGGCGCATCAATAAGCAATCGATCGGCTTTTGCTTTCAATTTTTTGATGGGTTTTGTAGAGTCTATCACTCGCATATCGATGTTGTGCGCTCCATTTCGTCTGGCTCGAACCTTAAGCTTTTTGAGTTTACTTTCGTATATGTCCATCGCAATGAGCGATCCTTTATTTTCCATCAATGCCGATAGATGTAAGGTTTTTCCACCTGCACCCGCACATGCATCTACGACTTTCATTCCAGGTTTTACATCAAGGAAATCAGCGACCAGTTGAGACGAGGCATCTTGCACCTCAAACCATCCCATTTTGAAAGCTTCTGTTTTGAATACATTTGCACGTTCTACAAGTTTTATTGCATAAGGATAACCCTTAATTTCTACCGTTTCAATATCTTCTGACTGTAACTTGAGTTGAAGGTCTTTTTTGGTTGTTTTTAGCGTATTGACACGCAAAATAACTTCGGCTTGTTCGTTTTGTTTAGACAGTTCTTTTGACCATATGTTTTCGCCCAATTCATCAACCCCTAACGTATCAATCCAATCGGGAATAGATTCTTTAATTTTTCGTGTTTTAGAAGCTTCATCAAAGCGGCCTTTAATTTTTCGAGTTGGAGTACCTTCAAAATATTTCCAATCTGGAAGTTTGATACCTTTGAGTGTGGCCCAAACTGCAAAAAGCCGCCAAGCATCATCACGACTAAACGGGGCCTTAACTTCAGCAATTTCGGCATAAAGACGTTTCCAGCGGACAATATCATAGGTGGTTTCTGCAACAAATCCACGGTCTCGACTACCCCAACGCTTATCACGTTTCAAAAGCCCTTGAATGACTTTATCCGCATACTCTCCATCATTAAAGACTTGCAAAACACCGTCAATTACGGCAAAACATAAATTTCTGTGTAAACGCATAGAATTGGTCTATTTTGGTGCAAAGTTACACTTAATTAATGGTTTTGCATTATGGAATTATGTATATTGAATTTCAAACCTAGAAAATTTTATATGAAATTTAATTCATCTCTATTAATCATATTTTGTCTGGCCCTATATGGCTGTAAAAAACCAATATCAGCACCTGTTTTTGAAGGGGTTTTCATTAGTCCAATACTAGAAGATTCTCTGCTTAACATAAGGGCTATTGAATTGAATAACAAAGCATTAGTGGCGGTATCATCTGTGGGTGATGTGTATCATTATGATTTAAAAATGAAAACAATAACTAAAAATCGCTTTTCACAAGATACGCTAAATGTACGCTCAATGGCGTTGGTTGGTGACACTGTTTTTGCATTAAGCATTGCAAGTCCAGCTTATTTGTATAAAAATTCAAGATTGGTATATTCTGAATTGGATTCGGCTGTGTTTTATGATAGCATGGAGTTTTGGAACCATCAAGAAGGCATTGCAATGGGCGATCCAACGGACGATTGCTTGAGTATTTTAATCACTAGAGATGGGGGTGAACATTGGCATAAAATTCCTTGTGAGCAACTTCCAAAAGCGATAGAAGGAGAAGCTGCTTTTGCCGCCAGTGACACTAATATTTCGATCGTTGGAGATCAAGTTTGGATTGCCAGTGGAGGTATGGCGAGTCGTGTGATATATTCTTCAGATAAAGGCCGTTCTTGGACCGTTTTTGATACGCCTATTGTTCAGGGTACACCGACAACAGGAATGTATAGTATTGATTTTTATGACGACAAAAATGGTTTTGCTATTGGTGGTGACTATACGAAATCTAAATCCAACATTAAGAATAAAATTAAAACTGTAGATGGTGGCCAAACATGGCAGGTGGTTGGGTATGAAAAAAATCCAGGTTATCGAAGTTGTGTGCAATATGTTCCAAATTCCAATGCCATGGGTCTAGTTGCTATTGGTTTTGAAGGTATAGATTACAGCTTCGATGGTGGGATATCATGGGTGTCCTTGAGTAGTGAAGGTTTTTATACACTTCGTTTTTTGAATGATAGCACTGCTTTTGCAGCAGGAAAAGGACGGCTTGCTAAATTGAATTTTAAGTTAAAAAAGGAGTATTAGTCGAAAGATTGCATCATGACCAAAGAATAGTACACTTCTTTTTTGTCTAAGAGTTCTTGATGCTTGCCTTGTTCAACAATTTTGCCTTGCTTCATTACGATGATATGATCTGCATTCTGAATGGTAGATAGGCGGTGTGCAATTACCACAGAAGTTCTATTTTTCATCATATTTTCTAGTGCTTCTTGAACTAAGCGCTCACTTTCTGTATCTAGTGCGGAAGTGGCTTCATCCAAAATCATTATTGGAGCGTTTTTTAAGACTGCTCTGGCAATACTTAAGCGCTGTTTTTGACCGCCAGAAAGACTGTTTCCAGCATCCCCAATATTGGTTTCAATGCCTTCTGGAAGTTCTTTTACAAACTCCCAAGCATTGGCAACTTTTAGAGCTTTTAAGATCTCTTCATCTGTGGCAGATTCATTTCCAATTTTGAGGTTGTTTTTAATGCTATTATTAAATAAAATAGAATCTTGAGTAACCAAACCAATTTGAGTACGCAACGATGCTTTACTTAGATTTTTAATATTGTTTCCATCAATTGAAATAGAACCATCATTTACATCATAAAATCGAGTCAACAGGTTTGCAATCGTCGATTTTCCACTTCCAGACTGTCCCACTAATGCGACACTTTGCCCTTTTTTAACGGTCATGGAAAAGTCTTTTAAAACGTATTCATTTTCATATTTAAACGACACATTTTTCAGTTCTATTTTTGTTTCAAATCCAAAAGCATCAATGGCATTTTGATTGTCGGGCATGGTGTCTTCATGAAACAATACCTCGAAAACTCTATCGGCCGCAGCAATACCATTTTTTACCCTGTATGAGGCTTTACTAATGGCTTTTGCAGGCGTTAGAATACCATAGGCAAGTGCCATAAAACCAATAAAAGTAGTGCCCTCAATGGCTTTTTCAATAAGCACCAGTTTTCCACCATACCACAGGAGAATTGCGATGGTTATAATCCCTAAAACTTCACTAAGTGGTCCAGCTAAATTATTTTTTAGTCCAATTTTATTGACAAGGGATAATATCCTATCCGCAGAATCTACAAATCGTTTTTTGAATGCATTTTCGGCATTGTAACTCTTTACGATTTTCAAGCCCGTAAGTGTTTCCTCAACTGTAGAAATAAGATGCCCCGATTCCTGTTGGGCTCGAAGTGATTGTCGTTTAAGTCTTTTTCCGATACTCGAAATCAAAAACCCCGATATTGGAATAAAAAGTAATACAAAAACTGAAAGCTTCCAGCTTATGCTGAACATGACAATAAGCGAAAATAAAATAGTTAAGGGCTCTCTAACAATAAGTTCCAATAAAATAAAAAATGAGTTTTGCATTTCATTGATATCACCCAAAACCCTTGCCATAATATCCCCTTTTTTGCGCTTGGAATAAAAGCTAATTGGAAGCTCAATAATATGTTTGTACATGTCTTTTCTTAAGTCAGTAAGAACACCATTTTTAAGATACATGACGTGTTGCATGGAAAGGTATCCAAAGAAATTTTTCAGAAAAAATGTAGTGATGACCAAAGCAACAACTACCAAAAGTGCCATCTGTGGATTACCGTTTTCTAGTAGTGAAGAAACCTTATAATTGAGCATGTCATTTCCATAATCTTTGAGGCTCCCAATTCCAGTCCAAACAGGTTCATTTGTTACCTTTTGTGTTTTGTCAAACAACACATTAAGCATAGGAATAAGCGATACAAACGCTAGGGTGCTGAAGAGGGCATACAACAAGTTAAAAACAATATTAAGCACAACATGTTTTTTGTAGTTTTTAATGAATGGCAATAATTGTTGTATGATTTTTTTCATTCTAAAGGAGTTGCATTGATGCTATGATGTCGTCAATTTTCTGTTCTAGAGCATCATTTATCTTGTCATAATTTTCTTTGCTATGAAGTGGGGTATTGACACTGATATAAAATTTTATTTTAGGTTCCGTTCCACTCGGTCTCAAAGCAATTTTACTTCCATCTTCTGTTGTAAAAATAAGAACGTTTGCCTTTGGTATTTTAATCTCAGAGGAGGTGTTCTCTGCTGTGTTTTTGGAGATAGACGATTGGTAATCATCAATTCTAACGACTTTGGAATTGTGTATTGTTTGCTGTGGATGACGTCGCGCTTGATCCATTATATTTTGAATCTCCTCGGCGCCTTTTCTCCCTTTTTTGGTGACAGAGATTAAGCGTTCTTTATAGAATCCATGCGTAGAATATAAGCCAATGAGTTCTTCAAAAAATGAACCACCATTGGCTTTGGATAGTGCCGCTATTTCACAAGCCAAAAGGGTAGAAGTTACCGCATCTTTGTCACGGACAAAATCTCCAACCATAAATCCAAAACTTTCCTCGCCACCGCCTACAAAATCTAGGGTTGGATATTCTTCTATCATTTTGGCAATCCATTTAAATCCAGTCAAACCAATTTTGCATGCTACACCAAAATGTTCTGTAAGTTTCGGCAACATTGGTGTTGATACTATGGTTGATCCTACAAATTGATTACCATTTATTTTTCCCTGATTTTTCCACTGTTCTAATAAAAACTTGGTCATGATCACCATCGTTTGATTTCCATTTAGTAGTGTCAATTTTCCAGCTGTATTTCGAACAGCTATTCCTAAGCGATCACAATCGGGATCTGTACCAATAACGATATCTGCCTTTACTTTTTCTGCCAATTTCAGAGCCATATCCAACGCTTCGGGTTCTTCTGGATTGGGTGATTTTACGGTTGGAAAATCTCCATTTGGAATGGCTTGTTCTTCAACAATGTGGACGTTGGTATAGCCCGCTCGTTTTAGTGTTTCTGGAACAGCTGTTATGGAGGTGCCATGCAAGGACGTAAAAACAACCGTTAAGTTTTCTCTATTCTTATTATTGTTCTTTTCTAACGTTCCATTGCTTACAGCGGCATTGATAAATACATCGTCTATTTCTTTTCCAATACTATGAATAAGCTCATTCTGTACAGAAAAATTGATGTCTTTGTAGTCTAAGTTATTAATGATAGAAATAATAGCTTTGTCGTGGGGCGGTACAAGTTGTCCACCATCTTCCCAATACACTTTGTAGCCGTTATACTCTGGCGGGTTGTGTGATGCCGTTAGCACAATACCGCACTGACAGTTAAGATGTTTCAAAGCAAAAGAAAGTTCTGGTGTTGCACGCAAATCTTCAAACAAAAACACTTCAATACCATTGGCCGAAAAGACATCAGCTACAATTTTTGCAAACGTTTTACTATTGTGTCTGCAATCGTAGGCAATAACAACTTTAAGGTTTTTATTGGGATAAATTTGTTTTAAATAATTAGAAAGACCTTGAGTATTTCTTCCTAAAGTGTATTTGTTAATACGATTGGTGCCTACCCCCATCATACCGCGCATTCCGCCAGTTCCAAAATCAAGATTTTTATAAAATCGATCTTCTAATTCTTCGGGATTATTTTTCAAGTTTTCGATTTCTGATCGTGTGTTTTCGTCAAATAAATCGGAAGACCAATGGTCTATGTTTTTTATTACCTGAGGGCTTAATTTTGTCATTTTTAACGTTGAAATATATTGCAAATGTAAATATTTGCTTTATTTAATATTGATTTTAATGTGATTTCGTTCTATCGCTAATATGATAACGTTCTTTATTGTTTCTAGATTGCAGAATAATTTCACCCAAAAACCCTGCAACAAAAAATTGTGTTCCAATTACCATGGTTGTCAATGCAATAAAAAATTCTGGCCGTTCCGTAATGAGGCGTCCAGTTGGATTAAAGTACAATTTTTCTATTCCTAAATAGAAAGAAAATCCAAATCCAACAACAAACATCAAAACTCCAAGCAATCCAAAAAAATGCATCGGACGTTTGGCAAATCGTGAAGTAAACCAAATTGTAATTAAATCTAAAAATCCATTTATAAATCGCTCCATACCAAATTTTGTTTTCCCATATTTTCTTGCTTGATGCACAACCACTTTTTCAACAATATTCGTAAATCCAGCATTTACAGCCAGTAGCGGAATATAGCGGTGCATTTCTCCATAAACTTCAATATTTTTTACAACTTCTTTTTTGTATGCTTTTAGCCCACAATTGAAATCATGAAGCTTTAAACCCGAAATATTTCGAGCTGCCCAATTGAATAGTTTTGAGGGTAAATTTTTTGCAAAGAAAGCATCGTAGCGCTTTTTTTTCCATCCCGAAACTATATCGTGGTGGTTGTTCTTAATAAGATAAAAAAGTTCTGGGATTTCATCGGGGCTATCTTGCAAATCGGCATCCATAGTAATGACTACATCGCCTTTTGCTTTTTCGAAACCAGCGTGTAGCGCTTGAGATTTACCGAAGTTTTTTGAAAATCGTAGGCCAAAAACGGAGGCGTTTTTTTGACTCAAACTTGTGATGATATCCCAAGACTGATCCCGACTGCCATCATCGATAAAAATAAGTTCGTAAGTCAACCGATTGGACTGCATGGTTTGGGCAATCCAATCGTGGAGTTCTACCAATGAGTCTTGCTCATCCAAAAGGGGTATAACGACAGAAATATCCATAGGGTTGACTTACAAACCCCAAAAATAACGAAATTAAGCTTTGCTTGTATCCGTTTTCTTTATGATTAATGCTACAATAAGACCAATTACAGCGTACAATGCCAAGCTAAACACATAGGATTGTAGTTGAGATCCAATAGAAAAGTTGTCTTTTTTGCTGGCCTCTTCAAGTGCAGTTGTCATGGCTTCTTGCGGCATACCAAATCTTTCCATCATTTGTTTTGATTTTAAAAGAATCTGTTCATTGAGTTGTGTAGCGGCTTCCGGATCGACAAAATTAAAAATAACAATACCAATCACAGTACTAATCGCTGTTCCTACAGCAATAGCAATAAAATAATGAATAAATGCTTCCTTGAAAAAAATAAATCCTCCATTGGCTTTTTTGGCTCGTTTTGATGCAACAATACCAAAAGCGATAACAACGGTAAGTAAAGCTATGTTAAACCACATTTCTATTATAAGATCAAGTTTAACAGCATAAATCAGAACCACAATAGTGGCCAGTGTGGCGCCAAGATATAGCCCAAGATTGATTGAATTTGATTTGTTGGTTGGTTCCATAATATATAATTTAATTGATTTGTAATATTAGATGCAAGTTATGATAATTTGTTACAATTAAAACCCAAAATAAAAAATTATATAATCTATTGTAGATTTACAAAAAATACTTAAATTTGCAACTCGAAAAAAATCGAAATTAATACTAAAGAGATGAAAAAAGATACACATCCAGAAAATTATAGATTAGTGGCTTTTAAAGATATGTCCAACGATGATGTTTTTTTAACAAAATCTACTGCAGATACTAATGAAACATTAGAAGTTGACGGTGTGGAGTATCCCCTAGTAAAGATGGAAATTTCAAGAACATCTCATCCGTATTACACAGGTAAATCTAAACTTGTGGATACTGCAGGACGTATTGATAAATTTAAAACAAAATACGCTAAGTTCAAAAAATAACATAGCATTCAGTACTATAAATCTAAGCCCTTCAATATTTTGAAGGGCTTTTTTATTACTTTTACAAAAAGATTACAGATGAATTATATCCTTTTTGACGGCCCTTTTAGAAACGCTTTATTACCATTTACATATACCAGGCCTGTAGCCGATATCCGTTTTGGTATTTTGACCATTAGAGAAAAATGGGAATTGTTTTTGGGCAGTACTACCACAACGATTACAGAGGATTATTTGGTTTCAAAATTTCCAATGGTAGAGCTCGAAGAAAATACACTCATCAATGCGTCTTATACTCCAAATGAAGTTTTAGTGGAAATGATTCAAAATCTGAAACCAAAACAAGTGATTTATGATGGTGAGGTTGTTGTCGCTTTTAGAGCTACCGAAACACAAAGCAAAATTGATTTTGATACTTTTGAAACTCTTCATTGTCCAACTTCAACCTTGTCACTAAAAAATTCGTGGTCCATTTTTCAGCATAATGGTACTGCCATCGCAGCGGATTTTCAATGGATAACAAAAAATAGAACCTCTCAGCCAATACCGGAAAAAGTAGTGGCTTTCAATGAAGCTCAAATTTTTATTGAAGAAGGAGCGCAATTGCCTTTATGTGTTTTAAATGCCACAAATGGCCCGATTTACATTGGAAAAGACACAGAAATTATGGAGGGAAGTATGGTTCGTGGCCCTTTTGCACTTTGCGAAAATTCTGTTTTAAAAATGGGTACAAAAATTTACGGCCCTACAACCATTGGTCCACATTCTAAGGTTGGTGGCGAGGTGAATAATGCTGTATTTTTTGGATACAGCAACAAAGCCCACGACGGTTTTTTGGGCAATTCTGTTATAGGGGAGTGGTGTAATTTAGGAGCAGACACCAATACGTCTAATCTCAAAAACAACTACGCAGAAGTACGCTTGTGGAATTATGAGTCTGAAAACTTTGCAAAAACAGGGTTGCAATTTTGTGGTCTTATGATGGGCGACCATAGCAAATGTGGTATTAATACGATGTTTAACACTGGAACTGTAGTTGGGGTTAGTGCTAACGTTTTTGGAAGCGGATTTCCACGAAATTTTGTTCCAAGCTTTAGTTGGGGTGGTCACAGTGGTTTTAGCACGTATTTGACCAAAAAAGCATTTGAAGTTGCAACCGTTGTGATGAATAGGCGTGGGGTCGCTTTTACAGAGTTAGATGCTGCAATTCTATCTGAAGTTTTTGAGCAATCAAAAGCATATAGAACGGCCTAGTTTTTTTGCACGTTTTTGAGTTCCAACAAATTCGTTGGATTGATGCCCAATCCTTTTATATTTTTTTGCGTAAAACGCACAACTTCATCATAAAAGAGCACTACAACAGGAGCTTCTTCAAGAACAATACGATCCATTTTTTTGTATAAATTGATGCGTTTTTTCACGTCAGATTCTGACATTGCTTTGCGGTATAAACTATCGTATTTGGCGTTTTTAAAATGGGTGTAGTTTGGACCGTTTGGCGTAAAGTTGTCACTAAAAAATAAGGATAAATAATTTTGAGCATCGGGGTAGTCTGCTACCCAACTGGCTCTAAAAACGTCTAATTTTCCATTAGCTTTGGCCGTTTTTAAAGACGATGATGGCATAACTTCAATATTTACTTCCAGTCCGATATCCAACAAAGCACGTTGAATGAATTCACAAAAATTTAAATAATTTTCATTAGTCGAAATGGTTACCCTTGGTGATGCATTTTTAGAACGCGTTTTATACGCTTGAACCAAGGCTTTTGCTTGTTCTGGATCATAACGATATCCCGCTAATTCATCATATCCTGGAAGTCCGTTTGGAATAAAGCCACCATGGGCAGGAATACCAATTCCGTTTCGAAGATAAAGCATCATTTTTTTTCTATCAAAACCATAATTTATGGCTTGCCTTATCAATTTACTCTCCACTTCTGATGTCTTCGATTCCATAAAAAAACCTAAATATTCGGTATTCAAATATGGACTTCGGAGCATCGAAAATTGTTCGTTGTATTTTGGATTTAATTTTCCAGAAGCAGTCAGAATATCGTCTTTATATGAGGCATCAAGTCCAGACACAAAATCAAGATTTCCTTGAACAAACTGCAAATATTCACTTTGTTTATTGGGTAAAAAAGTTATTGCGATAGCTTCTAGATATGGAAGAGCTTTGCCGTTTTGATCTCGCTCAAAGTAGTTTGTATGTCGCCTAAAAACGAGCTTATTTTTTTCCGACCAGCGTTTAAATTTAAAAGGCCCTGTTCCAATGGGGTTGGCTCTAAAATTTGAACCATAGAAGACTACAATTTCTTTTGGAACAACACTTAAGTACTTCATAGTAAGTAATCCCAAAAACGCAGGAAAAGGATGTTTCAGTTCTATTTGAAACGTATGAGAGTCAATGGCATTGTATCGTTTTACCGCATCCAACACCCATCTTCCTGGAGAAGCGAGTTTTGGGTCTTTCAACCGATCAAAACTATACACAAAATCGTTTGCATTCACGGTTCTTGTTTTAGTTTCTCCAAAGTTTGTGTGGGGATGAAAAAAGACATCATTTCGAAGCTTAAAAGTATAAATTTTTCCATCGTCTGAAATGGACCAAGACGAGGCAATACATGCTACGATTTTCATTTCAGAATCCATTTGAACAAGACCATTAAAAAGTTGATGAATGGCCCAAATATCCGCATTATCTTTCGCGAAAGCAGGATCCAATCCACTAATATTTTTATGTTCGTTGTAACGAAAAACAGTAGTGTCTTTTATGTCATCTTTAGCCGTATTACACCCCAAAACATTCATCAATAGGAAAAATGCTAAGCCGTATTTCAAGATAAAGAAATTAGAGGTGTACTTTGTCATTCAGCTTGTTAGTTGTAAATTTGTTCACGTTGTAAATGTACAAGAATGAACGCCAAAAAAAAAGTCGCATTTTATACGCTTGGGTGTAAATTAAATTTTTCTGAAACTTCGACAATTGCTCGAGATTTTGAAAATGAGAATTTTACTCGTGTCGATTTTTCGGAATCCGCCGATGTGTATGTGATCAATACATGCTCTGTTACAGAAAATGCAGACAAGCGTTTCAAAAGTATCGTTAGGCAATCACAGAAGGTAAATCCAGAAGCATTTGTTATTGCTATCGGCTGTTATGCTCAGTTGCAGCCAAAACAGCTTGCAGAAGTTGATGGTGTTGATTTGGTACTTGGAGCTACAGAAAAGTTTAAAATTACAGACTATCTGAACGATTTGACCAAAAATGATATTGGAGCTATCCATTCTTGTGAAATTGAAGATGCCGATTTTTATGTGGGCAGTTATTCTTTTGGAGATCGTACTCGAGCGTTTTTAAAAGTTCAAGATGGTTGTGATTACAAATGTACCTATTGTACAATTCCATTGGCACGAGGTATTTCGCGAAGTGACACCCTCCAAAATGTCTTAAGTAACGCTCGCGAAATTACTCAAAAAGGGATCAAAGAAATTGTTCTTACAGGAGTCAATATTGGCGATTATGGAAAAGGTGAGTTTGGCAATAAAAAACACGAGCACACTTTCTTTGAACTTGTTCAGGCGCTTGATACAGTTGAAGGTTTAGAACGTGTTCGAATTTCTTCAATTGAGCCCAATTTATTAAAAGATGAAACGATAGATTTTGTTGCACAAAGTGATAATTTTGTGCCACATTTTCATATACCATTACAAAGTGGCAGCAATGAATTACTCAAGTTGATGCGTAGGCGTTATATGAAGGCACTTTATGTAGATCGTGTGGCTCGCATAAAACAAAAAATGCCCAATGCGTGTATTGGTGTGGATGTTATTGTTGGTTTTCCTGGAGAAACCGATGAACTATTTCTAGAGACTTATGAGTTTTTAAATCATTTAGATGTTTCTTATCTGCATGTCTTTTCATATTCCGAACGTCCAAATACTG
Source organism: uncultured Flavobacteriaceae bacterium (assembly GCA_947503105.1). GTDB lineage: Bacteria > Bacteroidota > Bacteroidia > Flavobacteriales > Flavobacteriaceae > UBA3537. The sequence goes on along the minus strand of CANNCM010000002.1, from coordinate 377,398 downwards.
TTGCCGCTACGATGGAAGCTAAAGTGCCAAAAGCAGTACGTACCAAGCGAAGTAAAATGTTACGTGGACTTTCGGTCAAAAAACGCCGTGCTTTTTATGAGTCGCAATTAGGAACGGTACAAAATGTTTTGTTTGAAAGCGAAAATAAAGAGGGGTATATTCATGGGTTTACAAGAAATTATGTAAAAGTAAAAGCGCCTTGGAATCCCGAGTTAGTGAATACAATACACGATGTTTATTTAAAGGCAATAGATCAAGACGGGTTGGTGCGCTTTGAATTTGTTTCCGAAGTTGTTCAGTATTAAATTCTAATCCCTACAGGAAGCATTTTTTTGTAGCGTCTGTTTCTTTTGATAAACTTCGCAATAGGTGGGCTTGTAGGAACAACACTTATGTTTTTTTCACTGATGTTATCCAAAACAATTTTTAGAAAATTTTCCGTAAACTCCTCAGATTCAATCGATTCAGGAATATTGAGCTTGGTCAAGAAAATTTTTCGTTCTTGCTGCGCATATTCAATAGTAGCCATTTCTGAACCAATTTTAAATTGATATTGACGTAAAAAAGTATTGTCGATAAGATCTGAAGCCTTAAGCATTTTTGTGAGTTTTAGTTATTGGGGTCTATATATTTAGCAAATTTACAAAAAAAACTCTTGTTGGGTGGAATTTTAACACTTTTTAGCCATAATTTCTATTCATAATTCATCAAATATTTTATTGTTTTATCAATTTTAATTAAATTGCTATCCCTAAACTACACAATAATGAACATTTACAAAAAACCAACTGTTAGTGTTGCCTTGTTAGCAACCGTAGGCATTTTGTCCTTAGCATTTTCGACGCATACCACTGAAAAACGCCTTCAATTTACTGCTATAGAAGATTATAATGTGTATGCATTACCTATGCCAGAACAACTTGATTTTTCTCAAGAACCGCTACCCTTAGGTATGCCAGACATCAAAGAACGTATGGACCGCGAGTTGCTTGTCAATACCTATTGGCAATCCAACGGATTATTATTATTCAAAAGAGCGCACAAATTTTTCCCGATACTAGAACCAATCTTAAAATCCTATGGAATTCCAGAAGACTTTAAATATTTGGCACTAATAGAAAGTGGTTTACAACAGGTTACTTCGCCAGCTGGTGCCAAGGGATTTTGGCAAATTATGAAATCGACAGGAAAAGAATATGGATTAGAAATCAACAGCAATGTCGATGAGCGCTACAATATAAAATTATCTACACAAGTGGCTTGTCAATATTTATTGAAAGCAAAAGAAAAGTTTGGGTCTTGGACGCTTGCAGCGGCCTCATACAATGCTGGAATGAGTCGTATTGCTTCTGAGCTTGAACGCCAATCGGTTTCAGATTATTACGATTTACTTTTAGGAGAAGAAACTGGACGCTATCTTTTTAGGATTGTTGCTTTAAAAGAAATCATGTCGCATCCCAAAAAATATGGATTCAATTTTGAAGACAAGGATTTGTATGATTATGCACCAACCTACGACATAGAAATTGATACTGCTGTGGCTGATTTTGTTCAATTTAGTCAAGATTTTGGCATCAATTATAAACAACTAAAACGACACAATCCTTGGCTTAGGGAAGAGTTTTTGAATAACAAATCAAGGAAAAAATACAAAATTGAGCTTCCAGATCCGAACTATTACAGTCGAAATTAGCTAGAAAACTTAGCGTCGTCTTCCGCCGCGCGTTTGTCCATAATGTTGATTTGGAATAGACGCTTTTTTCATTTGTTGTTTCATCATTCGGATTTGTTCCGAAAGCATATCTCTTTTGTCGAGTGTTTGTGCTTCTTTCAACAACCGTTGTGCTTCTTGTTTGCGACGTTTTGTAAATGCAATTCCTGCTAAATTTAACTTTGCCATAGCCATATCATGATCCATGGAAAGTCCCAAACTCACAGCATTTTTAAAGAATTTTTCTGCGGCAGTCATATTGGTTTGAGAAACCATAATTCCTTTCAAAAAATTATAATATCCCTGTTGTTTTTGGGTCAATGCTGTTTTTGGATTTTTAATTTTATTCAACCAACGCTCTGTCCCTTCAAAATCTTGTTTTCTAAGTTTTAAAAACGCCAATAAAATCAACTCATTTTTAAAATAAAGAAACAAAAAAATCAAACCAATAAAAATAAACATAATACCATTTCCAATATACGATTCTGTAAATTGATAGATAGCATAGGCAATTGCCAAAGTAAAAAGAACGATTTTAAAATTTTTGTTGAACATAGATATAGTTTAAACAGGAGCACAAATGTAATAAAAAACAAAATAAAAATATTTTAAATTTGCGTTTGTCATAGTAAAAAGTCTTTGTATATTTGCACGGCGCTTTTTTAAGACATTTAACAATATTTAAATTTATAAACCAAATAAAAGGTTTTACAAGCTAGGATCACATGAAAAGAACATTTCAACCATCTAAGAGAAAAAGAAAAAATAAGCACGGGTTTATGGAAAGAATGGCTTCTGCTAATGGTAGAAAAGTACTTTCTAGAAGAAGAGCCAAAGGGAGAAAGAAATTGAGTGTTTCATCTGAAATTCGTCATAAAAAATAATGATTAACAATTGTTAATATATTAAAGGTGTTACTGGTCGTAACGCCTTTTTTTGTATCCAAACGTTGTTTATTTTTGAATAAAATTAATACCATTCAACTCTAATAAAATGCCAAAAAGAAAAGACTTAAAATCCATTCTCATAATCGGTTCCGGACCTATTATAATTGGTCAAGCATGTGAATTTGATTATTCTGGTTCTCAAGCCCTTCGCTCTCTACGAGAAGACGGGATTGAAACTATTCTCATCAACTCCAACCCTGCAACAATTATGACAGACCCCTCTATGGCCGATCATGTATATTTGTTGCCACTGAATACAAAATCCATTGTAAAAGTTCTGAAAGAACATCCTCAAATAGATGCTGTATTGCCAACAATGGGAGGACAAACTGCACTAAATTTGTGTATTGAAGCTGATGAAAAAGGCATTTGGGAAGACTTTGGTGTAGAAATTATCGGGGTCGATATTGATGCCATCAATATCACCGAAGACAGAGAAAAATTTCGTGAACTCATGCTTAAAATTGGTGTTCCAATGGCGCCACAAGCAACAGCAAATTCTTATTTAAAAGGAAAAGAAATTGCACAAGAATTTGGTTTTCCGTTGGTCATCAGAGCTTCATTTACACTTGGTGGAGCGGGAGCATCTATTGTTTATAAAGAAGAAGATTTTGATGAACTATTGAAGCGCGGTCTAGAAATTTCTCCAATTCACGAAGTCATGATTGACAAGGCCATGATGGGGTGGAAAGAGTACGAATTGGAGCTTTTGAGAGATGAAAATGACAATGTTGTCATCATCTGTTCAATAGAAAATATGGATCCAATGGGTATTCACACTGGCGATTCTATTACAGTCGCGCCTGCGATGACCTTGAGCGATACCACTTACCAAAAAATGCGTGATATGGCCATTCATATGATGCGTAGTATTGGAGATTTTGCAGGAGGTTGTAATGTGCAATTTGCTGTTAGTCCAGATGAAAAAGAAGATATTATTGCTATAGAAATCAATCCAAGAGTTTCACGTTCTTCTGCATTAGCGAGTAAAGCCACAGGCTACCCGATTGCAAAAATTGCCGCAAAGCTTGCCATTGGATATTCTTTAGATGAACTTCAGAATCAAATTACAAAATCGACTTCGGCACTGTTTGAGCCTACTTTAGATTATGTGATTGTGAAAATACCACGTTGGAATTTCGACAAATTTGAGGGCAGTGATCGCGAACTTGGTCTTCAAATGAAAGCCGTTGGGGAAGTAATGGGCATTGGACGATCTTTTCAAGAAGCTCTTCACAAAGCAACGCAATCACTCGAAATTAAACGAAACGGACTTGGTGCAGATGGTAAGGGCTATACGGATTACGATCAAATTATAAGCAAACTTAGACATGCAAGTTGGGATCGTGTATTTGTTATTTATGATGCCATTCAAATTGGAATTCCATTGTCTCGAATCCACGAAATCACAAAAATTGACATGTGGTTTTTGAAACAATATGAAGAATTATATTACTTAGAAAAAGAGATTTCTAATTACTCCATTGATACAATTACCAAAGAACTTTTGCTAGAAGCAAAACAAAAAGGATATGGCGATCGTCAAATTGCACATATGCTAGATTGTTTAGAAAGTCAGGTGTATAACAAGCGTAAAGAATTCAATATCAACAGAGTATATAAACTTGTTGATACTTGCGCGGCAGAATTTGAGGCCAAAACGCCCTATTACTATTCAACCTTTGAAAGTCAGATGACCACAAAAGAAGGGGTCACAAAAACAGATAATGAAAGTGTTGTTACTGATAAAAAGAAAATCATTGTGCTCGGATCTGGTCCAAATAGAATTGGACAAGGAATTGAGTTTGATTATTGTTGTGTACATGGTGTATTGGCTGCAGCAGAATGTGGCTACGAAACCATCATGATCAACTGTAATCCAGAAACAGTCTCTACAGATTTTGATACCGCAGATAAACTGTATTTTGAACCTGTTTTTTGGGAACACATATACGATATTATTCAGCATGAAAAACCAGAAGGGGTGATTGTTCAGTTAGGTGGACAAACAGCACTCAAATTAGCTGAAAAACTAGATCGATATGGCATCAAAGTGATTGGAACCAGCTATCAATCTTTGGATTTGGCCGAAGACCGTGGTTCATTTTCTTCTTTATTGAAAGAGAACAACATTCCTTATCCAGAATTTGATACTGCCGAAACCGCAGACGAGGCCTTGAAAGTTGCCGATAAACTTAATTTCCCAATCCTAGTAAGACCATCATATGTTCTTGGTGGACAGGGCATGAAAATTGTCATTAATAAGCAAGAACTCGAAGAGCATGTTGTGGATTTACTACGTAAAATCCCAAATAATAAACTGCTTTTAGATCATTATTTAGATGGCGCAATTGAAGCAGAAGCCGATGCGATTTGCGATGGAGAAAATGTCTACATCATTGGAATTATGGAGCATATAGAACCTTGTGGAATCCATTCTGGTGATAGTAATGCAACACTTCCACCATTCAATTTAGGAGATTTGGTGATGCAACAAATTAAAGATCATACAAAGAAAATTGCACTTGCTCTAAATACTGTAGGTTTAATCAATATCCAGTTTGCTGTTAAGAACGATAAAGTTTATATTATAGAAGCCAATCCGAGAGCTTCAAGAACAGTTCCTTTTATTGCTAAAGCATATGGAGAACCCTATGTGAATTATGCCACCAAGGTTATGTTGGGCGACAAAAAAGTTACCGATTTTGATTTTAAACCTTATTTAGAGGGATATGCAATAAAGCAACCCGTGTTTTCATTCAATAAATTTCCTAATGTTAATAAACAATTAGGCCCAGAAATGAAAAGTACTGGAGAAAGCATTTTATTTATAGACAGTCTAAAAGACGACGCGTTCTATGATTTATATGCTAGACGCAAAATGTATTTGAGTAAATAATAAAAAAAGCGGCGATTTAGTCGCTTTTTTTGATGAGTTCAAAATCGAACGTAATAGTAACTATATTGCTGACTTTGTTTTGTACAATTTTTGGAATTTCAATAGCAAAATCATCAGTATTCACATCAAAAGTGCCGTTGCATTTCATCATATTGCCCTCTTTAATTATATAAGTTTCAACAGAGATAGATGTACTCTTCCCATGCATTTCTAAGCTGCCGGGCAAGCGTTGGTCTTTCAATGTGGAATATGGCGCACATTTGAATCGTGCAGAAAACTCACTTTACAATAATCCGTTATCTATCGGTTTTGATTTGGAAACAGGTGGTCATGTGTTTCAACTGCATTTTACAAATTCTCAATTTATGAATGCCAACAGCGCTTTGGGAAATAGTACTGGCGATTGGGCAGATGGCGATTTTTACTTTGGTTTTAATATCAGCAGATCTTTTTAGTTGGTATTATTTTACTTTTTGTAAGTAGTGTTTTTGTACAAAATTAAATCCTACAATCATAATACCAGAATAGAAAAAATCACCCCATAAAGAATTTCTAAAAAAGGGTAGCGCTAGGGTGTAACATTCTGCCAAACCTGTCCATGTTTTTGGATATCCTAATATCCACACTCCAAAATTTGTAACAATAAAAAAGCTTAAACTTCCAAGAAAAATGGTAAAAATACTGGGTTTTTTTCTAAGCATTCCTATAGATGTAACAATCAAAAAAGCTGCATATACAAACAATGTAATCGAAGAAAACCCAAGGAAAAGATCAGAAATTAGCATGATAACAAGTGGTAGAGCATAGGCCAAAATTCTGTTTGAAATATACAAACCACCAAAAAGTGCTATGGCGGTCACAGGGGTGAAATTTGGGAGGTGGGGGACGAGTCGGGTAAGCACGGCAACCAACATGAAAATAGCAATAATTATATTTTTTTTACTGATAACAAATGACACCATTAAACATATTTTTTTTATTACCCACAAAGTTATAGATAAAAAACTAATCCGCAATCATTAGTGTACTCTTAGAGTCTAATTCATTTATAAGGACTAGATTATTGTTGTTTGACATGATATTTGAGCGTCTTCCAGAAACTTGAATTTCGTTTAAAGCGGCTTCCAAAAGCGGTTCTGTTGGGTCGCCCAAAATTCCGTAGTTTGCCGCTTTTTCTTTAAGTTCTATATCTGGAACTAAGCCAGATGCAGGTACAACAGTACTGTCTTTATTGACAGTAATTGCTATGAGTGGCAACAACGCATAGGTGTGTGTAGGATTGGCATTAACTCTACCAAAATTTGAGGAGTCGTAAATAATTTGAGACGCTTGAGATTTCCCAACAGTTGTAGTTCCAATTTGGACGACCGTTATGTACGATTTCAAGCTATTGATTATCATTTCGCTCGCTGATGCTGAAGCACCAGAGGTCAAAACATACACTTTATCTAAGTTTAAACTGTTTATGATAGAGCCATTTGATAGTTCATCTGTAAAAACATAGTCATAATTATTGTTCTGTAAATTTTCATTAAACTGCAATGTTGCAAAAACTTGGTTATTAAAATCACCCGTTATCATACTACCCAATGCTGCTGCAGTTCGAACACTACCCCCTGGGTTATAGCGAAGATCCAAGACAAGATGATCGATATTTTCTGTTTTAAATGTTCCGAAAGCTTGATTCAATTCTGAGTCGAATTCTCCAACGAAAGTATTGTACATCAGGTAGCCTACTTTATCATTATTCACATCAAAAATTTCTGTTTTAAAAATAGGGTTTTCTGTGTAAACCGATTTAATTAAGGTAATATCTTCTGCCGTATCACTAATAACATCGTCCGAAGTATCTTCTGTATTATTGTCATCATACGCAGCTAAAGTTATGGTGTATGTATCACCACTAAAAAGTGATCGGTAATTACTGTCTGTCATTGTTACCCCATTAATTTTATTGAAAATTTGTCCTCGTGTCAGAGGGGTTTGACTTGCATTACTATTGGGTAAAATAAGACGAACAATTCCAAAAACTTCAGAAGTACTCCCAGGAACATAATAGAAATTAAATTCGGCGCCGCTTCTTTTGGCAACCCCACTGAGTGATTGTTCCAGTTCAAAATAATTATTAGTAATTATGCTAAAGCGATCTACATTTTCTCGATCATGTACCAAACTTTCAAATAAGGCTTCTGGAGTGTCAAACCCATCTAAAAAACTATTATAATCTGTATTATTTGTAAAGCGATCATCTGCTAAATCTGCGACATCTGCATTATAGAGATAGACATTGTTCATTGCTTTCCATACAAAATCTTTCACACTGCTAGAACCACTCGCGTTGTCGTCATTGTCTTCAAAACATCCGAAAGAAAGCCCAATTATTAGTGTTAGGACTGTATATTTTATTTTTTTCATCATGAGCATGCAATTTTGGTTGTCGTATTTTAGTTTAATATTTCTATCTTTAGACAAGCAAATTTTATACCACAAGTTACATTAAAAATTAATACTACATAAAAATCAAATTTCTTTTTGTAACAAAATTAGTTAACACTCGTCTTTAGAATAAGTAGGATCAAATTTATGAATGAAAGAGAATATATAGCGCTAATTGACCCTTTCAAAAATAAATTATTTCGTTTTGCCAAACGGTTTTTGGTTTCGGTAGAAGAGGCAGAAGATGCGACACAGGACGTTCTTTTAAAATTATGGAATTTACGCGAAAAATTGGGCTCATATAATAATCCTGAAGCTTTTGCAATGACAATCACACGAAATCATTGTCTAGATAAATTGAAGTCTAAGCATTCTCAGAATTTAAAAATTGCCCATAATAATTATGAAGACCATAACCAGAAATTACAAAAAAAAATAGAGACAAGAGACAGTATTAGTCTGGTAGAAAAATTCATAAAAACTTTGCCTGTTCAGCAGCAGTTGATTATTCAACTTCGAGATATAGAGCAGTACGAGTTTAAGGAAATTGCAGAAGTATTAGAAATGAAAGAAACCGCCATTCGGGTGGCCCTTTCAAGAGCAAGAAAAACATTAAAAGAAAAATTGATAAAAGCACATAATTATGGAGTTACAGCCAATTGAACACCTTTTAGAAAAATACGATTTGGGAAAGACCTCTCTTGCAGAAGAAGCCAAATTAGCAGCTTTTTTTACTCAAAGTGACGTGCCAGAGCATTTGATGCATTACAAGATTCTTTTCAGCTATTTTTCTGAAGAAAAGCATCACGATTTTTCTTCGCCTTTTAAGATTAACAAAAGACAAAATCCTCTCAAATATCTTTCAATAGCAGCATCTATTGTGTTGTTATTTGGTCTTATTTTAAATTACAACTCAGTATCAACACCACATACACAGGATGAGATTTTCGCTTATAATCAAACAAAATCAGCACTAGAATTACTTTCAAATAATTTTAATAAAGGAACACATCAACTCAAAAACTTAGAAGTTTTTACCAACGCATTACAAAAAGGAGAACAGAATATGACTTATCTCAATACATTTAATACGACAACCAATACAATTTTTAAAATAAACAAGTAAATTTATACCATGAAAAATCTAGGAATTATTTTTTTATTAGCCATTGCACCAATGGCATTTGCACAAAGTCTTTTTGAAAAATATGAAGACATGGACAACGTCACTTCAGTAGTCGTCAACCAAAAAATGTTTGGTATGCTTGCTGAAATGAAAATCAAAACTAATGATCCAGAAGCAGACGCTTTTTTGGAACAAGTAAAAACACTACAAAACCTCACCGTATACACAACAGACGATTTGACAGTTTCAAAAGCTATTATTTCTGATGTGGAGCGCTATGTAAAATCGTCTTCACTGGAAGAGTTGATGCGCATAAAAGATGAAGATAAAAACATTAAATTTTATGTAATGTCTGGAAGTGATGAAAATCATGTTTCAGAACTTTTAATGCTTGTCAATGGCCTTTCAAAGACAATGGAAAAACAAGACATCAGCGTTGGTGGACAAAAGCGTGTTATCGAAACAGTTTTACTTTCACTTACTGGCGATATTGATTTGCGTAAAGTCTCCGAGCTAACAACTCAACTTAATGTTCCTGGTGGAGATCAACTCAAAAAAGCTTCAAAAGAAAAATAGGAAATGAAAAAAAACCTTAACACTACTTGTGTTTTTGTGATTGCCATTTTATTTTTGTTAAGTTGTGATGCAAAACCAACTTTGCAAACGTACTTTGTAGATCATCAAGAGACACCAAATTTTATATCAATGGATATCCCAGTTTCTTTTTTGGGAATAGATGATATACAAGTGACCAAAGTACAGCAAGAAGCCATTAATTCAATTGATAAACTAAATATGCTTGGTTATAGTTTGAAGAGTGGAGATTTGGATGTATTTAAGCAAGAAGTGGCTCAAATAAAAACACTCCTAAAAGCTGAAAATTACAACGAACTTATGCGTTTAGGCAACCCAAAAGAAGGTAAAATAAACATCAGCTATACTGGCGATGATGACACTATGGATGAGTTGGTTATTTTTGGTGAATCTAAAGAATTTGGGTTTGCTGTTATTCGGGTTTTGGGTGATGAGATGAATGTATCAAAAATTATGGAACTCGGTCCAATAATCAACAAATTAGATACAAAAGAAATGAATGTTGAAGGTTTTCTAGATTTTATGCTCTAAATTAAATCACTACAAAACATAAAAAAAATGCTCTGCTTTTGCAGAGCATTTTTTTATATACCTGTATAGTTTGAAGGTGTAATGTTTTTTAACTCCTTTTTGATATTGTTGTTAACTTCCAGAGTGTCAATAAATTCTGCTATAGATTCTTTAGTAATCGCCGCATTAGTTCGTGTAAGTCCTTTAAGGGCTTCGTAGGCATTTGGATAACCTTCACGTCTAAGAATAGTTTGAATGGCTTCAGCGACCACCGCCCAGTTTTGTTCCAAATCACTAGCAATTTTTTGCTCATTAAGAAGTAATTTATCCAAACCTTTCAGCGTAGATTTAAAAGCAATAAGCGTATGCGCAAAAGGAACACCGACATTGCGAAGTACAGTGCTGTCGGTCAAGTCGCGCTGTAATCTTGATGTTGGTAATTTTGCTGCAAGATGCTCAAATAGAGCATTGGCAATCCCTAGATTTCCTTCGCTATTTTCAAAATCAATGGGATTAACTTTATGTGGCATCGCAGAACTTCCAACTTCTCCTTTCTTAATTTTTTGTTTAAAATAATCCATTGAAATATAGGTCCAGAAATCTCGATCCATATCAATAATTATGGTATTGATGCGTTTCATGGCATCAAACATAGCGGCGGCATGGTCGTAGTGCTCTATTTGAGTCGTTGGAAAGGAATGGTGAAGCCCCAAATTAGTATTTAAAAAAGAAGTCGCAAAGACTTTCCAATCGATGTTTGGATACGCAACATGGTGTGCATTGAAATTTCCTGTTGCCCCTCCAAATTTTGCCGCATTAGGAATAGCTTTTAGTGTTTTAAGTTGCTCTTCTAAACGCACTTTGAAAACCGCAATTTCTTTTCCTAATCGGGTAGGAGAGGCCGGCTGACCATGAGTGCGTGCCAATAGCGAAACAGCTTTCCATTCATCAATAAAACCATCTAATTTTTTTATAAGTTCATTAATTTCAGGTAGATATACGTTTTCAATAGCATCTTTTATGCTAAGTGGAACTGCAGTGTTATTGATATCTTGCGAAGTAAGTCCAAAGTGAATAAACTCCTTGAATGCACTTAGATTTAAAGTATCAAATTTTTGTTTTATAAAATATTCAACAGCTTTAACGTCGTGGTTCGTGACACGCTCAATTTCTTTTATGGCTTTAGCATCTTTTGCAGTAAAGTCTTTATAAATCGTTCGTAGAGTTTCAAATAATGTGTGATCAAAATCCGAAAGCTGAGGAACTGGAATAGCACACAACGCAATAAAATATTCGATTTCAACCAAAACACGGTACTTTATCAAGGCTTCTTCAGAAAAATAATCTGCAAGAGCATTTGTTTTAGACCTGTAGCGTCCGTCAATTGGGGAGATAGCGTTTAGTGGTGTGAGCGACATAAAATGCGTTTTAAAAATGCAAAGATATCACTTTTCGTTCTAAGATTTCAATTTGTTGAACAGATGATGAGATTAATTCCTATTTTTGAGTTATAATTTAATCTCAACCAAACTATTGGAGTCAAAATCATCTATTGTATTTTTTATAGGTTCTGTTTTTCCTGAACCAAAATCTTCTGCTGCTGGCTCAAGAATTTTACAATTGGTTGCGTTTTTTCAGTTTTATGGTTATGATGTTGTTTTTGGGTCTGTTTCAAAACCTTCCGAACATTCATTTGACTTGAACTCTATTGGAGTAAAACAAGTACATCTTCAACTAAACAACACCAGTTTTGACGAATATATAACAGATTTAAATCCACATTGCGTTGTTTTTGATCGATTTATGACCGAAGAACAATTTGGTTGGCGTGTGGCCGAATCTTGTCCAAATGCTATTCGAATTTTGGATACAGAAGACCTTCATTTTTTGCGTAAAGCGCGAAAGACGGCCAATATAAAGACAACTAATTTCTCGACAATATTTTTAAAAAATGACACCGCAAAAAGAGAATTGGCCAGTATCTATAGGTCCGATTTGTCATTGATTATCTCTGAAGAAGAGGTCAATATTTTAACAAAAGAATTGAATATCGATGCTTCGTTGTTGTTGTATTTGCCGTTTCTTTTGGATTCTACACAAATTCCAAATCAAAATCAGTTGCCAAGTTTTGAAGAACGAAAAGATTTTGTTTTTGTGGGGAGTTTTATTCACCCTCCAAACGCCGATGCGGTGGCTCTTTTAAAAACACAAATTTGGCCAAAACTTCGAAAAAAAATTCCTAATACATCCTTGCATATTTTTGGGTCTTATCCAAAATCTCATCACCTTAACCTTCAAAATAGAAAAGAACGTTTTTTTGTTCATGGTTTTGTTGATGATGTTGATAAGGTATTATCTTCATCTAAGATTTTACTAGCTCCGCTTCAATTTGGAGCTGGACTAAAAGGGAAAGTTATTGATGCCATGCGTAACGGTACGCCATGTGTTTTATCTGAAATTGCTGCAGAAGGTATTTTTGATGCCTCACAAAAAAATGCTTTTATTTCTAGTAATGAAACACATTTTATAGAAAAAGCTGTTGAGCTATATACCGATGAAAATAGATGGACGTCAATGCAAGCAAAAGGGTTATTAACGCTAAAATCAAGATTTTTAGCGAAAGATTTTTATTTAATTTTTATTAAAAGAATACAATTTTTAGAAACTAATTTGGAGGCTAATAGATTACAAAATTTCACAGGAATTTTACTACAACATCACAGTATGCAAAGTTCTAAGTACTTTTCGAAATGGATTGAAGCCAAAAATAAAGGTCTCTAACCCGAAATTTTTGTTGCTAACCAAGCCATTGGAATATATGCAAGACCCAAATCTAGTACTGAAAACCACAGTGGTCCAGGCACTTGAGTTACCATAGAAATACCACCATACAAGAATATAAGTGCAATGACATAAGCACTTTTTATATTTTTAGAAAGCTTGATTGTCAACAGTGCACCTGCCAAAGTTCCAATTGCGTGCGCTAAAAAGGGAAACAAAAAATGAATGGGTTTGTATAGGTGAATGTTAGCTTTTATACTTTCTACACTCGAAACGTCAACACCTTCTGGGGGTGCAACAATGGAGCTGCTAATTAAAATAATACCAAAATTCACAATTCCTCCAACACAAATACCTGCCAGAACGGCCAAACCGTTTTTTAAAAATGGATGCATAGATTTTAAATTTATCCAAATTTAATAAAAAATGCACACGCACCATACTTTCGTACGGATTGTGTGCATTGGGGCTGAGCAAATCGAGAAGGGTTCAGACTCGAACTTACAGCCTTTTTTTGAAAATCAAATTAAGGAGAAATAATATAATTAAAGCGCCTACAGCACCAGTTAAGATAGCACCTATCCATCCTGAGCCAAGACTTACGCCAAGTTTTCCTAAAGACCAATTGCCTACAAAACTCCCAACAATACCAACAATGATATTGCCAAACAATCCTAGACTACTGCCTTTGAAAATAGAGCTTCCAAGCCATCCAGCTATTGCTCCGATTACTATTGTGCTAATAATTTCCATAATAGTTGATATTAGTATTAATTTTTAATAATACTGCCCTCAAAGAAATAAAAAAAGAAACTAGTTGTGTGAAGTTTCGGTTGTTCATGATTGGGGGCAAACATTAACAAAACAAATGTATAAAAAAAAGTTAAAACACAAAATTTAATTTAACTTTTTATTAAAAAAAATCAAAATTAACGGCCTTTACTAAGAATTTTATACTCTTCGTAGCACTCGCTTATAGCATCAAGAACTTGAAGATCATTGGCGTTTCGGATAAAATCATCCGAATAATTACATTCGCTAATGAGTAAATCTAAATCTACCTTATCTACTTGCAGTAATGCGGTCAGCATTTCTCTATCGAAACGAGAGGCGAGGATGTTTCGGATTTCTTCTTGTTTTTTCATTTTACGAAGCTTTTTCATCTCGCGTGGTTTTTTCCCAAAAATATTATAGAGGAAATCAGCGGGATTAAAAATGGCGCCTAAAACTTTGGTAACCATGTTTGGCGACCGTGGGCTCGATTCGTAGCCTGTATTTAGCCCAGAAATACTGTATCTGGTGTTTTTTTGAATTGGTACTTGTTTGATGTCTATCTCCAAATACCCTGTCAGCTTCAACTTATTGACAACCACCTCTTCTAGCGCCAAGGCAAGCTCTGTAAGTTCAATTGTTGTGGTGTTTCCAAAATTGATCCAATCATTTGTTACTCTCACTTTAATGGATTTAAAACCTAAAAAAGAAAGGTGTAAAGTATCGTTTGTTTTGGCATTAATTTCAAACTCTCCATCAACATTTGTAGAAGTCCCGAAAACCTGATTTAGGTTGACAATATTCACATTTTCCATGGGCTCGTCATTGGCGGCGTTTACTATTTTACCTTTAACAACAGCATTATTTTGACCAAAACTATATAGGGATAAAAAAAATAATAGAACGAAAGTCAAGCAGTGCTTCATAGAAAATTTGTTATGCTAAAAATACTAAACTATGTTTATATAGCAAATATCAGCCCAAATTTTGTTTAAAAATTAACACTTGATTTATTTCCTTCGATTTCTTCTTGGGCGAGACGACCCGCTTCCTTGTGGTTTGAAATCAGAAGATCTACGAGGTGACCGACCACTATTTTCATTATTTCGATCTTTTCTTCGACCTCGGTCTCCACTTGATCGAAAACCATCTTTTCGCCGCGAACGTCCTCCTTTTTGTTTTCCAAACTTACGCTGTCCTCTACGTTCTTTTTTCTCTGTTATTTCAACATTGATATAACGTCCATTTTGTTTGAAATCTGTAAAAAACTCCAACACTTTTGGCATATGAACAGTTTCTGTATTGAAAAACGAAAAACTGTCTTTTACATCAACTTTAAAAACATCATCCTGTCCTAGCCCTAAGTTGTCGCGCAAGAAATCTTTTAGGCTCATCCAATCGTAACCATCTTTTTTTCCAATATTTATAAAAAAGCGAGCCGATTGATCATCGCTTCTAATTTCGGATTCAGAGTTGTTTCCTTTGGGTGAATTGAGGTTTTTCGCGCCTTTATAATAATTAAAAAATCGAGTAAATTCTACAGAAAAAAACTTTTTGATAAGTTCTTCTTTGCTTGTATCTTCAAGTAACAGATTGATTTCTTCAAGATAAGGATCAATTTCATGATTGATTTCTGTATCGTGAATTTTATGTGCTAATGCTTTCAATTGAACTTCACAAATTTCCATTCCTTCAGGAACTTCTTTTTTGATAAACGCTTTTTGAATAATTTTTTCAATGGTTTTGATTTTGCGTTGCTCGCTTTTTGTGATAATGACCATCGACACCCCAGATTTTCCAGCACGTCCTGTACGACCACTACGGTGGGTGTATGTTTCTATCTCATCTGGGAGTTGATAATTGATTACATGTGTGATGTCATCAACATCAATTCCACGGGCTGCAACATCTGTTGCCACAAGCATTTGGATTTGTTTGTTTCTGAAAGATTTCATGACCAAATCGCGCTGATTCTGACTTAAATCTCCGTGTAATGCTCCTGCATTGTAGCCGTCTTCAATCAGTTTTTCTGCAACTTTTTGAGTGTCGCGTTTTGTTCTACAAAATATAACAGAGAATATCTGTGGATTAGCATCGGCCAATCGTTTGAGGGCTGCATAACGGTCTCTTGAACCTACCAAATAATATTCGTGAGATACATTTTTGCTTCCTGTATTTTTGTGTCCAACGGTAATTTCTGTCGGGTTGGCCATGAATTTTTTGGCAATTATAGAAACCTCTTTTGGCATCGTGGCAGAGAACAACCATGTCGATTTTTCTTGTGGGGTATGAGAAAGAATAGATTTAATATCTTCAAAAAACCCCATATTGAGCATCTCATCAGCTTCATCCAATACCGCATAATCTATTTTAGAGATATCAACTAAGCGTCTGCTAATCATATCTTTCATACGACCAGGAGTTGCCACAATAATTTGCGCCCCTCGTTTTACATTTTTGGCCTGTTCTGTGATGCTTGCACCGCCATAAATTGCTGTTACGTTTAGACCTTTACAGTACTTTCCATAAAGTTTTAACTCGTTTGTAATTTGCAAACATAATTCCCGCGTTGGAGAGAGAATCAATCCTTGAGTGGTACGACTATTGATATCAATTTTTTGAAGCATTGGAAATCCAAATGCTGCTGTTTTTCCTGTCCCTGTTTGTGCCAAAGCGACAAGGTCATTTTCTTCTGATAAAAGGGTTGGAATTGCTTTTTGTTGAACTTCACTTGGGGTTTCAAAACCAAGATCGGTTATGGCTTGAAGCAAGTGTTCTTCAAGTCCAAGTTGTTGGAATGTATTCATTCGTATGTATATTCGATGTGCTATTAAGGTGTTACCTTAGAAGCGTATCGAACATTTTTATCATACTTCTTGTAACACATCCTCACCCTGAGGAATTGCGGCAAAGATACATTAAATAATTAAGTTACTTGTTTTTATTGAAAAAGGCGATCAATTGTACAATGGCAAGCCCTCTGTGACCAATAATTGTTTTTTCTTTCAAAGGCATTTCGGCAAAGGTTTGGGTTTTGCCAATGGGCCTAAATATTGGATCATATCCGAAACCGCCAAAACCTGTTTTTTCGTGTGTAATTTCTCCTTTACAAATCCCTTCAAAGGTGATTAATTTTCCTTTGAAATGTAAGGCAATTACAGTTTTGAACTGTGCTTTTCGGTTTGGTTTATTTTTGAGTTCAGAAAGTAATTTTTCAATATTAGCTTCTGCATTTTTTTGTGGCCCAGCGTATCGAGCAGAATAAACTCCTGGAGCGCCATTTAACGAAAGAACTTCCAAGCCTGTATCATCTGCAAAACAATCTAAATTGTAATTAGACTTGATGTAATTGGCTTTTTGAATAGCGTTACCTTCAATTGTGTTTTGGGTTTCAGGAATATCTTCTGTACACCCAATTTCACCAAGACTAATGAGCCTAATACCTTGTGGGAGTTGTGCTTGTACCTCTATAAGTTTATTGGGGTTGTTAGTTGCAAAAACAATTTCAATCATAATTTATTGATGGTGATAAGGTTCATTTCGTAAAATGGTGAATGCTCTATAAATTTGTTCGATGGCAACTAAGCGTACCATTTGATGGGAAAAGGTCATTTTTGAAAGTGAAATTTTACCTTGTGCTTTTTTATACACTTCATCAGAAAAACCATAGGGTCCACCAACGACAAAAACCAATTGTTTGAGGCCAGAATTCATTTGCTTTTGTAAGAACTGTGAAAACGCTACAGAATCCATTGTTGTTCCTTTATCATCAAGTAAGAAAAGACGGTCTGTGTTTGAGATTTTGCTTAAAATTAGTGCTCCTTCTTTTTCTTTTTGAACAAGTTCTGAAAGGTTTTTGGTATTTTTTAAATCAGGGATAACATCTATTGAAAAAGACACATAATGACGAAGCCGCGCCTCGTAGTTCTGAATTAACGCTATGAGGGCGGCATTGTCTGTTTTTCCAACCGCCAAAAGTTTTATTTTCATGCTGTAAAGTTACACATAAAACAAAACCTAGGTGGCCTATGTTTTTATTTTTTAATTGCGCTTTTGATGTTGCGTTTTAAAAGTAGTTTAAAAACAAATAGAACCTTATAAATATGTTTTTATTCTAAATCCCTAAGTCTTTAAAATAGGCTACAATCTCTTTTTCTTGAGAAGGACGCAACATATTTGGTTCTACAATGATACCTTCGGGGTCTATCAAAATGAATCTTGGAATGCCAGTAACTTGATATTTAGTAATAAATTCCGAATTTGGTTTATCCACAAGGAGTTGAACGCCTCCTAAGTTTTTATCAGTTACCATTTTTCGCCACGCCTCTTTGTCTTTATCTACAGAAATACTTAAAAAATGAATATTTTTTCCTTCAAACTTTTTCTCTAATTTTTTTAAATAAGGAATTTCTGCAACACAAGGTCCACACCAAGTTGCCCAGACATCAATATACACGTACTTTCCTTTATAGTCTTTTAAAGCATTGGTGCCCCCAGCATGATTGATGTAATTTGTGAATTGTGGGGATGGCTTTCCTTTTACAACATTAGCGATATCATCGAGCTTGCTTTCTAGACCGCTAATGACCGTTTTGTCTTTGGTCAGTTGATGTACAGAGGCAGCCAAAAACTCATGTTCTTGTGGCATTTCGTGAGAGATCATACTAATCAAAAGACGTGCAAAATCATTTTTTATATAGTTGGATTTAAAATGTGCAACTTTTTTAACAAATTGTTCTCTTTCACTTTGCTCAAATAAATACGAATAGTAAAATATCATAAGTTTTTTAAGATCACCACTTTGTCTGTATAGTGCTTCATCATCATAATTGAAACTATCCACACGGTCTTTGTATTTTTTGTACTTTTCGGCCTTTTTGGGGTCCATTTGATTAAGAATACCGTATAAGCCATAACCAGTAGATAGTAAAGAAATTTCAGTCTTGTTTTTCATTAGATCTATAAACTCTGAAGATACATTTTTTAGTGTTTTTAGGTTTTTATTTTTGACTACGCTTAAACTGTCTATAAAGTCATTAATATCTTTTTTGGTGGGGTCAAATTCATATGTAGTGAACATTAATTTTTGGTTCTCTTTATCGGTTTTTTTTAAATAATTTGATGCTTCTGCGTGCTCTCCTTTAAATTCTAATGAAGGCTCAAAGTTTTTGTTATCAAAATAGAGTTCTAAGTTATTATTGGGCTCCATATAAACACTACCTATTGCATTTTCAGAATACATAAAAGTATATATGCCACCACATGGTATTTTCAGGGTATCAGAAAATGTTCCGTTTGCTTGTACTTCTATTGTTTTTTCAAATGCTGCAGGATTCTCAAATTCTAAATCACTGCCAATAATGAGTTTAGTTGTTTCTCCACTGTCCAAAGGATTGGTTATTTTTCCTTCTAAGCTTACCACGGCCTTGTCTTTTGTGCAGCTTGCTAATAGCAGTACAACACATAGTGAAATTATTTTTTTCATCTGTTTTTTTTTAGTGTTTGTATGATAATTTAATTTGGATATTATCTTGGACTTTGTTCTAGTGATGGATCTTGTGCTAATACAGATCTAGCAATTGGAACTATCCAACGGTTACTGTTGGCTTTTAGTGTATGTGTTGTACCGTCAATAATTCTTGTCAGTGAAATATTGGCATTGTCAAAGGCATTGTAGCGTTTTAAATCAAACAAACGGACGCCTTTTCCCACGAGTTCCTTGCGACGTTCTATTTTGACAGCTTCCAAGGCGGTTGCTCTGTCGGTATAGTTGGGGAGTGGGGTATAGCCCGGTATGCGATTTTGTCCAATAGCGTTTAAATCATTATCAACGGCATTCAAATCTCCAACACGAGCATTGCATTCTGCTCGAATCAAATACAATTCGGGAGTTGTAGGACTCAGTGGCCAACTATCTTCAATTATATTCGTTCTTTGAAGCATATATGGATTATTTGGGTCTTCTGGAAGTGCCATATAGTATTCTAAACGCAAATCTGAGGGGTCATACAGCGCTATTAAATCATCTGCAGCATACATCCCTCGTGGACCTTCTAGAGCAGCTTTTTTAATCACAATCCCTTCTGGATTGTTTATACTTTCTGGGTAAAAAATAATTGAATTCATATCCAAAAGAGTATTGTAGTTTTGAAGACTTTTGTTGGCTGCCGTCAATGCCTTTTGGTACGCTCCCATGGCCAGATGGGTTTTAGCCAAAACCGCATAGGCCGCGGCCATAGACGGCCGTGTGCCAATTTTTTGTTTCCCCATGGGCAATGCGTTAATCTCTATAACATCCTTTAAATCATTGAGAATCAAATCATAGACTTTCTTTACAGAAGCACGCGGGATTTGAATTTCAGGTTTTGACGTCAGTTTGATGGGGACGCCCAAATCCGTATCGGCACTGGTAGCATTGTATTGTTTGCTATATAAATTAACAAGACTAAAATAGGCCAGTGCTCTGTGTACTTTGGCTTCTGATTTTAAGATGTTTTTCAATGTTTCATCTCCTGTTATTTTTGGGTCATTCATACCTTCTATCACTATGTTAGCCGTTAGAATAGTTTTGTATAAAACCGCCCAGTCAAAATCCTCTGTATTTAGAGCACCAAAATCTTTTTCCCATGTCGCAGCGTCTCTAAATCGTATGTGAGTACTAAACTGATTTTCAAAGGTTCCACCTAATACTTGATATTCATCAGTCATAAATAAATCAATGCTATATAGATGTGCAACCCCTACATCTGAAAGCATTTCTGGTTCATAATAATAATGGTAATCCAACAAACGGCGAAAGTCCTCCACTGTGCTTGGGATAATATCATCAAAAGGTTTTAGATCGAGCAACTTATCACGATCGCAAGAGAAACTTAACAATGCGGCGAGTAGTATATAGGAGTAAATTGTTTTCATCTGTTTATATTTAGTATTTTGTTTCAAAATTTTATTCTTGCGTTAATAGAATAGATGGGTTCATTTGGTGCAGTTCTTCTAAAATTATTCAGTAATGGATCAATATTATATTTGTTTGCTGCCCAAAGAATTCCAAGATTTTGCACATTGATGCCCATGTTGATAGAATTGATAAATGTAGTTCTTAACCATTGTTGGTTAAAGTCGTAGTTTAAGCTCACGGCTGATAAACGTATATGGTCTGCTTTGAGGGTGTGTAAATCACTATTTTCAAAGTAATTACCATAGTTAAAGTTTTGCCCACTATCTGGATTGTAGGCAGGAACGTATGTCGTTTTTTCATCCCCTGGATTTTGCCAACGTTGATCAAAATCTTTATGAGGAGGAGTTCTGCTGTAGTTCATTTCGGCGTAATCTATAGTTTTTTTTCTAAAAACATGCCCTAGTTGAAAAGCAACTAAAGCATATAAGCTAAAGCCTTTATAGCGAATAGTATTCTGAAAACTACCCGAATATTTTGGATCGCGTTGCCCCGCTTTTTCTAGGGCGTTAACATCTGTTATATCTGTTGTATATGGTGTGATATTTCCCTTTGCATCAAAAACTTGTGGTGCTCCAGTGGCGCTCAGTCCAGCCCATTTGTAGTGGTAAAACGTTCTAAGAGCCTCACCAAGAATAGGGAGTCTACCATTTGTAAAATAGGCGATGTTTTGTGTAATATCGCCAATACGTTCAACTTTGTTTTTGTTGTAGTTTAGAAGCCCTGTCATGCTCCAACCAAAGGTATCGGTGTCAATAGGATTATAGGTTAACCTCAAATCGATGCCTTTATTGGAGACTTCTCCAAAATTACGTGTTTGGCTAGAAAATCCATTGGTAGGATTGATAGGGACTTCCGTCAATAAGTCATCCGTATATTTGCGATACCACTCAAAACTACCACTCAGTTTACCTGCATACAGCACAAAATCTAAGCCCACATTGGTGGTGGAGGTGGTGGACCAGCGCAACTCGTCATTTTTGTAATTAACGATATTACCTACGACTTCTCCAGTAAAATAATCTACATCTCTTATATAGGCCAAAAATGGATGGGTCGATTTATCAATAGCTCCCCCAGTACCATAACTGATTCTTACATCCAATTGGTCTATCCAGTCTATATTTTGCATAAACGATTCTTTGGCGGCCTGCCATTTTGCACCAACAGACCAAAGCGGTACATTTCGGTATTTTGGCGATGATCCAAAGAGGTTAGAATCGTCCAAACGCCAACTGCTAGACAGTGTATATTTGTCATTATACGTATATGCCCCATTGACGTAGTTGGCCAAAAATCGATCTTTGATTCTATTATATACAGTTGGGGATGGTTCTATTTTCCTTTCATATCCAAAAGAGTCCATGTAGCGATTGGTAAGATCTACAGGCAAGTAATTTGTCCTAGAGTTGGCGTTATAGCTATACAGTTCATTACCATTGAGTTCACTATTAAGTTCTCGATAATCGACACCAAGAAGTGCTGTAACAAAATGTTTTTGTTCGGGCCCAAAAAAGCGACTATAATTTAGTTGTACCCGACCCCCGCTAGAGCTGTATTTTCTGTAAGATGATTGAAGGATATTTCCTTTAGGAAGAACAAATCCATCGTATTGTTGCGTTGGGTCAAATACTGCTGGCGTTGTCGGATCATCGTCATGGTCTATAAAAATAACAGAGGTGTTTATGAGGTATCTTGTATTATATCGATTTTCATTAAGTAAATTACGCCCTTCACTTCTGCTATTTTGAAAGTTGTAGGCGGTTTCAAAATCAAGCCCTTCAAAGAGTTTTACCTTTAAAGTCAGTCCAAGATCGATGCTGTTGCTGTAGGTTGTATTGTCCATATTGTCAAATTCCTGTTTTTCATTATAACCCCACCCATAAGGATAGATGCCTGTAGCTTCTAACTCTTGTCTCGTATATTTATGAATTTCCTCATCCCTAAAAATATAGTTTCCCTCCTTGTCAAGAAACTGTTCGTAGGCCTGCATCATCTCAATCGGTGTTGCAGCCGCATTGTTTAATTCTTTTCCATTGGTGAAATTAACTCTTGCTCCGAGAGTTATGCCTTTACTGATATCGGTATTGATATTTAGATTTCCTGTAAAAAGTCGGCTTTCCTCTCCTTTTTGTGTGGTTTCTTCTTTATCATAACCAAAAGAAGAATATAGCCCAAAGTGGTCTCCACCATGGCTAACGTTTAAGGTGTGTCTTTGATGCAAACCAGTTTCTAAAAACAAATCTGAATATTCTTGTATGGTATTGGTTTGTCGTAGTTTGTTTATGATCGCATCTGCCTGTTGTTGTGTGATGATTCCATTATTTAAATCTTGATATGTCTGAGCTCCCTCATTATTGGGAGAAGTAAACCAATAAGGTGATGCTATGGATTCCATATTATTGTCAACTCTGAGCTTATCTAATGCTAGGCTTGAAGCCACAGAAGCAAGATAGCCTTTGCTATAGTCTGGATGTTCTTGTAATGAAAGTGTAGATGTAAAAGAAGTGGTGGTTTCAGAACGGCGTTTACCTTGTTTGGTGTTGATCACAATAACTCCATTGGCCGCTTTGGCCCCCCATATGGAAGCTGCTGCGGCATCCTTTAATACGGTGATACTTTCTATGTCTTCTGGATTATAACGCCTTAGTATTTCACGAACTCCAGCCTCATCATCTCCTATAATTTCAAATCCATCCACAACAACCAAGGGATTATTGTTATCTAATGAAAAAGCCGTCCTTCCCCTTATAGAAAGTGTTTTGGTTCCAGGACCAAATTGAGTTTGATTGGTAGCAAACCCCAATCCAGGAATAGTTCCGTTCAGAAGATCCAATACATTATTGGTGGTGCGTTGGTTTTTGTAGTTTTCCAGTGTTTTTTCGCTCACGACATCAGCAGAGCCCGTAGAGCGTTCTTTAGAAATTTTTTGATATCCAGTACTCACGATCTGTACTTCTTCCAATTCGTTTATGTCTTCTTGCATCACAATATTGAGTACCTTTTGTCCCACATATTGAATCTGTTGGGTTTTAAAGCCAATCATAGAAAATGTTATGGTAGCATTGGGTGATACAATAGCTGTATAGTCTCCATCAAACCCAGAATAGGTCCCTTCTATAATATCAGATCCAGGCCGTTCTACAACCACATTAACGCCCGGCAACGGCAGGCCACTTTGGTCGCTAATGATGCCTCTTAGCATGTCTTGCTGCTGATCGTTATCATCAATAATGGCATGTTGTGTTTGTTTTTTTTGCAATACAATAGTGCTATCGCCTTTAAAATTGTAGGTAAAAGCAGAGGCGCCTAAGCATTTTTTGAGTAAATCATCGGTACGCATTGTGCCAGCCGCTAAGCGAACTTCGGGAATGTTATCAAATAAATCTCTGGTATATAAAAAATTATAGTCGGTTTGGGCTACAATGAGATCAAATATTTCGGCAACTTCATAGGTGGCTGTTTTCGTAATTTCAATGTTCTCTTTTTGAGAATGACTTATCCCTGGGCTAAAGCCAAAAACGAATAAGCTTGATAAGAAAATAGATGATCTCATAACAAATTTTAGGATGTTGCCTCTTAAGAAATAAGGCCGGCAAGGGATTAAATTAATATTCATAAATTTGGGTAGTTTAGTTAATAAAAATGACTAGCTCAAGGGAGGAGGTTACAGCTCATCAGGCGCTACCGATATCCCTTTTTTTATTTTATGATGATATGTTTTTCATTGATTTCATATTCAATATTTTTTAAATTCTTTAAGCTTAATAAAATGGTATTTATATCTTGATTTTTGCTAAGTGAACCCGATAATACAATAGATTCATGCTTTGTGTTTTGTAGATCAATATCTAAATCATACCAACGTTCCATAAGTGTACAAACCTCTTTTAAGCTTTGGTTTTGAAATTTGACCTTGCCATTTCGCCATGAACTAACATGATCGACATTGATATTTGTTTTTTTTACACCTCGATTTGACACACTATTATATGTATATTGTTCTTTGGGTTTCAGAGTTATATTGTCCGCCCCAACTTTTAGAGCTACTCGTCCTTGTAGCAAAGTGGTTTCAACATTTTCATCTTCAATATATGCTTTAATGTTGAACGCCGTACCCAAAACCGCTAGCTCTTGAGTTTTATGAACGACTTTAAACGCATTGCCGTGTGCAACATCAAAATACGCCTCTCCATAGAGGAGTTCTACCAGTCTAGGTTTGTCATTTGAAAAATGTATAGGATATTTTATTTTAGTTTCGGAGTTGAGCCATACTCTGCTGCCATCTGCCAGTTGCACATAAAACTGACCCCCACGTGGTGTTGCTAGGTAATTGTAGCTGATCTTAGATTTTTTTTGCTCGCCAGCACTTGTTGTATATATAAGATTTTCACCATTGCTGTTAACTTCCGAATTGCTGTATTGATGGTCTTTGCTCAAGCTAACATTCTGTCCGTTTTCAAGTGTCAAAATGGCTTTGTCATCTACTGTAAATAGACCTTGTTTTGAGGGGGTATCAGATCTGTCGTTATGGAAGTCTTCTTTAAAATTGAAAAGAGGAAGGACAAAGATAGCAGTTATAACTGCCGCAACTGCCAATTGACGTATCGTTTTTGATGGCAATACGTAACGCACAGATCTGAAATTTATAGTTGGTAAAAGACTCGTTTTTAGAGTCTTCATGTTTGGCATATTCATACTCAAGTTTGTTTCAAAGTGGACTCTGATGTACGCTTCAAAAAGAGGTTCATTTTCTGGCTTCGAAATCCAGTCTTCTAAAATCGCTAGCTCTTTTGGGCTTGCAGACTTATTCAGAAATTTGATGAGTAAAGGTTCTATATGATGCTTCATTAACATTCAAGATTATATAGCTAATACAGTCTTGCGTTGTAAAACCCTTGTTTTTTGATCATATTTTTTTAAATTTTTAATTACTTTTGGTGATATATATTGGATTTATTTACCTTTATTCAAAATAATCACCTCAATGATGCCTATCAATTTCTTTAAGAAAACCTACAGTTTATGTGTAATTCAGAAAAAAACTGTCAACTTGTTGCGGCTCTAAAGCAAGGGGATGAATCTGCATTTACAGCCCTTTTTACATCCTATTCTCGGCTGCTATTTGCTTATGCATTGTCTTTGTCAAGAGATCATGCCATGGCTCAAGATATTCTTCAAAACGTATATCTTAAAATATGGAAATTTCGCAGCAACTTAAACCCCAAATTATCCATAAGATCCTTCTTGTTTAAGGCCGTTTATAACGAATTTATAAACCAATATAAACAAAAGAAAACCATAAGTATTTTGGAGCAAAAATATATGGACGCTTTAAATAGAATGTATGCTCAAAGTGAGGATGTGATTCAAAAACAACAGATAGAATTTATAAATTCTGAAATAGAAAAGTTACCCTCCAAGTGTAAACTAATTTTTAAAATGAGTAAAAAAGAAGGGCTTTCAAATCAAGAAATTTCCAAACATCTAGGCGTTTCCATTAAAACTGTAGAAGGTCATATTACTAATGCCTTTAGACGATTAAAAGCAAAACTCCCACAGAGGTCTAAACTCAACAACTAATTGCAACTTATTGTATTTCTTTCAAAATAGACCTCATTTTTTTATTTTTAAACGCTCAAATCCTTAATTTAGCTATTAAACAAAAGAATAATGATAAGCGCAGAAGCCTTTCAAAATGAAATAAATATCATAATCGCTAACGCTGTTCGTGAGGATGTTGGAGAAGGCGATCACAGTTCGCTGGCCTGTATTCCAGAGCAAGCTTTCGGAAAAGCACACCTTTTGGTCAAAGACAAAGGCCTATTGGCAGGAGTGGAATTTGCACGTCAAGTGTTCAAATATGTGGATCCAAAGCTACATATGAAAATTCATATTCAGGATGGTACTGCTGTCAAGTTTGGCGATATTGCCTTTGATGTCATGGGATCTCAACAGTCTATTCTTAAAGCAGAACGTATAGTCCTCAACGCAATGCAACGAATGAGCGCTATTGCTACAAAAACAAAATCTTATGTTGAACTCCTTAAAGGAACTGGCACAAAAATTTTGGATACCCGAAAAACAACTCCTGGAATTCGTGCTTTAGAAAAATGGGCCGTTTCAATAGGTGGTGGTGTAAATCATCGTTTTGCGTTGTATGATGAGATTATGCTGAAAGATAACCATATCGATTTTGCCGGCGATGTTACTAAAGCTTTAGAATTGACTACAGATTATATAAAAACACATCAACTCCACTTAAAAATTATTGTAGAAGCACGCGATCTCGATGAAATCAAAGCCATTTTGGCACACGGTGGTGTCGATCGTATTTTGATTGATAATTTTAGTATTCAAGAAACTCAAGAAGCCGTAGCACTTATTGGCGATCAATGCCACACAGAGTCCTCTGGTGGTATCAACGAAGTCACTTTGCGTCATTACGCAGAGTGTGGTGTCAATTATATTTCATCTGGAGCACTTACACATTCTGTTTATAATATGGATCTCAGTTTAAAAGCTGCAGAATGAGCAAGTCTATTGAACAAAAAATAGAAAAAATTCCTGTTTTGCGTTGGGTACTTCGCTTTTTGAAATCCATAAAACTTCCTGGGTTAGAAGGCCTATCACTTTATGACCTTTTTGAAATGTATGTTTTAGGCATCATTCACGGTGCGCTAACCATTCGTGCTAGTGCGGTCGCTTTTAGTTTTTTTATAGCGATTTTTCCTTTCCTTTTGTTTATTATCATATTAATTCCTTATATCCCTTTTGAAGGGTTTCAATCTGATTTTCTTAATTTTTTGGAGGCCTCATTGCCGCCAAATACTTCAGATTTTTTCAATCAAAATATTTTTGAAAATATCAATAAAAATAGAGGAGGGGGACTTATTTCTTCTGTTTTTTTGATTTCAATGTTTCTGATGTCAAATGGCGTAAATGCTGTATTTTCTAGCTTTGAAAATTCTTATCATCAACAACTCAACCGAAACTTTATCAATCAATATCTTTATGCTTTTGGAGTTTCCATTATTTTGGTGGTCATTTTAATCATTACCATTATTGGCATTGGTTTTTCTGAAATCTATTTGATACACCCTCTGTACGATTCTTTAAACATTGAAGACGCTTCTACAGAACTATTTTGGATAGATAATTCTAAGTTTTTGTTTTTTGTTTTGATGATCTACTTGATAGTGGCTGTGCTTTATTTTTTTGGTACTAAAGAAGGAAAACAATCACGATTTTTCTCTGTTGGTGCGTTATTCACAACACTTTTGGTGTTGCTAAATTCATATGTATTTGGTTTCTACATCGAAAATTTTTCTAACTACAATCAACTCTATGGTTCTATCGGAGCACTATTGATCCTATTATTTTATTTGTGGCTAAACGCAATCATTCTATTGCTCGGTTTTGAGCTTAATGCATCCTTGCAACGACTTAAACAAAAATGCAACTCATAACCCATTCCTTTTTTATTGATGTTATATTACCGCTGCCTTTGGAGCACAACTTTTCATATGCCGTAACAGAAGCAGAGTACACCTTTATTCAACCTGGTATGCGTGTAGCTGTTCCATTCGGAAAACGTAAAATATATACCGCTCTTGTATTGAAACTTCATACCACTGCGCCTACTGCCTATGACGTAAAATCCATTCATAGCATTGTGGACGATACGCCCATAATACACCCCATTCAATTGCGTCACTGGTCTTGGGTGGCACACTATTATATGTGTGCCATTGGAGAAGTTTTGTCTGCCGCTTTACCAAATGCATTCTTATTACAGAGTGCGTCTATTATTGCGCTTCATCCAAAAGCTACATTTGATGAAAATCATCTCACTGACGATCAATTTCTTGTAATTGAAGCCCTGCAACAAGAATCTAGACTTAGTGTCGAGGAAGTGCATTCAATTTTAAATAAAAAAAATACATTCAAAATTTTAAATCCATTACTTGATGCCAATATTCTCACGACAAGCCAAGAACTCGTTGAGAAATACAAACCAAAACTCCAGCGCTGTGTTGCACTTCACCCCAAATACACTTCCAAAAATGCGTTAGAACCTCTATTAAATCAGCTTCAGCGCTCTCAAAAACAAAAGCAAATTGTTCTTGCTTATTTTTCTTTGTCTAAAGCGTTACCAAAAGTTGATGTAGCAGAACTCAAAAAATTGAGTACTGGCACATCTGCACAAATAAAAACATTGATCGATAAAGGTATTTTTGAGGAGTATTTTATTGAAGTAGATCGCTTAAAATTTGAAAAAAATATTCAAGAAAAATCAATCGTGCTTAGTGCTGATCAAAACGAAGCACTTTCTAATATCAAAACAGAATTAAAAGAAAAAGAGGTATGTCTTTTTCATGGCGTAACCTCTTCTGGGAAAACAGAGATTTATGTCAAATTGATTGAAGAAGCGTTGGCAAATCATCAACAAGCTTTGTTTTTAGTGCCAGAAATTGCCCTAACGTCCCAATTGGTTTTAAGACTGAAACAATATTTTGGTGATACAATAGAGGTATATCACTCCCGGTTTAGCCCCAATGAACGTGTAGAAATTTGGAACCGAATTTTAAAAAATTCTGAACACTCTAAAGTGGTGATAGGAGCACGCTCGTCTTTGTTTTTACCCTTTTCAAACTTAGGTCTTGTTATTGTAGATGAAGAGCATGAGCCATCATACAAACAGTTTGATCCAGCGCCGCGCTATCATGCTAGGGATGCGGCTATTGTTTTGGCTAATTTGCATAAAGCCAAAACAATTTTGGGCTCTGCAACGCCAAGCATAGAAAGTTATTTTAATGCCATAAAACAACATAAATATGGCTATGTTTCGCTGACAAAACGCTACAACGATGTTATTCTTCCAGATATCGAATTAGTAGATTTGAAAGATAAATACAAGCGCAAACGCATGACGGGACATTTTAGTGATCGTCTCATTTCAGAAATGAAAGATGCATTAGAAAGTAATCATCAAATTATACTCTTTCAAAACAGACGAGGATATGCACCAATCATGACTTGCAATACATGTGGTCATAGCCCCGAGTGTCCAAATTGCGATGTGAGTCTAACCTACCATCAGAATTCAAACCAATTGCGCTGTCACTATTGCAGCTATACTGTGGTTTCTAAAAAACAATGTGCTGCTTGCCATGGAATAGATTTAGACACCAAAGGTTTTGGCACAGAACAAATTCAAGAAGAAACTTTAGCACTTTTTCCAGATGCAAAAGTGGCACGTATGGATTTGGACACCACGCGAGGCAAATACAGCTATGAGCGGATCATTCAAAAATTTGAACACAAAGAAATTGATATTTTAGTCGGCACTCAAATGCTAACAAAAGGCCTAGATTTTAGAGATATAAAACTTGTAGGTGTTCTTAATGCCGATCAGCTTATAAATTTCCCAGATTTCAGAGCTCACGAACGTTGCTTTCAGCTCTTACAGCAGGTATCGGGGAGGGCAGGACGGACAAAAATCCGTGGTAAAGTGATTATCCAATCCTACAATCCTCATCATAATATTTTACAGCAAGTTTCTACAAACGACTACACGAAAATGTTTGAAGAACAAACCTATCAGCGTAAAATTTATAAATATCCACCATATTTCAGAATCATAAAAATTACCCTAAAGCATAAAGACTACAATAAAGTGAATGAAGGTGCTGCATGGTTGGCCAAAGCCCTTGCACAGGTTTTTGGATCTCATGTTTTAGGTCCTGAATTTCCACCAGTTTCAAGAATTAGAAATCAGTATCATAAGAATATATTGGTTAAAATTCCTAGTGAACAATCCTTACAAAAAACAAAAACGATTATTCATCGTATAAAAAATAGTTTTTTGAGTACAAAGCTTTTCCGCCCTATTCGACTCGTAATTAATGTGGATAATTACTAGTTTATGAGACTAACTCAAGAGCTTCTGTCAGTATGGTTTTTTTGTTTCGACTGAGAGGGATTTGAGAATTTTCGATTTCAACAAATTTACTATTGTACCGCTCTACTTTTTTGAGGTTGATGATATAGGACTTGTGAATTCTCATGAATTTGTTCTGTGGCAATTCATTTTCAAAAGATTTCATTGTAGATAAAATCACGAAACTACCATTATCAGTAATTAGTTTTACATAATCTCCAAGCGCTTCAATCCATTTTATTTCTTTAGTAAAAATCTTTCGCTTTTTGAGATTACTTTTGATGAAAATATGTTGGGTGTCAGAGTCTTTAGTTGAAGTTTTGGAGGAGGATAATTTGATCACTTTTTCTATCGCACTATTAAACAAAGATTCATTGAGGGGTTTGGCCAAAAAATCTACAACACCATATCTGTATGATTTAAATGCGCAGTCGGTGTTTTTGGTAGTTATGATAACCATAGGCATTGTTTTTCCAGTAGTTTTGATCAAATCCAAAAACTCAAATCCATTCAAATTAGGAGCATCAACTTCAAGAAAAATTAGATCTGTAGTATTTGCTTCAAGATATTGCACAGCATCAGTGCATGAGCTAAACTCATTGGTAAAATGCAATGATTCGTTGTTATTGATTTTAGAAATTGTATTTATGCGATGTAGTGCATGAGGATCGATTACAATACAATTAATTTTCATAGTAAATTGGTCTTAGATTGGTTGTTTATTTTAACAAATTTAGAAAAATAATTCGATAAAATCCAATAATCATCGTTAAAATGCAAAAATTAAAAATGTAAAAAAGGCGATAAATATTGTTGTTTAAACCATAATAAATAGTTATTTTTGCATCCATTTTAAAATTATATATATGAATCATTACGAAACTGTTTTCATCTTAAATCCCGTTTTATCTGAAGATCAGGTAAAGGAAACAGTAAAGAAATACGAAGATTTTCTCGTTTCTAAAGGAGCTAAGATGGTATCTAAAGAAGACTGGGGGCTAAAGAAGTTGGCCTATCCAATCCAAAACAAAAAAAGTGGATTTTATCACTTATTTGAATTTACTGCTCCTGGTGAGGCTGTTGGCCCATTAGAAGTTGAGTTTAGACGTGACGAGCGTTTTTTGCGTTACCTTACTGTAAAACTTGATAAACATGCCATCTCGTGGGCAGAACGAAGAAGAGTTAAATTAAAAGAAAAAGCGTAATTATGTCAATAGAACAACAAGCAAAAGGCAAAAAAG
Organism: uncultured Flavobacteriaceae bacterium; assembly: GCA_947503105.1. Lineage (GTDB taxonomy): Bacteria > Bacteroidota > Bacteroidia > Flavobacteriales > Flavobacteriaceae > UBA3537. Next base: position 345,484 of record CANNCM010000002.1, on the reverse strand, counting down.
GCGGTGAAATTAGATATTTGACGCCTTTAAATATTGAAACAAACAAAGCAAAAAAGTATTGCCGTTTCAAGAAATCAGGAATCAAGTACATTGATTACAAAGATCCAGATTTTCTATTGAAATTTGTCAATGAACAAGGTAAACTCTTACCAAGACGACTTACAGGAACGTCTTTGAAATATCAACGTAAAGTCGCAACTGCAGTCAAAAGAGCTAGACACTTAGCTTTAATGCCTTATGTTGCGGATTTATTAAAATAAATTATCATAACTATGGAACTAATATTAAAACAAGACGTAGAAGGATTAGGTTTTAAAGATGATGTTGTAACAGTTAAAAATGGTTATGGTAGAAATTTTTTAATTCCTGGAGGCAAGGCAGTTCTTGCAACAACATCGGCAAAAAAAGTACTTGCCGAAAACTTAAAGCAACGCGCTTTCAAGGAAAAGAAAATCATTGATGATGCACAAAAAATTGCGGAAGCTTTAAATGCTTTAGACGTAAAAATTGCTGCAAAAGTCGGTTCTGGAGATAAACTATTTGGCTCTGTGAATAACATTAATGTTTCTGAAGCTTTAGAAGCCGCAGGACATACTGTTGACAAGAAATTTATTTCTGTAACAGGAGGAAATGTAAAACGATTGGGCAAGTACACTGCAAAAGTACGTTTGCACAGAGATGTTCTTGTCGATCTTCCTTTCGAAATTATTGCTGCAAAAGCATAAACCAAAAATAAGTTTGATTTTCAAAAGGTCTGTTTTCAACAGGCCTTTTTTGTTAATATTTTGAGATGAAATACAGACGATTAACTAAAGAACAATTTGAAGAATTACACCAAGAATTCATAAACTTTTTAGCCACACAATCGATAACTGCTGAAGAGTGGCAAAAAATCAAATCAGAACAACCAAAAGTAGCCGAAGAAGAAATGGATGTTTTTAGTGATTTGGTATGGGAAGGTGTTTTAGGAAAAGTAGAGTTTTTAGAAAATATTGCCCCTCAACATATGTATCTCTTTCAGGTTAAAGAAAAAACCATCGCATTGATTGGTTTAAAGCTAAACACAACCACTGTTGATTTGACAAACAAAGAAGGTTTTTCTTGGTTAAGAGAACATTTAATGTCCGACGAAGTTGAACTGTTTAATGCAGAAAAAAATATCGAAGGCGACAAAAATCTTAATATTTTTGAACTCATAGAAAAAGGGGCAAACATCACCAAAGGAGAATTATTTAAGTATTTTGATCAACTCATTGGATAGCGTCCTAAAAAATAAGATATTTGTTTTGAATATGAACTTATGGCAACAAAACCACGCATAGCAAAGGGAACAAGAGATTTTAGTGCGCAGCAGATTGCAAAGCGCGAATACATTTTTGGCACCATAAAGTCAAACTTTAAAGCGTTTGGTTTTGCACCTATAGAAACGCCTAGTTTTGAATTGTCCGAAACGCTTTTGGGAAAATATGGAGAAGAAGGCGACCGTCTTATTTTCAAGATTTTAAATTCTGGCGAAAAAGTCAAAAAAGCAGATCTACAAGCTTTGGAAGAAGGCAACTTAGCTCGTTTTTCTAACTCACTCTCAGAAAAAGCTTTGCGTTATGACCTCACTGTACCGTTTGCTCGCTATGTAGTTCAATATCAAAATGAGATTACATTTCCTTTCAAGCGGTATCAAATTCAACCTGTGTGGCGCGCCGATCGCCCTCAAAGAGGTCGTTTTCAAGAATTTTATCAATGTGATGCCGATGTTGTCGGCTCAAATTCTTTGTGGCAAGAGGTAGAATTTATCCAATTATATGATGCTGTTTTTCATGATTTGAAATTGGATGGAGTTACCATAAAAATGAACAACAGAAAAATTCTGGCTGCCATAGCAGAACGCATTGGCGCACAAGACAAGCTTATAGATTTTACGGTTGCCCTAGATAAGCTCGACAAAATTGGCCCCGATAAAGTTAAAGAAGAGATGCTTCAAAAAGGAATATCCTCTGAAGGCATCACAACTTTAGAGCCCCTATTTAATATGACAGGAAATTTTGACGCCCAATTGAACGCCTTGAAATTATTGCTAGAGACTTCAGAAGTGGGTAGTGCTGGAATTTCCGAATTGGAATTTATTTCAAACGCAATTAACGATTTAGGCCTTAAAACAGCAACGCTAAAATTGGATGTTACATTGGCTCGCGGACTCAACTATTATACCGGTGCTATTTTTGAAGTTTCTGCGCCCAGCGGTGTGCAAATGGGTTCCATTGGCGGAGGTGGTCGTTATGACGATCTTACCAGTATTTTTGGGCTCAAAGGGATTAGTGGGGTAGGCATTAGTTTTGGACTTGATAGAATCGCACTCGTAATGGAGGAATTAGACCTTTTTCCAGAAAACCATCAACAAAACACAACAGTACTTTTTACAAACTTTGGTTTAAACGAAAGTTTGTATGCTTACAAAGCCATTCAAGACTTGAGAGCCAACGGCATTGTGGCAGAACTTTATCCAGATGCCTCAAAATTGAAAAAACAAATCACCTATGCGAATAAATGCAATATTCCATTTGTAGTTTTAGTGGGTGATAAAGAAATGGGTTCTAATTCTTTTACTCTAAAAGATATGACGACTGGCACACAAGAAGTAGTAGATCTTCAATCCTTAAAATCAAAATTAAAGAAATAAAAAAACCCTTGATAATCAAGGGTTTTAACGTAGCGTGGGGGAGATTTGAACTCCCGACCTCCGGGTTATGAATCCGACGCTCTAACCAACTGAGCTACCACGCCATAAATTGTGGCTGCAAATATAGAAACAAAAAGATTGCCTTTCAAATAAAATCCTTTGTAAAAAATATTTTTTTTCTTTTAATACTTACAAATTAATGTATATATTGGAAATCTAATTTACGACAACCATGAGTACCAAAGTAAAATTCGAAATAGAATTCCCTATCCAAGCCTCACCTCAGTTATTATACAATTATATCTCAACACCTTCTGGACTCTCCGAGTGGTTTGCCGATAATGTCAACTCGAGAGGAGAATTGTTTATATTCATATGGGATGACTCCGAAGAAAAAGCAAAATTAGTAACTAAAAAAAGTCCAGAACGGATCAAATTTAAGTGGCTCGAAAGCGATGATGACAGTTGTTATTTTGAACTTCGAATTCAAGTGGACGGCATCACCAAAGATGTGTCCCTTATTGTTACCGATTTTTCTGATGATGACGAAGTCGATGAGGCCAAAATGCTTTGGGATAATCAAATATCAAGTCTAAAGCAAGTTTTAGGTTCGCGTTAGAGCACAATCATATTTTGGCGTATATTTGCTTCAAATTTTTCTAATTTCTTATGATTAATATCAACGGAACAATTTTTGAAGATTCTCAAGCCAATTTATCACCCTACAACAGAGGTTATGCCTACGGCGATGCTGTTTTTGAAACCCTAAAAATCAACAACGGAAAACCTGTTTTTTGGGAAGCACATTATTTTCGTTTGATGGCTTCTATGCGTATTTTACGTATGCAAATTCCAATGCATTTTACTCCCGAGTATTTAGAAAAACAACTTTCTAGCTTGGTCTCTGTGTTGTCCAGTTCTGCAATCTCCTACAGAGCAAAAATTACCGTTTTTCGCGATAGTAACGGCTACTACACACCAGATACTAATGCAGTTTCTTATACCATTTCGATTTCTGAATTGGAATCGGATAATTATATCATTTCAGATCAACATTATGAAATTGAATTGTTTAAAGACTATTTGATTGCACCGAATTTAATATCCACTTTAAAAACAAACAACAAAATTATCAATGTGGTTGGTAGTATCTTTGCCAAAGAAAACAACTACAACAATTGTTTGCTGCTCAATACCAACAAAAGTGTTATAGAAGCCCTGAATGGAAATGTATTTATTGTCAATGGAAATACCATCAAAACGGCTCCGTTGTCAGATGGGTGTTTGAAAGGGATTGTTCGCGAAAAATTGATAGAAATTGTTTCTAAATCCCCAGCATATGAACTTGATGAATCTTCTATTTCACCGTTCGAACTTCAAAAAGCAGATGAAATCTTTGTGACCAATATAGTTCAAGGTATTGTTCCTGTTACAAAATACCGAAAAAAGACATACACATCTGAAGTTTCCAAAGACCTTTTGAAGTTGTTAAATATAAAACTGCGTTTGGGCTAGTTGTACGAGGGGTGTTCTGGTGCGTTGGACCAAATGCTATATTCACCGCCAAGGGCTATCATTTTATCTTTCCAAAATGAGGGATCAACAGCACGAATAATATCACTTTCATGGGTGTTTTCTGAAAGTATCCATGTTTTTGAATCTAACTCAGAATTTAATTGATTGGCATCCCAACCAGAATATCCTAAGAAAAACTGAATATCATTTTCATCAATTTTTTGTGATCTGATCAACTCAGAAATATGCTTAAAGTCTCCGCTCCAATAAAGACCCTCAGAAATTTTAATACTTCCAGGAATTAGTTCTGGAACCTTATGAATAAAGTATAAGTTATCTTGTTGTACAGGCCCTCCATTATACACTTTAAATGTAGAATTAATTTCAGGAATAAGATCGCCAAGATTACATTCTAATGGTTTATTTAAGATAAAACCAATTGATCCCTCAGTGTTATGATCAGCAAGTAAAATGATCGATCTATTGAAAGAAATGTCTCCAATGATAGAAGGTTCTGCAATTAATATTTTACCTTTTTCTATGGCCACAATTTGATTGTTTACAAACTAAATTTAAATAAATTTATTAATTTACATCAAAAATGAAACTAGTTTTTTTCATTTTAACAAAAAAAAGCAGCCGTTAAGCTGCTTTTTTTAGTATTAAAATCAATTTATTGTTTTAAAAATTTAAAGAATTGCCCAGAGCTTAACTTTAAGACATAGAGGCCAGAATTAAAATTCGAAGTTTGAATAAATTCTCCTTCAGAAATTTCACCTTTTTGTATCAATGCACCCAAGGAATTAAAAATCTTGTAAGACGATTGTTTTTTGAGATTTCGTATTTGGAAATTATCACCAACTGGATTAGGGCTTAAAAATAGAACAGCATCAAACTCTACAGTAGTTGTTCCTAAAGTTCCTACATCCGATGCACTATCTTGATTTCTATTCCATTCACTTGCGGTGAATGTCGCGTTTGCGGTGTTTACGTTGCGCTGATCGTATTTATTGTGACTCAATGGACCTTCCCAGACATCAAATAAAGTCCATGTACCATTGGCATTGTAAAGTAATTCAATTTTTGTGTTGGGGGCATTATTAAAATCGACATGAAAATTGGCCCACCAACAGCGAGAGAAATGCTTATTTGTGATTGCACCTCCAAGAATATCATGCACCATAAAATAGCCATAACCTCCAGTACCATTTAAAATATCATAGCCTTCTGAACTGATGCCATTAACGATATAGATTTCAGTATCTGCAGGAAGCAAATCTGGTGAATTTTCCCTTACCGAATAATCTGGTGGCGTCGAAGCCACAAAATTCATTGGAGTACTTGGGGCAGTATTCTGACGAAAATAGCGTTCGTGTGTTTCTCCATTAGCATTCGTATAACGAATTTTGTAGTTATTTCTGTCAATATCATTTTTAACTTCTATGGCAATAAAAGCAATATCATGAGTATTGCCGCCAGATGCATAATCTTGTATATTAAAAATAGTTTTGATATAAATATCGTCTTCGGGAATAGCATGCGGGTGCTGAGAATAAGCACATAAACATAAGTTAATCAATAGTAGTGTAAGTTTTGTTTTCATAATTTTATAATAGTTTTGAGAGCTACAAAATTATGTAATATATTTCAATTTCAAAAGAAAATTAATATTTTATTGAATTGACAGTCAGGTACTTACTTCGCTTAATGATGGTGAAGATTAAATCATTTTTGAATTTGAGAGAAAAGAAAATCCATTAAGAAATGATTTTACATCCATTTGTTTTTTACCAGGAAATTTAAATTGATTCCAAACAATAAAACCATCACAAACAGCAATTTTGATTGAAGATTTTTCTGCAACTAATACTCCAACAGCTATGTCATGATTCGTTTCTTCAAAATCGACTTCATATAATTTGACATTAAAAGTATCACTTCCGTTTTGTAGTAATGCCCAAGCACCAGGATAGGGATTTAATCCACGCACATGATTTCGAATTTGTTCGCCACTTTTTTTCCAATCAATTTTGCAATTTTCTTTATTGAGTTTATAGGCGGTTTTCAGGGGTGTTGGTTCGTGTTGTTCTGTCGGTGATACACGACCTTTACAGATATAATCTATTGTTTTTAGGGTGAGTTGCTTTCCTTCAGACATTAATTTATCATGAAGCGTTCCTGCGGTATCATCTTTTGATATGGATATGCTTTTTTGAAAAATAAGGGCACCAGTATCAATCTTGTCGTCGATAAAAAAAGTACTTACCCCTGTTTCTTTTTCGCCATTTATGATCGCCCAATTGATGGGTGCTGCACCTCTATATTGAGGCAACAAAGAGGCATGAAGATTGAAAGTGCCGAGCTTTGGTAATTGCCATACAGTTTTTGGTAGCATTCTAAACGCCACAACGATTTGTAAATCTGGTTTTAATGCTTCAATTTCTGCAATAAAATCGGGATGTTTTAAATTTTCAGGTTGGAGAACATTCAGCTGCTGGTTTTTGGCATATATCTTCACAGCAGATTGCTTTATTTTTTGTCCACGACCAGCTGGCCGATCTGGTGCAGTAATCACACCAACCACAGTATAATGTTGTTGAACTAATCCGTCAAGAATATGAACCGCAAAATCTGGAGTTCCCATGAAAATTATGCGCAATTGTTCTTTAGCTATGGACATTTTATTTTAAATTGATTCGTTTGTGTTTGTTCAATTTTTTCGAGCTCCAGCAGGTATTTCAAAACAGCAACCACTTCTTTTGTTGAAAGCGATAAACAGGATTCCAACGCTCGAGAACTCCTCGGTTGATCTTTGATTAATTTTAAAATCAAATCTACAGTTTCTTTTTTAAAAGTTGTTGTTGTTTTTTTATTTTTTAAACACACATTACACACTCCACAATTTGCAGAAAAGGGTTCATCAAAGTAGCTCAGTAACTGTTTGCTTTTGCAAATATTATCATTCTCAATATAATTGATTACAGCTGTGATTTTAGTATGTTTTACGTGATGATGCGCTTTAACTTCTTTAGAGATTCTGTGGATCGCTTTTTCGTCTTCTCTAGGTTGTGAAAATGTGATTTGTGCATCGGTGTTGATGCTTTTAAATTTTACGATTTCTTTTGTGTTTAAAGTGTTTAGTGTTTCCATAATTGTACCAACTTCAATTTGGAGCATTTTAGCAATTTTTTCTATATCAATTGAAGTTTCTTGGCTGTGTATTCCTTCGTAAGTTCTCAAAATTGTTGTCACAATCAATCGGAGTTCATTATTGTGTTTTATATGCTCTGAAAGCGCATTATGAGAAACCAAAAAGAGAAGTGTTGCTTTCTTTTTGAATAGTTCTTCAAAGACAATTAGTCCATGCCGATCTAAGACCTTCAATCCGTTGTATGTTTTTCGTTTTGGAAGTTCATATAATGCACAAAAAGAATTGAAATTAAATCCATGCTTTTCTTCGCTCAATTCGCCATATGCAATTTGAAAATAAGAATTTAGTTTTTTATAAATTAACTTTAAAAAACTCACATCAGGAAGTTGATCTAGATACCATTTTTTTGTGATTTCTATATCATTGGGGCCAACCAAAAGTAGCGCTTGAGCATGATTTTGATCACGACCAGCTCGGCCTGCCTCTTGAAAATAGTGCTCAATACTTTCTGGTATATTGACGTGGATTACCATCGAAACATCAGCTTTGTCAATTCCCATTCCGAAAGCATTTGTAGCCACAATAACTTTTGTCTTATTTGTCATCCACTGCTGATATTGTTGCTCTTTTTCGTGGGTGCTCAATCCACCGTGATAATACCCACTAGCAATGCCATTATTATTTAGCATTTTGGCCAGTTGCTGAGTTGCAGATCTGCTCCCTGCATACACAATTGCACTTTCTGTGTTGGTCCTTAGAAGTTCTAGGATTTTAAAGTTTTTATCTTCAAAACGCAGTGTTTGATAGCTTAGATTTTTTCTAAAAAATGAATGTTTAAACAGCTTTGGTTGTTCGAGATTCAGTTGGTTTTGAATGTCTTCTACAACCCGTTGTGTTGCTGATGCCGTTAGTGCTATGGTGGTGACGTTTGGATGCAATGTTTTCAGAACATTTATGGATCTATATGCTGGCCTAAAATCATGGCCCCATTGACTGATACAATGCGCTTCATCAACAGCAATTAAATTTATATTCATTAGTCTGATACGCTCTTGAACAAGCGGATTTTGCAAACGTTCTGGCGAAATATAAAGGAATTTGTAATCGCCATAAATACAATTATCGAGAATACGGTCCAAATCGCTCAGTTGGTTTAAGTTTGTCAGGGCTGTCGCTTTGATTCCTTTGTTGTTCAGTGCCAAAACTTGATCATTCATCAAAGCAATAAGCGGGGAGATGACAATACAAATACCATCCTTGATCAGTGCTGGAATTTGAAAGCACAGGGATTTTCCACCACCTGTTGGAAGTAAGGCAACGCAGTTTTGTTGGTTCAAAACAGATTGGATGATCTCTTGTTGTTGAGGCCTAAATTTGGAAAACTTCCAATAACGTTCTAATATTTGAAGAGGAAGATTCATGTTGTTTAGATACTTTCGAGAATAAATTCTAGTCGATCTTCAATAGAACCTTTTTCAATTTCAATAGCAGTGTACCCAAATTTATTGTACCATTTTTTGAGATATTCATGAATTTCTACTAATTGATCAAAAGATTCATAGCGTTCATTATCTGTTTTGTGAATGGCTTTCCATGGCGGCAGAATAAAAACCTGATCGTATTTGTGGGTTTCGCAAACTGCTATAAACTCTTGATCAAAATCTGATTTAATATAATCCAAATAGGCAACTACATCTGGAAGTCCTCTATCAAAAAAAACTAATGGTTCGTTGAAGTTTTGTGACACTAAGAATTGATTTTTACGAGCTTCCAGCAGTTGTTTGCTAAACCAAATTGGATCTTCCAAAAAGAGTTGTTTCACGCCATTTTTTTGAGCTTCAATGGTAATTTGCCTAGAAATTTCATCCATACAACAAAATCCTTTCGCTTTTAAAGCGTCGATTAGTGTTGTTTTTCCTGTTGCGGGACCTCCAATGAGTGCTATTTTTTTTGGCATGATAGCTTTTATGTCTTAATTGTGTAAAATTCGTGATTTAAAAGTTAAATAAAAAATATGAGTTGCTGTATATTTGTAGCACAAATTAGACATTATGCAGAGTTCTAATAATTCAGAAGAATTTTATACAAAATTAAAATCACAACTTTACGAAACATCGTCGTGGCCAACGGCATATCTTTTCAAATTTATTATTCCCTCAGAACAACATAAAATAGACAAAATAGAATCTGTTTTTGATAATTTGGGTGCAGTAATCAATAGTACGGTATCTAAAAAAGGGAATTATGTTAGTATTTCAATACATGTGGTCATGAAAAATCCAGAGGCCGTTGTGGATAAATACAAGCAAATCAGCAGCGATGTAGAAGGGGTTATCTCATTGTAATCCTTTACTATATAATTCAATTTTTTTGTTTAATTTTTGTACTTTGCGGATCATAACGTACACACAAAGAATGACAGCTTTTACAGACCAACTCGAATATAACACAGAACGCGAACACCTTATCATTCCAGAATATGGGCGCCATATTCAAAAAATGATAAATCATGCCTTAGCGCAGGACTCTAAAGAAGAACGCAATAGATTGGCAAAAGCCATTATTTCTGTAATGGGTAATATGCAACCCCATTTGCGCGATGTTCCAGATTTTCAGCACAAACTATGGGATCAGCTTTTTATCATGTCTGAATTCAAATTGGACGCCGATTCTCCTTTTGAAAAACCATCAGAAGAAATTTTAAATGCAAAACCCGATCCTTTACATTATCCGCAAAACTATCCTAAGTATCGTTTTTATGGTAATAATATTAAAACGATGATTGATGTTGCATCTTCGTGGGAAGAGGGCGATATGAAAAATGCATTGGTAATCACTATTGCCAATCATATGAAAAAATCATTCCTTAATTGGAATAAAGATACGGTAGAGGATGTGGTCATTTTAAATCACCTTTTCGAGCTTTCAAATGGCACTATTGACATTCGAAACTCCGAAGAAAAATTGGCAGATTCTACGACATTGATAAAAATGCAACGGAAGAATAACAATTATAAAAAATCGAATAAATCGAAAAAAAACACTCGAAATCGCAAGCGTTATTAGAGCACCAAAATAAGTTTATTTACTAATCCACCAAAACCATATCTATTGAAGTCATTTAGAATAGAAGGCGGTCATCAACTCAAAGGATCAATTCAACCGCAAGGCGCAAAAAACGAAGCACTACAAATTTTGTGTGCAGTATTGCTTACTTCAGATAAAATTACCATTCACAATATCCCAAATATTATTGATGTGAATAAACTGATCCGTTTGTTAGGCAAATTGGGTGTTCGAATTGAGCAACTTTCAGAAAGTACTTACACTTTTCAAGCCGATCAAATCAATTTAGAATACCTAGAATCTGCAGAGTTTAAAGTAGATGGTGCTGGGCTAAGAGGTTCAATCATGATTGTGGGACCTTTACTCACACGATTTGGTAAGGGTTATATTCCAAAACCCGGTGGTGATAAAATTGGAAGAAGACGCTTAGACACTCATTTTGAGGGATTTATAAAACTCGGAGCGAAGTTTAGATACAACAAAGAAGATTATTTTTACGGTGTTGAATCCGATCAATTACAAGGGGCATATATGCTCTTGGACGAGGCTTCTGTAACTGGTACTGCCAATATTGTTATGGCTGCTGTTTTGGCCAATGGCACAACAACAATTTATAATGCAGCTTGCGAGCCCTATTTGCAACAACTTTGCAAAATGTTGAACAGAATGGGGGCCAAAATTAGAGGCATTGGATCTAATCTTCTTAGCATTGAAGGCGTCGATTCATTAGGAGGTACAGAACATACTATGCTTCCAGACATGATAGAAATTGGAAGTTGGATTGGACTGGCTGCTATGACAAAAAGTGAATTGACCATAAAAAATGTGAGTTGGGACGATTTGGGTGTAATTCCAAATGTTTTTAGAAAATTAGGAATTACTGTAGAACGTAAAGATGACGACATCTATATACCAGCACATAAAGACGGTTATGAAGTTCAAAATTATATAGACGGCTCTATTTTGACCATTTCTGATGCACCATGGCCAGGATTCACACCAGACCTTTTGAGTATTATATTAGTTGTGGCAACACAAGCTCGTGGTAGTGTTTTGATTCATCAAAAAATGTTTGAAAGCCGTTTGTTTTTTGTTGATAAGTTAATAGATATGGGGGCAAAAGTTATTCTCTGCGATCCCCACAGAGCATCTGTTATTGGTCATGATTTTAAATCTCAGTTAAAAGCCACAACGATGACGTCTCCAGATATTAGAGCCGGTATCTCATTATTGATCGCTGCGCTTTCTGCGAAAGGCACTTCTACGATACATAATATTGAGCAAATTGATAGAGGGTATCAAAATATTGATACACGATTAAAAGCAATCGGAGCAAAAATTGAGCGTATAGAATCCTAGAACGCTTGTTTTTATTTGTTCAGGGCTTTTTTATAGGTATCTAAGCAACGTTCCCTAGCGAATTTATGATCTACAATTGGAGCAGGATAGTTAAACTCCTGATACTCAGGCACCCATTTTTTGATGTATGTATGTTCTTTATCAAATTTGGTGATTTGCGTTGTGGGATTAAAAATTCTAAAATATGGCGCAGCATCTACACCACAGCCTGCTACCCATTGCCAATTACTGACATTACTCGATAATTCAAAATCATGAAGTTTTTGAGCAAAATAGGCCTCGCCCCAACGCCAATCAATAAGTAAGTGTTTGCACAAAAAACTTCCCACCAACATACGCACTCTATTGTGCATAAACCCTGTTGCATTCAACTCGCGCATACCGGCATCGACAAGCGGGTAGCCTGTTTTACCAGCACACCATTTTTCAAATTCCTCTTGATTGTTTCGCCATTGAATACCTTCATATTGTGGTTTGAAACTTTTGGAAACTGTATGCGGAAAATGCCATAATATTTGCATAAAAAATTCACGCCAAATGAGTTCTTTCAAGAATGTGATGTTGTCTCTTTGTTTTGCTTTTGATACAATCTCACGCACACTTACAGTCCCAAACCTTAGATGAGGCCCTAGTCTAGATGTTCCTGCTACTGAGGGGGTGTTTCTTTTTTCTTCATATAAATCAATCAAATTCTTGTCCAAAATATAGGGTGTAATCTTTACCGGAGAAGGTGTAAAGCCCATGGCTTTCATTTCTATCCATATTGGAGATTCAATTTTTGTACAATGGTCCAAAAGTGTTTCACACGGAAATGGATCAACGCAATTTTCTTCAAACAAACTCAACCACTTTTTTGAATATGGCGTAAATACTTTATAGGGTAGTCCATCATCTTTTGTGACCTCGTTTTTTTCAAAAATAACCTGATCTTTGTAGGTATTAAATTCAATTTGATGTTCTTTTAAATACCCACCAATTTTTTGATCTCTTTGAATCGCATAAGGTTCATAATCATGATTTGTATATACGGCTTCAATCTTATTTTCTTTTGTTAATTTTTGAATGATCTTAAAAGGGTTTCCATAATAGGTTTGAATAGCAGAGTTGTACTTTTCTAGTGTTTTATTTAGTGCCTCTAATTGATGATAAATAAAATCTACACGAGCATCATCTTTTTCTAAGTTATCGAGAATTTCGGTGTCAAAAATAAAAATAAGTAGAGTGCTTTTGTGTGCTTTTAAAGCTTGATACAACCCATGTTGATCATGTAAACGCAAATCTCTTCTAAACCAAAATAGTGCTGTTGGATTCATGATTTGAAGGGGCCAAAAAGTTCAATTAGTTTCTTTTGACGATACTCAAATATTTCTTTTAATTTTGGCTTGACCAAAATCGGATGCGCTAGTCTTCCCAATGCTCCAAAAGGCAATTTGTAATCTACAATATCTTCCATTTCTACACCACCATCAATGGGACGTATAAAATGTTTGTGATGCCATAGAGCATATGGACCAAAACGCTGCTCATCCACAAAGTATGCCTTGTCTTTGACATGCGTAATTTCTGTAACCCATTTGGTTTTTATGCCTAATACGGGTGTAACGATGTATTGAATAATTTGCCCTGGAAACATCTCACGGTCAGCACCAGAAAGAATATGGAACCCCATATAATCTGGTGTGATGGTTTTTAAATTTTCTGGACTGGACAAGAATTTCCAAGCGTCGTCTACAGAAATTGGAAGATTCTGTTTGGTGTGTAAAGTGTATATTTTCATTTAATTATAAAGTACGATATAAGCATTTAGTGATGTGGCAATCAAAAGCCAAAGGCAATAAGGCAAAACAAAATATCGGTTATTGTTTAATGTTGATTTGAAGGCGAATAAAAAATAAAAAGTCAGTGCAGTAAGTAAAACAATGATCAAAAGGCCAAGACCTGCAAGGTGTTGATTAAAAAAAACATAATTCCAAGACACATTTAAAACAAATTGTAGAGCAAATAACAGCCAAACTTTTTTAATGTTTTCATTTTGAAGAAAAAACGTCATAAAAACAGAAAAGAAAATCATAACACAGGTCCAAGCTGCACCAAAAATCCATCCCATTGGCGTCCAAGGGGCTTGATGTAATGTAGTGTACCACAACGACTCTGGGCCATTACCCATTAGCAACGTACCAATCCCTAAAGCTCCAAAATTCAGAGCTAAAAACAATATTAATGTCGCTGTAAATTTCATGTGTTTATTTCCTATTTTTTTCTGTTACACTAAGCATTCGCTTGATGTAGTTTTAAACACCATATCGGCCTATATTTTTATGCTTTTAATTTTGTCGATGATGCTTTAGTGTTGTTCTAATTTTTCGATTTCGTCCAAAACCTCTTGTGCTTCAGCATATTTTGCATCACTTGCTGAGCGGTCTGTAGAAGACAAATTATGCCATTCTGCCATCAACTTTTTATAGCGGTTTTGCAATTTCTCAGTTTCCGTTTTTTTCTTGAATAGTCCAAACATTTCTACTGAATTAATTTTGTAATTTTACTACTCATGGGTTTTGTCATTGAATAGAAGTAGTCAATAAATTCACCATTTCTACCAACAATATATTTCTGAAAATTCCATTTTACAGAAGTACTTTTAACGCCATTTAAATCTTTATTTGTAAGCCACTCATAAAGCGGATGTTTGTCCTTTCCTTTAACTTTTATTTTTTCGGTCATCAAAAAAGTAACGCCATAATTTTTCTTACAAAAAGATTGAATTTGTTCCGAACTTCCAGGTTCTTGCTGCCCAAATTGATTGCATGGCACTCCAATGATCATTAGATCATTTTTGTAAGTATCGTAGAGCTTTTGTAACCCTTCGTATTGATTTGTAAAACCACATTCGGAGGCTACATTGACAAACAAAATGTATTTTCCTTCATAGGTCTTCAGCGCTATGGGCGATCCATCTAATGCATTAATTTTAATATCGTAAATATTCATAGTATTATCGTGTTGTGCTTTCGCTTGATTCAGGTTTGTTATAAATAAAACCAAAAACAATAGTTTTAATTTTTTCATACTTAAACTTTTAGAGAAACTATTCCACAATCCATTTTAAAAACTTGCCCAGAAATAGACTTAGATCCATCGGAAATTAAGTAGTCAACCATTGTTGCTACTTCTTTTGGATTTAAGAATTTTTTTAGCGGATGTCTTTGGATCGTATTTTCTACCATGCGCTCGTTACGTAGAAGTTTTGCGGCCAAATCTGTTTCTGTGAGTGTTGGCGCAATTGCATTGACCCTCACTTTTGGTGCAAGATCTGCTGCAACAGATTTCATAAGACCTTCAACAGCGGATTTTGCTGTCGCCACACTCGCATGAAATGGCATACCCATTGCTGTCGCAACTGTACTGAAAAGTACTATTGAAGCAGACTCCGACTTTAATAGAGCAGGAGAGTAGGCCTGAATACTTTTGATCGCTCCAATGACATTGATCTCAAAATCATTTCTAAAATCTTCTAAATTCAACCTCTTGAAGGGTTTCAAATTGATGCTTCCAGGACAATAGATCAAACCATCTGCAACTTCAATATTTGGAAGTTCATCAGATAAAACATCACAGTTGTAATGCGTTAAATTTTGATGCTCGACTTCTGGTGCATTTCTACTGATATTGATCACCTTATTATTGGGCAAAAGCGTTTCGATACTCGCTTTTCCAATGCCTCTGCTACCGCCGACAATAATGATTGTTTTCATGATGTTAATGGCCTTCCTTTTAATCGTTTTTCTATCTTCTGTTTAATCAATGTCAAATCTTTCATCAAATCCATTAATTTTTGATCTTTATTGGTTTTGTAAATTTCATTGATGTCGAGAATCAAGGCCTTGACTTCTCTTGAAGCTTCAATTCTTTCGCTTGTATTTTTAAATTTTAAACTTTTCGTTAAAAATTCTTCTCCTTTTTCTACTGGACTCATATTATGAATTTATATAATTATTGAGCTCTGCAATTTTTGCTGAGTTGGTAAATTCACCACTATAAAATGCAGTGACTGTTGATGACGTTTCGTCCTTTATTCCTCTAGACGAAACGCAGAGATGTTTGGCGTCAATGACAACGGCAACATCGTGGGTTCCTAAAATTGTTTTTAACTCTTCGCCAATTTGATTGGTCAAACGTTCTTGAACTTGAGGACGTTTGGCGTAGTATTGTACAATTCTATTTAGTTTTGATAAACCAATCACTTTTCCAGATGATATGTAGGCCACATGTGCCTTTCCTATTATGGGTACAAAATGATGTTCGCAATTGGAATAAAATGTTATATTTTTCTCTACCAACATTTGATTGTATTGGTACTTATTATCAAATAAAGCAATTTCTGGTTTGTTTTTTGGATTCAATCCAGAAAAGATTTCATCGATATACATTTTTGCCACACGATCGGGTGTCCCTTTCAAAGAATCGTCTTCCAAATCTAAGCCCATGACATTCATAATTTCTTCGAACAAAATCGAAATCTTCTTCTTTTTTTCAATGTCACTCAATATAAAAGCATCTTTTTTTATTGGAGTTTCCAATCCTGTGTAAAGATGGTCATCTCCAATTTCGTGATGAGAAAAGCCATTGATTTGTTTAGTTTTTGTGGTTTTGATATCCATAATTAGTTAACGTTTTGATATTTTATTATTTGAAATTGCTTTTTGTCTGGTACATTTAAACCGACCAGATTCGAAAACACGCAATTTCTGATGTTTAGTTTTTCTGCCTTGCACTCTTGCTCGCCAGTGGCGAAAACTTTTTGGTTTCATTTGATTTCGCATCAACGAAATGACTTCCTGTTCCGAGAGTCCAAACTGAAACTTTATAGCATCAAAAGTCGTACGATCTTCCCATGCCATTTCTATTATTCTATCTATTTCGATAGCTGTTAGTTTCATATTTGAGGTAAAATATATTGTTGGTCAAAATTTATCTTTTCTTCCATAACATTTCTAAAAAACGATTTGTTTTCCTTGAAAGTTTTGGAGTTCTTAAAGTGTATAAACTTTCCCTGAGCATGAATACTTGTAAAATTTGTTTTGTAAAAAACCAATTGATAAAATGGAATAGCCCACGTAAAATTTTTCAGTCCCTTTGTAATATGAATCAAAATGCCTTTCTTTCTGAGCTCTATATTGGCATAGTTTATATCTGATGTGAGGTTCGAAATATAATTCAAATTTGGACTTAATTGATCTACGATCATTCGTTTGGAGCCAATGCCTCCTCGCTTAAGTGCCTCCCAAAAGCTGTAGGGCTTACCCACAAATTCATCAATCAAAAATTTGTGCTCCTTGTTGTAATGTGTTGTATCTAGAACCAATGGCTATGAATTTGTTTACATCAAACATACTTAATGTTGCATTATAAGTTGTTACAATTAAACAAATATTAACATTTTTAGTCTTTCTTTAACACCTTAAAAACGCTCTGGATTTGTAATTATTTCTGCAGCTCTGAGCTTCATTTTATGTAAATCTTCTGCCGAAAATTTATTCAAAACAGAATACATCATTCGCATGCGTTGATTGGTAAACAGTTTGGGTTTTTTGTCATCCAAAAAATTCCAGTATAAACTATTGAAAGGACAGGCCTTTGGCCCTATTTTTTCTTTAACATTATAGTGACAAGAACCACAATAATTACTCATCTTATTTATATAACTTCCAGACGAAACATAAGGTTTTGTGGCAATTTTTCCACCATCTGCATACTGACTCATCCCACGAGTATTTGGCAGTTGTACCCATTGAATAGCATCAATGTAAATACCCAAATACCAATCATCTACAGCGTCTGGATGGGTTTGTGTTAATAATAAATAATTTCCAGTAATCATCAGTCTTTGAATATGATGCGCATAGGCATGATCTAAAGAATTATTGATGGTCTTTTGAAGACAATTCATTTTGGTTTCTCCAGTCCAAAAGAAATCAGGAATAGCTTCGTGATTTTCCAACACATTTAATGCTTTGTAAGATGGCATTTCTTTCCAATACATTCCCCGCATGTACTCGCGCCACCCAATAACTTGACGAATAAAACCCTCGACTTGTGCGATGTCTATGCTCTCCATATTTTTGCGATAATGCTCCAAAACGCTTGTAATAATTTCTTTTGGGCTAATGATTTTTAAATTCATCGCAAAAGATAAGCGTGAATGAAAAAGGTATACCTCTTCGGTATGGAGTGCATCTTGATAATCTCCAAAATGCTGCAAAAGTGTGGTGCAAAAATAGGCGAGCTGTTGTTGTGCCTGCTTTAAGGTAATAGGATACTCAAAATACGTGCTATCAAAATGACCTATTGTCGCTATATTGCTTGACGAAATATCCCTACAAATTTGTTTCACATCGTTTTTAAAGGCCTTATAATCAGGGATTTCTGGACTACCTTTCCATTTTTTTCTGTTGTTATGATCATAATTCCAAATGCCTCCCTCTGGTTGTTCGCCCGCCATCAAAATATGATGTTTTTTTCGCATGTAGCGATAAAAACGTTCCATTAAAAGCTGTTTTTTTCCTTCAAAAAAATCAGTCAATTCTTCTCTAGAGGTCAAGAAATGTTCGGTGTCACAACTCGAACTACGAATTGATAAATCTTGACAAATTGATTTCAACTGTTCGTCCAAACGGTATTCGTCTGGTGCTTGATACTCAAAATGCTCAATAGCGTTTTTTTCAATGAGAAACTTTATATTTTTTTCTAAGTCATGCAAATTATTAGAATCCAAAATATTAAAGTAAATTACCTTATGCTTTTTCTCCTCCAATTGCCTTGAAAATTCTCGCATAGCTGCAAAAAAACCAACAACTTTTTGAATATGATGTTTGACATAATCAGTTTCTTGTCGCATTTCAAACATACAATACAAAACATCGTCATTTGTTGTAGAAAACCAAGAGTGATTTTGGTTCAATTGATCACCTAATATTAATCGTAATGTTTTCATTTAGAAGAGTTTAGATTGTAGCCATTGTTGTCTATATTTTTGATTAGCGTCATAACGCTCTGCTTGAAGCTTTACATTGAAAATACGATCTCTAGGATCATTGCCAACACCAGCAACATACATCCAATTTCCATAGTTGCTGTGCACATCATAATCCAGCAGCATGGATTCAAAATAAGCAGCACCAATTCGCCAGTCGAGTTTTTGAGTTTTGGCGAAAAATGATGCCACATTTTGCCGTCCTCGATTGCTCATCCAACCTGTAGTTTTGAGTTCTATCATATTTGCATTCACAAAATCGTTTGTTGTTTCTCCATTGATCCACTGCAAAATGTATTTTTTATGATTAGACCATTGATATTCATTTTTCAAAATGCCATCAATTTTAAAAATTTCATTCCCATGCTTGAGAGATACATACTTGAAAAAATCACGCCATATCAGTTCAAATATCAACCAATAGGTTGATTGGTTCGAGAAAAATTGATTTTCAAAGGCCTTAATACTCCAATAAATTTGACGCGCCGAAAGGCTTCCGTTGGCCAGCCAAGGTGAAAACTTTGAACTGTAATTGAGTCCTAATAAGCCATTTCTAGTTTTTTTGTAAACTCCAAGCGCTTTGCTTTCAAAAAAATAATGATGCAATCGTTCAAATGCCAATATTTCACCACCTGAAAATGGAAAAGCCGATCTGTCGTCAACTTTAATATCTTCGTAACCTAAGGCATTCAAGGTAGGAATCGTGGATGTCTTTTTTAGCAAATAAGCATCACTTTGGGGTTTATTTTTTATGAGCTCTCTTACCTTTGAATTTTTCTCAAGTTGTTTTCGAAATTGTGTAAACACTTTAGGGGTATCACCGAAATGAAAAGGAAGATCATCCGGATGAAATAAAAATTGATCATAATATTGATGAATTTTAACCTCTGTTGGCAATCCTTTTTTTACGTTCTGCAAAGACATACTTTCTTCCGCTGTCCATTCCTTTTGCAGAAATACATCAGATACATTGTACGACTTCACAATACTTTTCATTTTGTTCTCTGCAGAATCTTCAAATACAAGAAGAGAAATGTTTAATTTCTTTAACTCATTTTGAAGGCATTTTAAAGTTTCCAGAAGAAATTTAGCCCTGAATTTCTCCATTTTTTTGAATCCAAATTCATGTTTTTCAAACCATTGAGGTTCCAAAAAATAAACCCCAATAACGGGCTTGGAAGTTGATAGTGCAGACTGAAGAACACTATTATCTTGAGTTCTCAAGTCATTTCTAAACCAAACTAGCGCTGTGCTTTGTTGCTGCTGCATTTTTTACTACAATATTTGACAAATTCCCAGTCGCGAGCCCATTTTTTACGCCAATTGAATGGTCGTTGGCACACAACGCAGATCTTTGAGGGTAACTCGGATTTTTTCAACGAGCTGTTATTTTGTTTTTAATATTTTTTTTGGCCTTTGATACGCCAATCTTTCTTTTAGAGAGGGCACAGCATATCCATCCAATCCATTGATAGCCACAATATTTGCCTTTGATAAGTTTACAAATCCATCGTCTTCAAGCAACTCGGACTGTATAAATAAATCTTTAATTTCTCCAATGAGTTGAATTGTACCATTCGCTTTTATCTCGTACTCTTCACAATAGGTGAGCGCAATTTGAATGGGCGCATTTTTCACAAAAGGTGCATGCCAGCCATTTTTGTATTCTTCTTCTAGTGCAGTGATTTCAAATTCTGATATGTCTTTATCGTATTTTGCAGAAGTATGGTGCGCCTCTTGAATGATTGACGCATCAATGTGATTTATAGTAAATTGCCCCGTTTCTTTAATATTTTCATATGTATTTCGTGGAACATCGGTGACAGGTCTAAAAACAACTCCAAGCAAAGGTGGGTTGGAGCCCAAGTGTGTGACAGAGCTAAAAACCGCAACATTTGGTATTCCTAAGTTTGATTTCGTTCCAATCAAGTTGGCCGATTTGAATCCAGAACAGCTATTGATCAAATTTATTCTAAAAACATGATCTAATTCTTCAAAATCTTGACGTCTTAAATGTATCATTTGTAATGTTGAAATTGATTAATTTTTACAGCATTTGCCTTTAAGTCGAACATTAAATTGTACAGCCCAAAAAAGGTGCGGTTCATATAAATAAAATGCTTTGAACCCCTATTGCTATTGAATTTTCTTAGTTCTGTATTTTGACTGTAACGCTCTGCGAGATCACCAATTTTTCCGAAAAATTCTGGATCAGAAAAATCAAAAATTTCTTGCTGAAATGGAAGTGTAAACACACTCAATAATTCGTGAAACATTGCCGTAAAAAACGTGGTTTCCTCTTTGGTATCCTTCGGAGTAAGAATTTCTAGTTCATATAATTTTTCCGAAAAAAGACTTGGGCTATTGATTACAGTTGGATCAGCCAACTCAAAATAAGGAGTATAAAAATCATCTGGTATAGTTTTCATACATCCAAAATCGAGTGCAATAAGCTGGTCATTTTCGTTAATCAAAAAGTTACCGGGGTGAGGATCTGCATGTACTTTTTTCAGATTATGAATTTGATGCATATAAAAATCCCACAATGCTTGTCCCAATTTATTAGATTTTTCCTGACTCACATTTTTTTTCGTGAACTCCGAAAGGTGTTCTCCTTTCATAAAATCCATGGTCAAAATCCTGTTGGATGAATATTCTTTATAATAGCTAGGAAAAAGGATATTTGGAATGTGCGCACAGGCCTTTGCAATTTCTTGACTTTGTTTGATTTCTAGAGAGTAATCGGTTTCTTCGGTGAGCTTGTCCTCAACTTCTTTAAAATATTTGTCTGAATCTTTCCCTTTGATATTAAACATTTTAATAGCAATTGGTTTGACTAAAGACAAATCAGATTTGATACTATCGGCAACCCCTGGATATTGAATTTTGACAGCTAATTCTTTGCCGTTTTTTTTGGCGCGGTGTACTTGGCCAATGCTTGCTGCGTTTACAGAGTTGGAATCGAACTCATCAAAAATTGCATCGGGAGTTTGTCCAAAATATTTTTTGAAAGTTTTGACCACAAGAGGCGAGGATAGCGGCGGAACAGAAAATTGTGCTAAAGAAAATTTTTCGACATAAGCTTGGGGCAAAATATTTTTTTCCATACTGAGCATTTGCGCCACTTTCAGAGCACTCCCTTTAAGTTGCTTCAAACTTCCATAGATGTCTTCTGCGTTATTTTTATTGAGGTTTTCTTTGGCTTCAGCTTCAGATTTGCTAAATTTCTCAACATTATATTTTAGGTAATTGACGCCAACTTTGGCTCCAGTAGAAACCAATTTTGAAGCGCGTTGTAGTTTGGATGTTGGGATACGATCTATTGATTTCATTAACGAGTCCCCATTTTTTCTTTGAATAAAAACTTACCAAAATCAACAACACTCTTAAGAGGTTTGGTCTGTGCCAATTCAAAACTTGCAGCAATCGATTTCTCGATGAAAAGATCGGTTTTTTCAAAATCGGCAGAGTCGTCATCTAGCCAAAATTTTAGGGTCACAAGCATCTGGACCCAATAGGATTCATTGACGACGTTATCTTTAAAATCATCAATACGTTTGTTTTTTATTTCAAAGCCACCAAGATCCAATTGATCTACAAACGCCAAAAACATTTTGCGTAATGGTCGGAGTTTTTTCATGGTGTTTAAATTTCCTTTAGCAGCGCTCAGCGAATGAGAAACATAGCTACGGTTGGCGGTTAGATTTCCAAAAAATGTAAAATAGAAACTCAACAATCGATTTTGGTCGTCGTAGTCTTTGTAATCTTTACTTTTTTCTAGGGTGTTTATTGTATTTTCGAAAAAGGTTTCAAAAATTGAAGATTCAAGTGCTTCAAAAGAACCATAAAAAGCATAAAATTCAGATTCATCAAACTGATTCATCTTGGCAAAAGCATATACACTTTTTGGGGTTTCGTTGTGATCTAAAACGCTATCCATGTATAGCGCAATAAGTTTATCTTTTGTAAGTTTTGTTTTTTTGGCCATAATACTATTGATTTTATACAAAAGTATAATTTGTCTAAGTTTTTATCTCACTAATTAAACAAACATTAACATTTTAAAAATTCAAATTTTATTTTAATTTTTTCCCTAATTTTAGAGTCTCAAATCGTACCAAATGCTCAAAAAAGTTTATGGAAGCGCTGTCTTTGGCGTAGAGGCCTACACCATCACTTTAGAAGTCAATGTTGATAATGGCATAGGGTATCATTTGGTAGGTTTACCCGATAATGCCATAAAAGAGCGTCATTTTAGAAGATTTGATAGTCAGTATCACTGTATTTTTTTAAATCAGATATCAATATGGGCCTAAAAAGTAATCTTAAAAGAATTAAACACAAGTTTTTAAACTTTGGTATAGATAACCGCTCTACAAAGTCAGACCGAAGGCGTATTGTACTTTTTAACACCTTTTGTCTGACATGGTATGCCGTTGGAGGGTTCCTACTGGCACGCCGATTATTTGAAGAAAATGCCTTGGATTATATTTTGGGGCATTCCCTATTTATAGTTATGATAGCTGTGGCTCAATATGTTCACTCCAAAAAGTTGTATTTATTTGGAAGAGTAATTTATATTTTTTGCTTGTGGTTGGTGGCATTTGTTTTTGCAAATTTTATTGATAAAGGGAGTTTTCATGAATTTTTTTATGTCATCGCGCCTTTGGTTGCATTGCTTTTTATAGATAATAAGTATGTCATAAACACAATTCTTTTAGTATCGATTTTTTCCTTTGCACTTCCTAATTATTATCTTGAAATCTATGATATTGATGCTTATAATGATATGTCTAAATATTTATGGTTTATCATATTGTTTGTTATTGTAAATTACTTCAAACAACTTAGCTTAGATTATGAGATGATTCTCGAGAAAAAGACCACCGAATTAGAAGAATTAAATAACTTTCAAAAACAGATTTTCACAAATCTTACACACGAATTTCGAACTCCATTAACTGTGATACAAGGTTTGAGTACTCATTTAGAACAAGAATTAACACACTATAGTGAGATAGAAAATATTAGAATTATTCATAAAAATGCCAGTTTGTTAAATGAACAACTCAAACAAATATTAGCGATTTCTGCTTTGGATAAATCAAAACTTATACCCAATAATATTCAAGAAAATATTGTTGTATTTATAAAAACCCTAACACAGTTGTTTTCATCATATGCTACAAGTCAAGGGCAAACCATAACTTTCATCTCTGACGTAGATGAAATTATCATGGATTTTGATTCCGATAAAATACAATCAATACTCCAAAACTTAATATCAAATGCTCTAAAATTTAACAGGAATGATGGAGAAATTACTGTAAAAACCCATTTGCAAAACAACAGTTTAGTACTATCGGTTAGCGACACAGGTATGGGTATAGAAAAAGCACATTTAGACAAAATTTTTGATCGGTTTTACACCTCTAGTACCGAAACCAACACAAAAGGAACGGGTATTGGCTTGGCTTATGTAAAGGAATTAGTTAATCTGGCAAATGGCAAGATAACGGTGCAAAGTATTGTGAATAAAGGAACAACATTTACCATTCATTTACCAATAACTCAAGTTGCAGAAAAACCTGAAAAGAAAATACAACCAAAGCTCCCTTTTGTTTATAGAGACCGCACAAAATCAACACATAAAAGACAATACACAAAAGACAACAATAGGGCTTCAAAAAAAACAATATTGGTAGTTGAAGACAACAAGGATATTCAGATTTATTATAAACAATTGTTGCAAAATCAATTTGGATTCCTTCAAGCCTATAATGGAAAGGATGCTATGGAAGTATTAAAAAGCAAAAACATAGATCTTATCATTTGTGATTTGGCGATGCCAGAAATGGATGGATTTCAGTTTTCAAAACATTTAAAATCAGTGTCAGAGTTATCACATATTCCTCTAATTATTGTCTCTGCAAATGTTACTCTGGAAGCAAAAACAAAAAGTTTTGATCTAGGGATTGATGCCTATCTCACTAAACCTTTTAGAGAAGAAGAGCTTTTGAGTATCATTGATAATTTATTTGAAAAACAACAACAAAAGGCCACATATTTTCTAGAGGTATTGGCATTAAAAAAAGCAGATGTATCGCAAGAAATTCGAATGGTTGAAGTTCGTTTTATCAAAACACTACAAGAATTTGCTTTAGAAAATAAAGCCTACAGCACGGAAGAAATAGCAAGAAAAATGACAATGAGTCGTTCTAAGTTGAATCAAAAAGTGAACATTTTAACGGGAATGCCAGTTGCAAATTATGTGAAACACATAAAAATAGAAAAAGCTAAGGAATTATTAAAGAATACAGCTATGCAAGTTAGCGAAATTGCCTTTCAACTAGGTTACGAAGATCCATCCTTGTTTTCCAAAATCTTTAAAAAAGTAACAGGACAATCGCCACGAGTGTACAAAAGCAATTTGGGATAATGTTAGTATAATGTTCCTGTAATTTTAAGGGTGGGTTTATTAATTTTAATGCCACTTGTATAACATGTTGTTATTTTCTCTTTTTTTATTTTGTTCTTATGAAAATACAAACCGCCTTTCGACTTGACAAAACTCTTTTGGATGAGCTGAAAGAAAAAGCAAAATCTCAACGAAGAAGTCTTAACAATTACATTGAATTTCTATTATATAAAAGTGTAGGTCATATTCCGAACCAAGAGACCATTGATGCTATTGAAGCTGCAAGAACAGAAGATTTAGAGCACATTGATAACCTTAATGCATGGCTTGATAACTTATAATGTATCAACTGGAAGCAACAAATAAGTTTAAAAAAGACATTCAAAAACTTAAAAAAAATAAAAAAAAATTTCGAACGCGCATCCTTATTGTTGAATATATTGCAACTTAAAGAGGTAGAAGGTGTCCCCTTATCTATGAAGCCTCATAAATTAATAGGAAATTATAAAAATCACTGGAAATGTCATATCAAACCAGACCTACATATTATTTGGTTTCAAATTGAAAACCCAAAAACAATTAAATTAATCCGAATAGGTTCTCATTCAATGTTGTTTATATAAATCGGCTTCAAAACGCTCGGTTTGTTAGCAACAGGCTTTGGTATTAATATTTTTGAACTAAAATTTCGGTAGGAATTTACAGTTTATCGCTCAATTTTCTTAACCTATTCTTTATGAGTTCCGATGAATCGGATAAAAATCCACTTGCTGGAAGAATGCATTCCCTTAAAATTTCACATTATCTGTTGGTTTATACAAATCCACCAGTATTTTCTACAAATCGACAAGTTGAGGCTAACATTGTGAATTAGTTTTGGGTCATAACATCAAATCTATTTTGCTATGAACCTAAAAACATTATCAATACTGCTATGTATTCTATTTGGAATTAATACTACACATGCTCAATTCTTAAAGAAACTCAAAAAGAAAGCCGAAAAAGCCGCCGAGCGTGCCATTGAAAGAAAAGTTGAGGAAAAATCTGAGAGAGAAACCGAGAAGACTTTTGATACATTATTTAATAAGAAGCGAAAAAATAAACGTAAACGCAGAAGAAAAAACAATAAACACACTTCTGAAACATCAAACGAGCAAACATCTCAAGCAGAAAAAGAAACCCACAAGGTATCTACAAACTTCGATTTTAAAGCGGGTAATGTAATGCTTTTTCAAGATGACTATAGCCAAGACAATATTGGCGATTTTCCTGCAAAATGGGATACCGATGGCGGTGGAGAATTGACAAACATCAACGGACAAAAATATCTAAAAATGCAGCACAGTGCCGTGTATGTCCCTATGATGTCTGAAAAACTACCCGAAAATTATACTGTAGAATTTGATCTTTATGCCCCAACTTTAAATAAGAAAACAAGTTCTCATACTTGGGTCTATATATCGATAGACGACAACAATACCTTTAAAGAGGGAAAAAATTATGGAAGGGTAGGGCTTAATCCCTGCCAGTATATCGTTTCGTCAACTTGGGTCAACAAAAAAGAAAACGGAAAGGAAATCATAAAAAAACAACTGAAACTAGACTA
The DNA here is from genome assembly GCA_947503105.1 of uncultured Flavobacteriaceae bacterium. Lineage (GTDB taxonomy): Bacteria > Bacteroidota > Bacteroidia > Flavobacteriales > Flavobacteriaceae > UBA3537. The sequence goes on along the minus strand of CANNCM010000002.1, from coordinate 318,665 downwards.
CAGAGCTGTTATAAATGGAAAATCGCGTGTATCTATAATGGTTAATAAAAGCCGTTTTAGACTTTGGCTTAACGAGAGAAAACTAATTGACGTCCCACGTTTAATCCCCATAGGAAAAGCATCCTATTTAAAATTAATGCAGCACGACTATGGCGGGAATGTAGAAATGTACTTTGGCAATGTGCGTATTGCCAAAACAGGTCAAGACCGCCGAAGTACCTTACTAGAAACAGGGACGTTTACCACCAACGAAATCCTATTTGAAAGTGGAAAATCGATTATCAAATCTAGCAGTGAAAAGATTATACAAGAATTGGTAACGGAGCTCAATACCAGCCCAAACACCAAAGTCCAAATAATAGGGCATACCGATAGTGATGGCAGTGCCGAAACCAATTTGGAATTAAGCCGTCAACGTGCCTATGCTGTTAAGGAAAAGATGATAAAGCTGGGTATTAGCAACTATGAAAGGCTTTTTGTAGAGGGTAAAGGCGAAACAGAACCCCTTGCCAGTAACAGTTCCAGCCACGGAAAAGCACAAAACCGAAGAGTAGAATTTAAAATCATAAAATAATCAATAATAAATAATTAGAAATCATGAAAACAAGATTTTTAAGCACTGCAATGCTATTAGTTATAGCCCTTGTTTTGGGCTGTTCTAAAGATGATGAACCAACGCCACCAACCCCCAAAAATCAAGCGCCAACAGCGCTTTTACTCAGCAACCCAGAAAACAATGCAACAGAAATTAGTACAACCCCCACACTACAATGGACTAAAGCTACAGATCCAGATGGAGATGCTGTTGTGTATGATGTATTTTTAGGGACTACGAACCCTCCAAATCTAGCTGTTTCAGAAAGCCAAACAGACAACACATTTAGAGTATCAAATGAAAAAGCTTTGGAGCATGACACAACATACTATTGGTATGTTGTAGCCAAAGATAACAATGGAGAAGCAACAAAAAGTGATGTGTATGCCTTTGCCACAAAAAAAGGAGCTCCAAAAGGGCGTATATACATTTCCAACAAAGAAGAATTATTTTATCTCGATGTGAGTACAGGCGAAAAAACAAGTTTAGTTTCTGGTGATTTTCGAGGGATACAAATTTATGATAATGCCTTGTATGGTATGCGATATGTGAATACAAATGATTATGACTTAGAGAAGAGAGCTATCGATACAGGAGAAAAAATTTGGAATGTTAAATTTAAAGCAACTCCTACTCATTATTTTACAACCTCTTTGGGAATGCAAGTTTTTGATGACCAAATACTGTATGGTTATAATGTTATAAATAAAACAACTTATAAGAGCATTAGTAAAAAAATAATAATAAACCCCAAAGACGGAACCATCATATTGAGTGGAAGAACAATACCAGAACCATTGATTGGTTATCCTTCCAAAAGAGCTGCCATAAAAATTGATAACACCGTTTTTGCACTCTCTGGAAATCAAGGAAATCCAAGTTTTTATGGACACAATCTTTCAGATCATTCAGAAGTCCATAAACTCATTGGTGAACGTGTAACCTTAAATAAATTATACAAACACAAAAACCAAATTATTTTTTCTACATGGAACAATAAATTATATGCCTACGATAGCAAGCTAAACCAAAAATGGCAGGCCAATATTAGATTGTCCTTAGATATGACTTTCAGAGATGAAGTGGCCTATGTATCTACCAGAGATAATGGTATTTACGCGATAAATACAGCAAATGGAAACCCTTTGTGGAATACACCAATAGCGATAAGAGATGCGCTAATATCACTATCAGAAAACAGATTATTTATATATACCAAGGGAAGCTATTATGTTCTCAATGCCAATACTGGTAAAATTGAAAGAGCAAAAACAGACATGCCTCTCAAAGGTGAGGTATCAGACTATAGAGGAAATGTCTGGGCATTTTCCGATGATTATTTTGTTTTTCAATTTCATAAAAATTCTGGCGATGCTATAATCGGTCTCTATAAATACAGTACCGCAGAAATTCTATGGCAACACGAAACAAAAACCTCTTTTGTAGAAGTGGTAGACGAGAATTTCGAAGTGATGCAATAAACACTATTAAAATAAATAAAAATAAATAATTAGAAATCATGAAAACAAAATTTTTTAAACCTGTAATGTTATTAATTATAGCCCTTGTTTTGGGCTGTTCTAAAGACGACGAACCAACACCAACCCCCAAAAACCAAGCGCCAAAAAGTTTTTCGATTAGTAGTCCACAAAACAATGCAATTGGCGTGAGCGTAACCCCCACACTAAAGTGGAGTGCCGCTACAGATCCAGACGGCGATGCCGTAGTATATGATGTCCATATTGGTACAGACAACCCACCTGCTACTGCCGTAGCACAAAAGGTTTCCGGCACATCACACGAAGTGTCTTCTGCCTTGGAATATGAAACAAAATACTACTGCCGTATTATTGCCAAAGACGCCAAAGGTGCACGTACAGAAAGTGCTGTAGCATCTTTTACTACCGCCAAAAATGCGACCCCTTCAGCGGCTGTGCTTACAAAACCTGCACACAGTGCAACAGGCATAGAAAGAACCCCAACACTAGAGTGGGAGGCCTCACAAGACCCAGAAGGCGAGGAGGTTACCTACGATATCTATTTTGGTACAACCAACCCGCCAACGGTGGCTGTTTCTGAAAATCAAACGGAAACTACATTTTCTGTGCCAGATGCAGATGCACTAGACTTTGAAACAACCTACTACTGGTTTATTAAAGCTAAAGATAGCAATGGTGGAGGTACAGACAGTGAGGTATTTTCCTTTACTGTGGTAGAAAACAAAGCCCCAGAAGCATTTAATTTAATGACCATAATTCACGGTCTTACAGATGCTAGCCTTACCCCAGCATTTGAATGGCAAACCGCTTCAGATCCCGAGGGTGAAGCTGTTACCTACAGCTTTTTACTAAGTGAAAACGGAGGCACATCATTTAAGACATTAGCCAACGGAAACTCCGGGACTACATATAAGATTACAACTAACCTTAAACACAACACCAAATACCGCTGGAAAGTAATTGCCAGAGACGCTTTTGGAAACACCACCGAAAGTACCAGTACTTTTGATTTTACCACCAGAGGTTTGCGTGCTACAGAAGTTACAAGTAACAGAAGTACTAGCAGACGTTTTTACGAATCTTTAGTAGTTAACAACAGACTGTACACTATGGGGGGGGTGCTAAGTTCTTCTTTCACTTCTACCACAAGAATAAACAGTAGTACAGACGGAAATGTATGGCTCACTCAGCCTGATCTTCCTCAATCTAGACACGATTTTGGATTAGTGTCTTTTAATAACAGAATATGGGTTATTGGCGGCGCACGAACCACAGGTACTACTTCAAGATACAACACGGTCTATTCTCAATCCAATGGCGGTGGTGCTTGGACGACACATCCTAATGCACCCTTTTCGCGAAGAAGAAACCATGCGACCGTAGTATTTAAAAATAAGATATGGGTTATTGGTGGTGTTAGTTCATCCAGTTTTGGTACGGCAGAAAGCGATATTTGGTCCAGTTCCGATGGTGAATCTTGGACAAGAGAAGTCACAAACGCACCCTTTGGCGCAAGAAACAGATTCCAAACGCTAGTTTATAAGGACGAACTCTATGTGATTGGTGGTTACCAAACAACAGGTATAAACAAAAATGTGAACGATATATGGAAAAGCAGCGATGGTATAACATGGACGGAAGTAAGTTCCACAATACACAAGTTTTCTCCAAGACGCGATCATGCTGCAGTAGTTTATAAAGACCGAATTTATGTAATAGGGGGATGGGATAATAGCTCAGGGAGAGTAAATGATATCTGGTATTCCGAAGATGGCTGCGTAACATGGACTCGCGATACGGCAACAGGTGGTTTTCCTATGACTACTGGTATAGAAGCCCAAGTGTTTAACGATAAAATTTTCCTAATTGGAGGTCTTAGATCTTCAGGAACATTTATAGATGCTGTATGGACTTTAGATTGATAAAATAAGAAGGCTATAAATCAAGAGTTTTTTAGAGTTGCTTTTTGTGAGGAATCGATGGGGATTAGACTGTGTCAAAAGTACAAACTCCAACCTAAAGTACAACTTCGGCAAAAAGCAACTCAATGACTCAATAAAGATAAACACATGAAAAGAAACCACTACATATTAGTTCTCTATTTTTTAGCAACCATATTGTGTTTTTCACAAGAAGAAGCATATCGGTTAGATAAAATCGATCAATATAGTTGGAATGTAGGTAGTTCTACATGGCAACAGACGGCAATTGATCATTACAATTATGCAGCAGCTGAAGACTTTCAAGAAGATAATATTTTAAAACAATTTAGAAGTGGGTCTTCCTGGGTTAATTATTCTCAGTACAACAAACAATACCATAGCAATGATAGTCTTGCCATGTCAATCTTCCAGCGCTGGGACAGTGGCGCTTGGAAAAATGGTGAACAAAACATTTATACATACAATAGCCATAATTTGTTAACAGAGCATGAAAGGCATTTTTTTATCAGTTCGGTTTGGCGAGATTATCAAAAAACAACCTATTCCTATACTTCAGCAAACAAAGTATCTAGTAAAACAATTATGGAGTATGATCATACACTCAAAGCATTAAAAAACAAGGAACGTTATTTTTATACTTACGACGCATCAGGACATTTAAGTACAGAAACAAAACAGGAGTGGAGAGACGTTGTATCTGGTTGGGAAAATGATGAATTAAAAACCTTTTTATATAATACCCAAAACAAGCTTATAAAAATAGAACATAAAACCTGGAATATCCATGAAAATAAGTGGAGTGGTGTGTATAAACAAATTTTTTATGTCTATAACTCCAATACTCTTTTGACAACAATTACAGAGCAACTGTTCAACGCAAGTACAGGGATATTCAGTACGACCGTCATAACACTATTTCGCTATGATTCTAACAATAATAAAACGGTACGAACAACCACAGCATATCGTATTTCTACTGGAGATATAAGTAGTCAATATGAATACAACTATACCTACGACAGCAATCAAAACCTTGAAGAAACCATCCTTAAAACATGGAAGACTACAACAAAAAGCTTGGTAAATGACATCAGGTGGGTCAATGTTTGGGAAAAAGTAATGCCAATGTCCATTGATGATATGCCAATACATCAAGAAAAAACAGCTGTATATCCCAATCCGTTTACAGACTATTTACATATAAAAACATCCAATGATCATTTTAAAGTTGATGTGTATGATGTTTTAGGAAAAAGAGTGTATTCACAAAAAAATCAACACAGGATCAATTTAATCAACTTACCGAATGGCTTGTATGTGGTAAAAATTGCGAGTCAAACCCATTCTATTCAATCCTATAAAATCATAAAACAATAAATAAACACATTATGAAAACACAAACAAAACATGTCGCATTTCTAATATGTGCCCTTGTTGTATTTGGCTCTAATGCCTTTGCACAAAGCACGGTATATAACTTTGACTATCTCTATCAATTAGAAATGACTCACAAGAGAAAAACAGCAACCCTAAATTATTACCTCCCATTGGATGGCGACTATATAGGCTTTGATACTACACCAGCAAGAAGTAAAGGCGAAATACTAACCATATTGAATTTGAGCACCAACCAAGCAGAAATGTATATGAACAATGGAGATGACAAAACCAGAATGAAGTCGCCACTCAATATGAAAAAACTTCTGGTAGATATCCTAAAAGAACAGCCCACAAATGTGGAACTTACAGGCAGAAAAAAAGAGATACTTGGCTATAAATGCATCGAGTTTTTGGTCACAGGCCCCGATATGAAGTCTAAAATCTGGGTCACCGAAGAAGCACCTGTAACGTTTAGCGAAAAGCTCATTTACAATTTAGGGTTTTATCGATATGTAAACGACAGAAGGATAGACAATCCTTTTAATTCCGAAGAAGACTGGCTAAGAGCGCAACAGGGTTTGGTTCTTGAAATGGAAATCACTACCAAAATAAACAGTCGAAGACCTAAACAACACGCTTGGAAGTGTACCATTTTTAAAAAGATCAGCAAAACAATTGACCCCAATACGTATGAAAATATTCTAGGATTTTAAAAAAAAACATCCAAAAATTAGTTTTTGATCTCAAATTAAAGTGTTACAATATGGGATAAATGCAACTGACAATTTAGTTGCATTTTTTTATTCAATAATATTCAATACATTTAAAGTTCCAAATCTATTGTTATGCTCAAAAAAGTTTATGGAAGCGCTGTCTTTGGCGTAGAGGCCTATACCATTACCGTAGAAGTCAATGTTGATAATGGCATAGGGTATCATTTGGTAGGTTTACCCGATAATGCCATAAAAGAGAGTAATTTTCGTATTGCCGCAGCACTAGAAAACAACGGCTATCGCATTCCTGGCAAAAAAATCATCATCAATATGTCGCCGGCAGATATGCGCAAGGAAGGTTCTGCCTATGATTTAACCCTAGCTGTGGGCATTCTTGCGGCCTCTAGTCAAATCAAAGCTCCAGATCTGGAACGCTATATTATTATGGGTGAATTGTCTTTGGATGGCAGTCTTCAGCCCATCAAAGGGGCACTCCCCATTGCGATTAAAGCCAATGAAGAGGGTTTTGAAGGGTTTATCCTACCGATAGAAAATGCCAAAGAAGCCGCCATTGTCGATGGTCTAGATATTTATGGGGTAGAACACATCACAGATGTCATTGATTATTTTGATAAAAACATAAAATTATCTCCAACACAATTTGATATTAAAGAAGAGTTTGAAAAAGCTTTGGCGCAACCAGAATTTGATTTTGCAGATGTAAAAGGTCAAGAAAGTATCAAGCGGTGTATGGAAATTGCAGCAGCTGGAGGGCATAATATTGTTCTTATTGGTCCGCCAGGAAGTGGAAAAACGATGTTGGCCAAACGTTTACCATCTATTTTACCACCAATGACCTTGCAAGAAGCTTTGGAAACCACCAAAATTCATTCTGTGGTTGGACGATTGCGCGCTCCATCGGGTTTGATGACACAACGTCCTTTTCGCGCTCCGCACCACACCATTTCAGATGTGGCACTTGTAGGAGGGGGGCAGTACCCGCAGCCCGGTGAGATTTCTATGGCCCATAACGGCGTTTTGTTTTTGGATGAGTTGCCAGAGTTTAAACGTTCTGTTCTCGAAGTAATGCGTCAACCTTTAGAAGATTTGGAAGTGACCATATCGAGAGCAAAATTTACGGTAACATATCCAAGTAGTTTTATGCTTGTGGCCAGTATGAACCCTAGTCCCAGTGGATTTTTCAACGACCCTACTTCTCCATTGACATCTTCTCCAACAGAAATGCAACGGTATATGGGGAAAATTTCGGGGCCGCTTTTAGATCGTATAGACATACATGTTGAAGTGACTCCAGTGCCTTTTGAAAAATTGACTGAAGAGCGCCGTGGTGAGTCATCAGTTGTCATTAGGGAGCGCGTAACCAAAGCAAGATATTTCCAAACAAAGCGTTTTGAAAACTTGGCTACAGTTCATTACAATGCACAAATGCAAACGAAACATATCCGAAAATTTTGTGTTTTGGATGATCTGTCAAAATCACTTTTGAAATACGCCATGGAACGTTTAAATTTGTCTGCGCGGGCCTATGATAGAATCTTGAAAGTTGCCCGTACAATTGCCGATTTGGAAGCATCAACATCCATAGAAAGTAAGCATATCAGCGAAGCTATTCAGTATCGAAGTTTGGATAGAGAAGGGTGGTTGGGGTGAATTTTTTTAATATATAATAAAAAATAAAGTAAATTGTATTGTCAAAATTAGACCAACACTGAAACCTTCATGACTAAAATGTAGTCACATAAATAAAAACAAATGAAAAAACTATCCATTCTTACAACTTTTATTCTCCTATTTGTTAGTTGTGATTTTTTTCAAAACAAAAAATCAAAACAAAAAATCACTCAAATTGAAGCCGTTGAGCGGCCAACTCTTGATTTGGATGAGGCGAATCGTTTAGCTCAATTGCCACTGTACTGTATGGATACAGAGTATCCCAATAAACTAAATCAAACCATAGGAGGGGATGAAGATTTACAATCGCCAAAAGCGTTGCACCCCGCTTTTTATGGTTGTTTTGACTGGCATTCGGCAGTTCATGGCCATTGGAGCTTGGTGTCTTTATTAAAACAATTTCCAGATCTTGACAAAAAAGAATTGATCATTGCTAAGCTTCGCACTACAATGTCTAAGGATCATATTCTGAAAGAGGTGAAGTATTTTAAAGGAAAACATAATGCGACCTATGAGCGTACCTATGGCTGGGCTTGGCTTTTGAAATTGGCCGAAGAATTACACACCTGGAACAACCCTTTGGCAAGAGAACTAGAGGATAATTTACGACCATTGACAGAACTATTGGTTCAAAAATATATTGAGTTTTTACCGAAATTAAATTATCCAATTCGTGTGGGTGTGCATACCAATACAGCTTTTGGGTTGACCTTTGCTTACGATTATGCCAAAACAGTCAATCACAAAGTGCTTAAGCAAATGATAGAACAACGTGCTCATGATTTTTATAGTCAAGATCAAAATTGCCCAATATCTTGGGAACCAAGTGGATACGACTTTTTGTCTCCATGTTTAGAAGAAGCAGCCCTGATGAAACGAGTGTTATCAAAAAAAGAATTTTATAAATGGTTAGAAGGATTTTTACCTCAAATACTTGACAAAAATTTTGATATTGAAACCGGTAAAGTTTCAGACAGAACAGATGGACACCTTGTACATTTGGATGGGGTGAATTTTTCAAGAGCTTGGAGTCTAAACAGTATCGCAGACGGTATTTCAGAACTGGATCATTTAAGCGCCATAGCAGATAAACATATTCAATACTCTCTTCCTAGTATTATTGATGATAATTATGAAGGTGGTCATTGGCTTGGCAGCTTTGCAATTTATGCGCTAAATTCAACATCAAAAGATGAAAACAATTTTATGTTTGAATCCACTAAAAATTATTGAAATCTCGCAAAAAAAACCTGAATAAAATGCATCAGAATGCATAAAAATTATGTTATGATTGCCGTTATTTTACATTAAAATTAGTTTAAAAAAACATTAAACTAAAGCTTTAAGTAAAATTTATAATTAATTGATTATCAATAAATTAATATATTTAAATAAATAAAATCTATTGTGCTTTTTTACGCTTTTACCCCAACCATTTAAAAGCGTTTTTGATCATGTTGAGCTTTTTGCTGTAAGGGGCATAACGCAATGGAATATCTAACCAATTGGCTTTGATGGTAATCCCTTTTTTATGCGAAAACGTATCGAACCCTAGTCGCCCGTGATAGGCCCCAATACCACTATCTCCCACACCCCCAAAAGGCAATCTTGGATTGCCAAAATGAATCATGGTATCATTTACAGATCCTCCTCCAAATTGGTGTGTTTTGATGAGTGTTTTGTAAAATTCTTTTCGGTTCGAAAACACATAAAAGCCCAAAGGTTTTTCGTATAAATTAATGATTTTTGAAATCTCTGTTTCATTGGCATAACTTAAAATAGGCAGAATAGGACCAAATATTTCACCTTCCATTACTTTGCTATCAAGAGAGGGTGCATCAATGAGTGTTGGCGCAAAATAATTATCTTGCTTGTTAATCACTCCACCATGTACAATACTAACATCTTTTAGCATATGTTCTAGGCGTTCAAGATGTTTAGCATTTACAATTCGAGGGTAATCTTCAGAATTCTCTGGATTTTCTCCGTAGGCGCTTGTGATTTCAATTTTTAAGTGTTCAATCAACTCTGATTTTATAGTGTCTTTCACTAAAAGATAATCTGGTGCAATGCAAGTTTGTCCTGCATTGACAAATTTACCCCAAACCAATCGCTTTGCAGTCAATTTGAGATCCACACTATCATCAATAATACAAGGGTTTTTTCCGCCCAACTCCAGCGTAACTGGGGTCATGTAGTGGGCCGCGGCCTTTGCAACAATTTTCCCCACAGGAACGCTTCCAGTAAAGAAAATATAATCCCAGCGGTTTTTTAAAAGTGCGGTTGTTTCTGGTACTCCACCTTGCATAACTTTTAAATGTTGTCTTTCAAATACTGTAGATAAAATATCTTCGATGAGTTGTGCAGTATGTGTTGTGAGTTCACTAGGTTTTAAAACCACTGTATTTCCTGCTGCTATAGCCGAAATTACTGGAGCAATAGCCAATTGAAAAGGATAATTCCAGGGTGCAATAATAAGAACAGCGCCGTAGGGTTCACTAAAAATATAGTCTTTGGATGGAAAATTGAGTGCCGCAGCACGAATACGTTTTGGTTTTGACCAATTTTCGATATTCTTAAGCGTCATCTCTAATTCCGAAAGAATAATACCTATTTCACTAAGATATGCTTCAAATTTAGATTTTTTAAAATCTTTGTAAAGCGCTTCATAAATAGCAGTTTCATTTGAAATGATTGCGCTTTTGAGGGCTTGTAATTTTGATTTGATATAAGCTACTTCACGGGTTTTCCCAGATGAAAAAAAGGCTTTTTGTGTTATTATAAGTTGTTCAATTTGTTCCATATCAATACTTTTTTAAACATTCGTCCCACAAGACGTCTTTTGGTGGGGTGGCACTGATAGATATTTGGGTTTTTGAAACAGGATGAATAAATTTTACAGCTTTGGCGTGTAAATGAATTCCACCATCTGGATTACTACGATTGAAGCCGTATTTTAAATCTCCCTTAATTGGGCAACCAATATACGATAATTGACTTCTTATTTGATGAGATCGTCCCGTTTCTAATTTTATTTCTAGGAGTGTATAATTCTGCAATTTGAATACTACTTTGTAATGTAAAATCGCTTTTTTACTTCCGGTTACTTCTTTGGGATAAACTTTAGTTGTGTTTGTTTTTTGATTTTTCTTTAACCAATGTGTCAATGTGTCTTTTTGCTTTGGGGGATTATTTTTCACCAGAGTCCAATACGTTTTCTCAATTTTCTTTTCTAAGAATAATTGATTCATTCGCGCTAGTGCTTTTGAAGTTTTTGAAAAAATAACGACACCAGAAGTAGGACGATCTAGCCGATGTATAACACCCAGAAAAACAGCACCAGGCTTGTCGTACTTTTTCTTTAAATATAATTTGATGATTTCAGAAAGTGGGGGGTCGTTAGTTTTATCGCCTTGAACAATGTCACCGATGCGTTTATTGATAATCAACAGATGGTTATCTTCATAAATGACTTGCACATTAGATGCATCTGTAACAACTCTCGACATGATTTAATATTGCTCTTCGGCATTTGGGAAAGCAGACGATTTCACATCGCTTACATACTGTCCAATACTTTCGGTCATAGTTTCAAAGAGATTCATGTAACGTCTTAAAAAGCGAGGATTAAATTCATGAGTCATACCAATCATATCGTGAAGCACCAACACTTGGCCATCGACATCAGCGCCAGCGCCAATACCAATAACAGGGATACTAACACTTTCTGCAACTTGTTTGGCCAATTTTGCAGGAATTTTTTCAAGAACAATAGCAAAACACCCAATGCGTTCTAGCATTTTTGCGTCTTTTAAAAGTTGTTCAGCTTCTTCCTCTTCTTTGGCTCGAACCGTATAGGTGCCAAATTTGTAGATCGATTGTGGTGTAAGCCCAAGATGTCCCATAACTGGAATACCAGCATTTAGAATTTTTTTTATAGAATCTTTTATTTCTTTTCCACCCTCTAGTTTTACAGCATGACCACCACTTTCTTTCATGATACGTATGGCAGAGCGCAAAGCTTCTTTGGGGTCGCTTTGGTATGTCCCAAAAGGTAAATCGACCACAACCAGAGATCGATTGATGGCACGAACAACGGAGGAAGCGTGATAAATCATTTGATCCAAAGTTATTGGTAAAGTAGTTTCATGCCCTGCCATGACATTACTAGCAGAGTCGCCTACAAGTATAATATCTACGCCTGCACCATCAACAATTTTTGCCATGGTATAATCATAGGCCGTTAGCATCGAGATTTTCTCGCCCGTAGTTTTCATCTCAACTAAAGACTTGACAGTGATACGTTTATATTCTTTTTTGTTTGACATAATGCCTTAAAATTTTTGGTAAAAATAGTGAAAAAGAACTGTAATCATATGACACCTTGTCATATTTTCTGTCATGGCATAATGATTGACTATCTTTTAATGTAAAAAATTAAAACAATTATTATAACATTATAAATTATGAGTAAAATTATTGGAATTGATTTAGGAACGACCAACTCATGTGTTTCTGTAATGGAAGGAAATGAGCCTGTAGTCATCACCAATGCCGAAGGACGACGAACAACACCGTCAGTAATTGCTTTTGTAGAAGGTGGCGAAATAAAAGTAGGAGATCCCGCTAAACGTCAGGCGGTTACAAATCCTAAAAAAACGGTGTATTCTATAAAGAGATTTATGGGTAATAAATTCTCTGAATCCAAACAAGAGGTAGGGCGAGTGCCGTATCAAGTTGTAAAAGGAGACAATGACACCCCTCGTGTGGATATCGATGGACGATTATACACACCACAAGAACTCTCTGCGATGGTACTTCAAAAGATGAAAAAAACTGCAGAAGAGTTTTTAGATCAAGAAGTAACAGAAGCTGTAGTCACTGTTCCTGCCTATTTTAATGACGCACAACGTCAAGCCACAAAAGAAGCTGGTGAAATTGCAGGTTTAAAAGTAAGACGAATCATAAATGAGCCCACCGCTGCGGCTTTGGCTTATGGATTAGATAAAAAAGGAAAAGATCAAACTATTGTTGTTTTTGACTTTGGTGGGGGTACACACGATGTTTCTATCTTGGAGCTTGGAGATGGTGTTTTTGAGGTGCTTTCTACAGATGGTGACACCCACTTAGGTGGAGATGATGTTGATGAAAAAATCATCAATTGGTTAGCAGAAGAGTTTATGGCCGATGAGGATATAGACCTTAGAAAAGACCCAATGGCACTCCAGCGCTTGAAAGAAGCTGCTGAAAAAGCCAAAATTGAGCTTTCATCCTCTGCACAAACAGAAATCAATTTACCTTACGTTACAGCAACAGCCAGCGGACCAAAACACTTGGTGCGTACATTGTCGCGTTCAAAATTTGAGCAATTGATTGATGATTTGGTAAAAAGAACAATTAAACCATGTGAAACAGCACTAAAAGCTGCAGGCCTTTCAAAAAGTGATATTGATGAGATTATTTTAGTTGGAGGGTCAACACGTATCCCTGCTGTGCAAGACGCTGTTGAGCAATTTTTTGGTAAAAAACCAAATAAGGGGGTGAATCCAGATGAGGTCGTTGCTGTAGGAGCCGCCATTCAGGGTGGTGTACTTACTGGTGATGTAAAAGATGTTTTGTTATTGGATGTGACGCCGCTTTCACTTGGAATTGAAACTATGGGTAATGTGATGACAAAGCTCATAGAGGCCAACACCACAATTCCGACAAAAAAATCACAAGTATTTTCTACTGCAGCAGACAATCAACCTTCTGTAGAAATTCATGTTTTACAAGGAGAACGCGCCATGGCAGGAGACAACAAAACTATTGGACGTTTTCATTTGGATGGTATTCCACCAGCGCAAAGAGGTGTGCCTCAAATTGAAGTGACCTTTGATATTGATGCTAATGGCATCATTAAAGTGTCTGCAACAGATAAAGCCACAAACAAATCTCAAGATATTCGAATTGAGGCGTCATCTGGTTTGACAGAAGAAGAAATCGAGAAAATGAAGCAAGATGCAGAAGCTAACGCCGAAGCAGATGCAAAAGCAAAGGAAACTGCAGACAAGCTCAATAGTGCCGATGCAATGATTTTTCAAACAGAAAAGCAGTTGAAAGAATTTGGTGACAAACTTTCGGATGATAAAAAACAACCTATTGAAGCTGCTTTAGAAGAATTGAAAAAAGCGTATGAAACTAAAGATATTGCAATTATAGACCCTGCTTTAGAAAAAATAAATGAAGCATGGAAAGTTGCAAGTGAAGAAATGTACAAAGCACAACAAGAAGCTCAAGCTTCAGGTGGCGGAGCTGCTGGACCAGAAGCTAGTGGTGATGCACAAGCAGAAGGCGATAATGTTGAAGACGTAGATTTCGAAGAAGTCAAATAAGCATCAATTTGTCTAATAAAAAAGCACAATCATATCGGTGATTGTGCTTTTTTTATTTGTTATAATTTTATTTTTTTTCAGTAAACATTTTCAGCATCACAATAGAATGCGGAAATGTTACTGCTGCAATAAAAGCGAAAAATAAGCTGTAAAAATGTTTTTCGTCCTTAAAAATAAAATATAAAATAGTCATACCAATTAAAGAAACAAGCCAGTAGGGGAATGCAGACTTTGTATAGTTCACAATAGTATTCTTTTCGAGGGTTCCGTAGGCAAACTTCACTTGCTCCATTAAAGACGGAATGCTGTGCCATATGATAAAATATATTGTAAAACCCCAAATTAGGGACGAAGATTTAAAGATAATGACCAGCACCAAAAGAGTAAAAAGTTCTTTCGCAAGTGTGTTTGACATAATTTCTTTTCGCTTCAACATATAAAACAAAATACACAGCAAAGTCACACTCAATATTATCAAGACCTCCTTTGTATATAATTCATTTAATGTCACACCACTGATTTCGTTAACAATCATTTTCACACTACTTTCATTGAAGTAAAACACCATAAACAATACAAAAAGGCCATAGGCAAAAAAGTAAATTCTTTTTGGGATATTATGTGTATTTACAAGGGACTCTTCCCAGTGCTGCTCTCCAAAGTGATAGGCACTGAAACCTACAAAGAGAACCAAAGCAATGGCAGGAAGCCAATAGAAAATGAGTACAGCAACACTAACCACTAACAGATACGTGGCAAGAATTTTTATAAAATTAGATTGTGATTTCTTTAATAACTTGTTAACAATTAGAATATCGTTGGAGCCGTGAATCATTCCGAAAGTAAAAATGAGAAAAAAGCCTAAAAACAACTCAATGTCCTCTGGAAATAGGGTGGTGATCCACAATCCAAGGAAGCTGGAAACAATTGAGAATCTATAAATTTTTTTCATAAATATTTGTTAAATAACTAATTTTGGGACAAAAAAAAAGGGAATTGATAATGATTTGTCTAAAAAATTGATACATTTGTTTAAACAAAACTAACAAAATTTTTAGAAAAATGACAAATTTATTCTTACCACTTGTTGCAGACGTTACTGGTAACGTTAACGACCCAGTGAATTTCACATTCTTTATAGGATGTATGGCTATGATGGCAGCTTCTGCTTTCTTTTTCTTATCATTGAACCAATTTGACAAAAAATGGAGATCATCTGTTTTAGTTTCTGGTTTGATTACATTTATCGCAGCAGTACACTACTGGTACATGCGCGACGCGGCTATGGCTGGAGCATTAGAAAATGTAACTGCTTTCCGTTATGTAGATTGGATTTTAACTGTACCATTAATGTGTGTAGAGTTTTACTTGATCTTGAAAGTCGCTGGTGCAACTAAAACTTTATTAAACAAAATGATTTTACTTTCTGTAATCATGTTAGTAACTGGTTACATTGGAGAATCTGGCGGAGATGCTGTTATCTGGGGTACAATTTCAGGTATTGCATATTTTGTAATTGTGTACGAAATCTGGTTAGGTGGAGCTGCAAAACTTGCAAAAGAAGCTGGTGGAGATGTACTACATGCTCACAAAATCCTTTGCTGGTTTGTACTTGTTGGATGGGCAATCTATCCTGTAGGTTACATGGCTGGAACAGAAGGTTGGTATGGAGATGCAGGACTATTCTTCGGAATGGAACTTGATATGCAAGTACTTTACAACATTGCAGATGCAATCAACAAGATTGGATTTGGTTTAGTAATTTACTCTTTAGCTGTAAAGAAAACAGCTTAATTGCAATACCAATTTAACTTTATATAAAAAGAGCGCAATTTTAATTGCGCTTTTTTTTTCATTAATTTTTAACGTTAAACGGCCTTTCAGCCGTTTTTTCTTTTTGTATTTTTACTAAAAATTTTAGCAGATGAAATTATCCAAAGAACAATTACTCCGACATGCCAATAGCGTTTGTAAAGATAATTTAATGGAAACCCTGCACATCGAGTTTATCGATGCTGGCGAAGATTTTATAACCGCAAGAATGCCTGTAAACAAACGCGTGCATCAACCCGATGGTGTGCTTCATGGCGGAGCTACTGCAGCATTGGCTGAAACAGTTGGAAGCTTTGCTGCACATATTTTTCTCGACACAGATAACTATTTTGTTCGGGGGATAGATATTTCTGCTCAGCATATAAAAAGTGTAAAAGAGGGGTTTGTTTATGCCAAAGCAATATGCATTCACAGTGGTAGAACAACTCAGATATTCGATATCAAAGTTACAAACGACAATAAAGAACTTGTATCCTTGTGTAAATTAACAACAATTACACTTCCAAAATAATTTTATAATGCCCACAACATCTTTTTTTGATGCTATAAAATCGCAAATTCAAGCAAACAAACCCTTTGTTTTGTATTCTGATTTTGGTAAATCGTCAATCAAAGTTATGTTACAACAGAATTCAAAAGCATACAAAGCATCTGATTTTCAAGAAAAGGGTTTTGTTTTTTCTCCTTTTGATAGCACACTACCTACCTATTTGATTCCTAGTAGTGCATCAAAAACAGTAGAAATTGAAGCCACATCCGCATCATTTGAAAAACGAAGCACAACTGAACTAAAATCAGATTCAAAAATTCACAAGAATTTAATCCGAAGTGCCATAGAAGAGATCAAATCAACAGCATTAGAAAAAGTTGTTTTGGCACGCACAACAGTACTAGAATTTGAAAACTGTAATGCTATTGCTCTTTTTTTATCTATTGCAAAATCTTATCCTAGGGCCTACAGTTACTGCTGGTTTCATCCAAAAACAGGCTTTTGGTTAGGTGCATCCCCCGAAACCTTATTGAAAATTAAAGATCGTAAAGTGACAACAATGGCTTTGGCTGGAACTCAAGTTTATGATGGTTCAACCCAAATTGATTGGGATCAGAAAAATTATGAAGAACAAGAATTTGTTACAGAATATTTAAAAGAAGAATTATCAGAACACCTGACCGATTTAGAAGTTTCTTCCCCAAAAACCATAAAAGCGGGCAAGCTTTTGCATCTTCAAACTACACTTTCTGGGCGCTTAAATTCATCTTCTGATGCTTTAAAAAATTTGATTTTCAATATTCATCCTACACCCGCTGTTTGTGGAACACCAAAGCCATTGGCTATGCATTTTATAACACAAAACGAATCCATACAACGTGCATATTATTCAGGTTTTTTAGGTGAATTGAATATGCCTAATGATCATCAAGCTCATCAAACTAATCTTGTAGTAAATTTGCGATGCATGCATTTGGACGGTAATAGGGCGACCTTATTTGCTGGAGGGGGGATTACTTCAAAATCTGATCCCGATACGGAATGGCATGAAACGGAAGCAAAACTGAACACTATTAAGTCCGCTTTAGAGTCTTAAATAACATCTTTTTTAATATAAAAAATGGTGCAAAATGAATACCTTTGCACTCTGATGAAATGGCCAAAACACGATTTAGCGCAATTCATAATTCAGCTTTGTAAAGCCAAAGGGGTAAAGCATATTGTCATTTCTCCTGGAAGCCGAAATGCACCGCTAACTCTTGGATTTACCAATCATTCTTTTTTTAATTGCTATAGTATTGTCGATGAGCGTGCTGCTGCTTTTTTTGCATTAGGGATTGCACAGCAAACTTCAGAAGCTGTTGCTCTCATTTGTACTTCTGGCAGTGCTTTGTTAAATTATTATCCTGCGGTTGCAGAAGCTTATTATACGGGACTCCCTTTGGTTGTTATTTCTGCAGATCGACCACCACATCTGATTAATGTTGGCGATGGTCAAACGATTATTCAGCCACATGCTTTTGGTAAACATATTCTTTTTGAAGCCAATTTGAAGCCCACACAAAAGCGTTTTCTCTTTGGAGTACATCATTTTCAACACAAAGCACAACACCTCATATTAAAAGCTCTTGAAACTGCCCAAGAAAAAATGGGCCCAGTGCATATCAACGTGCCTTTCGATGAACCTTTGTACGAAACTGTAAACCAACCCATTACAATTAAAAATATTTCCAGAAATGTTGCGACTAAGGGGCATCTTCGTCTTAATAAATCTACCCAAAAAACATGGCAAAATGCCAAACGCAAGTTAGTTTTAGTAGGTGTAAATCCACCCGATGCTTTAGAATCATCGATTATTGAGTATTTGGCCAACGACCCCTCTGTGATTGTTCTTACAGAAACAACTTCTAATTTGCATCACCCCAACTTTTTTCCGTCTATTGATCAGTTAATAGCGCCTTTAAAAGCAAATGAATTTAAAGCACTTCAACCAGAACTTCTATTGACTTTTGGAGGTTTAATTATTTCCAAAAAAATAAAAGCTTTTTTAAGACAATATCAACCCAAACACCATTGGCATATTGATCCATACAGGGCAAACGATACTTATTTTAGTCTAAGTGCGCATTTCAAATGCCGTCCAAATGAGTTTTTTGAGCAACTTTTAAAAACTTCCAACCCAACTTCAAGCCCTTATTTTGAGACATGGAACGCTATTAAAAACACACGATTGAAAAGACATGCGTCGTACCTAAAAACCATGCCTTTTAGCGATTTTAAGGCCTTTGAATTGATCGCTTCGGCCATTCCTAAGCAGTATATGGTTCAATCTGGAAACAGCTCTGCCATTCGTTATTTGCAACTCTTTGAGTTTCACAATTCAATACAATTGTATTGCAACCGTGGGACAAGTGGTATCGATGGTTCTACAAGTACGGCCGTTGGGGCTTCTGTTGTTTCCCAACTCCCCACACTTTTGATCACTGGTGATTTGAGTTTTTTTTATGATATAAATGGGTTGTGGAACAATTATATCCCCGAAAATTTTAAAATTATAGTCATTAATAACTCTGGTGGTGGGATTTTTAGAATTCTTCCTGGGAATGATAATTCTCAACTTTTTGAAACTTATTTTGAAACCAAACACCAGCGCACAGCAAAAGCACTAGCTCTCGATCATGGCTTTGAATACAGCTCAGCAGATTCAACGGCGACACTAAATGAAGCTTTATCAGAATTTTTTGAAGAAAATAAATCACCAAAATTGCTAGAAATTTTCACTCCATCTTCCGAAAATGACACAATTCTTCTCTCTTATTTCGATCAATTAGTTTAAATTTTTAAAAAAAAATGTGACTTTTTTGAAAATTATGTGTCAAAACACATAGGATATTACTTTTAATAATATCAAATATAATATAAATAAACCCTAAATTATTATGAACAAAAGAGAACAACTTATCCAAAAGTATGCAGACGATTTAAAAACAAAATGTAATCATAATCCAGATATGGAACTACTGACCAAAGTAACCATTGGTTGTGGCCCAGCAATTTATAATGTTGATGCTAGTACCGTTGCAGGGAGTGATGCTTCTGAAATTGAAACGATTCGCAAAAACTTTTTAATTAAAAAATTAGGCCTTAACGATTCTCCAAGATTAAAAGAAGGTATCGAGAAGGTTTTGGATATTTATGGGCGGTCCAATCGTACCAAATATCGAGTTGTAGTCTATTATTTATTGACAAAGCATTTTGGCAAAGAAAATGTGTATTAATCATATTTAATTGTTGGCAGCCATTTGGAACCGAGTAAACAGAGTGAATTCAAGACCATCCGACTTACGGAATTAGTAAAAAGGGAAATCACTCTCTAGAAAAGCAATAATTGAAAACCAAAATCATAAAAAAGCATTATGAATATCATGATGCTTTTTGTGTTATAAAAATCAAGAAAAAATAACTGTTTTATTATCATACACCATCACTTTTCTTTGGATATGGTATTTGATGGCTGTGGAAAGCACAATTTTTTCCAAATCCCGCCCTATATTAATCAAATCCTTGATGGTATGGGTGTGGGAAACTCGAGACACATCTTGCGCTATGATTGGGCCAGCATCTAATGCAGTAGTCACATAATGTGACGTTGCTCCAATAATTTTTACGCCGCGCTCAAATGCAGAATGATAAGGTTTTGCACCTACAAAAGCTGGCAAAAAAGAATGATGAATATTAATGATTTTTGAGGGATAGGCGTCTATCAATCCTTGAGGAATAATTTGCATATATCGGGCCAATACCACAAAATCGATTGAATGGTTTTGGAGTAATTTCAGGTGTTGAAGCTCTGCGTCTTGTCGTGTATCAGCAGAAATAGGAACATGAAAAAAAGGAATATCAAAACGCTTGGCAATAGGTTCTAAATCGTTATGATTACTCGCAATGAATGGAATTTCTACTTTCAATTCGCCAGATTTATATCGCCCTAATATATCGTATAAACAATGATCGTATTTTGACACGAAAAGTGCCATTTTTGGAACGGTTTCAGAATCAAACATGTCCCAGTTCATATCAAACAAATTGGCAACTGATGTTGCAAATGAATTAGAAAAATCCTCACTGTTGAATGTTGCAGTTTCAAAATCACACTCCAACCGCATAAAAAACACCATTTGTTGATGATCAACATGTTGATCTACATAGGTAATATTCCCTTGATTCTCAAGTATAAAACTTGTTGTTGCTGCGATAATCCCTTGCTGATCTTTGCAATGAATTAAAATGGTATATCTTTTCATTTCAGCTAAATTATATAAAATGTCATATGTGTACTCCGATGAACAGAAAATTATTCAATTTTTAAGAATACGTTAAAAATTCAAACCAAAAATTATATACTTATCAGTACAATGCGCAAAAATTTAATATAATTTAGGAACTGTTTTTTCAATCCAATTTTGTGCGATAATGCTTACCTTTGCTTCATGATTCGAATAGGGGAAATAAATAGTTTAAGAATTTTAAGGGATACAGATCCAGGGTTGTTTTTGGGTGATGAGGAAGACAACGAAGTTTTGTTACCCAACAGGTATGTTCCCAACACGTTTGAAATCGATGATATTTTAGACGTTTTTGTCTATTTGGACAACGAAGAACGCTTGGTTGCCGTAACGGATACGCCATACATTAAAAAAGGAGAATTTGCCCTTTTGCGTTGCAATGCTGTCAATGAATTTGGCGCATTTTTAGATTGGGGAATGGTGAAAGAATTATTTTGTCCTTTTCGAGAACAAGCTTTTAAAATGAAAAAAGGAGGGTGGTATTTAGTCTATTGCTATGTAGATGAAACTTCAGAGCGTTTGGTGGCGTCCAGCAAAACGAACCGTTTTTTAGACAATAAAGAACTCACTGTAGCCCCTTTTGAAGAAGTTGATTTGATAGTGTCTCACCCCTCAGATCTTGGCATGAATGTAATCATCAACAAACGCCATTTGGGATTGATATTCAAAGATGATATTTTTAAAGATTTAAGTATAGGGGACAAGCTAAAAGGAATTGTCAAAAAAATCAGACCAAATAATAAAATTGACATTAGTCTATCTCAAATAGGTTATCGTAATATTGAACCTAGCGCCCAAACTCTTTTGGAGCTCATTAACGACAACAATGGGTTTTTGGATATTACTGACAAATCGTCACCAGAATCTATCAAAGCCGTCGCACAAATGAGTAAAAAAAGTTTTAAAAAAGCATTGGGAACTCTCTACAGAAAACGTTTGGTACGCCTAGAACCCGATGGAATTTATGTCATCAATAAATAATACTGAAATATGAGTGCAATACAATGGAAAACCGCAATTGAATTTGAGGATATTACATACAAAAAGTGTAACGGAGTAGCGCGAATTGCGTTCAATCGTCCAGAAGTAAGAAATGCATTCAGACCTCAAACAACATCTGAATTATTAAGAGCATTTCATGATGCCAATGAAGACACTTCCATTGGGGTTGTGCTATTAAGTTCTGAGGGGCCATCACCAAAAGATGGTGTCTTTTCTTTTTGTAGTGGGGGCGATCAAAAAGCCAGAGGTCAAGAAGGTTATGTTGGTAAAGATGGCTACCACCGTCTCAACATTTTGGAGGTGCAACGCCTCATTCGATTTATGCCAAAAGCTGTCATTGCTGTTGTTTCTGGATGGGCCGTTGGTGGCGGACATAGTTTGCATGTCGTTTGTGATTTGACTTTGGCAAGTAAAGAACACGCTATTTTTAAGCAAACCGATGCCGATGTTACGAGTTTTGATGGAGGCTATGGTTCTGCTTATTTAGCCAAAATGGTAGGTCAGAAAAAAGCACGAGAGATTTTCTTTTTAGGCCGTAACTACTCTGCACAAGAGGCCTATGAAATGGGGATGGTCAATGCCGTTATTCCACATGAAGAACTGGAGCAAACAGCTTTTGAATGGGGACAAGAAATTTTAGAAAAATCGCCAATTTCAATAAAAATGTTAAAATTCGCAATGAACCTTACCGACGATGGTATGGTTGGCCAACAAGTTTTTGCCGGAGAAGCCACGCGATTGGCCTATATGACAGACGAAGCCAAGGAAGGCAGAGATGCCTTTTTAGAAAAACGCCAACCAAATTTTAACAAAAAATGGATTCCTTAGTATTATGAAACAGCTAAAATCTTGGATTTCAGCATTTCGATTACGCACCTTACCGCTATCCATTTCGGGTGCAATAGTGGGCTCTAGCTATGCCTATTATTTGAATTATTTTGATCCCATAATTTTTATTTTAATAATCCTTACAACTCTTAGTTTTCAAATTTTATCAAACTTAGCGAATGACTATGGCGATGGAGTTAAAGGAACGGACAACGAGACCAGAATAGGACCAGAGCGGGCTTTGCAAAGCGGTGTGATTTCCCCGAAACAAATGAAATATGCCATTATCATCAATGCCATTTTAAGTGCTTTTTTGGCCATTCTTTTGGTTTATGTTGCTTTTGGGGGTAGTCATTTGCTCAATTCATTGATTTTCATTGTTTTAGGCGGGATTTCAATATATGCCGCCATCACTTATACCGTTGGAAAATCGGCCTATGGCTATAGAGCTCTTGGTGATTTGATGGTGTTTTTATTTTTTGGATGGCTTAGTGTTATGGGGTCGTATTTTTTGTTTGCCAAAAATATCGATGCAAAGCTTCTACTTCCAGCATCTTCAATTGGTCTTTTGAGTACTGCTGTTTTGAATTTAAATAATATGCGAGATTTAGAAACAGACCAAAAATCAAATAAAATTACTTTAGCCGGACATTTAGGGCCAAAAAATTCAAAACTATACCATTTCATGTTAATTCTTTTGGCTATTGTTTTGGTTCTTATTTTTCAATATAAACTTACATTTTCTACAATAATGTATTTTAGTTGGGTTGCTTTTCTGCCGCTATTATTTCATTTGAAAGGAGTGTATTTTATTGATCATCCCAAGGATTTTGATCCTCATTTGAAACGTGTTGCTCTATCCACATTCGCTTTTGCTGTATTATTTGCTATTGCACTCATCATCGAACATACTCATCACCTAAATCTCCATTGATATGAAAGCTTCTTTTTTCAAATATCAATTGCAATTTAAACAAGCTAGTGGTACTTCTAGAGGCGTTTTGACAACCAAAGACACATGGTTTATCAAAATTGAAGGTGATTCATCAATTGGAGTAGGAGAGTGCGGCATGTTCCGAGGGTTGAGTTGCGACGATCGCCCCGATTTTGAAGACAAATTACAATGGGCTTGCTCTAATATCAACTTAGGTTTAGAAAAATTACTCATCGAATTAACAGAATTTCCAGCGATTCAATTTGGTTTAGAAGTGGCTTTTTTAGACTTATACACCAAATCACAACATGTTCTATTTCCATCAAAATTCACTACTGGAAAGGCATCAATTCCAATAAATGGCCTCATATGGATGGGTGATGCTCCTTTTATGAAATCACAAATTCGCACAAAACTCGATGACGGATTTGACTGTATAAAAATCAAAATTGGAGCGCTAAATTTTGAAACAGAATTGGAGCTTATTCAATCGATTAGAAGAGAATTTGATGCCAATACGATCGAAATTCGTGTGGATGCCAATGGTGCATTTTCTCCAAATGAAGCGTTGGAAAAACTCAAACGCCTTTCAGATTTAGATTTGCATTCTATTGAGCAACCTATCAAACAAGGTCAATATAATGAAATGGCTCAACTTTGTGAAAGTTCTCCTCTTGCAATAGCCCTCGACGAAGAGTTGATTGGAGTTCATGATGTCACAAAACGCAAAACACTACTAGAAACAATTAAACCCGAGTATATCATATTAAAGCCAACACTGATTGGAGGATTTTCTGCTAGTCAATCATGGATAGATTTGGCAGAAAAACATAATATGGGCTGGTGGATTACCAGTGCATTAGAAAGTAATATTGGATTGAATGCTATTGCACAATGGACCTATAACCTTAATGTTAATAGACCGCAAGGTTTGGGTACAGGAATGCTTTTTTCTAATAATTTTTTATCGCCATTACAAATAAATAATGGTAATTTGCAATATAACCCCAAAATAAAGTGGAATTTAAATTTATAGATTATGTACATCAAACAAGCATTCAAAGTAGAACATGATTGGTGGTTGTATCTTGTTGGATTAATTCTAATTTTCATTGGAGTTATGATTGGACAATTTCCTCTAACCTTTGCAATAATTGCCCAGGCGGTGGCTCGTGGAGGAGACCTATCCAATATGGATACGAGCTCCGTGATGTCCATTTTAGAACCAAATTTAAATTTGTTTCTAATGCTATTATCCTTTGCAGTTGGACTCGTTGCCGTCTTTGTTGTCGTAAAATATATTCATAAACAATCCATAAAAAGCCTCACAACATCTAGAACCTCAATAGATTGGAGTCGTTTTTGGTTTGCATTTTTAGTATGGGGTTCAACAACCTTTTGCTTTATATTGTTGGAATATTATACTTCTCCAGAGAATTATAGCTTTAATTTTAAGCCCATTCCCTTTTTGATTTTAGTGCTCATTTCAATTATTTTTATTCCATTACAAACAAGTTTTGAAGAATATTTGTTTAGAGGATATTTGATGCAAGGATTAGGAGTTTTGACCAAAAACAGATGGGTGCCACTAATTTTCACTTCTACATTATTTGGTTTGATGCATATTGCAAATCCAGAAATTGATAAATTGGGTTATTTGCTTCTGGTACATTACGTAGGCACTGGATTTTTGTTAGGGATTATGACCCTTATGGACGAAGGTTTGGAGTTGGCATTAGGTTTCCATGCTGCCAATAATTTAATTGGCGCACTTCTTCTAACAGCCGATTGGACTGCATTTCAGACGCATTCTATTTTAAAAGATATTTCAGAACCCGAAATGTCAAGCGCTGAAGTCTTTTTCCCCATTTTTATCATTTACCCAATACTACTCCTTGTGTTTGCAAAAAAATACAAATGGACCCATTGGAAAAATAAACTTTTTGGCCCCGTAACTGAAAGTTAATTATTGGATACTAATAAAGCGCATACGAACTTAAATGAAGCTTTTCAATGGAATGATAAACAGCATTCCATTGAATCTGTAAAACTATTGGCCTTAGACTTAATTAAAAATGGCACGACAAATGAAGTTCATTTAGGACAATTTGTTCTAGATTGGGTTGATGATTCTCTAACAATTTGCTTGAAAACTTCGGGAACTACTTCTAAGCCAAAATCAATAGTACTGCCAAAATCAACATTTGTTAATTCTGCAATAGCAACAGGAAATTTTTTTAGTTTGAACCCTGGCGATTCCGCTTTGTGTTGCTTGCCGTTCTCATACATAGCGGCCAAAATGATGTTTGTAAGAGCTTGGGTTTTAGGGTTAAAACTAGAGATTGTCGAACCCTCGTCAACGCCTTTGAAAAACATTTCCAAGCACTACGATTTTTCTGCAATGGTGCCAATGCAAGTCCATAATTCGCTTCCAAAATTACATCAAATCAAAACACTTCTGGTTGGTGGAGCAGCAGTATCAAAAGGTTTAAGCCATCATTTAATGGGGCATGGATCAGCGATTTTTGAAACCTATGGTATGACGGAAACAGTAAGTCATATTGCTGTCAAAAACATTTCTAAAGGCGAAGATAATTTTACAGTTTTACCAGATATTTCGATTGCTATTGATGATCGTGATTGTTTAGTGGTTCAAGCACCAAAATTAACTCCAGAAATTTTGCACACCAACGATGTTGTTTCTTTAGTTTCAAAAAAATCATTTATATGGCTTGGCCGATTCGACAATGTGATTAATTCTGGAGGATTGAAAATTCATCCAGAAGAGATAGAAACTTTATTACAAAATCAGATTAAGACCAGGTTTTTTATCTCTTCAATTCCGGATGAATTATTGGGCCAAAAAATTGTATTGATTATCGAAGGAAAACCCCAAAAACAACACTTAGATTTTACAGCGATTGACACCAAAAAGCGTCCCAAAAAAGTGTTTTATCTAGAAGCATTTTCTGAAACCGGTTCAGGGAAAATTCAACGTCAAAAAACGCTAGAATTGTTACACTTGAATCACACCTAAATTGAAATCTTTTTCAATAGGAGCGTGGTTGGCTGCTTCAATTCCCATGCTGATCCATGTGCGTGTTTCGAGGGGATCAATCACAGCATCGGTCCAAAGGCGTGCAGCGGCATAATAAGGCGATACCTGTTCGTCGTATTTTTGTTTGATATTTGACAGTAATTCGGTCTCTTTTTGTTCCGTGATTTTTTGCCCCTGTTTTTTTAAGGATGCTTTTTCAATTTGAAGTAAAACTTTAGAGGCGCTATTCCCACTCATTACAGCCAATTCTGCACTAGGCCAAGCGACAATCAATCTAGGATCGTAAGCTTTGCCACACATGGCATAATTTCCTGCGCCATAGCTGTTGCCCGTAATGATTGTAAATTTTGGCACTACACTATTGCTCACAGCATTCACCATTTTAGCACCATCTTTTATAATGCCACTATGCTCACTTTTGCTGCCTACCATAAATCCTGTGACGTCTTGTAGAAAAACTAAAGGAATTTTTTTCTGGTTACAATTGGCAATAAATCGAGTGGCTTTATCGGCGCTATCATTATAGATGACTCCGCCAAACTGCATTTCTCCTTTTTTAGTTTTTACCAATTTGCGTTGATTGGCTACAATGCCAACCGCCCAACCATCAATACGTGCATAGCACGTTATGATTGTTTTTCCATAACCAGCTTTATATTCCTCAAATTCTGAATTGTCAACCAATCGTTTAATAATCTCATAAGTATCATACTGGTCGGCACGTGAACTGGGTAAAATCCCAAAAATAGCGTCTGGATTTTCTTTAGGTTTTAGTGGTTTTGTGCGGCTAAAACCTGCATTTTCGCCAGCTCCTGTTTTGTCCATAATGGATTTAATTTTATCAAGAGCATCTCTATCGTCTGTTGCTTTATAATCTGTTACACCACTAATCTCGCAGTGTGTAGTGGCTCCACCTAAAGTTTCATTATCAATATTTTCGCCAATGGCGGCTTTAACCAGATAGCTTCCCGCCAAAAAAATGCTCGCTGTTTTGTCCACAATAATAGCTTCATCACTCATGATAGGAAGATATGCCCCACCAGCTACGCAGCTACCCATAACGGCCGATATTTGTGTAATACCCATGCTGCTCATGATGGCATTATTTCTAAAAATGCGACCAAAATGTTCTTTATCTGGAAAAATTTCATCTTGCATCGGCAAATATACCCCTGCAGAATCGACCAAATATATTATAGGTAATTTGTTTTCTATGGCAATTTCTTGAGCACGCAGATTTTTCTTTGCTGTGATTGGAAACCATGCGCCAGCTTTAACAGTGGCATCATTGGCTACAACAATACATTGACGTCCAGAAACATAGCCCATTTTTACCACTACGCCACCCGATGGGCACCCGCCATGGCTTTGATACATACCATCTCCAGCAAAGGCACCAATTTCTATAGATTTTGATTTTGGATCCAACAAATAGTCAATGCGTTCTCTGGCAGTCAATTTACCTTTTGCATGTTGCTTATCAACTTTTGAAGCTCCACCGCCGATTTTTACTCGAGCAAAACGTTTTTTTAAATCTGATACGAGTAATTTATTGTAATCTTCGTTTTTGTTGAAGTTAAGATCCATGTGTGTTATCTTTGCTACAAAAATAATAATTATCTATTGGAATTGTATTTTTTAATTAAGATTTAAAATTCCATCTGATTTAAGTTTAAATAATATTTTATATGACTATAATTTTTCATCCTTCAAATTCTCGTGGCCACGCCAATCATGGTTGGTTAGAGGCCAACCACTCTTTTAGCTTTGCGCGTTATTTTGATCCTGAGAAAATGAATTTTGGAGCATTACGTGTTTTGAATGACGATAAAATTGCACCTAATATGGGTTTTGGAACGCATCCTCACGATAATATGGAAATCATTACTGTTCCACTTTCAGGTGTTTTAAAACACAAAGATTCAATGGGTGAGAAATGGCTTACCGTTGAAGCAGGTGAGGTGCAGGTTATGTCGGCAGGAACCGGTATTTTTCATTCCGAAATGAACGCCTCTACTTCAGAAGATTTAAGGTTATTTCAAATTTGGATTACTCCAAACAGAATGTCTGTTGAGCCTCGTTACGATCAGCGGCATTTTGAACAAATGAGTAGCGGAGAATTACAGATTTTGGTAGAATCTATGAATGATTTTCAATTGGAAAGCAGTTTGAAAATTTATCAAGACGCACAAATTTCCAGAGTCAATTTGAATGCTGGCGATGGCTATAATTATCATCTAAAATCTGAAACGCATGGTGTTTATGTGATGCAAGTTTTTGGTGCTTCCACTATTGATAATCAGGAGTTGCAACAGCGTGATGCCGTAGGGATTTCAAATGCCAATCAGTTTTTGATTGAAGCACAACAAGACGGGCAACTACTCTTTATCGAGGTGCCAATGAATAGCTAATTTAGATGGCTTATAATTAATACAGCGACGAACGCAAATACACTTATACTAATCGAAATAATACAAGCTGTTATTGTTCTTAATACGTTAAAAAAACGATTTCCGTTCTTAAAAAATTTCCAATACACAAAAAAGAGATATAACCCTCCAAAAATAGACGGCATATAGTCTAAAATTTCACTTCTAAATACTGTATTGATTAGAATAAAACACGCATAGATTAATGTCTGTTGCGCAGTACAATATAAGTTCAATACAATGTGCTCCAAATAATTTGCTTTTAATCCTAGGAAAGAGATAAATGAAGCCAATGCAAACAAGGGAATCGTAAGTAGTGTGAAATAGGCATGATTTTTTGAAAACCAAATCAATATTCCTGGTACTTTGACCTTATCGTCATTAATGTCAATATTAATGATACTTTCAGAGTTTTCAATAAGCCCAGAAATCAAAGTCTCAAAAAGAGTGGTTTTGCCAGCTAAATGCACTGAAATGTAATACAGTGAAGACAAAACAATAACATAAACCATAGGTTTAAAATAGCGTTTTCTTTGTCCATCTAAATAGTTTTGAATGGTTTCTCCAGGTCTAAGGAAAAGTTCTCTTACAGTAAACAAAAATCCATTTTTAATATAAAATATCCCTTGAAATGCGTCTTGAGAAATACTTTTAAATGTGATTTTCCCAACTCGAGTACTTTGGCCACAAGTAGAGCAGAAGTTTTTTCGGACTATTCCGTTACAGTTTTTACATTTCATGGTGTGCATTTCTCTTACAGCACAAGCGATTTCTCAACCATAGCACAAGCAAATTTGTTTTAGTAAGTTGTGGATTTACGTTATTGAGATTTAGCAAACTGCAACGGTTTTATTATTATTTTTTTAAGGTTTGAAGTTTTGCTTCTAGTGCTTTTCGGATGTGCTTTTGTTGTTCAAGACGGTATAAAGCTTCATCTCTCTCCGATGTCATTTTGCCAAGTTCCAGCTCAAGAGCTTCCACTCTTCTTGCAAAAATCTGTATCGTCTCTTTTTCAGAAAAACGCCGTTTTAATTTTAGAAGTGTTTGTCTTTTGTAGTCTTCATCATTCATAACATGTAGATTTTTTTTGATTTTGGTTCATAAATTCACATCCAAAAGGGAATGATACTTCATGAAACAGCAGAGCACTGATCTGAAGATCTATAGATTTGGGTGTAGGCACACTTCAAATTTAATAAAAAAATTACAAATCATTTAGGACATCCAAACGCCTAAAATGGCGTCCAATTTCCATTGCCCATTCACTTTTTTATAGGTTGCATGGTAGCCACCACTACTTAAGAAAACAGTTGTTTTTTTTGAACTCCCAATCCATTGACTACGAATTGCAATCGTAGCGGTTTTTTCAACGATTTCTATGGACTCAAAGGCAATACAGAGAAAATTTTCTCCAGTAATATTCGCAATTTGTTGAAGTTCTTGTTTGGATTTTAGACAAAACCGTATCGAATCGATTTGTGTGGGTACGTCAGACGCCTCTAAATGTACAATTTGATTTTTATTATCAGGATTCATAATATAAATCCGCGCTTTATGTTGAAATAAATCATAATCTGGAATGTCTTTTTCTACAACCAAAGCTCTTCGAAGTGCTAAATGAATCAATTCACTCCGATCGTAAGGTTCTATTTTTGTTTGTGGAGGGCAGTCAAAATACGTATTCTGAACATATAATGGTTTGGAGCAGTTATTAAAACTAATTATGATACTAATCAAAAAAAATATGTTTTTCATTTCTGTTTATGTCTTTAGCTTGGGTATTGCAAACGCCTTCATGACTTTAGACACATAAAATTCTAAAAAGTCACATTTTTTAGATTTATTTTTAAATCCATATGCTTTATTGGAAACAGAAAATCGTAAGTTATGAGGATGGAAAGTTGTGGTAGTCGGGAATGGCGGTAATTTTTTATTGGTTATTGGTTTTCGTTCAAATCTTGTCTTCCAACAATGGCCATTATTTCTACAATATTATCATTAATTTTATAATAGATACTATCAACGCCACATACACAACGCTTGTATCCTTCTTTAATATAATCTACTGATTCAAAGGAAAAAGGGCGTTGTGAAATCATGTCAAAATATTCAAAAAAAGATTCGAAATACTTGTCTGCTTGGGTTGTTCCAAATTTTACAACAACGTATTGATGAATTCGTATCAAATCATTTTTTGCTTCATTACTTAATTTATATTTTGCCATTGAGTAATGACCTTGACTGGGCTAAAATTTCTTCTTTCCCATCATTTGTAAATCCACTATTTTCAGCTTTGTTGAGCTTAGCTCTAACCCAATCGATTTGAGCCTGTTGCTTTCGAGCTTGTCTGATTAAGTCGTTTATTATTTCGCTTTTACTTGCATATTCTTTGCTCTCAACTAGAGATTTAAGCCATTCTTCGTTAGGACTTGAAAATGTTATACTTTGTCTTGCCATATTTTTATTATTTGATGTAAAACTACACCATTTCCGCATCACATCCAAATTTTCAACAACATCCCAATAAATCTAGTGCGGTTCATGACTTTAGACACATAAAAACCAAAAAAGTCACATTTTTTAGATTTATTTTTAAATCCATATGCTTTATTGGAAATAGAAATTCATTAGACAAAGAAAAGAATCGTTTACAGTGGATGTATGTAATGCGATCAAAAAAAATACTAGAAACTTAAATTGTAAGTTTTAAAAATTCACGATATTTGAAGTCATCAATATTTTTTAGACCATAAACATATGAATAAAAATACCGTTTTGGCGTGGGCCACATTCATTATGATATTTGTAGGGTGTTCCCTTATTGCTCTAGGGGCTTTTCGTTACGACGATGTAGCAGGTTGGGGCTTTGCAGCAGTAGGAATTGGATTCTTTGCCATTGCATGGGTGTTTAATGCTTTAAAAGGGCGCGTATAATGAGTGACGATAAGAAAATCATTTTTTCAATGGCTGGGGTTACCAAAACCTTCCAATCTGCCAATACTCCTGTTCTCAAAAATATTTATCTCAGTTTTTTCTATGGCGCTAAAATTGGGATCCTAGGGCTTAATGGCTCTGGAAAATCAACACTACTCAAAATCATTGCGGGTGTCGATAAAAACTATCAAGGTGATGTGGTGTTTTCTCAAGATTACTCTGTGGGCTATCTAGAGCAAGAACCGCAATTGGATGATAACAAAACGGTTTTGGATATTGTCAAAGAAGGAGTTGCCGAAACGGTTGCAATTTTGGATGAATACAACAAAATCAATGATATGTTTGGCCTCGAGGAAGTCTATTCCGACGCCGATCGTATGGAAAAACTCATGAATCGTCAAGCAGAGCTTCAAGATCAAATTGATGCTGCCAATGCTTGGGAACTCGATACAAAATTAGAAATCGCTATGGATGCACTTCGCACTCCAGAAGGCGACAAAAAAATTGCTGTATTATCTGGTGGAGAGCGCCGTAGAGTCGCGCTTTGTCGTTTGCTTTTGCAGGAACCAGATGTATTGCTTTTGGATGAGCCAACCAACCATTTGGATGCCGAATCGGTACATTGGTTAGAGCAACATTTGGCACACTATAAAGGGACGGTGATTGCCGTAACACACGACCGCTATTTTTTAGATAATGTTGCGGGTTGGATTTTAGAACTCGATAGAGGAGAGGGTATTCCGTGGAAAGGGAATTATTCTTCTTGGTTAGATCAAAAATCGAAGCGTTTGGCACAAGAGAATAAATCGGCGTCTAAACGTCAAAAAACTCTAGAACGTGAGTTGGAATGGGTGCGTCAAGGTGTAAAAGGGCGCAAAACTAAGCAAAAAGCGCGTCTAAACAATTACGATAAACTTTTGAATCAAGATCAAAAGCAGCTCGATGAAAAATTAGAAATTTATATCCCTAACGGACCGCGTTTGGGTACAAATGTGATTGATGCAGAGGGTGTGAGTAAGGCTTTTGGTGATAAATTATTGTATGATGATTTGAAGTTTAGCTTGCCACAGGCAGGAATTGTTGGTGTGATTGGTCCTAATGGGGCTGGAAAAACAACCATTTTCAAAATGATTATGGGAGAGGAAACCCCTGACAAAGGAACGTTTAAGGTTGGTGAAACGGCCAAAATCGCCTATGTCGATCAAAGCCATTCTAATATCAATCTTGAACATTCTATTTGGCAAAATTTTAGTGACGAGCAAGAACTCATTATGATGGGGGGCCGGCAAGTTAATTCGCGGGCATATTTAAGTCGTTTTAATTTTTCTGGAAGTGAGCAAAATAAAAAAGTAAAGCTCCTTTCTGGTGGTGAACGTAACCGTTTACATTTGGCCATGACGCTTAAAGAGGAAGGTAATGTATTACTTTTAGACGAGCCCACTAACGACCTAGATGTCAATACATTACGTGCATTAGAAGAGGGTTTAGAGAATTTTGCTGGTTGTGCTGTAGTCATCAGTCATGACCGTTGGTTTTTAGATCGTATCTGTACCCATATTTTAGCTTTTGAGGGGGATTCTGAAGTGTATTTCTTTGAAGGTAGTTTTAGTGAATATGAAGCCAATAAGCGCAAGCGATTAGGCGGTGATATCATGCCGAAACGCATCAAATACAAGAAACTTATCCGTTAGTCTATTTTTTTATTCGTCTAACGCTTCTTCGTCCGCTTTGGTTTCTTGTTTTTGAACACGTGCTTTTTTATAAATTGGTAATAAATATGAAATATTGTAGCTAAACCCTGTACCCACCTTGCTACTGTCATATGTTCGTCCAAATCCTGGAATGT
The DNA here is from genome assembly GCA_947503105.1 of uncultured Flavobacteriaceae bacterium. Taxonomy (GTDB): domain Bacteria; phylum Bacteroidota; class Bacteroidia; order Flavobacteriales; family Flavobacteriaceae; genus UBA3537. The sequence goes on along the minus strand of CANNCM010000002.1, from coordinate 284,769 downwards.
ATAGATTTTCGAAATTATCAGGACTTTTTTCAGAAATTCTTGCTTTTAACTGCACATTAAAACCTAAAAATAGATTATTAAAAAGCTCAGCTTTTATACCAAAAATAAGTTCTACCCATGCGGCTGTAAGCCCAGAGAATTCCATGCTTTCGTTGTTTTGAATTTGCGACCAAGTTTGGCTGTTGTTATCATAAACGGTGTAGCGCTCACGGGTTTGACTAAATTGCGATACTCCAAAACGCAAACCACTTACAATCAAGTTTTCCATTCCGAGCCAGTTGTTATACAGATTATAATCTATACCTGCCTTGAAATAATTTCCTTTAGCACTTGCGTCTAAATAATCTGTTTTTGTGGTTTTTTCTTCAAAACCCAGCTCGCCAGCGATATAGAGGCGTTTTCCCAATCGATAATCGGCATTTATTTCAAATCCTGAGTAGTCTGTTTCAAATGCAGTACGCCCCAATTTACTTAAATCGGCTCCAAAACGCAGACCGTATTTATCTTGAAAAACAATGCTGTCCGTAGCGGTTTTTGGAGTTGCATCAATAGTTTCACTTTGTGAAAATACAAATGTAGTGACCAACAAAAAATAAAGACAACTAGTGGTATATTTTAACATGGGTTTCATTTTCATTTGTAACTTCATTTACGCTGATTTCTGTATTTATCATCCAAAGATCACTATCACTTTCTATACTAAATCCTTGAATATTAAATACATTTTTATAACCACATGCTCGCGACACATATACAGGAGTCGTACTGTATGCCACTGTAATTATATCTGGATTGCCTTGAATCACATCGTTCACTACACTATAATTGTTGTAGAGCTTAAATTGTGATTGATTTTCTGTTCCATTGAGGGGTAATGTGATTTTATCACGAGAACTTACAATCTCACCAGAAATTGCAAGTTCGTTGCCTTGTGGATCGATAGCAACAGCAAAAAGCCCTCCTACGGTTTTTGTATTTTCTAAATTTCCAATATCAAAAAATTCAATGACGAGACGAGAGGTTGTTTGTGTATTTTCGCTACAGACATCGTCTGGTTCGCAAGCGATAAGCAGGACAACAATCCATAAAAAAGATATATTTTTCATAAAAAATCTAAGTTCTTTTTTCCAAAAGTACAACATTTTCTACATGATGCGTCTGTGGAAACATATCTACAGCTTGTGTTTTTGTAATCTTATAATCCAAATCCATCATGGCCAAATCTCTCGCTTGAGTAGCGCTGTTGCAACTGACATACACAATTTTTTCAGGTAAAATATTCAATATTTGTTGAACAACATCTTTGTGCATCCCATCTCTTGGTGGATCAGTAATGATTACATCTGGCTGTCCGTGAGTGGTTATAAATTCTGAATTGAAAACAGATTTCATGTCACCAACAAAAAAATCTGTATTATCAATCTTGTTGTGTTTTGCGTTATCTTTTGCTGCTTTTATTGCATCGGGTACGGCTTCTACACCAATAACTTTTTTGGCTTTTTTAGCTACAAATTGTGCAATAGTTCCTGTCCCTGTATATAAATCATAAACCAATTCGTTCCCTGATAAATTTGCAAAATCGCGTGTAATTTTATATAAATTATAGGCCTGTTTGGTGTTGGTTTGATAAAATGACTTGGCATTAATTTTAAACTGTAAATCTTCCATTTCTTCGACAATAAAATTTTGCCCGTGATAACAAATCACATCTTGATCATAAATAGTGTCGTTGCCTTTAGCGTTGATGACATATTGCAAGGAAGTAATTTGAGGAAATGTTTCTTTTAAAAATTGTAGAATTGATTCAATTTGCTCTTTCGTGGCCGCAAAGAATTGAACCACTACCATAATTTCACCCGTACTGGTTGTTCGAATCATTAGAGTGCGCAATACCCCAGATTGTTGTTTTGGATCAAAAAACGGAATTTGCTGCTCAATAGCAAACGCTTTGAGTCGGTTTCGAATATCATTTGAAGGGTCGGCTTGAAGCCAACATTTGTCAATATCTAAAATTTTATCCCACATTCCAGGAATATGAAAACCTAGTGCATTTCTATTGTCAATGGTTGCATTGGCATTAATTTCTTCTAAAGACAACCATCGGTTATTGCTAAAAGAAAATTCCATTTTATTTCTATAGAAATAGGGGGTATCACACCCCAAAATAGGAGTGACTTCTGGAAGTTCAACTTTTCCAATACGGACAAGATTGTTGGTCACTTCTTTTTGTTTAAAGAACAACTGTTGATCGTATTTCATGTGCTGCCATTTGCATCCACCACAAGTTCCAAAATGCACACAGGCAGGGGTTTCTCTATGTTCTGAGTACTTATGAAAATGTATGGCTTTTCCTTCATAATACCCTTTGCGTTTTTTAAAGGTTTGTATATCAACCACATCACCAGGAACAGCATTATTTAAAAAAATAATTTTCCCATCTGGTGCTTTGGCAACACTTTTACCTTTGGCCCCGGCATCGATGACTTCAACTTCAAAAAATTGCTTTTTGTTTTGTTTTCTTCGCATGCAACAAAAATACTGCAAAAAAAAATGCTGTCCTTTAAGAACAGCATTAAAAAATGGTATTTTTTTATTCTATTTTTTTTGTTTAAAAATGCGATCAATAAGTTCTTTTGCAGCATCTTTTCCACCGAGACCAATAGCAATAGCTAGTCCAAGTCCAAGAGCAGCAAAGAGGTACTGTGTGAGCTTTGAAATCAAATCATTTCCAATATTTAATTGAGATAAAATCATTGAAAAGACAATCAATAAAATTCCAAATTTTGCAAGAGATCCAATCACAGAGGCTTGTTCAATGTTCATATTTTGCAGTCGTCCATTGATGAAATCACGAACAAAATTGGCAAGATATAATCCAAAAACAAATAAAATGACAGAGATGAAAATATCTGGAATGAATCCAACTACTTTATCAAATAATTCTTTGGCTACTGATAGTCCTAAGATGTCGAAGACCGTAAGTAAAACCACAAGAAGCAACACATAATAAATGATATTGCCAATAATGGTTGAAAATTTGTGTTTAATTCCGACTTGTTCCAGCATTTGATCAAGTTCAACTTTATCTGCGATGACATCAATTTTGATCAGTTTAGCAAATTTGATGACTAATTTTCTAAGTAAACGAGCAATAAATCTGCCTACAAACCAGAACAATAGGGCGCCAAGTAATTTCGGTATAAACTGCCCAATTTCGTTCATAAAATAGCTAAAGCTTTCCCAAACTTTAGCGCTAAGTTCTTTTGTTGATTCTACAACTTTTTCCATAATATGTGTGTTTAATGAGTTTTGTGTATAGAGTTAGACACAAAAAAATCGAAATGGTCACATATAAAATTTAATATTTGCTAATATTTATGTTTTTGTTTTAGAAAATTAAAAAAACTTACTACTTTGCAAACCGTGGGTGATTTCTCTCCAAAAGAAGGAATGGTACTTTTCTCATATAATTTTTTTTAATATGTCAGTTTTAAACACACTTACATCGAAAGAGGCCATGGATTTGGAGCACAACTATGGCGCTCATAACTACCACCCCCTTCCCGTAGTTCTCAACAAAGGAGAAGGTGTTTATGTTTGGGATGTTGAGGGCAAAAAATATTATGACTTTTTGTCGGCCTATTCCTCTGTAAATCAAGGGCATTGCCATCCTGCAATTGTCAATGCAATGAAGCATCAAGCGGAGACACTAACGCTCACGTCTAGAGCTTTTTATAACGATCAGTTAGGGCCATATGAACAGTATATTACTCACTATTTTGGATTTGATAAAGTACTTCCAATGAATACAGGTGCAGAGGCCGTGGAAACCGCTTTGAAAATCACACGCCGTTGGGCCTATCAAGTAAAAGGTATTCCAGAAAATAATGCAAAAATTATAGTTTGCAAAAATAATTTTCATGGGCGTACAACAACGATTATTTCTTTTTCTAATGATTCTACAGCACGAGAAGACTTTGGGCCCTATACCGACGGTTTTATCAAAATCCCCTATGACGACACAACAGCTTTGCAAAACGTATTAGAAACACACAACGATATCGCAGGATTTTTGGTTGAACCCATTCAAGGCGAAGCAGGGGTTTATGTTCCCTCTGATAATTATTTGAAAACTGCAAAAGCGCTGTGTGAAGCGCACAACGTCCTTTTTATTGCTGATGAAGTTCAAACTGGAATTGCTCGTACAGGCCGACTGTTGGCCACTTGTGGCAACTGTAGTTGTGCCAATAAAGATTGTTCTGAGACTCCAGACGTTAAACCCGATGTATTGATTTTGGGGAAAGCCCTTAGCGGTGGTGTATATCCCGTTTCTGCTGTTTTGGCCAACAATCCTATTATGGAGGTTATTACCCCCGGTTCTCATGGCAGTACTTTTGGCGGTAATCCAATTGCTGCAACAGTGGCTATTGCAGCACTACAAGTCATTAAGGATGAGCAACTTACCGATAATGCCGAACGACTAGGGCATCTTTTTAGAGATCAACTAAATGCATACATCAAAAACAGTAATATAGTGAAACTCGTAAGAGGGAAAGGGTTATTAAATGCTATAGTTATTAATGATACTGAAGATAGCGATACCGCTTGGAATATTTGCTTGAAACTACGTGACAATGGCTTGTTGGCAAAACCAACGCATGGGAATATCATTCGTTTTGCACCCCCTTTGGTCATGACAGAAGATCAATTACTAGATTGCGTATCTATTATCATCAAAACATTATCAACTTTTGAGACGAGTTGATCCATTTTTTTAAACCTATTTATTGAAAACATATAAACACAATTTGATGCAACATAATATTTTTTATTTATTCATAATTATAAGTGTAATGGCATGCAATAAAAATGCAGAAAAGAGCAGAGATATAAGGGTTGAGTACCCAATATCACATCAAGTTGATACTGTAGATGAGTACTTTGGGACTGCTGTAAAAGATCCTTACCGCTGGTTGGAGGATGACAGAAGCAAAGAAACTGAGGCATGGGTAGAAACCCAAAACAAAACAACATTTGATTACTTGTCTAAGGTTCCTTACCGTGAAGAATTAAAAGAACGTTTAGAAAAATTATGGAATTATGAAAAAATTGGTTCGCCTTTTAAAGAAGCCGATTATACATATTTCTATAAAAACAATGGACTTCAAAATCAATATGTGATATACCGTTACAAAACTGGAGAAGATCCTTCAACGGCCAGTGTTTTTCTTGATCCAAATACATTCAAAGAAGATGGAACCATATCGCTTGGCGGTACGAGCTTTTCTAAAAGTGGCAATTTATTGGCCTATAGTATTTCTGAGGGTGGTAGTGATTGGCGAAAAATTATTACTATGGACGTAGTTACCAAAAACATAATTGGCGACACTTTAGTTGATGTAAAATTTAGCGGAATGTCTTGGTACAAAGATGAAGGGTTTTATTATTCGAGTTATGATAGACCCAAAGGCAGTGTGCTTTCTGCAAAAACAGATCAACACAAAGTGTATTATCACAAAATGGGGACTTCTCAAGACGATGATATTTTGGTGTTTGGTGGGACTCAATCCGAAAAGCATCGCTATATCGGAGCGAGAGTGACGGAGGACAATCGGTTTTTAATTATTTCAGCAAGTGTTTCAACGTCTGGTAATAAACTTTTTGTCAAGAATTTGGATGCGCCTCAAAACCCAATTGTGACCATTTTGGATCACACCAAAAGTGATACGTATGTCATTGATAATGTTGGGGATAGATTATATTTAGTTACCAATTTAAATGCACCAAATCAAAAAATAGTTACTGTTGATGCCAAGAATCCAGATCCAAAATATTGGGTGGATTTTATCCCAGAAACAGCGCATGTTCTAAGCCCTTCTACAGGTGGTGGATACTTCTTTGCAGAATACATGGTAGATGCCATATCTCAAGTTAAACAATACGATTATGAAGGAAATTTTGTACGCGATATAAACCTTCCTGGACTTGGAAATGCAGGGGGATTTGGAGGAAAAAAAGAAGAAAAAATTGATTTTTATTCATTTACAAATTACAAAACACCCTCCAGTATTTACAAATTTAATGTAGAGACAGGTGACTCTGAGTTGTATTGGACTCCAGAAATTGATTTTGAAAGCACCGATTATGAAAGTCAACAAGTGTTTTATGACTCTAAAGACGGCACCAAAATTCCTATGATGATTACCCATAAAAAAGGGCTTCAACTCAATGGGAAAAATCCTACAATTCTTTATGGCTATGGTGGATTTAACGTCAGTTTGAATCCAAGCTTTAGTGTCACCAATGCGGTTTGGTTGGAGCAAGGCGGTATTTATGCTGTGCCCAATCTTCGTGGCGGTGGAGAATATGGTAAAGAATGGCATGATGCAGGAACACAAATGAAAAAACAAAATGTTTTTGATGATTTCATTGCTGCAGCAGAGTATTTGATTGCTAATAACTATACGTCAAGTGATTTTCTTGCTATTCGTGGAGGATCCAATGGAGGTCTTCTTGTTGGCGCTACAATGACACAACGTCCAGACCTAATGCAAGTCGCACTTCCAGCAGTTGGTGTTCTCGATATGCTTCGATACCATACTTTTACAGCTGGTGCAGGTTGGGCCTACGATTATGGGACAGCAGAAGATAGCAAAGAAATGTTTGAATACCTAAAAGGGTATTCTCCTGTTCACAATGTAAAATCAGGTATTCGCTATCCAGCAACCCTTGTCACCACTGGCGATCACGACGATCGGGTAGTACCAGCACATAGTTTTAAGTTTGCCGCAGCACTACAAAGCAAGCAAACGGGATCAAATCCTACATTAATTCGGATAGAAACTAACGCAGGCCATGGAGCAGGAACACCAGTGAGTAAAACCATCGAACAATACGCCGATATTTTTGGATTTACATTATTTAATATGGGCTATGACGAGTTGCCAATACATGACCAAGCAACGTTTAAGGATTGATGCTGCTTATTAGTTTCAAAATAAAACCATAGTTTTACTTTGTAGCATTTATTTCTTCCATAGCTTTACGCCATTCTTCTTGTAGTTCGCTAAAGTCGCTTGTTGCCAAAGAATAGAGGGTCCACAAAAGGAATAAAGTATTGATTACAAGAACAATAAGCGCAACTGTCTTTGCAGTATCCATAGCGCTTAGGCTACCTTCATATTCGTCAGGATATAGCTGTGCATCTTTAACTTTTTTGGTGGCTGTTATGTATGAAGGCAAAGAAAACACAATTCCAATACCACCAAAACAACAGCATAATAGTCCTAGAATACTAAGGATATAAACTAGGGTTGGATTTAAAGATTTTTTCATAAAATAATTTGTTTAATGATATAGTTCGTCATAATGACACCAACGGAAATAATAGACAATAGATTGATGCTTTTTTGATAAAATTTAAACTTATAAAACCGACTTATGATAATGATACTCCCCAACATAAGAAGAGGATAAATTGCTGGATACATCAAAAAGGCGTCCACAAAATGGCCTTTAAAAACAAGAATAAAAGCACGTTGAAATCCACAACCCATACATTCAAAACCAAAAAGGGTTTTGCTTAAACAAGGTAACATGTAGTTTTCTAAAGTCATACACAGATCGCTGACCCAAATTAATAAATAATTTATCGAATAAAAAAATAAATGCAATATTCAAGATAATTAAACTAAAGATGTTATTTTTAACTCACTCTAATTACATCATAATTTGAAACATAATTACATAAAATATCTTGCATTTATACTAGGTGTTATATTACTTATATATGCTGAGTTGTTTTCCAATTCAAATACTTTAATTTCAGTTGTTGGATTATTTTTTTTAGTGGTTGGATTGTATATGATTTCCAAGGGTATTGGCGAAAAACCAGAGTGTAATCCGTATGCGGTTCAATCTGATGAAGAAGAATAAATTCTCATATGAAATTTAAAATAAACGATAGGGTTTCTGTTTTAGATGATGACCTTTCTGGACGTGTTATTGAAGTTTCAGGGCCTACAGTTACCATTGAAACTACTGCTGGATTTGAACTGTCATTTGACGCTTCGGAGTTGGTCAAGATTAAAGACAATCTTTTGAATACATCTTCATTTTCTGGTCAATCCCTACAAAAAATTCTTTCTGAAAAAAGTTCAAAAAAACGAGCTGAAATTCCAAAGAAAAAAACAAAAGCACGCCAAACACCACCAATGGAAGTGGACCTTCATATCCATCAACTGCTGAGTTCTACAAAGGGCATGCAAAACCATGATATGCTCAACTTACAATTGGATACGGCAAAACGGCGTTTGGATTTTGCCATTTCAAAACGCATCCAACGTGTTGTTTTTATTCATGGTGTAGGAGAGGGGGTACTCAAACTGGAACTCGAATATCTATTGAAACGCTACGAGGGCATCGACTTTTACCCTGCAGATTATCAAAAATATGGACATGGTGCTACAGAGGTTTATATTTTTCAGAACAGACCATCCTAGAAAGAAAGTGTGGTTTCGTAGGTGCCCAGTGCCAAAGAATCTGCAGAGAGTATAGAAATATCAATGTTATTCAATGTAATGGTTATCGTCACAATACGTTGAAATTGATTAGTATTATTTGTTTGAACAGCATAAGAATTCGCAAAAATAGCATCTAAAAAGCGTGCAGAAGAAGCCCCTGTTGCAATGTCATCAAAAAGATTGCCATTTCCATTTTCATCTTCGTTGATAGTCAGTGTGCCATCACCATCATCATCGTTGTCTAGATAATCGGGGATAGTGTCGCCATCTGTATCTTGTGCATCTGTCAAATCGCCATCGTTGTTGGGGTCTGGTTTTTCATTAATTGTTGGCACATTATCGCCATCATCATCGTTGTCTTTGTAGTTGGGAATACCATCTCCGTCTGAATCGCCATCAAATTCCAAAGCGGTTGGCACTCCATCATTATCATCGTCTTGAAAGGTGGAAATAAATTGTGCTGATCCACTACTAGAAGAATAGCTATTTGTAACTGCTACACCAGCTGGAGGAATTACAGCGCAAATTAATGCATTGGGATCGCCATTGTAGGCTCTGTAATGAAACTGAACATTAGTACCATCAATTGTAATTGTTTGCGTATCGCCAGATGCTGCAGGGTTGAACATAGCTTCTGTGGCGGTAGTTCTTGGAATCAAAAGTGTAAGCGATTCAAAAGGATCTTCTCTGGTGTCATAAAACAAAAAACTTGAAGTAATACCAGAACCTTGATTGGCAGTTTGAATTTCACATAGGGATAATTCTTTATCAAAATCTAAACGAATATCGATCACATCACCATCATCACAGGCTGTTGTGAGAAGTAAGACCGAAAAGAAACATAACCAATTGCGCATAATTCAACTATTTGTTACAAAAGTAAAAGAATTAAGAAATAAATTTAATGTTATTGTCAATTATTTAATTTGATTATTTTTGTTTAAATTAAAACATTACAAATGACCCCCATTTATTTAGACAGTGCCGCCACAACATGTGTTCGCAAAGAAGTTGCGGATACAATGGCCGATATTTTAAAATCTACTTATGGCAATCCATCATCGACACACAGCATTGGTCGTTCTTCAAAATCTGTACTTGAACAATGCCGCAAAAGGATTGCTTCATATTTTAATGTAAAACCCTCAGAAATTATTTTCACCTCTGGTGGAACAGAAGCCGATAATCTTGTGTTACGATCTGCAGTTTGCGATTTGGGAGTGAAACATATCATTTCATCTAAAATTGAACACCATGCAGTAGGGCATACCATTGATGCTTTACAAGTGTCTTCAGATATCAAAGTCAGTTATGTTCATATTACAGAACACGGAGAAGTCGATTTGAAACACTTGGAAGAATTATTAATGAATTCTTCAGAAAAAACTTTGGTTTCGTTAATGCATATCAACAATGAAATCGGAACAATTTTGGACTTAAAATTTGTTGCAGAATTATGTAAAAAGTATAAGGTTTTGTTTCACAGTGATACCGTCCAATCTGTAGGTCATTATCATTTAGATTTAGAAAAAATTCCAATTGATTTTTTGGCTGCGAGTGCACATAAATTTCATGGCCCAAAAGGCATAGGATTTGCTTTTGTTAGAAATGGTTTAGGATTACAACCCATAATTACAGGAGGTTCGCAAGAACGCGGATACCGAGCTGGCACAGAAAGTTTGCACGACATTGTTGGTCTGGATGAGTCTTTGGCTATTGCCTACGCACATTTAGAGGCTGAAACTCAATATATTAGTGAGCTAAAATCTTATTTCATCAAACGGCTCAAAGCTGAAGTACCTGGCATAAAATTTAATGGTTGTTGTGATGATTTAGAAAAAAGCACCTATACCTTAGTTAATGTTTGTTTGCCTGTTTCGGCAGAAAAAGCACCTTTATTTTTATTTCAACTGGACCTCAAAGGAATTGCCTGTTCGAAAGGAAGTGCCTGCCAAAGCGGTAGCGATAAAGGGTCTCATGTACTATCAGAATTTCTTTCCGAAGAAGACCTGAAAAAACCGTCTATTCGCTTCTCATTTAGTTCTTTTAACACCAAAGAAGAATTAGACATTGTGGTCGATATTCTTAAAACTCTAGTTTAATAGTCTGCCTAAAAGCGCATATTTAATCTGACATTAAATACTCTTGGGGTCAAATAATTTGGAATAGAGTATTGACGTTTTGAATACACATCCCTTACCCACGTATTGGTAATTGAGTTTTGCACATCAAAAATATTGTAAATTTCTATGCCAACGGCCAATTCTTTGAAGTACTTTTTCCACCCACTTTTCACCCTATTTTTGGCGCTAACAATACCATAAGACATCCCAATATCTGCACGCTTATAATCTGGCAGTCTGTTTTGGTAACTGTATACATCTGCATAACTCGGTGATCCGCCTGGCACTCCTGTATTGTACACTAAATTAAGATACATTTTCATGTTTGGTAGTTTAGGAACATAATCTTGAAAAAGTACTCCAAATTTTAAGCGTTGATCCATCGGCCTCGCAATAAAATTTCTTCCTTCTATGGCTTCTTCCGTTTTTAGATATCCAAATGAAAACCAAGATTCTGTTCCCGCAACAAACTCACCATTTAAGCGCACATCTAGCCCATAGGCATATGCTTTTGCGTCATTATTGGCTGCATAACGAATACGGACATTCTCTACGGTGTATGGATTAACATTTGAAAGCTGCTTATAATATGCTTCAGAAATCAATTTAAAAGGCCGATTCCAAAGCTGAAAACTATACTCATGTCCAGCAACAATATGGACAGAGCGTTGCGCTTTTACATTACTATTTACAGCGCCGTTTACATCACGCAATTCTCTGTAAAATGGCGGTTGGTAGTACATCCCACCGCTGAGTCTATAGAGCATATCTTTTTTGCCATTAGGTTTGATGCTAAATTGCGCTCTTGGACTAAACACCAGTTGTTGTTTGGAGTTGATATTTTGACCGCTAACATTCCATTGATGTGTGCGTACACCAAAGTTATAAAACACTTCATTTGAACCCAACGTACTGCGCTTACTCCATTGTGCAAATGCCTGAAGGCGTTCTACTGTAGTAGCATTTCTTGCTCTCGTATTTTCATAGGGGGCAAGAGGCCCTGTATTTGGTGTATAAGGTTGATTATCAAATTGATCTAAGTTTGGAGGATTAATAGAAAATCCAGCGGAATCTATCACTTCCCATTCGACAACACGATCTCGAATATCTTCATTTGTATATTTGATAGACCACTGAAAGTGGTTCTTATTTTTTTTGAAGTCTCCTCGGTGTTCAACAGTTGTAATCAATGCATCCAAATCGTTCCTTGCATGATTAATTTGTCCTCCTATACCTTCTGAAAATTCAACTTCTCCCAAGTTTTCATCTCCAATATTACTATTGACTTCGCCCAATCTATATTGTGCCAAAATATCAAAATACTCTTGTTCTGTCGTATGAAAACTAGAGGTAATTAACTGTAAACTTAAATTCTCATTCACTTGATATGAGCCTTTTAGTGCTCCAAAATAAGTATTGTATTTGTCTTCCTCTTGGCCTTCATAAAACACCAAAAGTGCAATGGGATTTTGAAGGGTGCCAAAATTTGTTTGTCGTGTTTTTGGAGCATAATTATAGGAGTTTGAAGAAATATTTCCCAAAAAACTTAAATCAAACTTAGAGCTTATTTTATAGTTCAAATAAGTCTGTGCATCCAAAAACTGAGGTTCATAATTGGTTTGTGTTTCTTTTGCATCCACCAACAATGTATTATCTCTGTAACGCAATCCAACAAGAGCTGATAGTTTATTGTTTTTACTTACACCTTCAGCAGTGATACTTCCGCCCAAAAGACTAAAATCGGCACGAACGCCAAATTCTGTTGGTTTCCTATAGGTAATATCCAAAACCGATGAAAGTTTATCACCATATTTGGCTTGAAATCCGCCAGCAGAAAACTGTAAATCTTGAACCATATCTGTATTGACAAAACTAAGTCCTTCTTGTTGGCCAGAGCGCACCAAAAAAGGCCTGTAAACTTCGATACCATTCACATACACTAAATTTTCATCAAAATTACCACCACGCACAGAATATTGCGTACTCAATTCATTTGAAATATTAACTCCTGCTAATGTCTTTAGTAAATTTTCTACACCAGGTTGCGCCCCTTTTATGGTTCGAATAATTTGAGGCGAAATCGTAGTAACACCCTCAAAATCAGAACGTTTTGTTCCAGTAATGACTACAGTTTCAATTTGCTCAACCTCTATTTTTAATATAGGATTAAATTCAAATTCTTGACCATTTTTTAGGTTAAAAATAACACGAACAGATTTGTGGCTGACATGAGAAAATACTACACTGACCTCTTTGTTAGCAGGGATTTTTAAACTATAAAATCCATTAGAATTTGAAGTTGTTCCAACATTATTAGTAGATATATTTGCATTTTCGATAGGGGTATTCAATTCATCGAGTAGAATTCCACGAAGCGTAGCCGTTTGTGCCAACATTTGAAATTGACCCATGAGAAAAATAACAAAGAATAAATGTAAATAATTGGTTTTCAAACTTTAAGGTGTTTATTTTCTATAAAATATTGTTTCAAATTTAGAACTATTTCCCACATTATCTGTGACAATGAGCTTTAAATTATTTTTGGTGTCCACAACAACCTCGTCGTTGAAGTCATGTGTCAGTGTATTGGTTTTGGCGTCGTACTCCATCAAAATCCATTTTCCATTGACTGTGGCTCTGAAATTTTTAATTCCAGAAATGGCATCAGATATTTTAATTTTCAAATAGCGGTATTTGCTCAACCAACTTCCATTTTTGAAGTTTAAGGGTACAATTGTAGGCCCTTCTTTATCACTTGCTAGGGTGTAAGTCCCAAAGTATTTTGTTCTTGCATAGAGCGTTGAGCCTTTGCGTTTTGTTGATGTATAATATAATTTTCCATACTTCGAAACACTCGCAATGTAGAGGTGATTCAAGTCATCGGGATTGTAGTGGCTTACATCAAATTTTATGGTCATCGATTTTTTTAGCGGAACAGTTGGTTGATGTATCCTAAGCGTATCATTTTTTACTTGAAAATCTAAAAAAATGTCATCATATAGTGCATGGGCTGGAATGTCTACTTGTATCGAATTTTCTTCTAATAGAACTTCTTCAGAAGCATTAATATAAGTGTAACTTAAAGGAATCTCGTCTGTATTATTGATGGGTTGAAATGTTCCTACAATAGGTATTTGAACGGAAGTTGTATTGTCTTTGAAGTCTTTAATTTTTATGGAATACGATGAATTTGTACGGTCATTAATCATCAATTTTCCCTTTTCTCTTTCATAAGTAAAGAGACTTAAAGGGTTATTTTTTTCGATAAATAACTTTTGTATTTTTCTTTTTTTGGTTCGATAATGCCCATAATCAATATAGCGGTTGATATGCTTGGTTTCACTAAAAGAAAACCGTTTGAAATCAACTTCAATTGATTTTTGGCCATTAAAATAAGTTTCAATTTTTGAAACACCATTTTTGTTAGGAGCATAATCTTGTCTATCGTTAGCTACAATCCCAAATCCAATCGTTCCATAAGATGATATAGGGGCTGCAATAAAACTTCCATCAGGCTGTTTTCTAAGTCTTATTTTTTTCTTTTTTTGTTCTCCATCAATATGACTATCTTCTGAAATCGGATAGGCAAAAAGCTCATAAAGTTGGGGTGCGGTTGTGTCTTTAATATCCAATCCAAAAAGCATGGGGTTCATAGGACGTTCTTGCTTATCTCTAATTTCAAAATGCAAATGCGGTCCAGAAGACCCCCCTGTATTTCCAGAAAATGCAACGACGTCGTTAGCATTTACCTTTAGTGCATTTAATTTTGGAAAAAGCTCTATTTCAAATTGTTCTTTTAGATAGTGTCGTTTTTTGACAAAAGCTTCAATTTCTGAAGAAAATTTTTGAAGATGTGCATATACGCTTGTGTATCCATTGGGGTGGGTGATATATAACGCCTTTCCGTACCCATAACGTGAAATTTTAATACGACTCACATATCCAGCCGCCGCTGCATATACTTTTAAACCTTGCTTTCCGTTGGTTTTGATGTCTAATCCAGAGTGGAAATGATTGGAGCGTAACTCTGCAAAGGTACCAGAAAGCACCAATTGAATATCCAAAGGCGATCGAAAATAGTCCTGCGGGTAGGGGGTTTGTGCTGTGGTATATATAGAACACAAAAAACAAAAAAATGTAAAAAATTTCATAAGTATGATCTTTAGCTAAAATATTGAATTGAAAATAAAAAGCAAAGTATTGGTTGGCTTAAATTATTTAAAATTAATAGTCATAGAAATTGCGATTTTGAACGCGGAATGCTAAATTTGTGAAATAAGGTATTGAATTTGTAAATGAGCAAAATTGAAAATATTGTCCAAACGCTAGAAGAAAAAATAGACAGGATCATTGATCAGTTTGGACTTTTGAAAGAAGAAAATGCAGCTCTAAAAAAAGAGATTGAAATATTAAAATCTCAAAACAAAGACCAACATCAATTGCTTGAAAAAAAGCAAGACGAGTTTGAGGCTTTGAAAATTGCAAGTTCGATGCTAGGCAGTAACGAAGACAAAAGAGCTTCAAAGCTCAAAATAAATGCTTTGATCAAAGAGATAAACGATTGTATAGCTAGTTTATCGGACTAAATAATAGCTAATGAGTGAGCAATTAAAAATCAAGTTATCTATTGCCAATCGGGTTTACCCACTGACAATAGCACCAGACCAAGAAGAGGGTTTGCGATTGGCCGCTCAAAAGATAGAAACAACCGTAAAAAAGTTTGAACAAAGCTATTCTGTTCAAGACAAGCAAGATGTTTTGGCCATGTGTGCCTTACAATTTGCCGCTGAAACAGAGCAAACAAAAATAAATAAAAACAGTTTAAGTGAAACCCTAGAAAAACGTCTTTTGGATTTGGATGCACGACTAGAACAACACTTAAACACCAACGTTCTTTAAAATATAATAATACATACTGCCTGTATTGGTCAATTTTTTGATAAACTCAACGAGAATTCTATAAATGGGGTCCGTTTAAGTTGTAAAAGCATGCTGCCTTGTCGCAGACCCTTGATCAGCTTTTCAACCCCAAATCCTGTTCATTAGGAGTTTATACAAAACCCAGATCTCTACAGGCTTTTTTTTTAAATTAATAACATAAAAATGGATCAAAATATACTATTTATAGGTGCTGGAGCTGCTGTTTTGGGGCTTATCATTGGACTTGTAATTTCTAAAATAAGAGATAAAAATAATGCTTCACAAATAACCAGAAATGCAGAGCGATTAGCCAAAGACATCATTTCTAAAGCCAAATCTGAAGGTGAAAACATCAAAAAAAATAAAATATTTCAAGCCAAAGAACGATTTTTAGAACTAAAATCTGAGCACGAAAAAGTGATCTTATCTAGAGATAAAAAAATGGCGGAATCCGAAAAAAGAACTCGAGATAAGGAATCACAAATTTCATCAGAACTTTCAAAAAATAAAAAATTAAACAACGAACTTGAAGTCAAAAAGAAAGAGTATGGCCAAAGAGTTGCTATCATAGAAAAGCGCCAAGAGGAATTAGACAAAATGCATAAAAGCCATGTCCAACAATTAGAGGTTATTTCTGGACTTTCTGCCGATGAGGCCAAATCTCAACTTGTAGAATCCCTTAAAGCAGAGGCCAAAAATGATGTTATGGCCTATGTTCAAGACAAAATGGAAGAGGCCAAACTGACAGCAGAACAAGACGCCAAAAAAATTATTATCAATACCATTCAACGTGTAGGAACAGAAGAAGCCATTGATAATTGTGTTTCTGTTTTTAATATAGAATCGGACGATATGAAAGGTCGAATTATTGGTCGAGAAGGACGAAATATTAGAGCGCTTGAAGCCGCAACAGGTGTTGAGATTATTGTTGATGACACACCAGAAGCCATCATTTTATCTTGTTTTGATTCTGTTCGTCGTGAAATTGCACGCCTATCTTTGCATAAATTGGTAACAGATGGACGTATTCATCCTGCACGAATAGAAGAAGTAGTGCGCAAAACTGAAAAGCAAATCGGAAGAGAAATCATAGAGGTTGGAAAACGTACCGTTATTGATTTAGGAATTCATGGTTTGCACCCAGAATTGATTAAAACTGTTGGACGTATGAAATACCGTTCATCGTATGGTCAAAACTTACTGCAACACTCCAGAGAAGTTGCTAAACTTTGCGGAATTATGGCGGCAGAACTGGGGATAAATCCAAAACTTGCCAAACGTGCTGGACTACTGCACGATATTGGTAAAGTTCCAGATGCAGAAGTTGATATGGAAACACCTCATGCTATTTTGGGAATGCAATGGGCAGAGAAATATGGTGAAAAACCCGAAGTTTGTAACGCTATTGGAGCACACCACGATGAGATTGAAATGAAGTTTTTACTCTCTCCGGTTGTTCAGGTTTGTGATGCTATTTCTGGAGCAAGGCCAGGGGCAAGACGTCAAGTATTAGATTCGTATATACAGCGTTTAAAAGATTTGGAGCAAATTGCATTTAACTTTAATGGTGTACAAAAGGCCTATGCGATTCAGGCGGGTAGAGAATTGCGTGTGATTGTTGAAAGTGAGCAAGTAGATGACAATAATGCAAGCCGACTGTCGTTTGAAATTTCTCAAAAAATTCAAACTGAAATGACGTATCCTGGTCAAGTTAAAGTCACGGTAATACGCGAAACGCGAGCCGTTAATATTGCTAAGTAATTTTTTAAAATAAAACCATTGAAAAAAGCAGTTGTTTTTAAGGTGACTGCTTTTTTTGCATTCGAGGATGAAAGGCGGTTATGGCATCTTTCAAGTGGCTTTTATCCACATGCATATAAATTTCTGTTGTGGTAATGCTCTCATGTCCTAACATCACTTGAATTGCACGTAAATCTGCTCCATTTTCTAAAATGTGTGTGGCAAAAGAATGACGGAAAGTATGTGGCGAAATTGTTTTTTGAATCCCTGCTTTTTGGGTATAGGTTTTTACGATTGTAAAAATCATAGCACGAGTGAGTTGCTTTCCACGTTGATTTAAAAAAAGTGTGTCCATGTGCTGGGGATCTATTTTCAAGGACATACGCGCATGGTTTTTGTAGAGATTAATGACTTTTTGTGTGTGTTTCCCTATAGGAACAAAACGTTGTTTGTTGCCTTTTCCAGTCACTTTAATAAAACCTTCGTCAAAAAACAAGTCAGAGAGTTTTAAATTGGTAAGTTCACTCACACGCAAACCACAACTGTACAACGTTTCAATAATCGCCCTGTTGCGTTCTCCAAGCGGAGTGCTCAAATCAATTACTCCTACAATGGAATCAATTTCTAAAACAGAAAGCGTATCGGGGAGTTTTCGTCCAATTTTTGGTGCTTCAATTTGCTCCAAAGGATTGTCTGTTCTGTAGTTTTCAAAAATAAGATATTCAAAAAAGCTTCTCAGGCCAGAAATAACTCGCGACTGTGTCCGTGCATTTACTGTTTTGGCCAATTCATATAAAAAAATTTGAACGGTTTCAAGGTCAATACTTATAGGACTAAACGTTTTTTTATGGGTTTCTAAAAATGACATCAACTTTTGAACATCCATTCGATAATTGACAACGGTATGCTCCGACAAGCCACGTTCAAGTTTTAAATAGTGTTCAAAATCCTGCAGGGCGATGTTCCATTTCATAATCCTAAAATACGAATAATTAAGTATGGACCTTTAGTTTTTTTAAAATTAAATTCACAGAAATGAAGAGGAAAAAAAAATAAATCCAAAAACTATTTGAAAAGAACATAAAACCCACTTATATTTGCACTCGCATTAGGAGAAATGGCAGAGTGGTCGAATGCGGCAGTCTTGAAAACTGTTGAGGGTCACACCTCCGGGGGTTCGAATCCCTCTTTCTCCGCAAAAGAAAACCCACAACAAATGTTGTGGGTTTTTGCTTTAAGGCCTGTCAACCCTTTAGCTTTGTAAAGGAATCTCGCCACCAAAAGTTTCGGTCTTTTGTGCTGTTTACTTCCAAATAAATCCAGATTGTCCAAAAAATCTTAAAATCTTATTTATTTTGGTTAAAAAGAATATGCGATATTTCTCTTTTATTTTCTGCGTTTTAGTCCTTTTTTGATGCCCCTCATTTCTAAAGGAGGCAATGCCGGTTTGTTCATCACAAGGGGCTTCAATTTTTCGTTTTTCGATGACTATCATGCTGTCATAATAATGTATAGAATCAACAGAGGTTGTAAAAGCACTAACTTGCAAACTTTTTTGTTCGGAATGAAATGCATTTAAATGATCAATAAAATTTTTGCTATACTCAATAAATGTACCTCTTCGTTTATGCCCTCCGCCATATCGAAGCCAATACGATGTATGAAGGTCTTCACATACATATATTCCATTCTCTTTTACATGACAAAACAACTCTTCATAACTAACGATTTGCTGTTCCATGGTATGACCACCGTCATCTATAAGAATATCAACTTTTGGAATTTTTTTCTTGAGCGCTCTCAAAAATGATCTATTAGATTGAGAGCCAATACATATCTTTATGTTTTCTTCTTCAAAATCTTTACATCTTGGATCTATATCAACCCCAAAAATTGTTGCTTTTTCACCAAAATAATCTTTCCACATTTGAAGACTACCCCCGTGTGAAACACCTATTTCAAGTATAACAACTTCGGTATCTCGAAATTTATTAAAATGACGCTCATAAATATCAAAATAATGAATCCATTTATGAATCAACCTAGAATTATTCGTTCTGAAATAAGTTTCTAAATCTGATTTTTTGTTTATACCCATCTTTTATATTTCATATTTTACTTTTTTTAAAATGTTTCTCAAAGTCATAGACCTGACAAAATTTGAAGTTCGATCATATCCAATACATATTTAGTTTTTCTAATTCTGTATTTAATTTATGTAATGCATCCGAATCGATTATTTTGGTGTTTATTGTTATTTCGGTTTGATCCGATTTTATGATATAATCACCTGCAAATTTTCTTATTCTTTTGATGTCTTTTAGTTTCAGTTTTTTGCCCAGTGGCCCATGGACTCTAATTGTATCATTTTCGATGGTGATGTAATCATATTTTACTTGATAAAAATATAGTCCAAAATAAATTAGAGAGATCACTATCCATCCGTAATCTATCCAATTAGGTTCTTCTTTTTCAAAAACAATTATTCCAAAGTAGAATAACCAAACGAGTGCTGCAATTAAGTTGACAATCCATGTTGTCTTTTTGTATTTTATTTTCATTTTAAGTAGGCAAATGTGTTTTTTAGACGTTGAGCTAAAATTCAGCGTTGCTGATTAGGTTCCAAAAGTCTTCAAAAAAATAAAATCTACAGAAAGTATAAGTTTTTCATAGTTTGTAGAATAAATTTGGGACCTTATTCGTTGTAAATATATAAAAATTTTAAAATTTCATTAAGTCATCATCGCTTTAAAATTTCCTATTTTTGCATAAAACAAAATTTATGAGTTTACTAAAAGCCCTCAAATGGCGCTATGCAACCAAGAAATTTGACACTTCCAAAGTCATTTCTGCTGCCGATATTGAAAACATAAAAGAAGGCTTCAACCTTACAGCGACATCATATGGACTACAACCTGTTCAGCTTTTGTTGGTGCACAACAAAGCTATTCAAAAGGAGCTTGTTCCAATATCCATGAATCAGCAACAAGTAGAACAAGCCTCTCATTTGGCTATTTTTTGCGTCAAAACAACTTTAGATGCCGATTATGTAATTGAATATTTCGATCGCATCAAAACTATTCGCAAAACACCAGATGAAATTTTAGCTTCTTTTAGAACTCATATTATAGACAGTTTTGGTGCCAAATCAGCAGAAGAAATACACCTTTGGGGCGCCAAACAAGCGTATCTAGCTATGGGTAATTTATTAGCGGTTTGTGCAGACCTTAATATTGATGCCTGCCCTATGGAAGGATTTGAGCCCGATAAATATGATGCCTATTTTGATTTAAAAGCCAAAGGTTTGCGTTCTGTGCTAATCATGCCAATGGGCTATAGAGCCGAGGACGACCCTTTTGCAGCGATGAAAAAAGTCCGAAAACCCATTTCTGAATCTATAACCGAAATTAATTAATTATGCCTGGATTTGAACTTTTTGGTGATGCAGAACGCAAAGAAGTCAACGATGTGTTAGACTCTGGCGTTTTGATGCGTTATGGTTTTGATGGTCTAAGAAAAGGCCATTGGAAAGCCAAAGACTTAGAGCAAGCCATTCAAAAACGTTTTGATATCAATCATGCGCAGTTGGTCAGTAGCGGAACAGCTGCTGTAAGCATGGCACTTGCTGCATCTGGAATTGGCACTGGAGACGAAGTGATCATGCCAAGTTTTACATTTGTCGCCAGTTTTGAAGCTATTATGATGACTGGAGCAACTCCTGTAATTGTTGATATTGATGACACCCTAACCCTTGATATTGCTGCTGTTGAGGCCGCTATCACTCCAAATACTAAAGCCGTTATGCCAGTACACATGTGTGGGAGTATGGCCAATCTTGACGCTTTGAAATCCATTTGCAAGCAGTATAATTTAGTGTTAATTGAAGATGCATGTCAAGCGATCGGAGGCACATACAAAGGCAAAGTTCTTGGTACTATTGGTGACTTGGGTTGTTTTTCTTTTGATTTTGTAAAAACAGTAACCTGTGGCGAGGGCGGTGGTGTTATTACCAATAACGAAACCTATGCCAAACACCTCGATCATTTTAGCGATCATGGACACGACCATTCAGGTGCTGACCGTGGGGCAGAGGCCCATCCGTTTTTGGGCTATAATTTTCGTATTTCTGAATTAAATGCCGCCGTTGGATTGGCGCAATTTAGACGGTTAGATGATTTTTTGGCGCTTCAAAAAAAGCATTACACCATTCTAAGAACCGCTTTAGAACCTCTAGATGGCCTAACATTCCGAACTGTTCCCGATGGCGGTGAGGAAAGTTATGCGTTTTTAAATTTCTTTTTAAAGGATTTGAACACTGCACGAACAGTGAATCAATTGTTTAAAGACAATGGTATCGACGCTTGTTTTCATTATTTTGATAATAACTGGCATTACATACGAAAATGGGAGCATCTCAAAAACAAATCATCCTTATATCCATTATCAGATCACCTAAAAAAGGGATTGAATGATTTGAAAGACAAAGACTTTTCTAAATCAGATCATTATATAGGAAGAAATATCTCTTGTTTGATTAAATTATCTTGGACAGAAGAAGAGGCTCAAAAAAGAGCTGAAACAATGGCAAATTGCATCAAAGATGCTATAGGTTAATAATTGATATAATCGATGATTTCTAAACCGTAACCAATCATTCCAACACGCTTTTTTTGTTTGCTATTGGAAATCAAATTGATTTTATTAATATTCAAATCATGAAGAATTTGTGCGCCAATTCCAAAGTCTTTTTCGTCCATACTGATGTTTGGCGCTTTGACGACTTCATCACTTTTTTGAATTTCTTTTAAAATATTCAAACGCTTTAGGGTTTTTTGAGGACTAGAATTCTGATTGATAAAAATTATAGCACCTTTTCCTTTGTTGTTAATCACCTTAAACATGTCGTCTAATTTCTTATCGGCATTATTGGTGAGTGTACCCAAAATATCATTATTAACAAGAGTAGAATTGATGCGTGTTGGAATGGCTTCACCGTCAGACCATTGGCCTTTTGTAAGTGCAATATGAACAGCATCATTTGTTGTTTGTTGATATGCTCTCAGTCGAAAAGTTCCAAATCGGGTTTCGATTTGAAAATCTTGTTTTTTAGAAATGAGCGAATCGTGTTGCATACGATAGGCAACAAGATCTTCGATAGAAATAATTTTTAAATCGAATTTTTGAGCCACCTTAATAAGTTGTGGCAATCGAGCCATGGTACCATCCTCGTTTAGAATTTCAACCAAAATACCTGCAGGTTGAAAGCCCGCAAGACGTGCCAAATCTACCGCTGCCTCTGTATGCCCCGTTCGCCGTAAAACGCCACCATTTTTTGCCTTTAGTGGAAAAATATGCCCTGGACGCCCCAAATCTTGAGGTTTTGTTTCTGGATCTACTAGAGATTTAATTGTCTTTGCACGATCAGAAACCGAAATTCCTGTCGTACATCCATGTCCAATTAAATCTATAGAAACGGTAAATTGTGTGTGATGCAAAACAGTATTGTTTTGAACCATCATATATAAATCTAATTCTTCGCAACGTGATTCTGTTAGTGGAGCACATATAAGTCCACGGCCATGCGTTGCCATAAAATTTATCATTTCTGGCGTTACAGCTTCTGCAGCTGCAATAAAATCGCCTTCATTTTCTCGATTTTCATCATCGACAACAACGACAACTTTTCCTTTTTTGATGTCTGCTATTGCCTCTTCAATAGTGTTGAGTTTTTGCAATGCAGTTGATTTTTGTGTTGTCGTCATAAATTATTTTTTGCAAAGATAAAATATCAATAGTAAAACTTATGAAATTTTAGTTAAATCTTCATTCATTTTTTTATTAAAATAAAGTCTGTACAAGAAGAATAGTGGAAGGGCTAAAATGATGAAAACGACATTGTGAGTCATAAATTTCTTTTTCAAAAGTGTATAGAATTCAGATTGATTTTTTAAGACTTTTGGAAATAAAATAAAAAATAATACTGCAGACAAAACACCGATCGTTACCATAATTTTTCCCAATGTTGGCAGGCCATTATTATTCAAAATCAAGCCGGAAATTCCAAAAACAAGAAGTGCGATATGTGCATAATTTGCTAGTGTTGCATTCTCGTGATAATCCTGCATATGGCGTATTCCAGATTCGTAAGATTCGTTACTTAGATTTCCTGAAAGTTTTAATTCTAGTTCTGTAATTCCTCTTTTGCTAAGAACTTGAAGTGCATTGGCTTTATGTGATATACCAAGCCCATAGTGTCTGTAATTTTTTACTAAATCAATCAATTTATCATTCTCAAAATGTTCAAGGTTTTTGGTGTTGATAGATTCATTTTCAATTTGAATTTCAGTTATTACAGAGGACTTTACTAATTTTTGTTTCATTGGAATCAATAACGAATCCACATCCAATAATGCTCTGTCTCTCGTTGCTCTACTGGTAAGATACACACTAAAAGGAAGCATAATTAAACCTGCCAACCATGTGGCAAAAACAGGATCTAAGCTGTTGTCTTCTGAACTATTTTTAGCAAAAATACTAATAAAGTGATAGGTCAAAAAGATGAGTATAGCAATAACCAATGGAAGTCCAATCCCACCTTTTCTAATTAATGCCCCTAGAGGTGCACCAACAAAAAATAAAATGATACACATGAGGCCTAGTGCAAATTTATCGTGCAATGCAACAATATGTTTATTGATATTCATAGAAGCAATAAACAGCGCTTTTGATTTTACTTTTATATCATCTTGAGCAGAATTGACAGACGAAATGGCCAAATCGTATAGTTGAATGGCTTTTTTCTGTGTAAAAAGGTCTGTTATTTTTTCTGGTACATCAGCAATAGAATCTTTTTCTTTATAGTTATAATTCAATTTTAAGTTCATTTGATGCGAGCGAGTGAGCATATTTTTTGAAAACTCATCTATGGTTTCACGTTTTGTGTTGTAAAGTGAATCAATCGTCGTATTCAATTCGGCGACTCCAAGCATATTGTATCGCGCATTGGTGTTTTTTTTATCAAAATCGACATCATTAAATTTTGAAATATCAATGTTGATGACATAGCGTTCAAAAGTACTTTTGACTTGCGGTCTGTTTTTTGTTCGTTTTTGATAATTGGCAGGTTGAATTTCATCATAGTAATTACCGTCATACAAAATAAGTTGAATAAGATCGGAAGATTCATCGCTGTAAAATTCTCCTGTTTTGGATTTGATTACTGTGTAGTTTCCCGATGAATTCCCTTTTTTTTGATGAATGATAACATCTTCTAAAAACTGACCATTTTCACCACTCTTTTTGGCGACTTTTATATTGATATCTTGGATTTGATTGAATTGCCCCTCGGCAACAATCATCGCGGGTTTTACTCGAGCAATATTTTGGCGTAAATTAAAGAAATTATATTCTGCTAGTGGAATGACATTATTGGCAAAGAAAAAACTGACTATCGATAGAAATACAATAAAAACACTCAAGCTTTTCATGGCACGTTGCAAAGAAATTCCTGTAGATTTCATGGCTGCAAACTCATAATTTTCTGCAAAATTTCCGAAAACCATGATAGAAACCAAAAGTACTGTCAATGGCAGTACCAAAACAACAATTCGTGGAGATACATAAATCAAAAACTTAAGAATGACATCAAACTCCAAATCCTTTCCAGCAAGTTCAGAAATATATACCCATACCGATTGCAGTAAAAATATAAACATCAGAATAGTAAAGACACTAAAGAATGACTTTAAATAGGTCGATAGTATGTAGCGGTCTAGAATTTTCAAATTTTGCCTTAGTCTAAATTATTGATATAATAAGCGCTGTATTTAGAGGCGTCAAAGGTAAAAAAAGATTGTGGAAGGGGAGTATTCGTGATAAATTCTAATACATTTAATGTTGTTTTGGTCTTATTTTCTCCAATTTCAATCAGATTGTAGATATGTTTTGTTTTAATATCAATACCAAGCAAAGCAAATTTCACTTCAGAAGAGGAATCAATTGGCGTAAGTTTGATGTACTGAATTTTTCGACCCATTTTGTCTTGTATGATGTCTAAAGTATAATTATAACCAGATTCAAAAAAAGATAATAATTGACTTGGTGCTATGGTGTTTTCTTCATCTGGATTTTCTTTAGAAATTGTGACTTCTTCGTCTTCTGGACTGATGGTGTATAGTGTTTCACCATCATAAATACGTTGAATTCCCAAAACATCTAGCACATATTTATCACCTTCCAAAGTTACTTTCCCTTTGGTTTCTTGACGAATATTTTCCGATTCGTTTTCTAAAACATATTTAAAAGAAATTTGAATATTGTCGTAGCTATTAACTTTCGCATTGACTTCATTCAAAAGTTGTTTGGCTTTTGGATCTTTGGACTGAGCAAAACTTATACTGCTCATTAAAAATGCGAAAAGAAGACTATAAACTTGAATGAATTTTTTGTGTTTAAAATTATTGTTTTTCATTGGTATGGATTTGCTTAAAGCAGTTTTGAAATAGCCATGTTAAACGTTCTGCGTTGTAGCTATAAATTTGGTGTAGATGCTTCATTATCTAATAATTGATTTAGTGCTACTAAATCAGAGACCAAAACTTGTCGTGCTTTGCTACCTTCAAAAGGCCCTACGATTCCAGCAGCTTCCAATTGGTCTATCAGTCGTCCTGCACGGTTGTAGCCCAATTTCAATTTGCGTTGAAGTAATGATGCCGAACCTTGTTGCGCAGTAACAATAACTTCTGCAGCTTCACGAAAAAGTTTATCTCTGTCGTTGATATCAATATCAAGACTTGTGCCAGATTCTTCACTAATGTATTCTGGTAAAATGTATGCGCTAGCATAGGCTTTTTGTGCGCCTATAAACGCTGTGAGTCGTTCAACTTCGGGCGTATCAACAAAAGCACATTGGATACGTACCAAATCATTACCCTGTGTATAGAGCATATCACCTCTACCAATCAACTGGTCGGCACCAGAGCTATCTAAAATTGTTCTAGAATCAATTTTTGAGGTTACTCTAAAAGCAATTCGCGCTGGGAAGTTGGCTTTTATTATTCCTGTGATTACATTTACAGAGGGGCGTTGTGTGGCGATAATCAAATGAATTCCAATAGCTCTTGCGAGTTGTGCCAATCGCGCAATTGGGGTTTCAACTTCTTTGCCAGCAGTCATAATCAAGTCTGCAAATTCATCCACCACCAAAACGATATATGGTAAAAATTTATGCCCGTCATTTGGGTTTAATTTTCTAGCTTTAAATTTGGTGTTATATTCTTTAATATTTCTACAAAATGCCGATTTGAGCAAATCGTAGCGGTTGTCCATTTCGATACACAGCGAATTTAGAGTGTTGATTACTTTTGTATTGTCTGTGATTATAGCATCTTCAGAGTCGGGGAGTTTGGCCAAATAATGACGCTCTATTTTATTGAATAATGTCAATTCAACTTTTTTAGGGTCAACCAAAACAAATTTGACTTCAGCAGGATGCTTTTTGTAAAGTAATGAAGTCAACACTGCATTTAATCCTACAGATTTCCCTTGTCCTGTAGCTCCAGCCATTAGCAAATGTGGCATTTTGGCCAAATCGACAACAAAAGTTTCATTACTGATAGTTTTGCCTAAAGCGACTGGAAGTTCCATTTCAGAGTTCTGAAATTTTTGAGAAGCAATTACCGAATTCATCGAAACGATAGTTGCATTTTTATTTGGAACTTCAATACCGATAGTTCCACGTCCTGGTATTGGTGCAATGATACGAATGCCTAGGGCCGAAAGCGAAAGAGCGATATCGTCTTCAAGATTTTTAATTTTTGAAATGCGTATTCCTGCTTCTGGAATGATTTCATAAAGCGTTACTGTTGGACCAACGGTTGCTTTGATACTACTGATCCCAATTTTATAATTGTTTAGTGTATCAACAATTCTATTCTTGTTGTCTTCTAATTCCTCTTGATCGATGGTTATACCCTCTGTGTCGTATTTTTTAAGCAAATCTATAGGCGGGTAAACAAATTTTGAAAGCTCTAGAGTTGGATCAACTTCACCAAAATCTTCTACCAATTTAGCTGCTAAATTATCCGTTTCTGAACGCTCCTCTGTCGCTATGGTAACTTCCATTTTTACGCCAGGTTTATCAGCTACTTCTTCAATAGGATCTTCTTTTTTGGTAATACTAGAATGATTTTGAATTGTTGGTTCTAAGTTCATTAAAGGGGTTTCAAAAGTAGAACTTTCGGACTTTTCTTCTGTGTCTGCTTTGACATTATCAAAAGTATGTTCTAGTGTTTCTTTTGTTTCCGCTGGATCTATAGAAGTTTTCTTTGTTTGAATTGAAAATAGTTTTGCAATTTGTTGTGGTGTTGTTTTGAAACGAATAGCGATATAACAAATAAAGCCAAAAAGTAGGAGCAAAGCTGTTCCAATTTTACCAATATAATCTTGGAGAAATAGATTGAGTTGATACCCTATAGTTCCTCCTAGGTTGGGTAAAGATTTGAACGCATAACCCATTGAAATCGAAAGCCATATAATGGCAAGCACACCCCATATCCAGTGGCTAAATAGCCGCTGTTTTGAGGTGTTCATCAAAACGGTAGCACCAGAAACAATAAATAAACCTGAAAAGAGAAATGAAGCAATTCCAAAGCCTTTAAAAACTAATAGATGACTAATCCATGCCCCAATTTTACTCAACCAATTATTGCTGACTGCAGATCTATCTGTAAAATTATTGAGTACACTTTGGTCGCTATTTCCTGTAAAGAAGTAAGATAGAATTGAAATAAAAATCAATAGCCCTAAAATCACCAAAAAACTACCAAAAACAAGACGTTGTGGGTTTGTTAGTGTTAGCTCTGGAAGAATTGATTTTTTGCTTTTTTTGGCCGATGTTCTGGTCATATTCTTATTGTGGTTCTTAACAAAAATACAAATTAATAAACTTTATTTGATTACGTAACAGAAAATTATTGTAAATAAAAAAACCACCCTGAAACAAGTTCAGGATGGTTTGTGTATGCTAACGGTTTTTGTTAGGTATCTATAGAACCCAAAACACGTTTCATAAACGTATTAAGGGCTTCTTTTTCTGGTGTACCAGATTTGATCATTTTATGCACTTCCAAAGCACCATACATATTCGAAATTATCTCACCAATGACATCCAATTCTTCATCTTTCAAACTTGGGACTTCCGTAAGATTTTCCAAAGTCTCAAGAGTTTCAATGATGTAATCTTCATCATTTTCTTGAATGAATTTATTTAAATGCTTAATGACTGGCAACTTCATCGACAAGTGTTTTTAGTACGTCAAATTTATTGGTCTGTACTTGATTGACAAAAACCCCATTTTTAAATGTTGCAAACGTTGGTAAGTTATCCACCTTAGCTAGAGCTCTACTTTCAGGAAACTTCTCAGCATCTGCAATCACAAAAGTGATATTTGGTTGTTCGGCAGCCAATTTTTTTACTTTCGGCTTCATGATACGGCAATTCCCACACCATGTGGCAGAATATTGTACCACAACGGTATCGTGTTCGGATACTACAGATTTTAAATTATCTTGAGTAAGTTCTTGCATTATTTATAAAGTTTTAGTGTGATGATAAGTAATCTGCTGTACTTTTGGCATTGGCTTGCATGGCGTCTTTACCTTCTTCCCAGTTGGCAGGACAAACTTCACCTTTTTCTTGCACGTG
Organism: uncultured Flavobacteriaceae bacterium; assembly: GCA_947503105.1. Lineage (GTDB taxonomy): Bacteria > Bacteroidota > Bacteroidia > Flavobacteriales > Flavobacteriaceae > UBA3537. The sequence goes on along the minus strand of CANNCM010000002.1, from coordinate 255,760 downwards.
CGTGTAGGCATCTACCAATCGAATAAATTCCGATACATTACGCCCTAATGGCATATCATTTACACTTTCGTGTACTACAGTTCCTTCTTCATCGATGATGTAAGTTGCTCTGTAAGTTACATTATCGCCTTCGACAGTGACTACACCAGTTTCTTCGTTATATTCCTCATTTTTGATGTCTAAAATTCCTAGAGTAGAGGATAGGTTTCTGTTAGAATCGGCCAGTATAGGATAAGTTACACCCTCGATACCTCCGTTATCTTTTGAAGTAGACAACCAAGCAAAATGCACTTCTGGAGTGTCACAAGATGCACCAATAACGATACAGTTTCTTTTTTCAAATTCTGCTTTCGCAGCTTCAAAAGCATGCAATTCTGTTGGACAAACAAAAGTAAAATCTTTTGGATACCAGAATAATACAACTTTCTTTTTATTATTGACCGCTTCTTCCAAAACATTAACTTTGAATGTATCGCCCATTTCGTTCATGGCGTCCACTGCTAAATTTGGAAATTTTTTTCCTACAAATGACATAATTTTTGAGTTTTAAAGTTTAATAATTAGATGACAAATATAGTCCAGATTTGGAGTTTATTTGACAAAACAAAATTATAATTTCTTATCTTACTATAAGTTAAAATTATCTAAATAATTGATCCTTTTTTTTAACGCTTAAGTTGTTTAATTTTGATATGTAATGCGGCAACTAGCAATGTCATAAATGGACTGATCCAATTGAAAAAGGCGTATAAAAAATAATCCGCTACAGAAACGCCCAACACACCACTTTGATATGCACCACAGGTATTCCACGGTACTAGTACAGAGGTTACAGTGCCAGAATCTTCTAAAGTTCGGCTTAAGTTTTCTGGTGCTAAATCTCTGTCTTTGTATGCTTTTTTGAACATTTTTCCAGGAACAACTAGAGCAAGATACTGGTCGGATGCAGTAACATTAAGTGCTAAACAACTGGCGACTGTACTTGCAAAGAGTCCAAATGTTGTTGTTGCCAAGCTTAGAAGTGCCCTACTTATACGCGATAAAGCACCAATGGCGTCCATCACACCACCAAAAACCATAGCACAAATAATCAACCAGATGGTACCTAACATTCCACTCATTCCTCCAGAAGAGAACAAATCGTTGAGCTCCAAGCTTGATGTTTCTACAGCAGTATCAACAGTCATGGCTTGCATTACGCCTTTGTATGCCGATTCAAAACTGAGCGTTTCCACTCCAGCAATTTGAGCTAATATATGCGGTTGTGCAATAATCGCAGCAATCGCTGCCAAAAGAGTTCCTAGGAGTAAGGCCACGAGCGGAGGTGTTTTTTTAACAATCAAAACAATAACAATAATAGGCACAATAAATAGGAGAGGAGAAATATGGAAGGCACTGCCAATGGCTTCAAGCTTATCTGAAATATCAGGTGTTCCAGATATGTCTAGATTTAACCCAATAATCAAAAAAAGGATTAAAGTAATGACAAAAGTTGGCACGGTTGTGATCGTCATATATTTGATGTGATCAAACAGATCGCCCCCCGCCATGGCGGGTGCTAAATTTGTTGTATCGCTTAGCGGCGACATTTTATCACCAAAGTAGGCGCCAGAAAGTACAGCTCCTGCAGTCATTCCCAAAGAAATTCCTAATGTTTCTCCAATGCCAATTAGCGCAATACCTACAGTTGCAGAGGTTGTCCAGCTGCTTCCTGTTGCAATAGAGATGATCGCACAAATGAGCACACATGCCACTAGAAAAAATGTAGGATTTAAAATTTGCAAGCCATAATAAATCATTGTCGGAATGATTCCACTAACAAGCCAAGTTCCTGCCAAAGCCCCTACCATAAGTAAAATGAGCAAAGCGCCTGTGGTGGTTTTTAAGTTTTCGGCAACTTCATCAATCATTTGTTTGTAGCTAACATTGTTAAAAAATCCAACTACTGCAGCAACGGCGGCGCCTAGGAGTAGTAAAAATTGATTACTGCCACTTAGTGCATCATCACCAAAAACAAAAAATACGTTATAAAATAGCATCAAAACAAGTGCAACAACAGGTATCAGTGCTTCTCCAATGGAGAGCTCTTTGTTTTCTACAATGTGGACATGTTTTGGATCGGAGGATTGGGTGTTTGGTTGTTCCATTAAAGAATAGGCTTTTATAGTTATTCTGTAATATTACAATTTTTGAAAGTTTTGTGCAACCAGAACAAACTCTCTAACGTAGTTTTGGGAAAGAATTCGGGTCAGATTCGTGGAGCATATTGTAAACAGCTTCAAAAATATCTTCTTTTGAGGGTTTACTAAAATAGTCTCCGTCAGATCCATAAGCCGGACGGTGTGGCTGCGCTGTGAGTGTTTCAGGTTTACTATCTAGAGACTCGTACACATTGTTTTGTTTCAATATTTCAGTTAGAATATATCCAGTAGCACCTCCTGGTACGTCTTCATCAACAATCAACAGTCTGTTTGTTTTTGCAATGCTCTTTGCAATGTCGTGATTTAAATCAAAGGGGATTAGTGATTGCACATCAATCACTTCAGCATCAATACCAACTTCTATAAGCTCTCGTGCAGCGACTTCAACAATACGCAGTGTTGAACCGTATGAAATAATAGTAATATCGGTGCCTTCTTTGAGGCATTCAATTTCGCCTATTTTTGTTTTAAAAGTTCCTAAATTATTTGGTTTCTTTTCTTTCAATCGATATCCGTTAAGACATTCTATAACAAGTGCTGGTTGATCACTTTCTAGTAGTGTGTTATAAAACCCTGCGGCTTTTGTCATATTTCTAGGCACTAAAATATTGATCCCTCTTATTAAACCTAAAAGTCCACCCATTTGCGAACCAGAGTGCCAAATCCCTTCTAGTCGGTGACCTCTTGTTCTAATAATCATTGGCGCTTTTTGCTTTCCAAGTGTTCTGTAATGTAAGGTCGAAAGGTCATCACTTATGGTATGAAGTGCGTATAAAATATAATCCAGATATTGAATTTCTGCGATTGGACGAAGTCCTCTCAATGCCATACCAATACCTTGACCAATAATTGTTGCTTCTCGTATTCCTGCATCGGCAATACGTGTTTCTCCATATTTTTCCTGTAGGCCTTCGAGTCCTTGATTAACATCGCCAATAGCTCCAGAATCTTGACCAAAGATTAGTGCTTCGGGGTATTTGGAAAAAATCTCATCAAAATTATCACGCAAAATGATGCGCCCATCGACAAACTCCGAATTTGAGTCGTAGGTAGGAGCAACGGCTTCTATGTTTTTGGGACTTTTATGAGATTCACTGTACAATAAACTGCTGTATTTTTCTTGTGTGATTTTTGAATAATCATTCAACCAAGAAATCAAATTGTTTTTTTCTGGAGAATTGTCATTGATTAAATATTTCAAAATACGTCTTGAAGTCCCTAAAACATCTTTTCGCATTGGATCTTTTAAGTTTTCAAGTCGAGATATTTCTTTCTCAATAAACACGTTTTGTGGCGAATTTGCTGCTGCTTTTCGAATCAAATCAATAGCAGTTGACTGCTCAGCTTTTATGGGAGTTAAGAAGTCATTCCATGCTTTTATACGCCCTTCTTTAACTTTTATTTTGATTTGTTTGTCTAAATCAAATAATTCGTCTTCAGTGGCTATATTGTTAGCAATAATCCAGTTTCTAAATTTGAGATTACAATCGTTTGTACGTTCCCATTGCAAGCGTTTAGGGTTTTTATAGCGTTCGTGCGAACCAGATGTTGAATGGCCTTGAGGTTGTGTTAGTTCATCAACATGAATAAGGACAGGTACATGCTCTTCTCTTGCAATGCGGCCCGCTTTTTCGTAAGTATTGATGAGTTCGACATAATCCCAACCTTTTACATTTAAAATTTCGTATCCTTTGTCTTGATGATCTCTTTGAAAACCACTTAAAATTTTTGAGATATTTTCTTTTGTTGTTTGGTGTTTTGCATGCACAGAAATACCGTAGTCATCGTCCCAAACGCTAATGACCATTGGCACTTGTAGTACACCAGCAGCATTGATAGTTTCAAAAAACAAACCTTCACTTGTACTAGCATTTCCAATTGTCCCCCAAGCAACTTCTTTTCCTTGTTTAGAAAATTTGTAAGAGTCCTTAAAACCTTCAAGTGTTTTATACACTTTTGAAGCTTGTGCAAGACCAAGAAGTCGAGGCATTTGACCTGCGGTTGGAGAGATGTCCGAACTAGAATTTTTCTGCTCGGTTAAGTTTTTCCAATTGTAGTTGTCATCTAGCGAATGTGTTACAAAATGACCTCCCATTTGTCGTCCTGCACTCATGGGATCAAAATTGATGTCGGTGTGTGCATACAGTCCTGCAAAAAACTGCTCAATGGTGAGTTCGCCAATGGCCATCATAAACGTTTGATCGCGATAATATCCAGCTCTAAAATCTCCGTTTTTAAAAGCTTTGGCCCACGCTAGTTGAGGAAGTTCTTTTCCACCTCCAAAGATGCCAAATTTCGCCTTCCCAGTAAGAACCTCTCTTCGTCCCAAAAGACTGCATTCGCGACTTGTTACAGCAACCTCATAGTCGTTTAAAACTTCTGATCTAAATTCTTCAAAAGTAATGTTATCAGCCGTTTTGCTTCTGGTGGGCATTGGTGGTTAAATTTTGTGCAAATATAGAAATTATAAGCATATAAGTCAATGCCAAACAGTGTTAAAAACATAAAAAAAAAACAATAAAATGATGATATTTAGCGGAATTATTGAGGAGTTTTTATTAAAAATAATTTTTTAGTTAGATATCTTTAATAATTAAAACCATCTTCTTGTCAATAAACTTGAAAGTTTAGAAATATCTGTTGTGAATACAAAACGGATTTTTTGTGGATATTTTTCTTGAGCTATTTCCCATCCTAGATTTGAATAAACAGGGAAATACATTTCAAAATAATCGGTAATTAAATCCAGTCGAATTCCAGCATCATATGCAAAAAATGGACTTTTGAATTTGTTTTTTACCACTCCAATATCACCATAAGCTTGCACATAGCGCCAAATTGAAGCACTGGCATTCATGGTGGTGAGCCATTGGTTGGCAAACCCTGGTTCTGTTTTGGATTTGAACCCCCCATCTGCAATAATAAGTTGTTGCGATAATATTCCAGAAGATTCAGACTGGCCGATGTAGTTATACTCAAACAAATAGTCTGTTGGACGATCGAGTGCAAAATCAAAATTGTTTTCGCCTGTTGGTAGTGAATTATAAAGAAAAGTACCAGCAAAAAATCTCAAATTGTAATGCCGATCTTTTGGTGTTCTTTTCCGAATCTCATAACTCATATTAAGTTTTCCAAAATCATTTGATAATTGAAGATCAACAAACCAATTTTTAAATTGGTGAATATTGTTATTAATATCCGAATAACGCACATTAAACACATTGTAGGGCGGAATCGTGTTTTCGTCGGTAAAACTTCTTGAGTTGTCTTTTTGAATGCTAATATATCGCAGTGTCAACTTCTGTAAAGCATTTGATCTCAGGTCTTTTGGTGTTCTAAATTTGAACTGAATATAGGGTTGTATTTTTGTCATAAATGCACCATAATCAAAACTAGAACGATCAACTGTTATTCCAAACATGGTATTGTATAATTTTCCATCTTCATAAAATGCATTGTAAACAAGTTTTCCAAACCCAGTTATGGTTTTAGATTCTGTGCCATATACAGGTGCAAAAGCATAAAGAAATGGCTTTGCGAGAAGCCCCCTGTTATTGAAATTTAGCCCCACTTTCAAACCATCGTAAATATTTTGAAACTCTGCTATTGGAATAACATAAATTTGACTTTTTGCTGGATCTTCAACATCTCTCAAAAAGCGTAATTGTAATGGCTTATTCAACAAACTTCCTTTGTTGAGTGTTTTCCAATTGTTTCGCCTATTAAATTCTGGTGTGCTATGCTTGTAATTCAAAACCAGCTGATCTGCTCCATTATTTGGAATTGAAAATTTTTGTTCCGAAGTAAATCCTTCTAACCATTGATTCGAAATTTCTTCTCCATTTTTTAATGTTGATACTGTAATAGGATATGCGCCTTTCTTTAAATTTTTAACTGAAAAATAAATTGAATCTTTTTCTTTATGTGCTTTTGTAATTTTATAATCCGAACTATAGGCGTTGGATACAAAATCTTTGAAAAACCAGTCTGTATTTTTTTCTGTTATTTGGCCTAAATATGTTTGAAAATTCGCTGTTGTTGTCCGTTTAAATTGATGGTGTTCAATAAACTCTTTTAACCATTTTAGCTCGTTTTTTTCTTCCAAGTAAGACTTTAAATATAATAACCCGATTCCAGCTTTAAATTTTGCAGAATGACGTTGATTAAAATTTATCAAATCTTCTCGTTTTGTGTTTAAGGCCTGATCGCGTCCTGTACGCATCATCTGATAATATGTCAATCGGTATTGCTCGGCATAGTCTAATTTTGAAAAATTAAAAGATCGAACCCCCCAAACTTTTGCTAATTTCCCTAAAAGTCTCTGTTCTGGATAGTAGGTGTCTATGTATTTAATTAAAAGTAAAAGCTCAAAACCACTTTTTAGCCAATATTCGTTTCTAGAATCAACAACTAAAACCTCATTCAAATATTTCTTGATAACATTTTCAGCTATTGAAATTTCATATTCAAATTCTTTTGAAAATGGCGATAAAATATCAGGTAAAAAAGCCAATCCATAGAGTGAATTTTTTTTGAATTCTATATTGGATAGCATCATTTTTTTCTTTGGATAGGGGGTGACATTTTGATTTAAAAAAGAAGTGATTCTTCCAAAATATTCTTTTTCCTTGTCAGGATCTATTTTTTTATTATAGATATTTGTAATTACCGACAGTGAATCAAAAGCATATGTTTTAAATTCTTTCGGCGTAAAAAACATCTTTGTTTCCATGACATTTTCGCCTTCAAAATGATAAATATTAAAGCCATTACTGTTTTCAATCTCTGTTACATTTAATGAAGTATAAGCCAAATAATGCTCTGGAATAGTAACAGAAATTTTTGTGTGCATCGGAGGAGCATACATATCATCCAAATTTTGATTACTGTACAATTTCCATGACAAACCATCAAAAACAGCAGGCGTCAAATACCAGCTTTCAAGAGCGTAGTTTTTCTTTCTATCAACGCCAAAATCAGTAAAACGATCACTTTGAATTTTTATGCTGTAATTCATTCTTAGCGTAACAGATGCATTGGGTTCTAATGGAGATTTTAATGAAACTTTTAGAATATCTTCTTGTGTTTCTAGATGATGAAAATATAATTTTTCATTTTTCGTATTTAAAATTTGATGTATTGTTGTGAACCCTCTCTTGTTTTTTTTGGCGATATATAGGTTGGTGTTGAATTCATTTAAAAACTTCTTAACCAAGGGTGTTGTAGGGCTACTGTAACTGGAAACCCAATCAGTAAAATAGAGTTCTGATAGTGAAGTTTCAGATTCGTTTTTGTAGGTAATTTCGTGCTGAATATCGATGGTGTGTGCTTCTGCATTAAGTTTTGCATCAATAGTAGTTTGATGCTGACTATAAACAGCAACACACTGGCTCAAAAGCATCACTATGAGCAAGATTTTATTTTGAATCTTTATTGGGCTTGATACGTTGATAATAATTAGAAATTTGGGCTGAGTTGATATTGTTTGTAAAAAGCGTCAAGAATATCTGTTACTTCTTTTGGCGTATCGACGGTATGAATCAAATCCAAATCCTCTGGGCTTATGGTTTTATAGGTATCACGTAGGGTGTTTTTAATCCAATCGACTAGTCCTTTCCAATATATGCTTCCAACAAGGATAATAGGAAATTTTTCAATTTTATTGGTTTGAATCAAAGTGATCGCTTCAAACAATTCGTCGAGTGTTCCAAAACCTCCGGGCATTACAACAAAGCCCTGAGAATATTTTACAAACATGACTTTTCGCACAAAGAAATAATCAAAATCTAGACTTTTGTCGGAGTCAATAAAAGGGTTGTCATGTTGCTCAAACGGCAAGTCAATATTCAATCCTACAGAAGTTCCACCTGCGCTATTTGCTCCTTTATTTCCGGCTTCCATTATGCCAGGCCCTCCACCTGTTATCACACCATATCCAGAATTGACAATAGCTTTGGCTATTTCTACAGCTAACGTATAATTTTCATCATCACTTTTTGTTCGCGCCGAACCAAAAATAGAAACACAAGGACCAATTTTACTCATCTTCTCGAAACCATTCACAAATTCTCCCATGATCTTAAAAATAGCCCATGAATCATTGGTTTTTATCTCGTTCCAGCTTTTATGTTGTTGTAGTTTCATGTGTATGTGTCTATTAGTTTACTGTAGTTATCAATACCACCAAATTATCAATATGTTGTGCTCCTGATCTTTTAGTCATTGCGGTTCTACATTATCAATTTTGACCCACTAAAGTAATTCTTTTTTTAAATATTTGGCTGTATAGCTTATTTTGTTTTTTATGATTTGCTCTGGTGTTCCTTCAGCAACAATGGTGCCACCACCTTTTCCGCCTTCTGGACCGACATCAATTATATGATCCACTACTTTTATTACATCAAGATTGTGTTCAATAATTAACACGGTATTGCCTTTATTTACAAGTTTTTGGAGCACCTCCAATAGCACACGAATATCTTCAAAATGCAAACCTGTTGTGGGTTCATCCAAAATATAAATGGTATTACCAGTGTCGCGTTTACTCAATTCGGAAGCGAGTTTTATACGTTGTGCTTCGCCACCTGAAAGTGTGGTACTTTGTTGACCCAAAGTGATATAACCTAATCCAACATCTTTGATTGTTTTTAGTTTTCGATGAATTTTTGGAATATTTTCAAAAAAATCAACCCCCTCATTGATGGTCATATTCAGTACATCACTTATTGATTTTCCCTTGTAACGAATTTCTAGAGTTTCTCTGTTAAAACGTTTACCCATACACGATTCACAAGACACAAAAACATCGGGTAAAAAATTCATTTCAATAACACGCAAGCCACCGCCTTTACAGGTTTCACAGCGGCCGCCAGCAACATTAAAACTAAATCGCCCTGGTTTGTAACCGCGAATCATTGCTTCAGGAATTTTCGCGAATAATGCTCGGATCTCTCCAAAAACACCCGTGTATGTTGCAGGATTACTCCTTGGAGTCCGACCTATGGGCGACTGGTTAATGTCAATGACTTTGTCCAAATGTTCCAAACCTTTTATAGTCTTGTAGGGCAGGGGTTCTTTTACTCCATTAAAATAATAATTGTTTAATATAGGATACAAGGTTTCGTTGATCAATGATGATTTTCCACTTCCTGAAACGCCACTAATTCCTACCATTTTTCCGAGAGGAATTTTAATGGAAATATTTTTTAGATTATTGCCTTTACACCCTTTAAGTTCAAGCCATTTACCATTCCCTTTACGGCGTTTTTTTGGGATTTCTATAACTTTTTCATTGCGTAAATACTGAGCCGTAATGGTATTGGCATTTTGCAAATGTGAAGGCGCTCCTTGACTGATAATTTCACCGCCAAATTTCCCTGCTCTTGGACCAATATCTATAATATGATCGGCTTGTTCTATCATATCTTTATCATGTTCTACCACTACAACAGAATTGCCTACATCACGAAGTGTTTTCAACGATTGAATCAATTTTTGATTATCCCTTTGATGCAAACCAATGCTTGGTTCATCCAAAATATACAACACACCAACGAGTTCAGAGCCAATTTGTGTTGCCAATCGAATCCGTTGCGCTTCGCCACCAGAAAGCGATTTTGAACTTCTGTTTAGAGCTAAATAATCTAATCCAACATCAAGTAAAAATTGCAACCGTGTGCTTATTTCTTTTATGATTTCTTGTGCAATTGCTTTTTGTTTTTCGGAAAGATTTTTTGGTAATTCTTTAAACCAAAGTGCTAATTCGTTGATGTCTAATGCAGCCAGCTCAGCTATATTTTTAGCATTGATTTTGAAATATAGTGCTTCCTTTTTTAGTCGTGAGCCAGAACAAGTCGGACATACAATATTGTCCATATATCCTTTTGCCCAACGTTTGATAGAACTAGAATCGGTGGTTTTATATTGATGTTCCAAAAAGTTTGCTATTCCATCAAAATCAATATTATATGCTCTAGAAACGCCCAGTGTCTTGCTCTCGACCGTAAACTGTTCCTTTCCGCCATAAAGTATAACATCTAATGCTTCTTTGGGTATTTTGTTGATCGGATCTGAAAGACTGAATTTAAAACGTTGAGCAATAAGCTCTAGCTGTTTGAAAATCCAAGAATTTTTTTGTGGCCCTTGTGGGGCTAGTCCGCCGTTTTTTATAGATAATTTTGAATCTGGAATGATTTTTTGAGCATTAACTTTATACAAACTACCAATGCCATTACAATCTGGACAGGCACCTTTTGGCGAATTGAAAGAAAAATTGTTGGGCTCTGGATTTGGATAGGAAATTCCAGAAGTTGGACACATCAAATTCCCACTAAAATAGCGTATTGTTTTTCCTTCATGTTCAAAAATCATCACCATCTTGTCGCCGTGATCCATTGCTGTATTGATACTTTCATCAAGACGGTTTGTTGCTAAGGTTTTTTCATCAACCTTAAGACGATCAATGACAATTTCGATATCATGTGTTTTATAACGATCAAGTCGCATTCCTGGTGTAATGTCAACGATGACACCATCAACTCTGACTTTTACAAATCCTTGTTTTGCGATTTGCTCAAAAAGTTCGCGATAATGGCCTTTTCGTGAACGAACAACAGGTGCTAAAATTGAAATGCGTTTTCCGTCAAAAGAGGTGCCAATCAATGTTTTAATTTGATCATTGCTATAACTTACCATTTTTTCGTCGGTGTTATAGCTGTACGCATCAGCAGCACGAGCAAACAATAATCGTAAAAAATCGTACACTTCGGTAATGGTACCCACAGTAGATCGTGGTGACTTACTTGTTGTTTTTTGTTCGATGGCAATAACAGGCGAGAGGCCATCTATTTTGTCCACATCTGGACGTTCCAAAGATCCCAAAAACTGTCGTGCGTATGCCGAAAACGTTTCAATATAGCGCCGTTGTCCTTCGGCATAAATAGTGTCAAATGCTAAAGATGACTTACCACTTCCAGACAAACCGGTAATAACAACAAGTTGATCTCTCGGAATATTGACATCAATATCTTTTAAATTGTGCGCACGTGCACCTTTAACTTCTATAAACTCTTCAAATGTAGTGGTTTTTAATTTTGTCATTTGGTATTATAAAAAATCAACATCTCCTTTTCCCTCTCGAACAAGCTCGGCGGGTTCTTTTGTTAGATCAACCACAGTTGAAGCCTTATTTCCTCCAAAGCCATTATCGATGACGATATCGGCCAATTTTTGCCATTTTTCAAATATCAACTCTGGATCTGTGGTGTATTCTATAATATCATCGTCGTCATGGATAGAGGTTGAAACAATTGGATTGCCTAAACGTTTGACAAGCTCTAGAGCAATTGGATGATCTGGAATGCGTATGCCTACAGTTTTTCTTTTTTTAAAAGGATGAGGAAGCGCTTTATTACTCGGTAAAATAAATGTGTACGGTCCTGGAAAATAGCGTTTTAAGCGTTTGAATGTCACAGAGTCAAGTTGGGCGGTATAATCGCTCAAATGACTTAAATCGTGACAAATAAACGAAAATTTTGTGTGTTCAAGTTTTACCCCTTTAATTCGTGCAATGCGTTCTATAGCTTTAATGTTATTTACATCGCACCCTAGGGCATATACGGTATCAGTGGGATAGATCACCAATCCGCCACGTTTTAGGGCATTCACAACTTTATCCAATGTTCTTGGATGTGGGTTTTCTGAATATAACTTTAATAATTCGGCCATAACAACTATGAGATAATTTCGAGTTTTGCAAACCGTAAAAGTAATTTTTTCACTCCTGCAGTAGAAAATTTAATCTCAGCTTTTAAATCTGCTCCTTTACCTTCAATTTTTAGAACTTCACCAGTTCCAAACCGTTGATGATTTACAACATTACCCACCGTTAATTTACTATCAAACAAATTTGTATTACTGCTTGTATTTGAAATTTTTTTTAAATTTTTGGGGGTAACTCTTGGAACTTGTTGAATAGGTTTTTTCTTTGGTTTTGGTTTCGAAAAAGAAGGTTTTTTATAACGTACTTCCGACTGTGGAACATCACCAAAAATATCGGCGCTTAGCATGGGGTTGAAACGCCGTTCTTCTTTGGGTGTTGTGATGTCTAGATATTGTTCATCGATTTCTTCTATAAAGCGGCTAGGTTCTGCATCTATAAGTTTTCCCCATCTGTAGCGCGATAGGGCATAAGTAAGATAAACTTGTTTTTCTGCACGTGTCACAGCCACATAAAATAAACGTCGTTCTTCTTCTAATTCGCTTCTTGTATTCATACTCATTGCACTAGGGAATAAATCTTCTTCTAATCCAACAATATATACATATGGAAATTCCAATCCTTTTGCCAAATGAATGGTCATCAGTGCAACTTTATCATCATCTCCACTTTGCTCGTTATCCAAATCGGTAGCAAGAGCCACATCTTCCAAAAACTCCACCAAAGAACCTGTAGAATCTGCCAGTTCGCGTTGGCCTTCAACAAAATCTTTAATACCATTCAAAAGCTCTTCAATATTTTCCATACGGGTAACTCCCTCAGGAGTACCATCTTTTTTAAATTCTTTGATCAGACCGCTAACTCTACACACATGTTCTGCAAGTTCAAAAGCATTTGCACCTTGGTTCATCACTTGAAAACTCTCGATCATTGTACAAAAGTTTGACAGTTTGTTTTTGATACCTGAATTTAGATTGATATCATGGCTATTAATATGCTTAAGAATGTCAAAAATAGTGGTGTTAGCAGCATTGGCAGCAACAATAAGTCGATCTATAGACGTTTGACCAATGCCGCGTGCTGGAAAATTGATAACACGTTTTAGTGCTTCTTCATCGGCGGGATTGATAATCAATCGCAAATAGGCCAAAACGTCTTTAATTTCTTTGCGCTGGTAAAATGAAAGCCCTCCATATATTCGATATGGAATACCTCGTTTTCTAAGTGCATCTTCTATGGCTCTAGATTGTGCATTTGTTCTGTAAAGCACCGCAAAATCAGCATCTTTTGCTTGATTTTTCATCTTATTTTCAAAGATGGAACTTGCCACATAGCGCCCCTCGTCACCGTCAGTCAAGGCTCTGTTGACAACAATTTTTTGTCCCTCTCCATTGGCAGTCCAAACCACTTTATCCAGTTTAGTTTGATTTTTATCAATAATGGAATTTGCCGCATTAACGATATTTTTTGTAGAACGGTAATTTTGTTCCAATCGGTAGAGTTTCACATTATCATAATCTTTTTGGAAATTTAAAATATTATTGATATTTGCTCCACGAAATGCATATATACTTTGCGCATCATCACCAACAACACAAATATTTTGAAAGCGGTCGGACAAGGCACGGACAATGAGATATTGCGAGTGGTTTGTATCTTGATACTCATCAACTAAAATATAGCGAAAACGGTTTTGGTATTTGGCTAAGACTTCTGGAAATCTTGTGAGTAACTCGTTGGTTTTCAATAATAAATCATCAAAATCCATAGCCCCAGCTTTGAAACATCTATCGACGTACGCTTTGTAAATAGCACCCAACTGAGGACGTTTCGCCATTGTATCGGCTTCAACAAGTTCTGGATTTTGAAAATAGGCACGAACTGTAATTAAGCTGTTTTTGTAGGATGATATTCGAGAGTGGATTTGTTTATATTTATACACATCTTTATCCAATTTCATTTCTTTAATAATTGATGAAATTAGGCGTTGAGAATCTTGTGTATCGTAGATTGTAAAGTTTGACGGATAGCCCAGTTTTTCAGCTTCAAAGCGTAAAATTTTGGCAAAAACAGAGTGAAATGTTCCCATCCACAAATTTTTGGCTTCGCTATCGCCCACGATGGAGGCAATTCTAGATTTCATTTCTCGAGCTGCCTTATTGGTAAATGTAAGTGCCAAAATATTAAAGGGATCAACCCCTTTGCTCATCAAATAAGCAATTCGAAACGTCAACACTCGTGTTTTTCCAGAGCCTGCACCAGCAATCACAATCATTGGTCCATCCATCTGTAGGGTTGGTGCAAGTTGTGCGTCGTTGAGTTGTTCTAGATAGGTTTCCACTTTCATAAAATTTGAGCTGTGAAATTAAGTAATGTAATCCTTTTTTGAACTGAGTTTAACGAATAATTATAAACAATTCTTTGTGACTTTGATTTGAATTTTAATTCCATTTTTTTTGATGACAACAATTTGATAGAGTTTAAACTGAAATTATTAAATTAGTGCTCGTAAAAATAATAAAATGGGTGAAGAATTTTTGGGCTTATTAGTGTATTGTGTTCCTGCATTAGTTACTGGTGCGGTTGCTTTTTTATTCTTTAGAGAGCACGTTACAAATGAAAATAATAGACGTAATTTTTTGTTGCATCAAATGCACAAAAAAGAAAGTTTTCCAATTCGCCTACAAGCTTTTGAGCGTCTCACTTTATTTTTAGAACGCATTAGTGCACACCAATTGATGCGAAGAGTAGCACCAATTGCACCACAACCCGAGGCCTACAAAGCGTTATTAATTCAAACTATAGAGCAGGAGTATGAACATAATTTATCTCAACAAATTTATGTTTCAGATCCCTGTTGGCGAATGCTCACAACGGCCAAAAATAGCAGTATCCAAAGGATTCAAAACTTTGAAGTTCCCCAAGCTATTAAAACCGCACAAGAGATGAAAGCGCCACTGTTTGAAACCCTTTCGCAAGCAAAAGTTACTCCAGAAATGGCTTTAACTTTTCTTAAAGAAGAAGTTGGACTTTTGATACAATAAACATCATGTCACAGGATGTTTTACAAACACCAATTGATTATCTCAAAGGCGTAGGACCAAATAGAGCGGCCTTGCTACGCTCAGAATTGGGAATACATACCTTTCAAGATCTTATTCATTTATTTCCAAACCGCTATATTGATCGCACTCAATTTTATAAAATAAATACCTTAGAACGCAATAATGCCGAGGTGCAAATTATTGGTCAAATCACTGCTATTAAAGAAGTAGGGCAGAAAAGAGGCAAACGTCTTGTAGCTACTTTTAGGGATGAAACTGGTAAAATGGAATTGGTTTGGTTTCGAGGGCAAAAATGGATTCGTGAACGTCTAAAATTACATACGGATTATGTCATTTTCGGAAAAACAAATCTATTTAATGGCGTGTTTAATATGCCACACCCCGATATGGAATTAAAAACAGAGTATGATAAAAGTTTAAGTTCGGCCATCCAACCCATATATCCCTCAACAGAACAACTCTCCAATAGAGGGATTTCAAACAAAGCGCTTTGCAAGCTTGTGGAGCATTTGTTTTTGCACATCGGCAATGCTTTTACAGAATCACTTTCTAGTGAAATAATTGAACAACAAGCTCTAATTTCAAAGAAAGATGCCTTATTGAATATTCATTTTCCAAAAAACCAAAATTTACTGGCCCGTGCCCAATTCCGATTGAAATTTGAAGAGTTGTTTTTTATACAACTGCAATTGGTGTATAAAAATTTGATTCATAAATCAAAAATAAAAGGATTTCCATTCGAAAATGTAGGCTCATATTTCAATGATTTTTACAACAATCATTTACCGTTTAGTTTAACAAATGCACAAAAACGAGTCATCAAAGAAATTCGGAGTGATATGGGCAGTAATGCTCAAATGAACCGCTTGCTTCAAGGTGATGTTGGTTCTGGAAAAACCATTGTTGCATTTCTTTCAATGCTTATCGCTATCGACAACGATTTTCAGGCCACTCTCATGGCGCCAACAGAAATTCTCGCCACTCAACATTATAATGGATTAAAACCCATGTGTGACGTTCTAGGAGTTAAAATTTCATTGCTAACAGGTTCATCAAAAACCGCAATGCGCAAAGAAATACATGCGGGTTTGGAAGATGGAAGTTTACATATTTTGGTTGGTACTCATGCCGTATTGGAAGACAAAGTGCAGTTTAAAAATTTGGGGTTAGCGATTATCGATGAACAGCACCGTTTTGGTGTAGCGCAACGCAGTAAATTATGGCACAAAAACAGCTCTCCGCCGCATGTGCTTGTGATGACCGCAACGCCAATTCCAAGAACGCTTGCGATGTCTGTTTATGGCGATTTAGATATTTCTGTGATTGATGAATTACCACCAGGACGAAAACCCATAAAAACAGTGCATCGTTTTGATAGTAATCGACTAAAAGTATTTGGTTTTATTAGAAATGAAATTGCAAAAGGACGCCAAATTTATATTGTGTATCCATTGATTAATGAAAGTCAAACCTTAGACTTTAAAGATTTGATGGACGGTTATGAAAGCATAGCACGAGAATTTCCTTTACCAAATTATCAAATTTCAATCGTTCATGGTCAAATGAAACCAGCTGACAA
The DNA here is from genome assembly GCA_947503105.1 of uncultured Flavobacteriaceae bacterium. Taxonomy (GTDB): domain Bacteria; phylum Bacteroidota; class Bacteroidia; order Flavobacteriales; family Flavobacteriaceae; genus UBA3537. Next base: position 239,197 of record CANNCM010000002.1, on the reverse strand, counting down.
AGAAATCGAAATGCAACGTTTTCTGAAAGGAGAGACTCAAATTATGGTAGCGACAACAGTAATAGAGGTCGGTGTGAATGTTCCTAATGCAACTGTGATGATCATAGAAAGTGCAGAGCGTTTTGGGTTGTCTCAACTGCATCAATTACGAGGACGTGTAGGGCGAGGCGCAGCGCAAAGTTTTTGTATTTTGATGACAAGCCACAAGCTTGGAAATGATAGTAAAACTAGAATGGAAACTATGGTTCGTTCTTCAGATGGTTTTGAGATTGCTGAAGTCGACTTAAAACTCAGAGGACCGGGTGATATCATGGGGACACAACAAAGTGGGATTTTACGTCTAAAAATTGCTAATATTGTTCAAGATAAAGACGTGCTATCCGTTGCACGTTCATGGGCCAAAAAAGTACTTAAAGAAGATCCTAAATTAAGGTTACCAAAACACCTCCCGATCAATTTGACTTATGTTCAAATGGGGAAGTATAAAAATATATGGAATTATATTAGTTAAGATGCGCTCAAAAAAGTTTTGCTCATTTGCATAACATCTTCAAAAACAATTTTAAAGTCCGCTTCAAATTCTAAATAATACTGTTCCAATTCAAAGCTCGCTTTGTCCATGCCAGAACGCCCGTTGGTACGTCTGTTCATTCCCGACAATACGTTAGAAATCCCTTCTACTGAGGCATAGCTTAATAGCCAATTTCCTTTGATCATATAGGGTAAAATATGTTGTGCTTTCTCTGGCATAATCGCAATATTTTTATTCAAAATCAAATAGCACTTTTGAGCATAATCTTCTAATGAAATTGAGGCATAATCTGTCCAATTCTTAGCTAAAAAGTGATCAAAAAAAATATCGACAATTACGCCAGAATAGTGACTGTAATTTTTGTGTAATCGCTTGGTACTAGATCTAAAACTGGGGTGGGTATCGGTATGGCTATCAATTTGGCGATGCAATAGAATCCCACGTTGAATAGCAGACGAATAGTCTTTGTATTGGGAACCTTTGATACTATCTGCCATGAAATTTCCGATTAAAACGTCTTCATTGGTACCAGAAAGATAGAGGTGTGCAAGGTAGTTCATGGGTCAAAATTATGAATACTATTTTATAAAACTAGAATTGAAATCCTATATTTGTAAAAACTTTTTTAAATGACTTTAATCAAATCAATTTCTGGAATTCGTGGTACTATTGGCGGTGCTGTTTCTGATAACTTAACCCCTATAGACACTGTGAAATTTGCTGTAGCCTATGGCATGTGGATCAAAGAGCAACGCGAAAAAACCAACTATAGAGTAGTGATTGGAAGAGATGCTCGAATTTCTGGTGAAATGATTCAAAATTTAGTCATGAACACGCTTGTTGGTATGGGCATCGATGTCATCAATTTGGGGCTTTCTACAACACCAACTGTTGAAGTTGCCGTACCTATGGAACACGCCGATGGTGGTATTATCCTGACCGCTAGTCACAATCCAAAACAATGGAATGCTTTGAAGTTATTGGACAACAATGGAGAATTTTTGAATGCAACCCATAGCCAACGTGTATTGGATTTGGCAGAACGAGAGGATGTTAGCTTTGCTGAAGTTGATGATTTAGGACAAATAACCGTGAATGATGCGTATTTTGATTTGCATATCGATGAAGTTTTAGCCCTTGATTATGTGGACGTTGAAGCCATAAAGGCGTGTAAATTCAAAGTAGTAGTTGATGGTGTCAACTCTACCGGAGGGATAGCTGTACCCCTTTTGTTGGAGCGTTTGGGGGTAGAGCCCATCAAATTGCATTGTACACCAGATGGTCACTTTCCGCACAATCCAGAGCCACTCAAAGCACATTTGACTGATTTGTCCAAAAAAGTAGTTCAAACAGCCGCCGATTTTGGAATTGCTGTCGATCCTGATGTCGATCGCTTGGCCTTTATGGACGAAAACGGGGCGTTGTTTGGTGAAGAATATACGTTAGTGGCTTGCGCCGATTATGTACTTAGCCATAAAAAAGGCAATACCGTGAGTAACCTCAGTTCTACAAGAGCCCTCAGAGACGTTACCGAAAAACATGGTGGTACGTATACCGCCAGTGCGGTAGGTGAAGTAAATGTGGTCAATGCCATGAAAGCCAACAAGGCTGTTATTGGTGGAGAAGGCAATGGCGGGATTATTTTGCCAGAAGCCCATTACGGCCGTGATGCTTTAGTTGGTATTGCGTTGTTTTTAAGTTTATTGGCCGAAAGACAAATTGCTGTAAGCGCACTCAAAAAGACATATCCTTTGTATTTTATGAGTAAAAAGAAAATAGATTTGAACCCCTCTATTGACGTTGATGGCCTTTTAAGAACTATGGAAAACACATATGCTCACGAACCGATGACTACTGTTGATGGTGTTAAAATTGATTTTTCAGATTCATGGGTTCATCTGCGAAAAAGTAATACAGAACCTATTATTCGAATTTATACAGAAGCCCCCTCTCAACACCAAGCCGATGCCTTAGCCGATCGGTTTATTGCAGAGCTTAAAGCCCTATCTTAAATATTCCTTTGCATTTTTAAATATTTTTCTTAAAAAATGTGACTTTTTAAATTTTATGTAAAAAAAACCGCTAGCAATAAGAATAAAAAAACATGAAAGTAACCCCAGAAAAAAACGAAAAAGTGGCCCATATGGTCTTTGCCTCCATCTATCCATTATACTTGAATAGACTAGAAAAAAATGGTAGAACAAAAGAAGAATTTCATCATGTTATTGAATGGTTTACGGGCTACGACCAAAAGGCGTTACAAACACTAATTGATGAAAAAGTAACATTTAGAACGTTTTTTCAAAACGCTAAAATACATCCCAACGCACACATGATTAAAGGCGTTGTTTGTGGTTATCGCATTGAAGATATTGAAGATGAATTTGAGGTCTATAAACAATGCCGACAGCTAGAAAAGCTCATAGATGAGTTGGCCAAAGGGCGAAAGCTAGAAAAAATACTAAGAACGCCTAAATAAATTCCTAAACTTTACGGTGTTTCCAGCGTTTGTGTGTCCATAAATAGTATTGTGGTTCGTCATGAATTTGCTGCTCTACAAGTTTTAAAAACTGATCTGTAATCTCGTAATCCTTAAAATCATTGGGGTGTTCTGCCAAGGTTTGAAAAGTGGTTTCATAAAACCCTCTTTTGATGCGTTTTACAGAGAAAAATACCACAGGCATATCCAATTTTTTGGACAGCATTTCTGCGCCGGTATGAACGGGTACTTCAATACCCATAAATGTATTCCAGTGGTAGGCCTTTTCTTTTTTTGGGGACTGATCGGCAGCAAATCCGTTGATCGTAATAAGTCCTTTCTTTTTGTTGTCTGTAAGGACATCAATAGAGTCTTTGGTTGTGATTAAATAACTGTCATATCGTGCCCTAATTTTTCGAATCAGTTTATCAAAATAGATGTTATTCAACTTTTTATAAATAGCAAATGTCAAATGACTGGTATAGGCCTGGAGAATAAAAATCCATTCCCAACTTCCGTAGTGGGCACACATAAGCGCAATACTTTTTTGACGTTTTTCATAATCTTGAATTACCTCAATATTAGTAAATTTAAATCGAGCTTTCATGTCCTCAACACTAATATTCATGGATTTGATGGCTTCCAAAATCATATCACATAAATGCCTAAAAAATTGTTTGGTGATACGTTTACGTTCTGCTTCTGATTTCTCTGGAAAAACAAGTTTTAAGTTCTCTTCAACTGTTTTTTTACGGTAACCTACAACGTAATACAACACCACAAAGAGCATATCAGAAACTGCATAGAGCAAACGAAATGGCAAAATGGAAACAAACCATAGCAGGGGATAGATGAGCACAAAGGCTAATAATTGCATAAATTAGTCTTAAATTTACACTGCAAAGATAATTTATTTTACACGATTTAATAATTTTAGCCCATGAACATCCATACCCTCATTATAATAGCAATCAACCTTATGTTTTCTATGCGAGGTTTTCGCGATTATTCTTTTTTTGAGCACAACAAATTTAACATCGCAGCACTACAACGCGGCGACAATAAACGTTGGCTCAGCTCCGGGTTTTTGCATGTCAATTGGCAGCATTTCATTTTCAATATGGTTACATTGTATTTTTTCGCATATATCGTGATTGACCAATTAGGTGCTTTAAATTTTTATGTGGTCTATCTTATCAGTTTAATTTCGGGGAATTTATTATCCTTTTATGTTCACAAAAACGAACCCCATTATAGTGCTGTTGGTGCGAGTGGAGCCGTCACTGGCATAGTCTATGCTGCTATATTATTGAGCCCAGATATGTATATGTATATGTATTTTATTCCTGTTCCTATTCCTTCCTATATTGTTGGGGTAGGGTATTTGTTATTTTCAATTTATGGCATGAAAACAAAACTCGGAAATATCGGTCATGATGCACATTTTGGTGGTGCTGCAGGTGGATATATCATCACTTTATTTATGGCCCCTTGGATATTTGAGCAGCATTTTTGGATGGTTGCTCTATTGGCTGCACCAATCGTATTGTTGTTGATTCTGCAATGGAAACATAAACTCTAATCTAATAATTCAGCGATTTTTGCTTCTAAAGCTGCGCCTCGTAGGCGCTCTGCAATAACAGTCCCTTTGTCATCAATAATAAAAGCTGCAGGAATGGACGTCACATTATAAAGTTCTGCAACCGGATCGTTCCAAAATTTTAAGTTGGAAACATTGTACCACGTTAATTGATCTTTAGCAATAGCATCAATCCAGCGTTGTTTTTGATTCTCTCGATCTAAAGAAAAACTGATAATTTCCAATCCTTTGTCATGGTATTTTTCATAAAGACGTACATAGGTTGGATTTTCTACACGACACGGTTTACACCAAGAAGCCCAAAAATCAATAATGGTGACTTTCCCTTTGATTTTACTCATTGTTATAAGATCACCATCAGGATTTGGCGCAGTAAAATCGGGAGCTATATCTCCAACAGTTACTTTTTTATTGGCTTTTGCTTGATTAATTTTTTGTTTGATATTTTGAACCGTAAGTACATTTGTCGGTTTATTGAGCAGTGCCTCATTCATGGAGGCCAATATGTCTTCAGCGGATTTAAAATCAAAGTTTTGTTGAGATGAAAGCCCATCGAGAAGCATAAGCGAAAAGTCAGAGTTGGGATTCTTTTTTAGAAAATTAAAACCATAGTTTTTCAATTCCTCGCGTAGTGCTGTATTGCGCTTTTGAAGCTCTTGAATCGCTTGGGGGTTTTGACGTGCTTCGGCATATTCAGCGCGCAATTCATCTAATTTATTTGTAATAACAAGAAATCCACTTCTGTAGTCAGAAAAAACTTGATTATTAGGCCCTCCAAAGACTTTAGATTTTTGAATACTATCTTTATAGACAGTCACATTGATATTTTCGGGCTCCAAAACAAAAAACACTTGCCCATTTATCCCATCAATTGTAACGAAACGCATTTCTGGAGCCAAAATCTCGCCTTTAAATTGAAATACACCATTACGAGCAATGGCAGTATCTGTAACAGTTTTTGTTTTTCCGTTTTCATTGCGATTGATGTATGCACGAACACCATCATAAACGCCTTCAGCTTCAACATTTACGTTGTAGCTGTTTGTTTTTGATGAGGAGGAATTACAGCCTGTTGTTAGTATAAAAAGTGTAGTGAAAACAAAAAAGGATCGAAAAGTCATTGGTATATTTTTTTTTGCAAAAATAAATTAAAATTTAATACGCTATTGAATTGATGGAATATTAATATTTTTGTCAAAAAATTAGGTATGACCCATCACGACACGATCATTGCGCTTTCAACAGCTTCTGGCGCTGGTGCTATTGCGGTGCTTCGAATTTCTGGAACAGAGGCCATAACTATTTCCAATACAATTTTCAAATCCATTCACAACAAACAACTCAAAAATCAACCAACGCATACGGTTCATTTGGGACATATTGTCGATGCCGATCGTGTTTTGGATGAAGTATTGGTCAGTGTTTTCAAAAACCCACAGTCCTATACTGGAGAAGATGTTGTTGAAATTTCGTGTCATGGGAGTAGCTATATTCAGCAAGAAATCATGCAATTATGCATTCGAAAAGGTTGCCGAGCTGCCAGTCCTGGAGAATTTACTCTGCGTGCTTTTCTCAATGGAAAAATGGACTTGAGCCAAGCCGAAGCGGTAGCCGATTTAATTGCTAGTGATAGCGCTGCTGCTCATCAAATAGCAATGCAACAAATGCGTGGTGGCTTTAGTTCAGAAATCAAAATTCTTCGTGAAGAACTGCTTAATTTTGCATCATTGATAGAATTAGAATTGGATTTTTCGGAAGAAGATGTCGAATTTGCAGATCGAAAACAGTTTGAAGATCTCCTTCAGCGAATTCGTCGAGTTTTAAAATATTTATTGGATTCATTTTCAACTGGAAATGTCATTAAAAATGGTGTTCCCATTGCCATTATTGGAGCTCCAAATGTGGGTAAATCTACCCTCCTAAATGCTTTAATCAATGAAGATAAAGCTATTGTAAGCAATATTGCTGGGACGACTCGCGATGCTATTGAAGACGAAATTACAATTGAAGGGGTCAAGTTCCGATTTATAGACACCGCAGGCATTCGCCAGACAGAAGATACTGTTGAAGCCATTGGCATCGAAAAGACTTTTGAAAAAATGGCACAGTCTCAAGTTATTTTACAACTCTTTGATGCGTCAAAAATCACAACAGCATCTTCCCAAGAAATTTTAAAACAAATACAAGATACAGCTACTCAATATCCTGAAAAACAACTTCTTATAATTGTTAACAAAATGGATACTTCAAGTCATAAAGTGATAAAAGACTGTTTGGATTCACAAGAATTTTTGGGATTGAGTGCAAAAACAGGCGAGGGGGTTGCTGTACTAAAAACTCAGCTTTTGGGTCTAGTTCAAATGGGTAAACTCCGCAATAACGATACCATCATCACCAATGCTCGTCATTACGATGCTTTGGGCCAAGCGTTAGAAAATATTCAAAACGTACAAAATGGACTACAAAACGGACTTTCTGGTGATCTTTTGGCTATAGATATCCGCGAAGCACTGCACCATTTTGGACGTATTACAGGCGAAATTTCTACAGACGATTTGTTAGGCAATATTTTTTCTAATTTCTGTATCGGGAAATAGATTTTTTCACTCCTATTTTTCATTTTTATTGGTCTAAGTTGTCAATTGAAATATAATTCAACTTCTTAAAAACTCTAAATTAGACTACTTCTATTTGATTTTTTTTATAGTTTTACATCACCAAATCAAACATTATATGAACACAATAAAACACTACCTAATTTTGAGTGTCGTCTGCATTTTTAGCAATGGGGTTGCACAGACTTTTACGAATCCCATTGCAGATCTACCCGATCCTTTTATAACCTACATTGATGGGTATTATTACTACACAGGAACTACAGGAAGAGATGTATCATTAAAAAGATCAAAAACACTAGAAGGTCTAAAACAAACGGCTTCAGTTAGGCTATTTGGTTCTGGCGACTCTGGAGCACAACAAGGACATTATTGGGCACCAGAAATATTTAAGCTGGACGGAAAATGGTACATCTACTATTCGGCAGCACAGCAAGGCACTAATACATTTAGCATGAGAACCTATGTTTTAGAAAATACGTCAAACGACCCAATGAACCCTGCTAATTGGACATTTAAAGGAAAAATTTACTCCCCTAGTGCCGATTATTGGGCTATAGATGGAACAGTTTTAGAACTTGCAGGAACATGCTATTTTTTATGGTCTGGTGTAGATTGGCTTACTCATTTTACTAATTCTGACAAACCACAAAGAAATTACATTTCAAAAATGAGTAATCCGTGGACCTTAACTGGGTCGAGAACTATGCTCACTAGTCCTAGTGCCTCAGAACTACTAAATAAGAATTTTGTAAATGAAGGTCCAGAAGTGCTACACAAAAATGGCAAAGTGTTTATGGTTTACTCTTCTAATGGCTGTAATACACCATATTATCACTTGAAGATGATTTCTATTGATGACACCAAGGATCCTCTGGTTGCTAGCAATTGGATAAGCCATGGAACGGTATTCAGTAAAGATGCTAGTGTGAGCAGCTATGGAACAGGGCATCATTCGTTTTTCAAATCACCGGATGGCACAGAGGATTGGATTGCATATCATGCAACACCTAAATCTACTGGAGATTGCGGAGCCACAAGAACACCCAGAGCAAAAAAAATAGCATTTGCTGCAAATGGCACCCCTGAGTTTGGCACCCCAATTGCTGCTGGTCAACCGATAAAAGCACCTTCTGGAGAACCAAACTTAGCGATAGACAAAATCACAAATGGGCTCTATGAAATCAATCAAATCAATACCAGCAAATTGGTTGAGGTTAAAAATGCATCAAATATAAACCCTTCCAATATTGTTCAAGGTAATGATAGAGATGGATTACATCAACAATGGTGGATTCAAGCTACGGGTAACGGGTACTACACAGCAGTCTCTGCTTTGAGCGGATTGTCGTTGGGTGTGGGGTCATGCAAGTTAAGTACTGCAAGTGTTAATCTTAGAAAACCCAACGGTTCAAAATGCCAACTATGGGCAATAGAAGATCTCGGATCTGGAATATATAAATTCACGAATAAAAATAGTGGTTTAGCCATGGAAGTTGAAGCATCAGGAATTGACATTGATGGATCTAATATTCAGCAAAATATATGGTTAAATGCTGATCATCAAAAATTTAATTTGAAGCTCATTAAAAAAACATTGAACGCATCGGAACAAAAACTAATAAATACTGTTGTTCTCTATCCAAATCCTTTTAGGGATAAAATCCATATAAACTCAACAGCAAAATTGAAAGATAAACAGTACAAAATCTATAATAATTTAGGACAGCAAGTTGCTTCAGGAGTTGTTGATGATGACCCTATTTTGGTCGAAAAACTAGTCAAAGGAATTTATTATATGCTTTTGGATGGAAATTCATATCAATTGATAAAACAATAAGATTATTCTAGTTGAACCCCACTACCGCGAGCGTCACGCTCGTGTTGAGTGGAAAAACCAACGATATTTAACATAAAAAATAGAAAAATGGGTTTTAAAGTTTAGAGGTCGGATGGGCATTTATTCAGAATTTGTTTTGGGAAATAGGGTTATCATTAAATGAAGGATACAAAACCATACAAAAGGATTAACTTCGTTGAATCTTCGAATTCGTGTGTTAGTGGGGGATTAGCTATTGTTTCAGATTAAATCATTGCCGCAAAACAATAAGTTTTGCTTTATAACCTGTGGTCAATAGCCATTTTCCAGAACCAATAATATTGCCATTTTCATCTATGACTTTTAGCTCTGCAGTGTTTGGGCTTGATGAACCTTCGTTGAGGGCGTAAAATTGAATGGTATTCAAGCCTTCTTTCAAATCTATATCGATAACATAAGGTGAATTTCTGAGTAAAATATTGGGGTGTATGGTCACTGTATTAAGCATCAATTTGATCCGATCGCCATCTTCATATTCATGATCTCGACAGATTAAACGGATATATTTTGATTTCGTTTTGATATCCCCCAAATAAAAATCTTTGTCGTATTTGGAGACATCTTTTTGATTTTCGCTAAACTTTTGCTTGATATCCCACGTTGGGTCAACAACATCTTTGGTAGTGGTTATTCCACGTTCTTCTTTTCTAAAACCATCGATAGGAGGAATACCCATTGTGATTTTAACATCTTTATTGGTAAGACCACGAACAGGGGAGAGGTTAAATAATTTGGAAGAATTTTGATTTTCTTTGGCTAAATCTTTTGCCTTAATGCGTAAGGACTCGCGCGCAGTTTCAAGTTGAGCATAGCTCGTTTGAAATGCCATAAATAGAAAAATAAAGCCAAAGCTGCGGTGCATCATCCTTTTTATGTTAATTGGTGTAAAGATAAAAACTAGAATCAAAAAACATACCAAGCTAATTAATTCTTGTTTAAAGATTTAACTTCTTCAAATTTTATATCTTTATTTTTATAAAATTCTGATAAAATAATAGTGATTTTAGATTGATAATGATACAAGACTACAGCAGCGTTATTCATGACATACAGCAAATTACAGGCAAAAAAAATGTCTTAACAGCACAATGGGACAAGCAGGCCTATTCCAAAGGTTGGCGCTATGGTGAAGGCGAAGCGCTTGCCGTTGCCAAACCAGGAACACTATTAGAAATTTGGAAAATTTTGAACGTTTGTAATACGGCCAACGTGATTGTCATTATGCAAGCGGCAAACACTGGCTTGACAGGGGGTTCCACTCCTTTTGGAAACGATTACGATCGTCCTATTGTTATTGTAAACACCATGCGTATTAATGCGATTCACATCATCGACGAGGGTAAACAAATCATAGGGTTTTCTGGAAGTACGCTTTTTGGATTAGAAAACAAATTGAAAGCCTATGGACGAGAGCCCCATTCTGTTATTGGATCGTCATGTATTGGAGCATCGATTGTAGGAGGTGTATGTAACAATTCTGGAGGGGCTTTGGTCAAAAGAGGGCCTGCCTATACAGAGATGTCTTTATATGCTAAAATTGATGCTGATGGAACCCTAATTTTGGTGAATGAAATTGGAATTGATTTGGGCGAAACTCCAGAAGAAATTTTGAACAATTTAGAAACTAAAAACTACAATTCAAACCAGATCAAATTTCCTGAAAAATTGGCCTCCGATAATGAATATCAACACAGAGTTAGAGATATTGACGCCGATACTCCTGCGCGCTTCAATGCAGACGGAAGACGGTTATATGCCGCATCGGGCTGTGCTGGAAAAATTGCTGTTTTTGCTGTGCGTTTAGATACTTATGTGTCGCCAAAACGAACTCAAGTATTTTATGTTGGATCGAATACCTCAGAAACGTTTATGCAAATTCGTAGAGCTATTTTATCAACATTTAAACAGCTTCCTACTTCTGGAGAATATCTGCATCGAGATTGCTATGATGCTGCAAAAAAATACAGTAAAGATACATTTGTGGTCATCGATAAATTAGGACCAAATTATATTCCAAAATTATTTAATCTGAAACGCAAAATGGACCTATTAGCAGATAAATTCAGCATACTTCCATCAAAATTTTCAGATAAATTCATGCAGTTTTTGAGTTCATTTTGGCCAAAGCATTTGCCCAAACGTATGGAGCAGTATAGGGATCAATATGAGCACCATTGGATTATCGAAATGTCAGATGATGGCATTGAAGAAGCACAACACTTTTTTGATGAATTTTTTAAAACCAACGACGGAGATTACTTTGTCTGTACACCAAAAGAGGCCAAAAAAGCTTTACTCCACCGATTTGTAGCTGCAAGTGCGGTTGGACGATTCCATGCGCTCAATTCAAATGCCTTGGGCGAAATGATGTCTATGGATATAGCACTGCCAAGAAATGAAAAAAATTGGTTTGAACATCTGCCCCAAGAATTGGATGAGTTGTTTGAAATGAAATTATACTATGGGCATTTATTTTGTCATGTTTTACATCAAAATTATATCCTAAAAAAAGGGGTTGATGCCAAATCGTTGAAAGAAAAACTGCTCAAAACCTACGACGCTAGAGGTGCGGAATACCCCGCAGAACACAATGTGGGTCACGAATATTTTGCCAAACCTGTTTTATCTGAATTTTATAAAAAATTAGATCCAACAAATGGATTTAATCCTGGAATAGGAAAAACAAGTAAATTGAAATTTTGGAAATAAATATTATTTAAGTTTTGGTATTCGGTTTGCCCAAATGATTAAAACAACAACACCTAAAACTATAATTACAGAAATAATATTGACCTGAATTTTTTTTGAGATTTCAAAAAAGTACATTATAATACTAGTATCAATGACGGCAGCGCCCGTGAGCACAAGTACATTTCTTGCAATAGTGCTTACTTTTTCAATATCAATTTCCTTTTTCTTTTCTTCAGACATGGTATTATACCCCGCCAAAAGATTCGGATGGTTTTTTACTAATAGTCCAACAATAATTAAAATTAATCCCGAAAAAATAAACCCTTGTAACATTTTATGAACTTTGGCTCAAATTTACGAAATCTATAGGGGTGATAAAAATTCACTTGAAGTCAGTTCGAGTGTATCATATTTAAAAAGATGATCTCGTAAATAGAATCATATCAGTTAAAAAAAATATTCTTTTCAACAGATTTTCATCAAAATACACAATGGATTATGATGTAATTTTTTACTTTTGAACAAAATAGTAAAGATGAACAACGATTTAGGAAATTACCGAAAATCTTATGATAAAGGAACTTTACTTGAAAGCGATATTTCTGATAATCCTTTAGAATTATTTCAAAAGTGGTTTTTTGATGTTGATACACATTTTCCAGAAGATGAAACCAATGCGATGACCTTATCGACTCTTGGGGTCGATGGTTTTCCAAAAGGACGAGTGGTTCTGTTGAAAAAATATACGCACGAAGGGTTTATTTTTTATACCAATTACGAAAGCGAAAAAGGAAAAGCCATTATTGCGCATCCAAATGTTTGCTTATCTTTTCATTGGGCAGGTGCAGAACGTCAAGTTATTATCAAAGGAAAAGCAGAAAAAATTGCACCAAATTTAAGTGATGGCTATTTTGAATCTCGCCCCAGAGGCAGTCAATTAGGGGCTCACGCATCACGGCAAAGCAATGTTGTTTCAAATAGAAAAATCCTTGAAAATCAGCTTAATAGACTTGAAGAGAAATTTGAAAACAAACCAATACCACGTCCAGAATTTTGGGGTGGTTTTATTGTAAAACCTGTAGAAATTGAATTTTGGCAAGGTCGTGCCAACAGATTACACGACCGAATCCGTTATCAACTTCAAAGCGATTACAATTGGAAAATTGAACGTTTATCTCCATAAAAAATGCCTATCAATCTCAAAAAATATGCAGCGATAGATATTGGTTCAAATGCTGTACGACTTTTCATTGCCGATATTATTGAGCATGACGGTCCTACACAATTCAAAAAAAGTGAATTGGTTCGAGTTCCTATTCGTTTGGGAGCCGATTCTTTTTTAAATCAAGAAATTTCTAAAACCAACATAAAACGCCTAATTGATGCCATGAAAGCTTTTCGTTTGCTCATGAATGTCAATGGTGTAACGGTGTATAAAGCTTGTGCAACATCGGCCATGAGAGAAGCATCAAATGCAGCTATTGTAGTCCAAAAAGTGTTAGATCAAGCCAATATTCAAATTGATATTATTGATGGCCAAACTGAAGCAAAAATTATTGCCGCAACAGACCTCAATGAAATCCTAGATGCAAAAAAAGTCTATTTATACGTCGATGTTGGAGGCGGTAGTACTGAATTTTCAATATTTGAAGGCTCAAAAAAAATACTAAGCAAATCTTTTAAAATTGGCACCGTTCGACTGATAAATGATAAAGTTTCAAAAGGCACTTGGGACGCTTTAAAAATATGGATAAAAACACACACAAAACCCTACAAGGCATTGACACTATTGGGCTCTGGTGGAAATATCAATAAATTATTCAAAATGTCCAATAAAAAGCCCTTGAGCGTTTTAAATTTATCCTATTTGGAGCATAAACTTGAAGAGTTTTCTGAACTTTCTTACGAAGAACGTATTTTAGAATTAGGACTTAAACCAGATCGAGCGGATGTGATTTTGCCAGCAACTCACTTATTTTTAAAAGCGATGAAATGGAGTAATGCAAAAGCACTTTTGGTACCAAAAATAGGCTTGTCTGACGGTATTGTAAAAAGTATTTATGCCAAAACCATTGAGGGGCAGACACTAAAATAGCATCTGATTTTAACCATGAATGGTTTCAGAAGTTCCAAGATTTTTCATGATTTCAGCTTCAAATTGTAATAGATTTTCCCATTTTTGATCTACCGCATTCCGATCTCCATATTGTCGTGCAAACTTCAGAAACATAGTATAATGGTGTGCCTCACTAATCATGAGTTTTTTATAGAATTTTGCTAATTTTTTATCACTCAAATGTTCTGAAAGTAACCTAAACCGTTCGCAACTTCTAGCTTCAATTAGTGCGGCATAAAGCAACCGATGAACAAGTTGTGTTGTTCGGCTACCGCCTTTTGGAAAAAATTTCAAAAGCTGATGTACATATTCATCTTTGCGGTCGCGTCCAAGCGTATAACCATAATCCAAAATTAGATCATGTACCATCTTAAAATGACTCATTTCTTCTTCAACTAGAGCCGTCATTTCTTGCACTACATCAGTGTATTCTGGAAAACTCACAATAAGAGAAATGGCTGTGCTAGCCGCTTTTTGCTCACAGAACGCATGATCCGTTAGAATCTCTTCAAGATTCATCTCTGCGATATTTACCCAGCGAGGGTCGGTTGGAAGTTTTAGGCCTAACATGAGTTATAAATCTAAGTTAAATGTTTGCTTTAGTGTTTCTAAAGCAGGATTTTTTTCTTTTAATTTTTTGTATTTATCCTCTGCAGTATAAGCATATTTTTTCTCCATACTTTCATTGACAGATATGTCTAAAGCAATTTCAAAATTATTCAATGATTTACGTAAAAACTGCAAAAGCTCAAACTGTTGTCGTTCCACTTCAATTTTATTAGTTGAATTAGGAAATTCTAGTTGAATCACAAAGTTGTCGGTTAGTTTTGGGGTGTCAATTTTTAATATGGCTGCAAGATTATATTTGCCATTTTTTTCTAATTTATCAACATAGGCATTCCAAAACTCTAACATTTGGTCTTCACTAAAAGCTTCCGATGGCAGGTCCTCCTCTTTAATTTGAACATTCATTTGTTTAATTTGGTGTTCTTTTTTCTTTTGGATGCTTTTGAGAGATAGGCCAGAGGATTGTCTTTTGACACCAGTTAATACAGGTGCTGCAATAGGTTTTTGAGGGTGTTCTGGTTTTGGTTTTTCGACTACATTAGATTTTTCGCTCTCATCAGAACGGTAAACTTCAGCTTGAGGTTGTTGAGGTTGTTTTTGTACAACGATTTCTGGACTATTTTTATTCTTGAAGTAAGCCGCAGGAATTATGAATCCACTAGTCTTTTTTTTTTCTCCATCAAAATTGATAGAGGCAAGTTTCATCAGGCAAAGTTCTACAAGTAACCGCTGATTTCGGCTTGTTTTATATTTTAAATCGCAATCATTAGCTAAAAATATAGCTTGTTTTAGAAAGGTTGTAGTGGTTTTTTCGGACTGCTTTTTGTAGTTTTCTTTTGTATCGTCTCCAACTTCCAAAAGTTCTATAGTTTGTGCCGATTTTGCCACAAAAAGATCTCTAAAGTGAGAGGCCAGTCCAGCAATAAAATGTTGACCTTCAAATCCTCTTGATAAAATCGCGTTGAATTGCAGCAATAGTTCAGGAATTTCATTATTTAGGATATGATCTGTAACCTGAAAAAACGCATCATAATCAAGGACATTTAAGTTTTCTGAAACCGCTTTTCTTGTTAGATTTTTTCCAGAAAAACTGACAACTCTATCAAATATAGAAAGGGCATCACGCATGGCGCCATCGGCTTTTTGAGCTATGATATGTAAGGCATCATCTTCTGCTTCAATTCCTTGTTCTTTGGCAATAATTTTTAAATAGTTTTTTGCATCGTTTACAGTGATGCGTTTAAAATCAAATATTTGACAACGTGATAGGATTGTTGGTATGATTTTATGTTTTTCTGTGGTGGCCAAAATAAAAATACAATGCTTTGGGGGTTCTTCTAAAGTTTTTAAAAAGGCATTAAATGCATTTGAAGACAACATATGGACTTCATCAATAATATAAACTTTGTAGGTGCCAACCTGAGGAGGAATACGCACCTGATCTGTTAGGTTTCGAATGTCGTCAACAGAGTTGTTAGAGGCCGCATCGAGTTCAAAAATATTAAATGCAAAATCTTCATTCTCATTAGCGTTGCCGTTACTATTAATCATTTTGGCAAGAATACGTGCACATGATGTTTTGCCGACCCCGCGCGGCCCTGTAAAGAGAAGGGCTTGAGCCAGATGATTTTCTTTGATAGCATTTTCTAGAGTTGTTGTAATCGCCGATTGACCAACAACATCTTTAAATGTTTTTGGTCTGTATTTTAATGCCGAAACAACAAATTTTTCCATCACTAACAAATTTAAAAATTCAGCGGGAAACACAAAGATGAAAGGCAGATAAAAAAACGAGTACTTATTAACAATTTATGTACTTTTGCACGAAAGCAGATCGCCTTATCGCTATTCGCTTATGTGAATAGAGGAAAGTCCGAACACCATAGTGCAGTATAGTGGCTAACAGCCATCGGCCGCGAGGTTAGGAATAGTGCAACAGAAAGAATGTACAGGTTATGCTGTAGTGAAATCATGTAAACTCTATACGGTGCAATGTCATGTAAATCAGTGTTTGAGTGCGGCACGTGCGATACTGAAGGGTAGGCAGCTAAAGTTTTTTGGTAACAACAAACGTAGATAAATGATAAGGGCTCTTTTTTTGAGTACAGAATTCGGCTTACAGATCTGCTTTTTTTATATTTTTACTCAAATTTCAATACTCACTAATCCCATCTAAAAAAACTAAAACAATTTCCGCCATAGGTTTTTACGTCGTCAAAATTTTCGTGATCTGAAAGGTCTGTATGTTTGGAATGTTCTATGACGAGTAAACCATTAGAATTTAATAGTTTTCTTTCAAATATGAGCCGTACAACTTTTTCAAATTCAATGCTTGGCATTGCATAGGGAGGGTCTGCAAAAATAATATCAAAGGTTTGGGGACTGCGTTCCAAAAATGAAAAAACATCACTTTTAACAACATCAAGTGGCATTTCAAATTCTGAAGCGGTGTGCTCAATAAATTTGACACAACGAAATTCTTTATCTACAGCTAGTGCATTTTGCACTCCTCTCGAACAAAATTCATAAGCAATATTTCCAGTTCCAGAATATAAGTCCAAAACAGAAAGATTTGGAAAATCATAACGATGAATAAGAATATTGAATAGGGCTTCTTTGGCCATATCGGTTGTTGGTCGAACCGGTAGTTTTTTTGGAATATTCAATCGTCTTCCTTTGTATTTTCCCGAAATGATTCGCATCAAAGACTATTTAGAAGTGTGAAATTTTCTGTAGAATTAGTATGAGAGTAAAGCATTTTATCTGTTGACAACAAAGATACATGTCGAATATATTTGTATGCGATAGAGTAGAGCTCGTCCTCTTTTTCTATTGTTCCCATTAATACGCATTCTAATTCTTCGGGGTTTAGTCCTAGCTGTTCGACAACAAATAAAACATAATAAATAAAATCTTCTTTGGTTTGATACTCAAATCGATTGTAGAGCTGGAGTGTATTAAGCTTTGAAACTACCAAATCAAAATAGGTGTCCGCGATATTAATATGCATAGACGATTTGGGGTTATTTTTTTGAATTTGTAAAATTCTATCGAGTGCAACAGTAGTGCTATGTTTGTATTCAAAACTGCCAAAGCGCTCAAATATGTAATTATTGATGTTTACAAAAGGTACATATACAATCATGATATCATCATTTTTAATCACATCATAGGTTATAAAATCTGTTTTAAAGATTTTTGTATTGTACTTCAAATAATCTGACAAATGTTCTTCTTCAAATATTGCAGAAGGAACAAGTGTGACCATTTCATTGTCGTGAATAAGGGTTGTTTTGGAAAACGATTGTTGTAAAACTTCATGAGTATTAAAACAATGCATCACTTGATCTAAAAGCTCTTGTGGCGTGAGCTTTTTTTCAAAAGGTTTGTGTATTAAATCAACAATGTGATCCGTATCGGTATTGAACACAAAAAAAGAAAGTCCACTCAAGCTTGCTTGAATGGACAATGCAATTCCTTTTTCAGGGTTTTTATTGTTCTTTTGAATAATTTTTTGGCCAGTTACCATTTGTATTTACTTCTTCCAAAGAACCAACTTTTAGTTTTGGTCCGTTTACACCTTCTACAGAAACAACTTCTTTTTCTTTTTTCACCAAGTTTTTATCTTGATCAAACAGAATAATATCTTTTGCAACTGAAGCTTCAAAAACAGGAATGTTGATTTTGTTTTGTTCTACCATTCCAATTTCTAACTTAAATTTTTCACCCGCTTTTCCAACAGGGACATTCATCATTGTTTTGTATCGTGGGTCTGCACCAAAAAGGGAGTCTTTTACAGGGACGTATCCAAGAGTGTCTACAATCACTATATCTTTGGTGGTATCCACACCATAGCGTCTCGTGAGGACTTTATCTATAACTGTAGAATCACGACGTTGAGTAATCGTAAATTTTTCGTTTTCTATAAACTCTACGAGTTTGTCCCAATCGCCTTGAAATTGTCCTGTAACAGTACGGTGTGCCAATTGAGAATCTCTAATGTCTTTTAAGTTTTCGATCACTACTTTATAGCGTTTTTCTTTCAATTGATTAAATTGAATTTCACCATATACAGACATAAAAGTAATGTAGCCTAAGTAGATGATAATGGCCCAGAGCGCCACTAGAATTAGGGATTTGAATTTTTTTGGGATAAATTTATCGATTGCCCAAACAATCAAAATTGTCAAAAGAATGACTGCAACAATAGAAATGATAACCATGGTATTTGTAAAATTAAATTCAGATATAGCAAATCTACAATTTTTTTTTATTCATTAAAGTGAAAGCACGCAAAAATCATCCTTATATTTGAACAAAACTACGTTGAGCCACTTTTTATGACTGCATCAGAATTTTATAAACTACTAAAATTGGGGTTTCCTTTTCAACCAACTATTAAGCAAGATGCTGGTTTACAACAACTTGCTAGTTTTATCACTTCAACATCAAAACAAAATGTATTTTTGCTCAAGGGCTATGCGGGTACAGGAAAAACAACAATTATCGGTACGGTTGTAAAAAACATATGGAAAGCCAAAAAAAGTGCAATGCTTTTAGCTCCAACAGGGAGAGCAGCCAAAGTAATCACCGGTTATGCATCAACACAAGCCTTTACCATACACAAAAAAATATACATGCCAAGAACAGCAAAAAACGGCAAAATATCTTTTGTTTTGGCGCCCAACAAACACAAAAATACTCTTTTTGTTGTCGATGAAGCCTCCATGATTTCTGATCATTCAAATCAAGGTGGACTTTTTGGCAGTGGTGCACTGCTAGACGATTTGATTCAATTTGTGTATTCTGGTCACAACTGCAAACTTCTTTTAATGGGAGATACAGCACAGTTACCACCTGTTAGTTTAGATATTAGCCCAGCTTTGGACGCTACTAAACTAGAGCTAAATTATAATAAATCTGCACAAGAAATTGAACTCGACGAAGTTGTGCGACAAGCCCAAGATTCAGGAATATTATTTAATGCGACAATGCTGCGTGAATCTATTTCAAATCAATTTTTTGATTTTTTTAAATTTAAAATTCAGGGGTTTAAAGATATTATACGACTACAAGATGGTAACGATATTCAAAATGCATTGAGTGAATCCTACACCAATCGTGGTACAGAAGACACAGCTCTAATTGTACGTTCCAACAAACGTGCAAATGCTTATAATCAACAAATTAGATCAAGAATTCTTTTTAATGAACATGAACTCACTGCTGGCGATTATCTTATGATTGTCCGTAACAATTACTTTTGGTTAAAACCAACTAGCGAAGCGGGGTTCATTGCCAACGGCGATATCATTGAGGTTTTAGAATTATTTAGTATTAAGGAATTATATGGATTTAGATTTGCTGAAGTCAAAATTAGGCTCGTAGATTATCCAAGTATGAAACCTTTTGAAACCGTACTCATGCTAGATACTATTAATCTAGAAACTCCATCTTTGCCCTACGAACAATCCAATGATTTGTATCAAGAAGTTCTCAAAGATTACGAGAACGAATCCTCTGGATACAAAAAGTTTTTGGCCGTTAAAAAAAACAAATATCTCAATGCCCTTCAAGTTAAATTTTCTTACGCCATTACCTGTCATAAATCTCAAGGTGGGCAGTGGGACACGGTTTTTGTCGAACAACCCTATTTGCCCAATGGTATAGATATGGATTATTTACGTTGGTTATACACAGCACTAACTAGGGCAAAAGAAACCCTCTATTTGATAGGATTTAAAGATGATTTTTTTGAATCATAAATTTATTAACTAATCTTTAAATATTTCTAATAAAAAATTCTGTAGATTTACA
This sequence comes from uncultured Flavobacteriaceae bacterium, assembly GCA_947503105.1. GTDB lineage: Bacteria > Bacteroidota > Bacteroidia > Flavobacteriales > Flavobacteriaceae > UBA3537. The sequence goes on along the minus strand of CANNCM010000002.1, from coordinate 218,901 downwards.
ACGCTTTATAAAGACAAGAATGAAGATTATCGCAATGATACCTGCGCGCTACAGTGCTAGTCGTTTCCCTGCAAAGCTAATGCAAAATTTAGGCGGAGAAACTGTAATTTACAGAACTTACCAAGCCACTGTAAACACAGGCTTATTCGATGAAGTTTATGTCGTTACGGATAGTGAAATCATTTATGATGAAATTCAAAACAAAGGAGGAACTGTTTTGATGAGTAAAAACAAACATGAATCGGGGAGCGACCGCATTGCAGAAGCCGTTGCCGCTATAGAATGCGATATTGTTGTGAATGTTCAAGGCGATGAGCCCTTCACAGAAAAAGATAGTTTGTCTAAATTATTAGCTGTATTTAAAAATGATTCAAACAAAGAAATTGACTTAGCATCGTTGATGGTAAACATCAAAGATCCAGAAGAAATCAATAATCCAAATTGTGTCAAAGTTATTACCGATAAAGATAATTTAGCTCTTTACTTTTCAAGAAGTCCAATTCCTTTTCAGAGACATATTTCTGCAAATACACAATATTTCAAACACAAAGGTGTTTATGCTTTTCGCAAAGCTCCATTATTAGAATTTACCAAATTGCCCATGTTACAGCTTGAAGCATCAGAAAAAATTGAATGCATTCGCTTTTTAGAACATGGAAAAAAAATCAAAATGGTGGAAACAACAATACAAGGTATAGAAATTGACACACCAGAAGATTTAGCCAAAGCACAAATGCTATGGCTCCAGAATAATAAATCACCCCAAACCTAATTATATGAATTTTAAGAATTTCCCTATGGTATCTAAAGTGGTTTTCGGCCGAGGTTGTTTTGATCAATTAAATGAAATTATTGAACCAAAACGTCAAAACGAACGCGCACCCTTTATTTATTTTATTGATGATGTTTTTGAACATAATTCAAACCTTATTTCAAGAATATCGCTACGTTACGAAGACTACATTATTTTTATTTCATCCAAAGAAGAACCCAAAACAACACAAGTTGATGCCCTCGTTGATGACATCATATTAAAAACAAAAGCACTGCCGTCTGGAATTATTGGAATTGGAGGCGGAACGGTTATGGATTTAGCAAAAGCTGTTTCTGTAATGCTAACCAACAATGGCCTAAGCGAGGAATACCAAGGTTGGGATTTGCTTAAAACGCCAGGTGTTTATCATGTTGGCGTTCCAACCATATCGGGCACAGGCGCCGAAGTTTCACGAACAGCAATTCTCAGTGGTTCAAAATTAAAGTTAGGCTTAAATAGCGATTTTACGCCTTTCGATCAGGTTATCTTAGACCCCGAATTGACCAATGGTGTTGAAAAAAATCAATGGTTTTATACCGGTATGGATTGTTTTATTCATTGTGTAGAATCTTTAAATGGCAATTTCATAAATACTTTTAGTAAAACGTATGGCCAAATGGCCTATGCATTATGTCAGGATGTGTTTTTGAAAGATCAAACCATTGAAGAAAATCAAGACCAACTTATGATGGCTTCTTGGCACGGCGGAATGAGTATTGCTTATTCGCAAGTCGGCGTGGCGCATGCCATGAGTTATGGATTATCTTTCGTTTTAGGCATCAAACATGGTATTGGAAATTGTATTGTTTTTAATCATTTGGAAGAATTTTACCCAAAAGATGTTGTGATTTTTAAGAACATGATGAAAAAGCATAAAATTACTCTTCCTACAGATATTTGTAAGTCGTTAAGTTCAAAACAACTCAATACAATGATTGATGTTGCACTGAGTCTTACACCGCTTTGGGAAAATGCAATTGGTAAAAACTGGAAGACGGTTATCACAAGGACTAAACTAGAAAAGCTGTACCTTAAAATGTAATGTTGACATTGATTTCAAAATTTATATATCACAAGATTTTAGGTTGGAAAGCTACTGGTTTTAATGACTTTGATCGTGTAAAAAAAGCTGTTATCATTGCGGTCCCACATACCAGTTGGCACGATTTTTATATTGGAGTGCTATTACGATCTGTATTAGGAATACAGGCCAATTTTGTTGGAAAGAAAGCACTTTTTAATCCTTTTACAGGATGGATTTTTAGAAGTTTAGGAGGTGCTCCTGTTGTACGAAAAGCCAATGAAAAGCAAGTTGATGCCATAGCTCGGCTTTTTAATGAAAAAGATGAATTTCGAATGGCAATTGCACCAGAAGGTACTCGAAAAAAAGTAGAGACTTGGAAAACAGGTTTTTATTATATCGCCAAAAAAGCGAATGTGCCCATTTTAATGTTTACCCTTGATTTTAAAAATAAAGAAAATCGCTTTTCGGAGCCCTTTTATCCAACGGATGACCTTGAAGCTGATTTTCAGTTTATGCGTGCTTTTTATGATGGAGTAGAAGGTAAAGTTCCAGAGTATTCTTAAGAAATTTCCATAGTGTGATACACATTTTGGACATCGTCATCTTCTTCTAATTTTTCTAATAATTTTTCGACATCGGCGATTTGTTCGGCATTGAGGGGTTTTGTAATTTGTGGAATACGCTCAAATCCGGAAGAAAGGATTTCGATTTGTCTTGATTCTAATTCAGATTGGATGGCTCCAAAACATTCAAAAGGCGCATAAATTAGAATTCCATCATCATCAGAAAAAACTTCCTCTGCGCCAAAATCAATAAATTCTAGTTCAATTTCCTCTGCATCCAAACCTTCTGCATTTATCCTAAAATTACAGCTATGATCAAACATAAATACAACAGAACCTGAAGTTCCCAAACTACCATCACACTTGTTAAAATAACTTCTTACATTAGCCACTGTTCGAGTATTATTGTCTGTTGCTGTTTCTACCAAAACTGCAATCCCGTGGGGAGCATAACCCTCGAACAATACTTCTTTATAATCTCCCTGATTTTTATCACTAGCACGTTTTATGGCGCGTTCAATATTATCTTTCGGCATATTTACAGATTTCGCATTTTGAATTACTGCACGAAGTCTAGAATTACTGTCCGGATCTGGGCCGCCTTCTTTAACTGCCATAACAATATCCTTACCAATGCGTGTAAAGGCCTTGCTCATTGCAGACCAACGCTTCATTTTTCTAGCTTTACGAAATTCAAACGCTCTTCCCATAAATTTTTAAATTCAATTATATCACAAAAATATGAATGCTTGACATATATACAAATAATGTAAGCTAAAACGTTTTTATAATATCTGAAAATACTGATGAACTTTCAAATAGGAGGTGTGAAGGAAGTGTATTGTATTTTGGTAAAACCGCCAAATACCGTTCTTCATTGGTCGTATAGACGTATTTAAATTTAGAGTGATTCAACCCCAATTGACGCACGAGATCTTTGATAAAATCATCGTGATGCACCAAATCATTACTGCCACAATGAAATACTCCATTTTTGTTGCGATTGATAATATAATGCACTTGCTGTACCACTCTTTTATCCGTGCAGACATTCATGATTAGATTAGGAAAAAGCTCAATAAATTCATTCACTTTATGAAGAATTTTTATTTCATTTACTCGTGGAGATTGCGTGCCAAACACCATTGGCAACCTGACAATTGCGACTTGACGTTTGGGGAGCTTTAAAAACTGTTGTTCTATTCTAATTTTGAAATGGCCATAAATACTATTGCTAAGCGTTGTATCGGATTCATAACTAGGATACTTGCTGTAGGCATCAAAAACATTGGCCGATGATAGGAATATAATTTTAACTTTCTTATGGTCTTTAAGATAGTCGTAAAGATGTTTGTGTGCTATTAATTGAGAGGCAAATGTTCCTCTTAGCGCTGATATAATTATGGTAGGTTTTAAAGCAGAAAGCAATTCGAAGATGTCATCTTCTTCAAAATTATATTCAAAAAAATGATGGTTTTTTTCAAACTCAATTTTTGGAGTACGATAGGTTCCAAATGTCTTGAAATAAGATGATAACTCTTTATAAATCGAATTTCCCAAAAAGCCACTCGCACCCAAAATTAATATGCGATGCTTTTGTTGAGTCATTATAAAAAATATAAATTATCCTTTGTAAAAAGGAAGTTTAACAACCGTTGCTGGGATGGTTTTTTTTCTTATTTGAATAAAAATTTCACTACCAATTTTTGACGATTCAACAGAAACATAACCCATACCAATTCCTTTACCCAAAGACGGTGACATTGTGCCAGAAGTGACATTTCCAATGGCGTTACCGTTCCCATCCACAATAGGGTAGCCATGTCTAGGAATTCCTCGTTCATTGAGCTCAAAAGCTACCAATTTTCTGTAGACTCCATATTCTTTCTGTTTTTGAAGTGCTTCGTGGTTTGTAAATGGTTTTGTAAATTTAGTAATCCATCCCAATCCAGCTTCAATAGGAGAGGTGGTGTCGTCGATATCATTTCCATAAAGGCAATAGCCCATTTCTAAGCGCAATGTATCCCTTGCCGCAAGCCCTATTGGTTTGATTCCAAAGCTTTTACCAGCTGAAAAAACTTGATGCCAAATGTGTTCTACTTCAGAATTTTTACAATAAATTTCAAAACCTCCACTGCCTGTATAGCCAGTTGCAGAAATAATCACGTGATCGATACCTGCAAAATCTGAAACCTCAAAATTATAAAACTGTATAGAAGATAAATCTATGCTAGTTAGCGATTGCATGGCCTCAACAGCCTTTGGACCTTGCACGGCCAAAAGCGAATAATCATCACTAAGGTTTTTCATTTCGGCTTTCATGTAATTCTTAGAAGTGATCCAATTCCAATCTTTTTCAATATTACTAGCATTGACAACCAAAAGATAAGTTTCTTCTTTTATTCTGTAAATAATAAGGTCGTCCACAATACCACCACTAGCATTGGGCAAACAACTGTATTGTGCTTTTCCAACATTTAAAATAGAAGCATCATTGGAACATACCGATTGTATCAAGTCTAAAGCATTTGGTCCTTCAATAAGAAATTCTCCCATATGAGAAACATCAAAAACACCAACTCCTTTTCTTACAGTGTCGTGTTCTATATTAACACCCTCATACTGAACAGGCATGTTATAACCTGCAAAAGGAACCATTTTGGCACCTAAAGATTGGTGAATGTGTGAAAGGGATACATCTTTCATGAGCTTTGTTATTTAGGCCACAAATTTACACAAATTTTATACGCAACTCGTGTTAAAATTTCATCATAAATGACTTAAATTCCTCATAGTTTTTCACAAAGGTGGCTTGCTTTTCCTTGTCGATCACCGCTTTAATTTGCGGAGGAAGTTCAATTTTTTCTGGAATGACATCTTCTACGACATCCAAAAATTTTGTAGGATGAGCGGTTTCTAAAAATACAACATGCGCATTGGGTTGATTTGATAAATATGCCTTAGCACCCAAATAGCCAACAGCTCCATGAGGATCGGCAATATATCCAGAAGTTGAGTAAATCTCTGATAATGCAGTTTTGGTTTGATCATCAGAAAAACTAAAGGACGATAAATTTGATTTCAATTGACCAATGTTGTGGTCATGTAATGCTTGAATTCGTATAAAATTACTTGGATTACCCACATCCATAGCATTGCTTATTGTCTGAACCGAAGGTTGAGGATCGTAGGAATTTGTCTTTAAATATCGAGTAACAACATTATTCGCATTATTTGCTGCAATAAAATGTGCTATTGGAAACCCTAGTTTTTGTGCTACCATTCCTGCACAAATGTTTCCAAAATTCCCGCTAGGAATGGAAAATACGAGAGATTTGTTCTGCGATTTTAATGCTTTGTAGGCAAACATAAAGTAGAACATTTGCGGAAGCCAACGAGCAACATTTATGGAATTGGCAGAAGTTAATTCTAATTTTGAGGTCAAATCGGTATCCAGAAAAGCTTTTTTTACCATATCTTGACAGTCATCAAAAGTGCCATCAATTTCTAAAGCTGTAATATTTTGTCCCAATGTTGTAAGTTGTTTTTCTTGAACATTACTCACTTTTCCACTAGGATAAAGAATCACAACGCGAACGCCTTTTACGCCAAGAAAACCACTGGCAACAGCACCTCCAGTATCACCAGAAGTAGCCACCAAAACAGTAACTTCGGCATCATTATTTCTATTAAAATACCCTAGGCAACGCGCCATAAAACGTGCCCCAACGTCTTTGAATGCCATTGTTGGTCCATGAAATAGTTCGAGAGTAGAAATGTTATTTGTAATACCTACAACAGGGAAATCAAAATTAAGTGTTTCATCAACAATAGTTTTGAGCTCATTTTCTGGGATTTCTTCGCCTACGAATTGTTGTATCGCCCGAAACGCAATTTCTGAATTGGATAATTCATCAATTCTATCAAAAAAACTAGCATGCAATGGCGTGATACGTTCTGGAAAATAAAGCCCACGATCTGGTGCTAGTCCTTTGCGTACTGCAGTTTCAAAATTGGAATCAGGTGCTTGTTTATTAAGACTGTAATAGTGCATAGGTTATTGGGTTAAAATTTTTATTCCCTGAGTATTAATTTTTGAAACATAAATATCGAAAGGGATTCCAGTAGATTTTAAAAGTTCTTTTTGTGCATTTTCTACGTCATGCGCTACTGCTTTTCCTTGGCATAAACTAAATACTGAAGGCCCAGATCCAGAAATGGATGTCCCCAATGCATTTGCTTCATGTGCAGCTGTTTTTAGTGTTTGAAAATTTGGAATAAGTTGACTTCTATGGGGCTCAACAATTACATCTTTCAAAGCACTTCCAATTAGCGCAAAGTTATTTGTATGTAAGGCATGGATTAAACTCCCTAAGTTGGACCACTGTATAATCGCATCGGCAAGTGGAATTTCATTTGGCAATAGTGCTCTTGCTTCAGAAGTTTTGATTTCTATTTTTTGGTGCGCTATAACCGCATATAAATCTGATGGTGAAGGGATTTGCAATATTTCTAAAGGGTGTGTGCTTTTGACAAGGGTAAAACCTCCAAAAAGAGCAGGAGCAATGTTGTCTGCATGTTCAGATTTACTGGCAATGGCTTCACCTTTCATTGCAAAATAGGTAAGCTGATGTGTGTCAAATGGATTTCCAAGAAGGGAGTTCATGCCAAAAACACTTCCTGCGGCACTAGCGGCGCTACTCCCAATACCACTACCAGGTTTTATGGCTTTGTAAATTTCGATTTCAAACCCAAAATTTGGTGAAGCAGCTTCGTATAGCGCAAGAGCAGAAACTCCAGCGACGTTTTTGGTCACTTCAAGCGGAAGTTCAAATCCACCTTCAATTTTTGAAATTCGAACTCCTTTTTCGGTAGTTTTTCTAATGACCATTTCATCACCAATAGTATCTAAACAAAAGCCTAAGACATCAAAACCACAACCAACATTAGCGACTGTTCCTGGTGAAAAAATTTTTATTTCTTCCATGATCTAAATATTTGATGCTCTAATAATATCGGCGAAAAGACCAGATGCAGTAACTTCAGATCCGGCACCTGCACCCTTGATGATTAGGGGCTGATCGTTATAGCGGTCTGTATAAAACATTACAATATTATCTTTACCCTCTAAATTATAAAACGGATGACCCGCCGGAATTTCTTTAAGACCAACATTAGCTTTTCCATCTTTGAATGAAGCAACATATTTTAATTGAGCGTCATTATCTAGTGCGGATGTTAATAGGGTTTTAAATGCATCATCTTTAGATTTAATCAACTCATAAAATGCATCCACAGAATGCGCTTCTAATGCGCCAGATGGTAAAAAGCTTTCGTTGGAAACATCTGACATATCCAATGTATAACCCGATTCTCTTGCTAAAATAAGAAGTTTTCGGGCAACATCGGTACCGCTCAAATCAATTCTAGGATCGGGTTCTGTATAACCCTCCTTTTGGGCTTGTTTTACAACGTCATGGAATGTTGTTGATGAATTAAAATTATTAAAAATAAAATTCAAACTCCCCGATAAAACAGCTTGAATAGAATGGATACGATCTCCAGAAGCAATCAAATGATTGAGTGTGTCGATTACAGGAAGACCAGCACCAACATTAGTTTCGAAAAGAAAAGGCACATTATACTTACGTGATAAATCCTTGAGGTTTTTGTATTGTTCAAAGTTTGCAGAACATGCAATTTTATTACATGCTATCACTGCAATACTTTCTTTCAAATAATGTGCATAAGTCTCTGCAACAATCGCACTTGCAGTGACATCAACACATATGGAATTTCTTAAATTGAGGGCTTTTGTTTTTTCAAAAAATGCAATTGGATCCGTTTTTTGTCCTTTTGAAAGAACGTCTTGCCATGAGCTTAATTCAATTCCAGAAACATCAAAAGCCATATGCTTTGAATTTGAAAGCCCAACGATATTAATTTTAAGCTTTAAAATATTTTGAATGTATGACGTTTGCTTTTCGATTTGACTAAGAAGAGAACTTCCGACATTGCCAACGCCAATAACAAATAGATTGAGCTGTTTTGTTTCGACTTCAAAAAAGGATTCATGCAAACAATTGAGTGCTTTTTTTACATCTTTTTCTGCAATGACCGCAGTAATATTTCGCTCAGAAGCCCCTTGTGCAATCGCGCGGATGTTAACATTATTTTTGCCTAAAGTGCTAAACATATTTCCACTAATTCCTTGGTGATTCTTCATTCGATCACCAATAACAGCAACAATAGAAAGGTGCTGCTCGAGAACTAATGGATCAATTTTTAAAAGTGAAATTTCATTTTCAAATTCTTTATCCAATATCAATTTGGCAAGTTTTGCATCTTTGTCTGCGACTCCAACACATATGGAATGTTCCGAAGACGCCTGAGTTGTGATGATGACATTAATTTTTTCGTGAGCCAAGGTTTCAAATAAGCGTTTGGAAAAACCAGGAATACCAACCATTCCATTGCCTTGCAAAGTGAGTAGAGAAATACCGTTGACATTACTAATTCCTTTAATGGGATTGGCGCTGCCGTTTTCTACGTTTTTAGTGATCAGCGTTCCATCTTCATCTGGTGCCATTGTATTCTTGATTAGAATTGGAATGTTTTTGGACAATACAGGCAACACCGTTGGTGGGTAGAGTACTTTTGCACCAAAATGGGATAATTCTATGGCCTCATAATAGGATAATTTTTGGATGGGTTTTGCTTGTTTTACAAGTTTCGGATTGGTGGTAAACATGCCGCTAACGTCCGTCCAAATTTCTAAAGAGTTTACATTCAAAGCACTGGCCACAATTGCTGCCGTATAATCTGAACCGCCTCGACCTAAAGTTGTAATCTCGCCGTCTTCAGATTTTGCAATAAAGCCAGGTAAAATTGTAATTAATTTATCGTTGTGCGCAAAGTATGAAGTGATATTCGCATTGGTTTCTTCAAATTGAACTGCGGCATTGGTGAAATTTGAATCTGTAACTATGAGGTTTTGGCTGTTTTTCAACTGAACATTTAATCCTTCTTGTTGCATGGCTTCAAAAATAATTAGTGAAGACATCAATTCTCCAAAGCTCAATAATTTGTCTGTTGTTTGAGGAGACAATTCATTAATTAAATATATGCCATCAAGGAGTTTCTCTAGTTCAGACAGTTTTTCAAGGATGATATCTTTTGTGCTTTCCAAAGAAGCACCCGTCAACAGGGCGTCTATGATTTCTATGTGTTGCTGTTTGAGTGTATTGAAATCACTTTTATAGTCTAAATCTTTAGAAATGGCTTTGCTAGAAGCATTCATCAACTTATCCGTAATTCCACCTACAGCAGAAACTACAACTACAACTGCATCATTTTCAGATGCGTTATTGACAATTTTTATGACTTTATTGATATTTTCTGAAGAACCTACCGAAGTTCCCCCAAATTTTAAAACTTTCATTTATGCTGTAATTTAATTGAATTTGATGTTGTAAAAACAACTTGAAACATGACGAATATTTATATAACAAAAAACCCCAAAGGGGTAATAATCGTCATCGTAATGATAGAAGTAGTAGGGCGATAACCCAAAGTACCTAATGAATCATTTTTGAAAGAGTGGTTTTGAAATGAATACATATTTCTAAATTACATACCAAAATTATTGTTTTTGATCAAGTTAAAAAACTTCCAGTTAAGTTTTATGAATTATTTATTTCTAGGGCCATTTAGTTTTAATTTAAACAAAAAAACTATTGAATATTGAGATATGTGTAATGGTATTAAAACTTCAAAAACTCTAGTGTGATGGCAGTAACTTTGTTCTGACTTCTCCAAAACCAATTCTTAAGCCCTCTTTTATTGAATGTCCTCTGAGAATTACAGTATCATTGTCATTTATAAATTTTCGTTCAGAACCATCAGAAAGTTGAAGCGGCTTTTCGCCTTTCCATGATAATTCCAACATCGAGCCATAAGAATCCGGAGTTGGACCAGAAATTGTACCGCTACCCATCATATCTCCAGCATTGACAGGACAACCATTGACACTGTGGTGTGCCAACTGTTGCGCCATGTTCCAATACATATATTTGAAATTTGAACGTGATACAATTGTTTCTTTATGATGTTCTGGTTTTATGGCCACTTCCAAGTTGATGTCAAAACTCTTTTTTCCTTTGTATTGCAAATACTCTAGAGGGGTAGGACTTTGTTTTGGCGATTCCACACGAAAAGGTTCCAAAGCATCTAATGTTACAATCCACGGCGAAATGGAAGATGCAAAATTCTTTCCTAAAAATGGCCCCAATGGCACATATTCCCAACGTTGAATATCGCGAGCACTCCAATCATTAAATAAAACTAGCCCAAAAATATACGATTCAGCTTCTTCAATTGGAATAGAATCGCCCAAATCGTTAGCATCTGTAGTGATGAAGGCCATTTCTAATTCAAAATCTACAGCTTTACTAGCGCCATAAACTGGAGATTCTGCTCCTGGAGGTAAAGTTTGTCCTTTTGGACGCCGAATGGGTATTCCAGATGAAATTATTGAAGAACTGCGTCCGTGATAACCTACAGGAAGATGAAGCCAATTGGGCATGAGTGCATTGTCTTTCCCACGAAACATAGTACCCACATTGGTCGCGTGCTCTTTACTGGCATAAAAATCGGTATAATCGCCAATCTGTACAGGCAATTGCATTTCAATTTCGTCGAGTCTAAAAAGAACAATTTCTTTGTGCTTAACATTTGTTTTTAATGCTGGATTATTGTCATCGAAAAGTTCTGCAATTCGATTTCTGACGGCACGCCATGTTTGTCGTCCATCTGCAATGAAATCGTTAAGATTGTCTTGTAAAAAAATATCATCGGTAAGTGGAATACCATCAAAATATCCGAGTTGATGAAGCGCACCTAAATCGATAGCAGTATCTCCAATACGCGTCCCAATTGTAATAATATCATCTCGAGTTAAAAACACACCAAAAGGAATATTTTGGATTGGAAAATCTGATTGTGAATCTACATGAAGCCAAGATGAACGATCTGGATTGTTTGCAAAGTTTGGCATATTCAAAAAATGTTAATTACTTTTTTATAAAATTTATATCAAATATATATTTTTTAACGAATATAATTAATGTTATTATTATTTTTGCACTTTTAAATGTATTTACACCAAAATTATGCAAAGAGACGCACAGATTTTTGAACTCATTGAAGCTGAAAAACAACGCCAATTGAACGGTATAGAATTGATTGCTTCTGAAAATTTTACAAGCGATCAAGTAATGGAAGCAACTGGATCTGTATTAACAAATAAATATGCAGAAGGATACCCAGGGAAACGCTATTATGGTGGTTGTGAAATCGTGGATGAAGTAGAACAAATTGCTATAGACCGTGCCAAAACGCTTTTTGGAGCTGCATGGGCCAATGTTCAGCCACACTCTGGAAGTCAAGCCAATACTGCGGTTTTTCATGCTTGTCTTAATGTTGGCGATAAAATTCTAGGTTTTGATCTTGCTCATGGTGGGCATTTAACGCATGGATCTCCAGTAAATTTTTCGGGGCGTTTGTACACCCCTGTTTTTTATGGAGTAGAAAAAGAAACAGGAATGCTGAATTATGATAAAATTCAAGACATTGCAACCAAAGAACAGCCAAAACTCATTATTGCTGGTGCCTCTGCATACTCTAGAGATATAGATTATAAACGTTTTAGAGCCATTGCCGATAGTGTTGGCGCCATATTACTTGGCGATATTTCGCACCCTTCTGGACTCATTGCTAAAGGCGTTTTGACAGACCCATTACCACATTGTCATATCGTGACGACAACCACACACAAAACCCTTCGTGGGCCCCGTGGAGGCCTTATTATGATGGGGAAGGATTTTGAAAATCCTTTCGGACTAACGTTCAAATCTGGTAAGCCAAAAATGATGTCTTCTTTACTAGATTCTGCTATTTTTCCAGGAAATCAAGGAGGGCCACTAGAGCATGTTATTGCTGGAAAAGCTATTGCTTTTGGTGAAGCACTAACAGATGATTTTATGCATTATATTTTACAAGTTAAAAAGAATGCCGATGCCATGGCAAAAGCATTTGTGAAGCGAGATTATGATTTAATTTCAGGTGGAACCGATAATCACATGATGCTTATTGATCTGAGAAACAAAAACATCACAGGAAAAGACGCAGAAAATGCACTCGTAAAAGCAGATATTACGGTGAATAAAAATATGGTTCCTTTTGATACGCAAAGTCCATTTGTAACTTCTGGAATTCGAGTTGGAACTCCAGCCATAACGACCAGAGGACTTATTGAAGATGATATGGAAGCAGTAGTTGCATTGATCGATGAAGTGATTACTCATTACGACAACGAATCTGTTTTGGAATCTGTTGCAAAGCGCGTCAACGCCATGATGAGTCATCGACCACTATTTGCATAAAAAGTATAACTATTGTAATATAAAAAAGTCAACTACAGGTTGGCTTTTTTTAATTTTCAAAGTCTGTAGCATTGTATGCGCCCAAATCTGAAGGGGAGGAGCGAAGCGCCCCAGTAATATCAGTCGTCAAATTTCCAGCGCTTGTCCCTTGTGAAGCAGCAGGAGAATTCAGTGGAATCTGAAGTTTGTTTTGTTGCGTGTTTAAAAACTCTGGATCAAAATTAAATCGCATATTTTCATACAAATTCGAATCATCAAAATTGTAATAAGGACTTGTAAAATTATTATTTGGATCATTAAAATAAATCAGACAATTATTAAATTTAAAATTAAAGTCGGCCTCTGAAACGGGATCCAACAGCACTTCAGGATTGTCATTTCCATAGATGATACAGTTTGTAAAAGTTGCTGAACTCAAATCGTTTGGAATTATATTTTGATCTAAATCTACTGTAAAATTATTCAGTAATAAAGATGGAAACTGACGAAAACTATTGGTCCAATAATTTGCAATTGTAGCGTGAACAATATCATAATGACCACCAAATGTAGCAGCAAATGAAGATTGCCCACTTTTATTGATGACTACATTTTCGGCGGTAATATTTGTAGCACGTCCAAGAATTCCAAAATTGCTTGAATTGTAAATTTGGGTGTTTGAAACTCCTAGTTTTGAAGCATCATCTTGATTACCATCAACCAAAAGACCAACAGTTCCATTTTTTATGGTTGTATGATTAAATGTATTGTTTGTACTTCCCTCGAAAAGCCATATTGTTTGCCATTGCCCTGGCACTTCTGCAAAACTGGGCTCGAGACGATCACCTTCAAAAATAATTTCATTTTCCATAAGTTCTGTATCAGAGCTCAAAAGGCCATTGGCATGTATGGAGGCATTACTCGTCACCAAAAGTCCAGAATTGGCATGAAAATGAACCCGTGCACCCGCTTCAATGGTTAAAGTTTTGCCGCTATCAACAGCAGCATAACCATAAATAACATAGGGTTTTTCGTTGGTAAATATGAGTTCATTGTCTTCAAGAAATCGACCTTGAATATTTGTTTCGTCTTCTATACCGTCGCCATCAATATCAAAATTAAGGGTTTCTATTACTGTAGAACCATCGGGGTTTGTGAGTTGTTGAGGGTATATAAAAACTGCATCTTTAACGAGGGTTACCAATTCTACTTTTTGTAAATTTGACTGTCCAAATTCTATGGCATCGGTGTATAAAAACTGTGTGCTGTTTGTCGCCAATGATTGAATATCAATAGTTGTTTCAATAAAAATATACATACTGTCTTTGGCCAACAACTCAACGTTTGTAAATTCTTTTCCTGTTAGTGGTGTATCTCCAGTCATGCCATCGACATTTAGGCGGTAATTGGAGTTTTGTCCTTTTTGAAGTTTTATTTTTGGAATCGATATATTGTTATCGGTAGTGTTATAAACTTTGAGGGTATAAGTGCTTGAACCAATATTGCTAAACACCGTATCGAGGTAAACCGTATCTTTCGAAAACCTTAAACTGCCTTCTGTAGGGGTGAAGTCAAAATCTTTACGACAAGAACTCCAAAGCATTAAAAAACAAAAGAACACTGAAAAATAAAAATACCGCTTCATCTAATTTTAAACTGATTTGTGTAAAAATATAACTTTTAGAATAAATATAAACTATGCATCAAAAATACTTAGAATAGGATCAGAAATTCGCTTTGGGCGTTGCGTTTGTGGGTCGGTCATGCACCATTTTGTTTTGCTCTTAACTACTAATTTACCAGTTTCTGCATTATAAATTTCTACTATTCTAACACTAGTAACGCCCTGACATTCTGATACATATGTCTTTAGGTGTAATTTATCGCCTAAAAATGCAGCGGCTTTGTAATCAATTTCATGGCGCAACACAACCCAAATATGTTCTTGGCGTTGTTTTTCGGTGGTCAAAGAAGTCCAATGCGCTCTTGCCATCCCCTGAATCCACTCCAAATATCGGATATTATTCACATGGTTCAAATGATCAATATCATCTGAAATTACGGTTCGAAACTGCTCAAAAACATGCATTATTGAGCAGGGATTATTTTGACTTCAAAAATTTTATCCCAACGCTTTCCAGTAACAAATAATGTTTTTGTTTTTGAATTGTAGGCCATACCATTGAGTACATCAAGTCCAGGGTGGTTTGTAACTTTTGCCTTTAAATCTTTAAAATCGAGAACGGCCTCTATAGCGCCATTTTCTGGATTGATGATGGCTACGCCATTTTTCTGATAGCGATTGGCAAATATTTTTCCTTCTACCCATTCGAGTTCATTCAAATTAGCCAATTTCCCTTTGTTGGTGTACGCCTGAACAAAACGCTTTTCTTCAAGTGTATTTGGATCTAGTATCCAAATATTTTCTGAGCCATCTGTTTTGTACAGTTGTTTTCCGTCGTTACACAACCCCCAACCTTCTTTACTTTGCCCATAATTGAAACTTCCCAATGCCTCAAATGTATTAACATCATAAATCAATCCACGGCCTTCGCGCCATGTCAATTGATAAATTTTATCATTTAAAACCGTTAAACCTTCACCAAAATATGAGGGAGATAAGTTAATATTTTTCAAAATTTTACCTTTTTGGTAATCTAAAGCTCGCAGCTTTGATTCTCCATATTGTCCTGTGCTTTCATATAGTGTTCCATTGTAAAATTCCAGTCCTTGAGTGTATGATGTGATATCATGCGGGTAAGTATTTACCAATTCATAGGAATAAAGTTTTGGTGATGCACTATTAACAACTATTACTTTTTGTAATGCAATTTCTTTTTTTCCTTCAAAAAACACTGTCGCTTTTAACATTTTTTCGCCCAAAGCGATGGTTCTCAAATCCAATTGTTCAGAAATTTTGGTATTATTTAAGGTAAACCGAACAGAATCAATGCTTTTATTGTTAGGATTAGTAATGCTTAATTTGAGCATTTCGGCGTTAGAAATAATATTCTTTTTTGCATTCGACTGAATCGAAAAATTGGCTTTAATTGCTTTCGAAGAATTTCCACATGAGAAAACAATACATGTAATAACTATGATTTTCAATACTTTAGATAGGCGCATAGACTCAGATATTTTTTGGCAATTTATTTATTTATATTCAGTAAAAAAAATATTAAAACATCGTATATTTGCCACAGGCAAGTCCTACACAACCAGCTCCTGTAGAATCCTCCAGGGCGGGAACGCAGCAAAGGTATACGGTTGTAGCGGTGTGATGTAGATCGCTTGCCTTTTTTTGTACACGATATTTTCCTAAATCTTTCTATATTTAACTCGCAAATTATTGCATTAGTATGTCAAAAACTGTTCTTATTACTGGCGGCTCTTCGGGCATTGGAAAATCTATAGGCGAATACCTTACAGAAAAGGGCTTTAAAGTCTATGGCACAAGTCGATCTCCAGAAAAATATAAAAATTCAAAATTTCCCGTTGTCAAATTAGATGTTACACACCCCAGTTCTATTTTGAGTTGTGTGGATGAAGTATTGAAAAAAACCACCAAAATTGATGTACTCATCAACAATGCAGGAGTAGGGATTACAGGTCCTATGGAAGAAATTCCAATGACTGAAGTTAAAAATAATTTTGAAACCAATTTGTTTGGCCCCATTGGGATGATCAATGCCGTACTTCCAAGCATGCGTTCTCAACAATCCGGGCTCATCATCAATATTACATCTATAGCTGGGTATATGGGATTACCTTTTCGAGGGGTGTATAGCGCAAGCAAAGGGGCTTTAGAGCTCATTACGGAGGCTTATCGTATGGAATTAAAGGCCTTTGGGATTCAAATGACTAACATTGCACCAGGCGATTTTTCGACCAATATTGCTGCTGGACGCTACCATGCTCCATTGTTTGATAATTCTCCTTACAAAGAAACTTACGGTACAACTTTAGAAACTCTAAATACACATGTAGATGAGGGAGAAGATCCAAAACTATTAGCTAAAATTGTACACAAAATTATAACAACAAATCACCCAAAAATTCATTATAAGGTTGGCGCATTTCTACAAAAATTTTCTATTGTTTTAAAACGCATCTTACCAGATAAAGTCTATGAGCGTCTTTTGATGTCATTCTACAAACTCTAATGTTTAAAACTCTTTAAACTTGTTAATATATTTTTGCTCGTCATCTTTGATGAACATAACGAAACTTCTATTTTTACAACTGAACTAAAATACAATTACTATATGAAATTTTTTATCGACACCGCAAACTTAGATCAAATAAAAGACGCTCAGGACCTTGGTGTACTCGATGGTGTCACCACCAATCCATCATTGATGGCCAAAGAAGGCATCACAGGTGCTGAAAATATTCTAAATCACTACAAAGCGATTTGTGAGATTGTAGAGGGTGATGTCTCCGCAGAAGTGATTGCTACCGATTTTGAAGGCATGGTCAAAGAAGGTGAAGCCCTAGCAGCTTTAAATCCTCAAATAGTCGTTAAACTACCAATGATCAAAGCAGGAGTGAAGGCTTGTAAGTATTTTAGTGATAAAGGCATTAAAACAAATGTTACACTTGTATTTTCTGCTGGTCAAGCCATTTTAGCCGCCAAAGCAGGTGCGACTTATGTTTCTCCATTTATTGGACGTTTGGATGATATTTCTACAGATGGTCTTAACCTGATTGCAGAAATACGTCATATCTATGACAACTATGGATTTGAAACGGAAATTTTGGCCGCATCTGTACGACACACTATGCACGTCATTGACTGCGCAAAAATTGGTGCCGATGTTATGACTGGACCACTAAGCGCTATTGAAGGCCTTCTTAAACACCCTCTAACGGACATTGGGTTAGCTAAGTTCTTGGCTGATTACAAAAAAGGGAATTAGAGAAAGTATGGGCTAAAAAACAAACCCCCTTATAGTTTTTATAAGGGAGTTTTGTTATCATTGGTTTAAGCTTTTTTGAGTTGGCTTAGTATCTATTGACAATAAGAGTTTTAACTCCTCGACGACCAGTAATATCAACCCACACCCTTTGAGCATTTATAAAGTAAAAACTAGGGTCACCAGAACCATCGTCTTTTACTACCGAAATATAAGCGAAATGTCCTCTTCTATTAATTGCTAAATTTCCAATAAGTTTCCAAGTTGTATCTCCTCTATACCATACATAAGTTCTTTCATCTCCTCCGTGATGATTTGAATCATTCATTTTAATTCCTATTCTGGAAAGAAAAGAAATATACACATTAAGTTGGGAAAAATTTGCGCCAGGTGCAGGTCGTATATCATATGCCATTCCTTTGCCATTGACTCCATATGTCTCTCTCGTTCTAAACTCAAATAACCCATTTACAACTGTCTTATTTGGGTCAATTGGTCCATAATATTGTAGTTTTTTAACTTCTACGCCACTGCTTGTTGTTACTTCTTCTTTTTTTAGACCAACCCATTTGTTAGTTTTTGAATCAAAAAAATAAACTCCAACCTGTTTGACATTCTCTGTTTGGCCAGATAAATATGCCCCAGTTGCTGCGGCAGTCACATATACAATGGCACCATCTTGATCAGCAGTATATTGCTTTCGATATAATTGGTTTCCTGTAATGCGTGGTGGAATCACTCCATCCATAATGTGTGCACTTTTCGGAGTTCCTTGAATGTGTAAAGTCGATTTGGGGTCATTTGTTCCAATACCTGTGTTTTGAGCAAAGGCAAATGTGCCTAGTGTAATAAAAAAAATTAGTAAAATTCTCTTTTTTGTTATTGTTGTTACCATAGTGTTTGTTGTTTTAAAATAGATTTGGTTGTATTCATTTATAAATATTATCGTTTAGAGTTGAGTAGAATTACTTTCGGCATTGACCGCCAAAATTCAGAAACAACAAAAAAGTGTTGAAGCAACTTTAGACGGTTTGAAAGCACCCGGAAAGTGTTATAAAAATGATGTGTGATATATAGGTAGTTCATTAATGTATAAACTAGATTTGGGATCTAATTATAGAGCAAATGTAGAATATTTTTTTTTAAACTAGAAAATTTTTTTCGGTATGATATTTAAAACTTTGATTCTCAATAATATACATTTATTAATTTACAGCAAGATTTTGTTATATTACAACAATATTAGTCAAACTTCAAAAAAACAATAGCTTTAAAATATAGTATGGGCAAGTTTGATGGATGCTGACAATTCTCTACTTTTGCAAAAAATAAATTTGCACAATTATGCTTTCAGTTTCAAACTTATCAGTTCAATTTGGAAAACGCATTCTTTTCGATGAAGTCAATGTGACTTTCAATAGTGGGAATTGCTACGGTATTATTGGTGCCAACGGTGCTGGAAAATCAACCTTTCTAAAAATTCTTTCTGGCGCACAAGAAGCAACTTCTGGACATGTCCATTTAGAACCCGGAAAACGCATGTCTGTTTTTGAGCAAAATCATAATTTGTACGACAATCATACCGTTCTCGAAACAGTGCTGATGGGCAACAAACCTATGTTTGCTATTAAATCTGAAATTGATGCGCTTTATAATGATTACAACGATGCCAACGCCGATAGAATAGGAGAGCTGCAAGTTCAATTTGAGGAAATGGACGGATGGAATGCCGATAGCGATGCTGCTGCTATGCTTTCCAATTTAGGGATCAAAGAAGAATTGCATTACAACCTTATGGCCGATTTGGACGGAAAACAAAAAGTAAGAGTGTTGTTAGCGCAAGCGCTTTTTGGATCGCCAGATGTTCTTATTATGGATGAGCCGACCAACGACTTGGATTATGAAACTATCGCATGGCTCGAAACCTTTTTGGCCAATTACGACAATTGTGTGATTGTTGTTTCGCATGACCGTCACTTTTTAGATGCTGTTTGTACGCATATTTCGGATATCGATTTTAGTAAAATCAACCATTTTTCTGGAAATTACACCTTTTGGTACGAATCCTCACAGCTCGCTGCAAAACAACGTGCACAACAAAACAAAAAAGCAGAAGAGAAAAAGAAAGAATTGGAAGAATTTATTCGACGTTTTTCTGCAAATGTTGCTAAATCTAAACAAGCAACTAGCCGAAAAAAAATGATAGACAAACTTAATGTTGCAGACATTAGACCCTCGAGCAGAAGATATCCAGCAATTATATTTGAACGTGAGCGTGAAGCCGGTGATCAAATTTTAAATATCGAAAAACTATCTGCCGAATTGGATGGTGAACTATTGTTTCAAAACATTGATTTGAATTTGAATAAAGGCGATAAAGTGGTTGTGTTTTCTAAAGATTCGAGAGCGACAACAGCGTTTTATGAAATTATCAATGGAAAACAAAACCCCAAAACTGGAAAATTCAGTTGGGGAGTCACTACAACACAATCGTATTTGCCTTTGGACAACAGTGCGTTTTTCTCAGAAAAATTGACTCTTGTCGATTGGTTACGCCAATGGGCCACTACTGAAGAAGAGCGCGAAGAAGTATATATTCGTGGATTTTTGGGCAAAATGATTTTTAGCGGAGAAGAAGCTCTAAAAACAGCTGATGTTTTATCTGGTGGAGAAAAAGTGCGTTGTATGCTTTCACGCATGATGATGATTCGCGCCAATGTTTTAATGTTGGACGAACCCACAAACCATTTAGATTTGGAGAGTATTACAGCGTTTAATAATTCATTAAAAAACTTCAAAGGCACGGTTTTATTTACTACACACGATCATGAGTTTGCACAAACTGTGGCCAATAGAGTAGTGGAATTAACGCCAAAAGGCATCATCGATCGCCATACTACTTTTGATGAGTATATGCAGGACGATAAAATTAAAGTGCTTCGAGAGAAAATGTATAGCTAATTTTCAGCATACCATTTTTTTGTTAAATTTAAATCAAAAGTTAAAATAAGACAGCTTGATTTACTTTTGAAGATATATTTTCAAATTTAAAACAGTATTTTTTGTCTAACTATTCAGCATAACAGGCATGACAAGCATGGTAACATGTTCGCCTTCATCAAGGCCATCAACAGGGGTTAGGATTCCAGCTCTGTTTGGCAAGCTCATTTCAAGTTGAACATCATCGGCATTAATATTGCTAAGCATTTCGGTTAAAAATCTTGAATTGAAACCAATTTGCATATCATCGCCTTGATAATCACAAGTTAATCGTTCTTCGGCTTTATTGCTGTAATCGACATCTTCGGCAGAGATATTCAATTCTGCACCTGCAATTTTCAATCGGATTTGGTGAGTTGTTTTGTTAGAAAAAATAGAAACACGTCGAACAGAGTTTAAAAACGGTGTTCTTCCAATCGTTAATTGATTTGGATTTTCTTTAGGAATTACAGCCTCGTAATTTGGATATTTGCCATCAATTAATCGACAAATAAGTACCGAGTTATCAAATGAGAATTTTGCGTTTGACTCGTTGTATTCAATAGTTACATTTTCATCGCTTGAGGCCAAAATTCCTTTCAATAAATTTAAAGGTTTTTTAGGCATAATAAATTCTGCAGTTTCGCTGGCCTGAACATCTGTTCTTGAGTATTTTACAAGCTTGTGCGCATCTGTAGCTACAAATGTAAGCGCTTCTGTTGAAAACTGAAAAAACACTCCACTCATTACGGGTCTAAGGTCATCATTTCCAGCTGCAAATATTGTTTTATTGATTGCTGTGGCTAATATTTCTGAAGGGATAACTGTTTGGCTCGGCTGATCCAAAGCAATTGTTTTTGGAAACTCCTCTGCGCTGGCATAAGCAAGTGCATACTTCCCATGGTTTGAACTTATTTCTATAGTGTTATTGGATTCTACAACAAACGTAAGTGGTTGTTCTGGAAAGGTTTTTAGAGTTTCTAGCAGCAATTTAGCAGGTATAGCCACTTGACCCTCACTATCACTTTCAACTTCCAATACGGATAACATTGTTGTTTCTAAATCACTAGCAGAAACCGTAAGTGTTGATGCTTTTAATTCGAATAAAAAATTGTCTAAAATTGGTAAGGTGTTGGAATTATTAATTACACCTCCTAAGACTTGGAGTTGTTTTAGTAAATATGTACTCGAAACGATGAATTTCATGTGTTTTATTTTTATTTGAAGAATATACTTACAAATATATTCTTTAGCAGCGTATTAACGAAAGAAACTTATCAACATTTAAACTGATGTTTTTAACTAAAAATCAATCTTCAAAAAATTGTACAGTAACGCTATCCATCATATCAAGTCCCATCAAGGATGAAGCCCCGCCAACGGTATATTTATTACTTTTATACATTGCAATTTCTAAGTATTCTGAAGAATTAAAAACGACCATAGCACGACCTTCATCGTTGCGATTTTGAAGTGGAATACTAAAATCTACAATATCTGAATAATTGGTATATATTTTTTTAAATCTTTTATTTCTAACCAATATTTCGAAACGTCGCCCTTTTTGAATGGATTCAAAAAACCGTTTTTTGATGTTGGTAATAACATTGTCATAGCGGTCAATAAAAATCACATTTCCAATAAGTTGCGATTGATCTGAACTCACAAAAGGAGCGAGGTTTTTAATTGGTTTTATTTGTTCAATAGTTTTTCCAATAATTTCTAAAGTGCCTCCTCTTGCAATGTGAGCTGCTACTTTTACAAAAACATCTAAAACTGGAAAACTACCAACAACTTTATCATGAATATTGATTTCGACGATATGATCTGGTGTGGTTTCTAAGCAGATCATACTCAAAATTCCATTATTAGCGCAGATAAAAAAATGGCCATTGAGGGCCATGGCAATATGTTTGTTTTCTGGATTCAACTCAGAATCTACGCCTATAATATGGATGGTTCCTTTTGGAAAACTACGAAACGCGTTTTGTGTGATATATGCGGCTTCGATCACACTAAATGGAGAAATATTGTGAGAAACATCAACAATCGTTACATCAGGAATTTCGGAGTGTAATGCCCCTTTTACAGCACCGACAAAGTGTGCTTTCATTCCAAAATCTGTTGTTAGTGTAACGATGGCCATTTGTTGTGAACTGTTGCGGGTTTCAATGTAATCAAAAAATGCAGTTATCTTGCACTACAAACCTACATAAATTTTTGTTTTTAAATTTTATTAACAGTACTAAAAATTTAAGTAAAAATGTTAGTATTTTTATAACATCAATTTTATTAATTTTCATAACCCATAAGCATTTGAATGAACTCGTATTAGAACTGGAAGAAATTACACCAAAAGAATTTTTTGGTCCCCAAAATAATAATATAAAACTCCTCAAAAAGTATTTCCCAAAACTCAAAATTGTAGCCAGAGGCAACAAAATCACTGCCTTTGGTGATGAGGAATTACTTGAAGAATTTGACAAACGCATGGAAATGTTGTTGAGTCATTTTGGCCAATACAACACCATAGACGAAAATATGATAGAGCGTGTCCTTACAAGCGATTCTAAAGAAGATTATGAAACTTCTAGCAAGAGTGGAGAAGTCATACTTCACGGTGTCAATGGTCGGATGATTAAAGCGCAAACTAGCAATCAAAGAAAATTAGTAGATGCCGTACGTCAAAATGATATGGTATTTGCCATTGGTCCTGCTGGAACAGGAAAAACATACACTGGCGTTGCACTAGCTGTCAAAGCACTAAAAAACAAAGAAGTAAAACGTATTATACTAACAAGACCCGCTGTAGAGGCAGGAGAGAATTTAGGGTTTTTACCAGGAGATTTAAAAGAAAAATTAGACCCCTACATGCAACCTCTTTACGATGCACTACGTGATATGATTCCGCATGAAAAATTAGATAATTACATCGAAAAAGGCATCATTCAAATTGCTCCATTGGCGTTTATGCGAGGACGTACACTAGACCATGCGTTTGTGATTTTAGATGAAGGCCAAAATACAACTCATGCACAAATGAAAATGTTTTTGACAAGAATGGGGAAAAATGCAAAATTTTTGCTCACTGGAGATCCAGGGCAAATTGATTTACCAAGGCGCGTTATTTCTGGTCTGAAAGAAGCCCTATTGATCCTCAAAGACATCAAAGGTGTTGGGATGGTGTTTTTGGATGATAAAGATGTCATACGTCATAAACTCGTAAAAAAGGTAATTGAAGCCTATAAGAATATTGAAAACAGAGAATAACACACCATCATGAGTCAAACCATTATAGAAACAAATTTTAATTTTCCAGGGCAAAAATCCATTTATAAAGGAAAAGTTCGAGAAGTTTACACCATTAATAACGATTTGTTGGTTATGATTGCTACCGACCGTCTTTCGGCTTTTGATGTTGTGATGCCCAAAGGAATTCCCTACAAAGGCCAAATACTGAACCAGATCGCAACAAAAATGATGAAAGCTACGGAAGATCTTGTGCCCAATTGGCTGATAGACACTCCAGATCCTAATGTTGCTGTAGGGCATTTGTGTGATCCTTTTAAGGTAGAAATGGTTATCAGAGGTTATATGTCTGGCCATGCAGCACGCGAGTATAAAGCAGGAAAAAGAATGCTTTGTGGTGTGCCAATGCCAGAAGGAATGAAAGAAAACGACGCCTTTGAAACCCCCATTATAACCCCAGCAACAAAAGCAGAAATGGGAGATCATGATGAAGATATTTCTAGAGAAGATATTTTAGCTCGTGGCATTGTTAGCGAAGACGATTATTTGGTTTTAGAAGATTATACCAAAAAATTATTTCAAAGAGGTACAGAAATTGCAGCTCAACAAGGACTGATTTTAGTGGATACAAAATATGAATTTGGGAAAACAAAAGAAGGTAAAATTGTATTAATTGATGAAATACACACCCCAGATTCTTCTCGTTATTTTTATGGAAATGGGTACAAAGAGCGTCAACAAAAGGGCGAACCACAAAAACAATTGTCCAAAGAATTTGTACGACAATGGCTGATTCAAAATGAATTTCAAGGATTAGAAGGCCAAACTGTTCCAGAAATGAGCAATACCTACATACAAACCGTAAGTGAGCGCTACATCGAATTGTATGAAAACATTACTGGAGAATCGTTTGTCAAAGCTGATCTTTCAAATATCAATGAAAGAATTGAAAAAAATGTTCTTAATTATCTTTCGAACTAAATAACAAACTCATTTTTTGAGTAAATTGACGTAATTTTAAATACACAAAGGTGTTGGCTTTAACTCTATAAACAGCAACTACACTTACAACGCTTAAAAATAATATGGCGCCAAAAATGACTTCTGTTGGATTTAAGTTTTTTCCAAAACATCTATTTAAACCAAAACCTGTAAAACTTCCATACAGCACTATAAAATGAATCACATAAATTGAAAGTGTTTTCTGACCAATTTTTAAAATGAGTGTTTGTTTTAAAAAATTTTCAAAAGCATAAAAAATACCAAAGATGACCAGGACATTACCCAAGCGAATGAATAAATAATTGAAATTCGCCACATCACTAATAAGCTGAATATCAGTCCATAAGTAGATGTTTTGCAAAACCCATGTAGAGCTATTCACCAAAAACAACCCCAATACCAAAAAGCATATAACAATGCTACGCTTAAATTTAGGTTTTTTCAAATAGCTATAAAATAAAGAGGCCATAAAAGCCCCAAATGCCATATACCCAAACCAAGGAATTATGGTAAAAATTGATCCGTTTGCTTTGGTCAAATAATTGGCCAAAACCAATGGTATATGCTCCGCAGAATATGACCTGTATAATGGTTCTGTCATAAAGATAAACATGCCTAAAATCAACATCAGCAGAGCAAAAACAATAACATTTTTTTGAACTAGTTTATAAAAGAAAATAATGAGGATAAGAGATAATCCGATACATTGTAAGACATCGACTACAAGAAAATAGGTGTCAAAATTCCCAGAAAGCCATCTAAAAATTGGAATGCGAAGGGCGTATCCAATACCCATCAGCATAAGTCCACGAATCAGTCCTTTCTTTAGGCGTTCATTTGAGGTTCCTTTGTCGTTTGCTTTCATCAACAAATACGTGAAAATTAGGCCGGAAATTGTAAAAAATACAGGGGCAGTGATGCCTCTGAAATATTGCCAAACTCTAAAGGCAAGATTTGAAGTGTCTCGAAAATCTACGGCAAGAAGAGTATCAATAAAGTGTCCTTGAAGCATCATTAAGATTGCAAAGGCACGTACAGCATCAATAAAATATAAACGATTGGTTTTCAATTGTATAAATTTATAACAAAAGTAGTGCAATCTCTATTAATTTATTTCATGAATTCATTAAACATATTTTAAATATTTAATTAAATTAGTTGCAAATTAAAATTCTATGAATTTTTTCAATCTTAAAAATAAGCTCGATTACAAAGCAGCATATACGGCATCAGTAGAGCAACCCGAGCAGTTTTGGGAAACTATTGCCCTACATAATTTTCAATGGAAAAAACCCTGGAATCAAGTGTTGGAATATGATTTTTCTGTTCCAAGTATCAAATGGTTTGATGGTGCAGAACTCAATATTACAGAAAATTGTATTGATCGTCACCTCGTAAAGAATGCCAATAAAACCGCAATTTTATTTGAACCTAACGACCCTAATGCAAAAGCTGAACACATTAGCTATAAAAACTTACATGTTCGAGTAAATAAATTTGCAAACGTGCTAAAATCAAAAGGAGTTAAGAAAGGGGATAGGGTGTGTATCTATTTGCCAATGATCCCCGAATTGGCGGTATCTGTTCTTGCTTGTGCACGTATTGGTGCAATTCACTCTGTTGTTTTTGCAGGATTTTCTTCTGCTGCGTTGGCTACTAGAATTAACGATTGTGATTGTAAAATTGTAATTACTAGTGATGGGAGTTATCGCGGTGCAAAAACAATTGATCTCAAAGGCATTGTTGATGAAGCCCTAGAATCTTGTCCCAATGTAAATACAGTGCTTGTTGCAAAACGAATACATTCTGATATTCAAATGAAAAGCGATAGAGATGAATGGCTTCAACCATTATTGGATGTTGCTTCGGAGATTTGTGAAGCAACAGTTATGAATGCCGAAGATCCTCTTTTTATTTTATACACGTCAGGATCAACAGGCAAACCAAAAGGCATGGTGCATACCACCGCTGGTTACATGGTATATACGGCCTATACCTTCAAAACTATTTTTCAATATGAAGCCAATGACATCTATTGGTGTACTGCAGATATTGGATGGATTACTGGGCACAGTTATATTGTTTATGGCCCACTCTTAAACGGCGCTACCACTGTAATGTTTGAGGGTGTACCAAGTTTTCCAGATTATGGTCGCTTTTGGGATATTGTTGAAAAACATAAAATTACTCAATTTTATACTGCTCCAACGGCAATCAGAGCTTTGGCAAAACAAGGCGATGATTTTGTAAATCCTTATGATTTGTCTTCGCTAAAAATCATTGGAACCGTGGGCGAACCCATAAATGAAGAAGCTTGGCAATGGTACAACACCAAAATTGGGCAAAACAAATGTCCTATTGTTGATACATGGTGGCAAACCGAAACTGGCGGAATCCTTATCAGTCCAATACCAAATTGTTTTTCAGGAAAACCTACCTATGCTACCTTACCATTTGTTGGTATTCAAGCGGCATTAATGGATGAAAATGCTAACGAAATTTCAGATACAAAAGCGGAAGGACGACTGTGTATAAAATTCCCATGGCCTTCCATTGCTCGCACAATATGGGGAAATCACAAACGCTACAAAGACACTTATTTTTCTTCATTCAATAATTGCTATTTTACTGGCGATGGGGCATTGAGAGATGAAAATGGCCATTACAGAATAACAGGTCGTGTTGATGATGTGATTATTGTCTCTGGACATAATTTAGGAACAGCTCCAATAGAAGATGTTATTAATGAGCACGAATACATAGCTGAATCTGCAATTGTTGGATTTTCTCATCCTATAAAAGGAAATGCATTGTATGGTTTTGTTACTTTAAAATCTGAACGCTCGAAGACCGAAACCGATGCCATTAAGTTAGAAATAAATGCATTAATTACTAAAACTATTGGACCTATAGCCAAACTCGACAAAATTCAATTTACAGAAGGTTTACCAAAAACTAGGTCAGGAAAAATCATGCGTCGAATTTTACGTAAAATTGCCAATAATGAAACTTCAAATTTGGGGGATATAAGTACACTACTTAATCCAGAAGTTGTGCAATCTATAATCAATAAATCAAAAATTAAATAACCAATTATTATGAAAACAAAAGTAATTTTTATCTTATTTGTAGCACTAACTCTTGTAGGGTGTAAGTGTGAAAATAATGGAAAATGTAAACAATTAACATCTTATAACGACAGCTCAGAAAAGCAGGATCAATATCTAGGTGGAATAAAGATGATTCCTATACAAACACCAAAAGGAGAATTTAAAGTATGGACCAAACGTGTTGGAAACAACCCCACAATGAAAGTTCTACTTCTTCATGGTGGACCAGGGATGACACACGAAATTTATGAAAGTTTTGATGGCTACTTTCCCAATGCAGAAATTGAATATTATTATTATGATCAATTAGGCTCATATTATAGCGATCAACCAGAAGATTTATCGCTTTGGGATTTGGACCGCTTTGTAGAAGAAGTGGAGCAAGTTCGCATTGCTTTGGGATTAGATCGTTCTAATTTTTACCTCTACGGGCAGTCTTGGGGCGGTATTTTAGGAATGCAATATGCCTTGAAATATCAAGAGCATTTGAAAGGGTTAATCATCTCTAATATGGTTCCTTCTATACCAGATTATATTGCGTATTCAGAAAATGTTCTTGCTCCACAATTGGATCCAACAGTTCTAGAAGAAATTATGAGTTATGAAAATAAAGAAGACTATTCAAATCCACGATACATGGAGTTGTTAATGAATAATTATTACACAGAGCATATCATCAGAATGCCAGTAGCAGATTGGCCAGAGCCTCTTAATAGAAGTTTTAAACATATCAACCATGATGTTTATGTAACCATGCAAGGGCCTAGTGAGTTTGGCGTCAAAGGCGATGCTACTCTAAAATATTGGGATGTCAAGGAAGACCTAAAAAATATCAGTGTACCAACATTGAGTATTGGAGCAACCTATGACACCATGGATCCAGAGCAAATGGAATTTATTGCAAATGAAGTTCAAAACGGACGTTTCCTTTTATGTCCAAATGGCAGCCACTTGGCTCAATTTGATGATCAAAAAATATATTTTGAAGGGCTTATAAAATTTATCAAAGATGTTGATCGTGGGACTTTCTAAGCACTAATCTGTTTTAGAACTTCATCCATTACATATCGATAATAGTTCATATCGGCGGGGACAATACTGAAAATTGGGTGTTGTTTCCGCCGACATGTTTCTAATTCATCGAAAGTAAAAAGACGTACGGCATCAACTTCTTCTGTCTGTATCTTTAGCGCTTTAATATCAGTTTTGAACTCAGCTAAAAACACATGCTGAAACTCGCAATCTGTTATCCCATTAGAAAACTGGTTTATGTTTTTTCGAACATCAATCAAACGCAAATCATCGGTATTGAGTTGTAGTCCAATTTCTTCTTGGACTTCGCGTAATGCGCCTTCTAAAATAGATTCGCCGGCAGCAACATGACCCGCTACAGAAACATCCCAAAGATTTGGGAACGTTTCTTTATTTGAACCCCGTTTTTGTAATAATAGAGACGGCGTGGAGGTGTAAAACCAAATGTGTACAGTAGGGTGAAAAAATCCTTTTTGATGGGCTAAAGATTTGTTGCAAACTTGCCCCGTTGGCTGACCAAAATCGTCCCAAATATCTAAAAATTCGTCCACAACTATTCAAAATAGCTAAATGTTTCACCAGATTGAATATTCAATAGCGACTCATAAATCATTCGAATGACATTCTCTACATCGTTGCGATGAACCATTTCTACGGTTGTATGCATATAACGCAACGGCAACGATATAAGCGCAGAAGCAACACCACCATTGCTGTAGGCAAATGCATCGGTATCAGTTCCTGTTGCTCTTGAAAGAGCGGCACGTTGAAATGGAATATTATGACGTTCTGCCGTATCGGTGATTAAATCTCTTAACTTCTGTTGAACAGCTGGAGCGTATGCGATAACTGGTCCGTCACCCATTTTGCAATGTCCTTGTTTCTTTTTATCAATCATTGGAGTAGTGGTGTCGTGTGTCACATCGGTAACAATAGCCACATTGGGTTGAATGGTGTGTGTGATCATTTGAGCACCACGAAGACCAATTTCTTCTTGTACGGAATTTGTAATATATAATCCAAATGGTAGTGATTTTTTATTCTCATGAAGAAGACGTGCAACTTGTGCAATCATAAATCCACCCATACGATTATCAAGGGCGCGACATACAAAATGATCTTTATTCAAAATGTGAAATTCATCTGGGTAAGTAATCACGCAGCCCACATGCACTCCCAATTTTTCAACATCGTCTTTGGATTGACAACCAATATCGATAAAAATATTATCAGGCTTGGGTGCTTGTTCTTTGGCTAGGGTACGCGTATGAATGGCTGGCCATCCAAAAACACCCTTCACGATACCATTTTTGGTGTGAATATTCACCACTTTACTTGGAGCGATTTGATGATCGCTACCACCATTGCGAATGACATAAATCAGCCCATCATCAGAAATATAATTGACATACCACGAAATTTCATCGGCATGACCTTCGATCACAACTTTAAACTTTGCCTCTGGATTAATCACCCCAACAGCAGTTCCATAGGTGTCTGTAATAAAAGTATCTACATAGGGTTTTAGGTAGTCCATCCATAGTTTTTGTCCATTCCATTCATATCCTGTTGGTGATGCATTATTGAGATATGATTCTAAAAAATCGAGTGCTTTTTGGTCTAAAATTTGTTGCTTTGACATGGTTTAAGAATTTTGCATAAAAATAATAAATATCGTTGAGTATAGTCAGTTCATATGTGCATATTTTTTAAATTTGAAATTTATTAGAAAAGCACATGAGGTTCGCTACTTTTTTTTATTTATTTGGAATGCTGTTGGGCTGGGGACAAGCGCTTCCAAAAAAAGCGGATTCTATTTCTCAAAAATACCTTATCGTTGTTGGTGACACCATAACAAAGCAATCTATTGACTTGGAGGAGGTTGTTATTTTACCTCGCTTGCGTATAAAATCTAATAAAGACCGACGACGATATCTTATTTTGCAGCGTAAAACCATCAAAGTGTATCCATATGCAAAACTAGCCGCAGAACGACTTCAATCGTTGAATGAGCGCATGGCCAATGTCAAAAGCAGAAGCAAGCGCAAAAAATACACCAGACGTGTTCAAAAATTTGTTGAGGATGAATTTTCTGAAAAGCTAAAAAAGTTTACAATTACAGAAGGTCAAATCTTAATTAAACTTATTCATCGCCAAACAGGAACGACTGCTTTTGATTTGATTAAAGAACTACGTAGCGGGTGGCGGGCATTTTGGTACAACAATACGGCAAAATTGTTCAAAATGTCCTTAAAAATTCCATTCGATCCCGAGTTAGAAGAAGAAGATTACCTTATTGAAGATATTTTACAACGCCAATTTCAAAAAGGGAATTTGGAATATCAAAAATCTCACAAAACTTACGATTTATACGCTTTAAACAAGCTTTGGAACCCGAAAAAAAGCCAATA
Organism: uncultured Flavobacteriaceae bacterium; assembly: GCA_947503105.1. Classification (GTDB taxonomy): domain Bacteria; phylum Bacteroidota; class Bacteroidia; order Flavobacteriales; family Flavobacteriaceae; genus UBA3537. The sequence goes on along the minus strand of CANNCM010000002.1, from coordinate 187,380 downwards.
ATAGGGCTATTTTTGGGGTCATTTTTCCCACTTATGACGTAAATATGCCCGATTATTACGTCAATTGGCCGTTTGTTACATGGTGCTTTAATATGTGGTATGAATGTGCTTAACTTTGTAATGTAGAAAAAGGAAAGGTTTTGATAAATACATATTCTTACCCTATTTTACCCTTTTTTGCCTCATAATTACCTACACAAAGCTTCTCGGTCTTGATCCCCAAATCTGGGCCGTGAGCTTTTTTTTATTTTCTAAATAAAAAACGCAATACAAACAGCGATAATAATTGCTGCTATTTTGTTGAGATTAAATTGGTGTCCTTCGTCAGCTTCAAATAATATGATCGTTGAAATATGAAAAAACATGCCAATTACCAAAGCGTTGATACTGTAATACACATCATTAGACATCTCGATCAGTTTTGAAACTAGTGTCCCAAAGGGTGTAAGTAGAGCAAAAGCAATAAGAAATAAAATTATTTTTGGTTTTGATATTTTTGAGGACAGAAGATACGATACAATAAGAACTGCTACCGGAATTTTATGAATAAAAACCCCATAAACAATAGTTTCATGGGCGGAGATAGGAAATCCTTCAAAAAAGGAGTGAATCCCTAAACTCACAAACAAAAGCCAAGGAAATCTATGTCCAGAGGCGCTGTGGTGATGCAAATGACCGTGTTCTGCACCTTTTGAGAAAAACTCCAAAATAATCTGTAAAACAATTCCAGAAAGGATAAAAACTCCAGTATATTTTGCATTTAAATTTTCATATACATCCGGCAAAAGTTCAAAAACTGTTGTGGACAATAAAAATGCACCACTAAATGTGAGTAATAATTTCAGATTGACTGTTTTTGATTTAAAAAACAAAATTGAAAACAATAGCCCAACAATCACTGAAAAAACTGGAAGCAAAAAATCAAGCATTATTTTTAAAAATTAAAATTAGACGATCAGACGTTTGGGCATTGTAGGGTTCTAAATCATAAGTTCCGAAACACGCCACAAAACTAAGGTTTGCTTTTGAAATCATATCAATAAAATCTTGATAAAAAAAGGCTTGGACACGCTCTTCATAACTGATGACTTTGTCTCCATCAAATATATCTATAGTTTTTGTAATGATGCCTTCTTTAAAAGTTCTTTTAATATCAAATTGAATCCCCTCAATTTCAATGGTATTGCTAGGCACTAGTTGCTGTATCACATATTCGGTATTCATAAAATCGATAACACCAATTCCATCGTCATTAAGACTATTTTTAATTGTTTTCAAAACATCAAAATTATCCTGAGTTGAATCAAAATAGCCAAAACTTGTAAATAAATTCAAAATAATATCATACTTGTTTTCAAGAGGATATCGCATATCATGAATCATAAATTTTAGTCGTGCGTTTGTACTTTTGGACGCCTCCAAAATGCTCTGCTTAGAAAGGTCAACCCCTGTGACATTATACCCAAGAGAATTTAAAAAAATAGAATGGCGACCTTTGCCACAAGCCAGATCCAAAATATTTTGATTTTCGTTAATCTTAAGATAGGCAACTAGATTTTTTATAAACCTTTGGGCTTCATCATAATTGCGTTGCTGGTAAAGGATATGATAATATGGGGTATCAAACCAAGACTGATACCATTTTTGCTGTTTTGTCATTTATTATATACTAACACCGACAAAAATACTGTATTTTTGACATCTATTACAAAAAACCTTATGAATACTGATTTTGAAATGGTTGCCAAAACACTTTATGGTTTTGAGGAACTTTTAGAAAATGAATTAAAGCAACTTGGTGCAAAACACATCAAAAAAGGGGTTCGCCATGTTAGTTTTGCTGGAGATAAAGGCTTTATGTACAAATGTAATTTAGGGCTACGAACGGCAATAAAAATATTGAAACCTATTGCAAAATTTAAGGTGAAAAATGAATCTGATCTTTACCAAAAAATTAAAAGTATAAACTGGGAAAATTACCTAAAAAACGACGGTACTTTGGCAGTTGGCGCCACACTAAGTGGCGATAGATTTACACATTCACAATTTATTGCATTAAAAACAAAAGATGCTATTGTAGATCGTTTTCGAGAACAAACAGGACAACGCCCCAATGTAGATTTACGCTTTCCAGATTTAAAAATCAACATTCATATTGATGGCGATTTTTGTAATGTATCGTTGGACAGTTCTGGAGAATCACTTCACAAAAGGGGATATAAAATAGCAACAAATATTGCTCCCATAAACGAAGTTTTAGCAGCAGGGCTTATTATGCTTTCAGGTTGGGATGGACAGACAGATTTTATGGATCCTATGTGTGGCTCTGGAACACTGCTTGTTGAAGCCGCAATGATTGCCTGTAATATTCCTCCAAATCTGATGCGCAATGAATTTGCTTTTGAGCGTTGGCAAGATTGGGATGTCGATTTGTATGAAAAAATTGAAGAATCTTTATTGTCGAAAACACGTGATTTTCATCATAAAATATTAGGTTTTGACAAATCACCAAGCGCAGTCAGAAAAGCAATTGAAAATGTAAAAAATGCTCATCTTGATGAGTTTATAACCATAAAACACGAAGATTTCTTTAAAACCCAAAAAGCAGGGGAAGAATCTCTTCACATGGTTTTTAATCCACCTTATGGAGAACGTCTCGATCTTGAGATGGAAGAGTTTTATGGTAATATGGGCAGTACGCTAAAGCACAAATACTCCGGAACAAACGCCTGGCTTATAACTTCAAATCTTGAAGCCCTAAAGCATGTAGGATTAAGACCTTCAAGAAAAATTAAAGTTTTCAATGCAAAGCTAGAATCGCGATTGGTGCTCTATAAAATGTATAGTGGTACTAAAAAAATCCACAAGCAAAACCCCAAAGAACTCAATCAATAAAAAAAACCTTGTTTGTATTTTTGATTAGAAAAATAGACAAGGTAAATCGCAATAACAACAGTCATAATTGGTAGCATTAGCTGTGGTCCAGTCATGGCTATATAATCTTGTATGAAAAAATTGTAGCCTTGTTGAATGATTAATGCTATCAAAGAAAGTACAAACAAAAAATAAGCCCACTTCTTTCGAAAAAGAAGACCAATAGCACCAAAAAAACCTCCAAAAACTGCAACAGCAAATGCAGAAGTTACCCAAGCAGGCATGTTAGAGTAGTAGAGTTGATTTGCTTCGGGGAGAAGTTTTAAATCATCATCAGAAATATAAGCCTGACCAAGATAAGCAAGGATTCCAATACTATTCCAAATAAAAGCAATAATAGAAATAAGCCAATAGCGCAATTTTGGTTTTGGTGTTATTGTATTCATAATTGAAATTATTTGATTTATAATTTTTTAAAATTAGTGATTTTAAAATAAATACTTAAAAAATCACATTCAATTTATTTGAAAACTCAAAAAAGGGCTTATTTTTGCAAAGTTGAACTTATACCAAGAAATGCTAACATCGTACGAAAAAGAAGAAAGAAAAGCAGGCAAAGAACTCTATCAATATCAAAAAGGAGCCATTCAAAAGATTTTTGAATGTTTTGAAACTGCAGAAGAGGATTACCATTTATTATATCAATTACCAACTGGTGGGGGTAAAACAGTGATTTTTTCAGAAATCGTTAGTCAATATCTCAAAACAAGGCAAAAAAAGGTGTTGGTGATGACTCACAGAATTGAGCTTTGCAAGCAAACCTCTGCTGTTTTGACAGAATTTGGAGTTACAAATAAGGTTGTTGACAGTAAGGCCAATTTAGATGATCAAAGGAACTATGATTGCTTTGTGGCTATGGTTGAAACGTTAAATAATAGGTTAAAAGACGACAAATTAGACATTTCCGACATTGGCCTTGTCATTATTGATGAAGCACATTACAACTCCTTTACCAAGCTTTTTAAATTCTTTGAAAAAGCATTTATTTTGGGCGTAACTGCAACGCCGTTGAGTTCAAATATTGAACTCCCAATGACGGACAATTACAACGAACTTATTGTAGGCGAAAGTATTGAATCACTCATAGAAAATCGTTTTTTGGCAAAGGCCAATATGTATTCTTTTAATGTTGGATTAACCTCGCTTGTTGTTGGTGCAAACGGGGACTACACTGTAAAATCTTCGGAAGAATTATATACCAATAATGAAATGCTTACAAAACTAATGGAAGCCTACCATGAATGTTGTAAGGGAAAAAAAACATTGATATTTAATAATGGGATCAACACCTCATTGTATGTTTATGATATATTTAAAAGATCAGGATTGCCCATTGCACATTTGGACAATACAACATCAAAAAAGAAACGTGCGAATATCTTAAAGTGGTTTAAAAAAACACCAGGTGCCATTCTTACTTCTGTAAGTATTTTGACCACTGGTTTTGATGAACCTAGTGTTGAAGCAATTATCTTAAATCGTGCCACAAAATCCTTGACCTTGTATTATCAGATGATAGGACGAGGTTCTCGAATTTTTAAGGAGAAAGACAGTTTCAATGTTGTTGATCTAGGAAACAACTTCCATAGATTTGGACCTTGGGGCAGTACAAACCTCGATTGGCAACGAATTTTCAAATACCCCAGCCATTATCTCGATGGTATTCTGAGCGATGAAGATCTCGAAAATAATTTTAAATATGAAATGCCCGACACTATTAGAGCTTCATTTGCCAATACTGAAGATGTATATTTTGACATCAATAAAACGTACATTGAATCGATCAGACGCGGGGAGTCTTCGAAAGTAGTACTTAAAAGATCTATAGAGCAACATGCAAAAATTTGTATTGAAAATAGTGAAGATATCTTTGATGCACTTGGGTTGATGAAACTTTTGGATGACGACATCGACTTTAGAATTCATCGCTATTCAAAATGTATCAGCAAAAGCACACATAATTTTTTGACCTGGTTGAAAGATGATTATAAGAAGAAACTACGCTTTTTTATGAGACAAAATTTTGATGATATCAAAGCCAAGCACAATTAGAATATGATTATATATTATTTAATTTTTATGACCACTTTTTGCTTCAATCAAGAATCACAAATTATATTTGAATTCAATAAAAAATCAAATATCAACACATGGCAAGTGGTTGATGATGGCGTAATGGGAGGGAGGTCTGTTGGACAATTCTCTTTAAATGAAGAAGGAAATGGACTATTTGAAGGCCATGTTTCAATTGAAAATAATGGCGGATTTTCTTCAATTCGATTGAATACAAATGACCTTCAAATACATACACACAAAACCATTTCACTATCCCTAAAAGGGGATGGATCGGTATATCAATTTCGTCTGAAAGGATCAAGATACGAAAGACATTCCTACATTTTTAATTTTCAAACTTCAGGAAAATGGGAAACTATAGAAATTCCACTTCAAGACATGACGCCAAGTTTTAGAGGATTCAAATTAGAAATATCCAATTTTGATCAAGACGCAATAGAACAAATAGGATTTTTAAAAGCATCAAAGAAAAATACGTCGTTCCAATTAGAAATTAAACATATACATTTGAAATAGTCCCAAAAAATTGCATCTTCGTATAGTAGTTAGCCCCCTAAATCTATTGTTATGACGTCTTCAAATACAGCTCCAAAACCCTACGTATATTTTATTCTTTTATGTGTTTTTTTTGGATGTGATTTCAAAAAAAAATCAACCTCTTTTCCAGCAGAACTCCTCATAGGTTCCTGGTTAGATAACAGCAAGGCAAAATTACATTTTACCCTTTTTGAAAATGGAAAAGCTGGCTCAGACAATATGAAAACTTTAATTTATAAACGCTGGACAACTCGCAACGATAGTTTATTTCTTACCGTGAAAAGTATCGGCAACAGAACACGATTTGAAAGTATTGAAGCATATAAAATTGATACACTAGACGCCAATAATCTCGTCCTTCACAACAAAAACTTTAAAATGTCTTACAGTAGAAAATGATCTATTTTTTATTAATTTTTTTACCATTGAACATCATATTTTTTTTGACATAAGTCATTGAAAATGAGCATTTTATAATTAATTAAATTCAATTGAATTTAAATCATATTAAAATCAACAAAACAAATATTCTTTTTGGTTATCTATTTTTGAATACGATAAAATTTATACGTCAATTTCTAACAGCAATATGCACTCATTAAACAAGTTTAGTAAAGCCATAACACAAGATCCAACCCAACCCGCAGCACAAGCCATGTTACATGCCATCGGACTCGATCGTTCTGATTTTGAAAAGCCTTTTGTAGGAATAGCAAGTACGGGCTATGAAGGTAATCCTTGCAACATGCACTTGAATGATCTGGCAAAATTGGTCAAAAAAGGAACTTTAGAAACAGATGTTGTTGGTTTGATTTTCAATACAATAGGGGTTAGTGATGGCATTTCTATGGGTACACCCGGAATGCGCTTTTCATTGCCCTCTAGAGATATTATTGCAGATTCTATGGAAACTGTTGTGCAAGCCATGAGCTACGACGGCATGATAACTGTTGTGGGGTGCGACAAAAATATGCCAGGAGCACTTATGGCTATGATTCGTGTCAACAAACCCTCTATTTTGGTATATGGCGGTACAATTGATTCTGGATGTCATAATGGAAAAAAATTAGATGTTGTTTCGGCTTTTGAAGCCTGGGGAAGCAAAGTAGCTGGAACCATGAATGAAACCGAATTTCAAAATATTGTTCAAAAAGCATGTCCTGGTGCAGGTGCCTGTGGTGGTATGTACACCGCAAACACTATGGCGTCTGCCATAGAAGCGCTCGGAATGGCATTGCCATATAATTCCTCTAACCCAGCTACAGGTAAAGAGAAAAAACAAGAAGCTATTGAAGCTGGAAAAGCAATTCGATTGTTGTTAGAAAAAGATATTAAACCCTCTGATATCATCACAAAAAAATCACTTGAAAACGCTATAAGACTAATTACAGTTCTCGGCGGATCTACTAACGCTGTACTCCACTTTTTAGCAATTGCAAGAGCCGCAAATATTGAGTTTACACTGCAAGATTTTCAACGTATTAGTGACGAAACTCCTTTTCTAGCAGATTTGAAACCCAGCGGAAAATTCCTTATGGAAGATGTACATCGCGTAGGAGGTATTCCTGCAGTTTTAAAATATCTTTTAGAAAACGGCTTACTTCATGGTGATTGTTTGACAGTCACAGGAAAAACAATAGCAGAAAATCTTTCAGAGGTTGAAGGCCTATCTAAAGGGCAACAAGTGATTAAACCTATAGAAAACCCCATTAAACTTTCAGGGCATTTACGCATGTTGTATGGAAATTTAGCGACAGAGGGTAGTGTGGCAAAAATCACAGGGAAAGAAGGTCTGCGGTTTTCTGGAAAAGCCAAAGTGTTTGATGGTGAATATGCTGCAAACGATGGCATTCGCGATGGCCTTGTCCAAAAAGGTGATGTGGTTGTAATCCGATACGAAGGTCCAAAAGGAGGTCCAGGAATGCCAGAAATGCTCAAGCCAACAGCAGCAATTATGGGTGCTGGTCTAGGAAAAGATGTTGCACTTATTACCGATGGCCGTTTTTCTGGTGGCACACACGGATTTGTTGTTGGGCACATTACTCCAGAAGCACAAGATGGCGGAGCAATTGCTTTGGTTCAAAACGGCGATATAATCACCATAGATGCAGAATCCAATAGTATAACACTCGAAATTTCAGACAAAGAATTACAAGATAGAAAACATCAGTGGAAGGCACCAGAACTGAAAGTTTCTAGAGGTGTGCTTTTCAAATATGCAAAAACAGTTTCCTCTGCTTCACAAGGGTGTGTAACAGATGAATTTTAAATCAAAATAAAGATTTATGGATGTACAAACAAAATTAAAACAAAGCTACTTAAATCAACCATCAGAAAAGATTTCTGGAGCTGAAGCTGTAATTCGTTGCTTAATCGCAGAAGGCGCAGACACTATCTATGGATATCCAGGAGGTGCTATCATGCCAGTATATGACGAACTCTTTAAATATCAAGATCAGATACATCATGTCCTGACAAGACATGAGCAGGGTGCAACACATGCTGCTCAAGGTTTTGCAAGAATATCGGGACGAGTAGGCGTTGCCATTGCAACCTCTGGACCAGGAGCTACAAACCTAATCACAGGAATTGCAGATGCCCAAATAGATTCTACACCAATGGTTTGTATCACCGGGCAAGTACCATCGCATCTGTTAGGAAGTGATGCTTTTCAAGAAACAGATATCGTAGGTATTTCGACACCTGTTACTAAATGGAATCATCAAATTACTGATGCAACCGAAATTCCTGAGGTTTTAGCTAAAGCATTTTATATTGCAAGAAGTGGACGACCAGGGCCTGTACTTATAGATATTACAAAAGACGCACAATTTGGAGAATTGGATTTCACATACAAGAAATGTGAAGGCATTAGAAGCTATAACCCAATTCCAAGAGTCGATAAAAAACAACTTAGCGCAGCTGCAGAGTTGATTAATGCTGCAAAAAAACCACTAATTGTTTGGGGACAAGGCGTTATTTTGGGAGAAGCAGAAGAAGAATTTAAAGCCGTAATAGAAAAATCTGGAGTACCATCAGCATGGACTATAATGGGTGTTTCTGCAATACCAACTTCGCATCCACTAAACGTTGGAATGGTTGGGATGCATGGAAATTATGGTCCAAACGTACTGACCAACGCATGTGATGTTTTGATTGCCATTGGCATGCGATTTGATGATCGTGTGACTGGAAAACTTAGTGAATATGCAACACAAGCAAAGGTTATTCATTTTGAAATTGACCCTGCAGAAATTGATAAAAATGTAAAAACTGATGTTGCTGTTTTGGGTGATGCCAAAGAAAGTTTGAAAGAACTATTGCCATTACTGAAGAAAAATACACATACAGAATGGCTTGAAAAATTCTCTGAATTATCGAAAATTGAATTTGAAAAAGTCATCAAAAATGACCTTCATCCTACAAAAGAAGGCCTAACAATGGGAGAGGTTTTGAAAGAAATTAACACCCAAAGCAAAGGAGAAGCAGCAATTGTTTCGGATGTAGGACAACACCAAATGATTGCGTGCCGATATGCAGAGTTTAGTAAATCTAGAGGAAATATCACCTCTGGCGGATTGGGAACAATGGGCTTTGCGCTTCCTGCTGCAATTGGAGCCAAAATGGCAACACCCGAAAGGGAAGTGGTGGCTGTGATTGGCGATGGTGGATACCAAATGACCATTCAAGAATTGGGCACTATTTTTCAAACCAAAGCTGCCGTCAAAATTGTAGTACTCAACAATGATTTCTTGGGAATGGTACGCCAATGGCAACAGTTGTTTTTTGACAAACGTTACGCCTCAACAGTGATGACAAATCCAGATTTTGTGACCATTGCAAAGGGCTATCATATTGAAGCAAAACGCGTTACAAAACGAGAGGAATTGGCTTCGGCAGTAGAAGAAATGATGGCCTCAAAAGACGCCTATTTCCTAGAAGTATGCGTAGAAAAAGAAGACAATGTTTTTCCGATGGTACCCTCTGGTGCTTCGGTCTCAGAAATACGATTAGAATAATATGGAAGCATCAATAAAACAATTTACTGTTTCTGTTTACGCAGAAAATAATGTGGGATTACTCAACAGAATATCGGCAATATTCCAGCGGCGCCACATCAATATCGAAAGCATGAATATTTCCGTTTCGGAAATTGAAGGCGTTTCGCGTTTTATCATTTTGGTCAATATGACAGAAGTTAATGTCAAAAAAATCATTGGACAAATAGAAAAACAAATAGAAGTTATAAAAGCATTTTATCACACAGATGAAGAAACTATTTATTTGGAATCTTGTATGTTTAAAATCAAATCGGATTTATTGTTTGAGGAGCGTCAAATTCAAAACATCATAAAAGAAAGCGATGCTCGAATAGTTACCGTTAATAGAGAGTTTTTTGTATTGGAAAAATCGGGCAGACGCCACGAAATAGAATTGCTACACCGAGAGCTTAGTGCTTTTGGTATTATGCAATTTGTTCGTTCTGGACGGATTTCCATCACTAAAGACAAAATGAAAATTACTGAATTACTAACCGAATTTAAAAATTAAATTATTACAACGCATGGCAAATTACTTTAACACACTTTCGCTAAGTCAACAATTAGATCAACTTTCGAAATGTAGATTTATGCAGACTTTTGAATTTCAAGACGGTGTAGAAGCGCTAAACAATAAAAAAATAGTTATTGTCGGCTGTGGAGCACAAGGTCTTAATCAAGGTCTAAATATGAGAGATTCTGGACTTGATATTTCTTATGCCTTACGAGCTCAAGCGATTCAAGATCAACGACAATCTTATAAAAATGCAACTCAAAATGGGTTTACTGTTGGCACATATCAGGATTTAATTCCTACTGCAGATGTGGTTTTGAATCTTACGCCAGACAAGCAACACTCCAATGTTGTGGATACAGTTATGCCTCTAATGAAGCAAGGTGCAACCTTATCCTACTCGCATGGATTTAATATTGTAGAAGAAGGCAAGCAAATTCGTAAAGATTTAACGGTGATTATGGTGGCACCAAAATGCCCAGGGAGTGAAGTTCGTGAAGAGTACAAAAGAGGTTTTGGAGTCCCGACCCTTATTGCTGTTCATCCCGAAAATGATCCTGAAGGAAAAGGATGGGCGCAAGCCAAAGCCTATGCCGTTGCAACTGGAGGACACAAAGCAGGTGTTTTGGAATCCTCTTTTGTGGCAGAAGTGAAAAGTGATTTGATGGGTGAACAAACCATTTTGTGTGGTGTGCTTCAAACGGCCTCTATTTTGTCTTTTGATAAGATGATAGAAGAGGGGATAGAACCATCTTATGCTTCAAAATTGATTCAATACGGATGGGAAACCATTACAGAAGCATTAAAACACGGCGGAATAACAAATATGATGGATCGTCTATCAAATCCAGCTAAAATCAAAGCTTTTGAATTATCAGAAGAGCTAAAAACAATCATGAAACCATTATTTGAAAAACATATGGACGACATTATGTCTGGACATTTTTCTAAAACAATGATGGAGGATTGGGCCAATGATGATATAAATCTTTTGAGCTGGCGTGCAGCAACAGGTGAAACTGCATTTGAAAAAACACAGGCAACAACAGCTTCAATCTCAGAACAAGAATACTTTGATCATGGTGTACTCATGGTCGCTTTTGTAAGAGCAGGAGTAGAGCTTGCATTTGAAACTATGGTAGCGTCAGGAATTATAGAAGAATCAGCATATTATGAATCCTTGCATGAATTACCATTAATTGCAAATACCGTAGCAAGAAAAAAATTATTTGAAATGAATCGCATCATTTCTGACACTGCAGAATATGGATGTTATCTATTTGATCATGCCTGTAAGCCGCTTTTAGTTGATTTCATGAAAACCATCAAAACAGATGTAATTGGAACTGCATATTCTACCGAAAGTAATGCTGTAGATAATGCAACATTAATTACTGTAAATCAGTCAATTAGAGAGCATTCAATTGAAAAAATAGGAAACAGACTTCGAACAGCAATGACCGATATGAAAGTGATAAAAACAGAAGCGTAAAACGCAATGAAAGATCTTCAAACCCTATACATTCCAACAGTAGAAGCGATTGAATCTGCGGCTAAAAAGCTGCAAACAGTGGCTACAATAACGCCGTTGGAAAAACATCAACGTTTCTCTGAAAAATACGATTGTACGATGCTATTTAAAAGAGAAGATTTACAGCGGGTTAGATCTTATAAAATCAGAGGGGCCTACAATAAATTATCGTCTTTAACAGCAGAGGAAACAAAACATGGAATAATTTGTGCCAGTGCTGGAAATCATGCGCAAGGGGTTGCTCTGTCTTGTCAATTATTAAAAATTAAAGGGAAAATATTTATGCCTGCTCCAACACCAAATCAGAAAGTAGAGCAAGTAAAAATGTTTGGAAAAGAATTTGTAGAAGTCGTTTTGATCGGTGATACTTTTGATGATTCTTATTACAAAGCCATCGAAGAATGCGAAAAATACAACAAACCTCTCGTGCATCCATTCAACGATCCAAAAGTTATAGAAGGGCAGGGAACTGTTGGGTTAGAAATTATCCAACAATCTAAAACTCCAATAGATTATATTTTTATCCCTGTTGGCGGTGGCGGATTGGCCTCCGGATTGTCATCAATTGTTAAAGCATTATCACCAAAAACAAAAATTGTAGGTGTAGAGCCCAGTGGAGCACCATCCATGTCAACCTCAATTGACAAAGGTGAAATTGTAAAATTAGAACACATTGAGAAATTTGTCGATGGCGCATCCGTGCAACGTGTTGGAGATTTAACCTTTGATATTTGTCAAAAAAACCTTGATGTGATGACGACTGTTCACGAAGGGAAAATCTGTCAAACAATCTTGGAAATGTACAACAAAGATGCTATTGTTGCAGAGCCAGCAGGAGTAATGAGTATTGCTGCTTTGGATGATTTTAAAGACGAAATCAAAGGAAAGACAGTGGTGTGCTTAGTTAGTGGAAGTAATAATGATATTACAAGAACTGCAGAAATCAAAGAACGAGCGTTATTGTATGCCAATTTGAAACATTATTTTATTATAAAATTCCCACAACGACCAGGTGCATTGCGAGAATTTGTGGTGGATATGCTAGGGCCTCAAGATGATATCACACATTTTGAATACACCAAAAAGGTAAATCGTGAAAATGATGTCGCCGTTGTTGGAATTGAATTAAAATCACATAACGATCTGCAACCACTAATTACAAAACTCAAAGCGCACAACTTCTTTGGTGATTACCTTAACGACAAACCTGATCTGTTTCAGTTTTTGGTGTGATTTTTTTTTATTCCTTTTTTTAATTAGTTTTTTTTGATAATATAAATCCAAAGACACTATATCTATGATGATGTAAATTACGCTGTATTTGCCATTCTACTCATAATTTAAAATTTATTTTATATATATTTGATTAAATAACATATTGATTATAAATAATTTAAGCATATCCACATTGTACTATAATTTATATTATGTAAAATACAATATATAGTATTGGTTATTAGCATCTTTGATGAACTATTCTTTTATGTACACTTGCCCATATTGCAAGAATGTGCCTTCTATTGGGAAAGGTCGCAATGTTTTGTATTTTGATGTTCTAAATCTATCGGTATGAAAATTATATGGACAAGAACTGCCACCAATTCGCTTGACGAAATTGTTGATTACATCAATACTAAATTTGGTAAAAAAATTGGATTAGCATTTTTCAATGAATGTATTAGTGTGGTCGAATCAATACACCAATACAACGATATTGGTACCCGTCTGCCAGAAAACCCTGTATATCGTTCTTTTGTTATTGCAAAAAAAACAACTTTATATTACAGCATCAGGTCCGGTGATTTATATTTACTCTATTTTTTTAATAATCGTGTGGACCCTGAAAAATTAAGAAAAGTTCTTGATCTTTAGTTTTTTTTTCACAACATCATGGGCCTCAACCCTTCCTTCTTTAATATCTTTTTCACTTTCTTTTAAGTGTTTCAAAATCACTTCGTTTGGGTATAGTAATTCTGTGATAATAGTGACCTCTTTGGTTGTGAATGCGTTGTCTCTTATTTTTCGATAAAAGGTAGCTTCGCTCACTTTTAAATGCTCTAAAAAATATTCTGTCTTGTAGTAACTTTTCTTGATCAGCTTTGGTAAATCACTAATATAACTATTATATTTTTGAACTATATCTATCATTATATGATGTTTTTTCTTTGCATATGTAACAAATATAGTAAAAATAATTTCAACTATTTCTTTACTTTGTATTATGTGAAAATGAATAGTTTACATAAACATGCTTTTAATTCGTATTTTCGCAAAACATTAAATCAATACATATGAATTTATTACATATATTTCGAGTTGTTGCCTTTTTGGAAGGCCTTTCATATATCCTACTGCTATGTGTTTCTGTGCCAATTAAGTACATAAGTGGAGATCCATCCTACGTCAAAATGCTTGGTATGCCACACGGACTATTATTTATGGGATACATTGCGCTAGCAATTGTATTGAGAACTGAAAATCAATGGATTAAAAATAATTTTTTCATGGTTTTAATAGCTTCTGTCATTCCTTTTGGTACTTTTGTAGTTGAAAAAAAATTGAATAAAACAATCCAAAAGTAACATTGATTTTAAATTTGATATGGAATTTCTCCTTGATACCCTCAAAAATTTTTTAAATAAAACTGGCCTAAGCGCTACTACTGCAGACTGGCTCAGTATTATTTTACTCGTTTTAGGTGCGTTAATTGTCGTTTTTATCATCGACTTTATAATTAGGATCATCATAAGAGTTATATTTTCTAAAATTGCGCAACGCTCCAAAACAAATTTAGACGATATTATGATCGTACATAAGGTCCCGCGTAATATCGCCCATATTGTTCCTTTGTTTATTGCCTATGAAATAATTCCAAACATATTTTTCGAACATATCGTATGGCAAAATACCATCAAAAAATTCATTTTAGTTCTAGGAATTGTTTTTTCAGTATGGGGTTTACGTAGTGTTTTTGGCTCCATAAAAACGTATTTCAAATCTGTTGAAAGACTCAAAGACAAACCCATCGATAGTTATATTCAAGTCATCATGATTTTTGTTTGGCTTACAGGTGTTTTTGCGACATTTGCCGTTGTAACAGGAATTTCTTTTTGGGAGTTTATGGCTGGATTGGGTACAGTCTCAGCAGTCGTCATATTAGTTTTTAAGGATACTATTTTAGGTTTTGTAGCGAGTATTCAAGTTTCTGTAAATGATATGGTGCGCATTGGCGATTGGATCACATTTCAAAAATATGGGGCCGATGGAGATGTTATAGAAATCAACCTTGCCACCGTAAAAGTTCGGAATTTTGACCATACTATTACCACTATTCCAACCTATGCCCTTATTTCAGATTCGTTCAAAAACTGGCGAGGTATGACAGAATCTAACGGAAGACGTATCAAAAGAGCTTTGAATATTCGAATGGCAAGTATTCGTCTTTTAAACTCTAATGATTTAGAAAATCTTTCAAAAATTGAATTAATTCGCGAATATATTGCCAATAAATCTAGTGATATTACGTCTTATAACTCTGATAATAAGGTTGATAAATCTCTACTAATCAACGGTAGAAACCTGACAAATATTGGTGTTTTTAGAAAATATATTGAATCTTATGTTGAAAATCACTCTGCCATCAATAAAGATTTAATGGTTATGGCGCGTCAACTTCAGCCTGGTGACAATGGTTTGCCAATCGAAATTTATGCTTTCAGTAGCGAAAAACGTTGGCAAAATTATGAATATATCATTGCCGATATCTTTGATCATATCATCGCTGCATCTTCTACTTTTGATCTCGAAATTTATGAACATAAATTCTAGAGACCACCACCTCAAAAATATCCGCCCTGAAGTATCTTCTGCACAAATTTTTGAAGCTACTTCAAGTATTGAAGCCTTTCAAAATGGGGTTTTAAGACCAATTCTAAAATTTCAAAATAATCTTTTAGTTCAATTATTTTTATCTAGAATTCATCTAAAAAATCAGACTTCTGAAGTTGTCAGACTCGAAGAAAAGCAAAAGCTTATCACAAATCAATTTAAAACAAATACAACATTAAAACAGTTACTTTTGGGATGTGTGATTGGATTACTTACTGTTGAAGAATTTGAATTTTATAAAACAAACTCCTCTTCTCTAAACAAACGCATTTTTTCGATGTTGAAAGACCGTTTGATAGACCAATGGCCTTAGAGATTTAAAATTCAATTTTGTGTAAAATCAAGCCTGAAGCAGGGGCGATATAGTCAATGGAAATAGATGAGCTTGGCTTTAAACTCTCTACTATAAAATCTAAATCTACTTCGCCTCTGCCTAATTTTATCAATGCGCCCATCATCAATCGAATTTGATGCCTTCCAAATCCTTTTCCAATAACACGTAAGATATAACTCTTTTCAGGGAAAAAGTTGGCTGTATATATGTCATTTTCCATCAATTCGCAGCGTTTCAATTCTCTATCATAAAGACCATTATCTGTAGCTTTATAGCAGTACGATTTAAAGTGATGCATTCCTTGAAAAAGTTGAGCTCCTTTCTTCATTAATTCAACATCTAAAGGGTCTAAAATAGTGGTCATTATAGGAGCGCAAAAAGGGTGACACTTCTCCCCTTGTGCAAAAATGTAATGGTATTCTTTGAATTTAGAATCTTGAATAACATTAAAATCTGAGGTGACTTTCTCTATTGACAAAGCACGAATATCCTGCGGTAAATTGGCATTAAAATCATCTAAAAATAAACTCAAATCTTCTAAGGGCTCATTCCTGAGAAACAATTCAAATGCGGCTTCTTGTGCAGATACCTTAGCGTCTGTTCTACTGGCTGCTAGGGTTTTAAATGATTGATCGCCAAGTATATAACGCAATGTTTTGTCAATCATTAGATGAAGCGTTTTGGTGTTTGGTTGTTTTTGCCATCCATGAAAACGGTAGCCCAAAAATTGAAACTTTACCAAATAATAAAAACGCTTTTGAAACATCAGCTCAAGGTCGGGGTTTCTGTTTAAAAATAAAAATTAATGCCTTGATTTTAAGATGCTAACAACATCTGAAAGACAAAATCCTTTGGCTTGAAGTAAAATTAGGTAATGAAATAATAAATCGGCACTTTCTTCCAAAAACAACTTATCATTTTGATCTTTGGCTTCTATTACTGTTTCTACGGCCTCCTCGCCTACTTTTTGTGCAATTTTATTGATGCCTTTTTCAAACAAACTGGACACATAAGACGATGCACTAGGATTATTTTTTCGATTGGCAATAACCTGCTCCAGTTCCGACAAAAACCCAAAAAATTGAGTATTATCCTCTGCCCAACATGTATCGGTTCCTTTGTGGCATGTTGGGCCTTCGGGAATCGCTTTTATCAAAAGAGTATCTCCATCACAATCAACCTTTAAAGATTTGATATTCAGAAAATTACCACTCTCCTCACCTTTTGTCCATAGTCGATTTTTACTTCGACTAAAGAACGTAACACGTTTACTGTTTTGTGTTATTTGGAGCGCTTCTTCGTTCATATATCCGAGCATTAAGACTGTATTGGTTTCAGCATCTTGAATAATCGCTGGTACAAGGCTATTTGTATTGAAATTTATAATCATGATAATCTCATATTTATGTGATGTTGTTGTAGTTCTTTTTTTAGTTTCGGGATTGAAATTTCACCAAAATGAAACACACTAGCAGCCAATGCAGCATCGGCCTTGCCGTCTTTAAAAACCGTTTCAAAATGTCGAATAGCACCTGCCCCACCAGATGCAATAATAGGAATGTTTACTGTTTTTGATAATTGTGCAAGTGCTTCATTGGCAAAACCCGTTTTTACACCATCGTGGTTCATAGATGTGAATAAAATTTCTCCTGCTCCCAATGTTTCAACTTGCTTGGCCCAATCAAATAAATCTAAATCGGTTGGTATTGTTCCGCCTGCAAGATGGACTTTCCATTTATTGTTAATTTTTTTTGCATCAATCGCTACTACAATACATTGATTTCCGAAGTTTTGAGATAATTCTTGCACAAGTTCTGGACGTTTGACTGCAGCAGAATTTACAGCTACTTTATCGGCACCAGATTTGAGCAAAAGCGATGCATCATCGATACACTTTACACCACCACCTACAGTAAAAGGAATGTCTATTTCACGTGCTACTTTTTTGACCATCTCACACGTTGTCCCTCTCGATTCTAGTGTGGCCGAAATATCTAAAAATACCAATTCATCTGCTCCTTGCCTGGCATATTGTTGTGCCAAAACTACAGGATCGCCAGCATCACGAAGGTTGACAAAATTGACTCCTTTGACGGTTCGCCCATTTTTGATATCCAAGCATGGAATAATTCGTTTTGTCAACATATTAATTGGTGTTTAATTGAAATTCTTCTAATCCCTTTAATGTGATTTTTCCTTCATAAATGGCTTTACCGATGATGACACCCTCGCAGCCAAGTGCTTTTAATTTTGGAAGCTCATCAATACATGATACTCCACCAGAAGCAATCAAGTTTAGTGCTGGATTTTGATTCAAAATTGACGTGTATAATTCAAAAGCTGGGCCTTGCAACATACCATCTTTTGATATATCGGTACAAATCACATTCTTTATCCCTTTTTTAGAGTAATCCTTTATAAAAGAAAGTACTTCCAAAGCACTTTCTTCTTGCCATCCTTGAATGGCAATTTTTCCTTGAATACAATCTGCACCAAGAATAATCTTCTCTGATCCATAGGTATCAATCCAAGATTCAAATACATTCGGCTTTTTGACCGCAATACTCCCTCCTGTTACCTGATGAGCCCCAGATTCAAAAGCAATTCTCAAATCATCGTCAGATTTAAGTCCACCACCAAAATCGATTTTAAGATGTGTTTGAGTCGCTAATAATTCCAAAATCTTGTAGTTAACAATATGTTTAGCTTTTGCACCATCTAGATCTACCAAATGCAAATAATTTATACCTGAGTCTTGAAACATTTTGGCCACTTCCAAAGGATTTTCATTATATACTTTTTTGGTTGCATAATTTCCTTTGGTTAGTCTAACACACTGACCGTCAATGATGTCGATTGCTGGAATGAGTCTCATACTATTATAGTTTTAAAAAGTTTTCTAATAGCATTGCTCCATCTCGACTGCTTTTTTCTGGATGAAATTGTACACCATAAAAATTATCTTTTTGTAAAGCCGATGAAAAATCTATACCGTAATTAGTTGTCGCAATGGTTAAATCACATTTGGGCGCATAATAACTATGAACAGCATACATATACGCTGGTGATTCTAATTCTTTGAACAAATCTGATTTTAAATCTTTAATGAGATTCCAACCCATATGTGGAACTTTTAAATCATCTTCAAATCGTTTGACATCAACATCAAAAACACCCAAAGCTATTGTATTGCCCTCCTCTGTAGTATTGCACAGCAGTTGCATCCCCAAGCATATCCCCAAAACATCTTGTTTTAGTTCTGGAATTAATACATCCAACCCTGTAGTTCTGAGTTGTTTCATAGCTTGATGAGCTTGTCCAACTCCAGGAAAAATAACTTTGTCTGATGACAGAATTTCTTCTTTGTTGTTAGAAAGCTTAGCGGTAATTCCAAGGCGTTCTAATGCAAATTGAACACTTTGAATATTTCCAGCACCATAATCTAAAATCGTTAACTGCATTATAAAAGTCCTTTTGTTGATGGAAGAATCATATTGTTTGGATCTCTATTGACTGCCATTTTGATGGATTTGGCAAAGGCTTTAAAAATAGCTTCAATTTTATGGTGTTCGTTAGTTCCATCAGCTTTGATATTGAGGTTGCATTTGGCACCATCGGTAAAGGATTTAAAGAAATGCATAAACATTTCTGTTGGCATTTTACCAATGTATTCCCGCCTAAAATCAGCTTCCCAAACCAACCAATTCCGACCACCAAAATCTATAGCTACTTGAGCCAAACAATCATCCATTGGCAAACAAAATCCGTAGCGTTCTATTCCCAATTTATGTCCAAGTGTTTGGCTAAATAATTCGCCCAAAGCAATGGCTGTATCTTCGATAGTATGGTGTTCGTCAACTTCCAAATCGCCATTCACTTTTACATTCAAATCAATTTGTCCATGACGTGCAATTTGATCTAACATATGATCAAAAAATGCAATTCCTGTATCAATATTACTTTCACCAGAGCCGTCCAGATTCAACGAAATTTTGATGTCTGTTTCATTTGTTGTTCGACTGATTTCACCGCTGCGAGATGTCAGCTTCAAAAACTCATAAATCAATCGCCACTGGTTTGTTTCTAAAGCAATATATGGTGCCAAGTTTTCATTAGAGACACTCAATTCACAATCTCCAAAGTTATTGCCATTATTTATAAAAATTCCTTTTGAACCCAAATTCTTTGCCAATTCTATATCTGTCAAACGATCTCCAATAACAAAAGAATTTGCTAAATCGTAATCGCCTGTAAGATAAGCCGATAGCAATCCTGTTCGTGGTTTTCGTGTTGGTGCATTCTCTTTAGCAAAAGTGCGATCTATACATTGATTTTTAAATATAATACCTTCATTTTCAAAGCATTGAATCATAAATTGATGCACAGGCCAAAACGTATTCTCGGGAAATGATGATGTGCCTAACCCATCTTGGTTGGTAACCATTACCAATTCAAAGTCCAATTCAACCATGATTTTTTTGAGATAAAAAAATACTTCTGGATAAAACTCCAGCTTTTCAAAAGCATCAATTTGTTGGTCTTCTGGCTCTTTGATTAGAGTTCCGTCTCTATCGATAAAAAGTACTTTTTTCATACTAAATGTTTTGTAAGGCATTAATTAACTTTAAATTTTCTAATGGAGTTCCAATCGTAATCCGCAAGCAATTGTCGCAAAGCGATTGTCCATGTCTATTCCTGAGAATTATTCCTTTTTTTATAAGTTGATCGTAACGTTTATTTGCATCATCAACACGAATTAGAACAAAATTCGAATCCGTAGGAAAAACAGTTTTTACAAAAGATATATCCTTGATAATTTCAACTAATTTGATGCGCTCAGAACGTATAATCTCAATCTGTTTGTTTAAATTATTTTGATTAGAAAGCCCTTTTAAAGCTTCATTTTGTGTCAATAAATTGACATTGTAAGGAGGTTTAATTTTGTTTAAAATTGATATGATTTCAATTGATGCATAACAAATACCAAGACGAATGCCAGCAAGACCGTAAGCTTTTGATAATGTTTGTGTTACAACCAAATTGGGAAACTCCAATAAATGCGCTATCCAACTCGTTGATGCTGTAAAATCAATATATGCTTCGTCGATCACAACCAAACCATTAAATGATTTTAAAATACGTTCTATGGCATCGGATTTCAATAGATTTCCAGAAGGATTATTTGGGGAACATATAAAAATTATTTTTGTATTTGGTTGAATGGCTTCGAGAACTTTTTCTGTAGGAATTTGAAAGTCTGGAGTAAGTGTAACTGTTTGATTTTCAATGGCATTTAAATGTGCCAAAACTCCATACATCCCATATGTTGGTGTCAATGTCAGCACTGCATCTTGATGGGGTTCACAAAACGCTCGAAACAAGAGATCTAGCACTTCATCACTACCATTTCCCAATAAAATTTGATTGGCAGACACGCCTTTTAAGGCCGCGAATTTGGCCTTTAAAAGAAGTTGTTGCGGATCTGGATAGCGATTTAGTTCACTTTGGAATGGATTTTCATTGGCATCCAAAAACACAAGATCATCGTCTTGACTTTGATATTCGTCTCGTGCCGAAGAATAGGGTTTCATCGCCATAATTGATGGCCTAACGAAGTCTTTAAGATTCATTTTTAATTGATTTTAAGCGGATTGAAACTGCGTTTTTATGAGCCATAAGTCCTTCAGCTTCAGCCATTAATTCAATACTTGGCCCCAAATCTAGAAGTCCATCTTTGGTAATTTCCTGAAAAGTGATACTTTTTAAAAAACTATCAAGATTAACCCCAGAATAGGCTTTTGCATATCCATTTGTTGGAAGTGTGTGGTTGGTCCCTGATGCATAATCTCCAGCACTTTCGGGAGTGTAATCGCCAATAAATACAGAACCTGCATTTCTAACTTGATCGATATAAAATGTATTATCTGAAGTTGAAATGATGTAATGTTCTGGACCATAAAAATTAATCAAATCTGCAGCTGTGTTTTGGTCAGAACAAAAAATTAGCTTCATATTTTCGAGGGCTTTTTCAATAATGCCTTTCCTATTTAATGACTGTGTCTGTGTTTGAACTTCATTTGAAACAGCTTCCAAAAGTGAAAGATCTGTTGAAACTAAAACCACTTGACTATCGACACCGTGCTCTGCCTGACTCAGTAAATCTGAGGCCACAAATGAAGGTGTTGCCGAGGCATCGGCTACGACCAATAATTCGCTTGGCCCTGCAGGCATATCGATGGCTACTCCAAATTTGGTAGCGGCTTGTTTTGCAGCAGTAACGTATTGGTTTCCAGGGCCAAATAGCTTGTTGACTTTTGGAATTGTAGCCGTTCCATAGGTCATTCCTGCAATGGCTTGAATACCGCCAACCTTATAAATCTGAGTTACTCCACAAAGTGCAGCGGTAAATAATATTTCATTGGCAATTGTTCCAGAAATATTTGGAGGGGTGCAAAGCACAATAGAGTTACATCCAGCAATTTGTGCTGGAATAGCCAACATCAACACTGTAGAAAACAGTGGTGCTGTACCGCCAGGAATATACAACCCAACAGATTCAATAGGGCGTTTTTCTTGCCAACAACGAACTCCAATCTGCGTTTGAACATCGACACGACGAGTTTTTTGAGCTTTATGAAAGGATTCTATATTTGATTTCGCTTTCAAAATTGCTTTTTTTAATTCTGGTGAAATAGCGTTTTCAGCAGCTTCTATTTCAGTTTTTGAAACTCTAATGTCGTCAATAGCAACACCATCATATTTTTTTGTGTAGTGCTTTAATGCAATATCGCCTTCATTTTGAACTGCTTTAAAAACTTCATGCACAACATCATTAAGCGTATCAATATGTTGTGATGGTCGCTTCAAAATAGCATCCCATTCTGTTTGTTTTGGATTTTTTATGATTGTCATTACACTACCATTTTTTCGATTGGACAAATAAGAATACCTTCTGCACCGTAGCGTTTTAAATCATCAATGATGTCCCAAAATTGATGCTGATTAATAACGCTGTGAACAGAACTCCAGCCCGATTTTGCTAATGGTAAGACTGTAGGGCTTTTCATCCCTGGGAGAAGTTCTACAATGCGTCCCAAGCTGTCATTTGGTGCGTTCAATAACACATATTTAGATGATCTTCCTTTTAGTACAGATTGAATTCTAAATTTTATTTTTTCTAATAGTTCTGTTTGTACAACTTCAATTTTTGGCGATACGGCAAGTACAGCCTCAGAAGTTAATAAAACTTCTTTTTCTTCTAAATTATTTTTGAATAACGTCCCTCCAGTTGATACAATATCGACAATAGCGTCGGCCAGGCCAATGTTGGGAGCAATTTCTACAGAACCATTGATGATGTGTAATTCTGCATTAATGCCTTTTTCATTCAAAAAAGCTTGAACAGTATTGGGGTAAGATGTCGCTATTTTTTTTCCATTCAAATCATTAATATTATTGTAATTCATAGTTTTTGGTACTGCTAAAGACACGCGACAACGCGAAAATCCTAGCTTTAAGTCAGAGGTTATGCCCTCCCCTTTTTCAACCAAAATATTACTGCCTATGATTGCAATATCAACAACCCCGTCTTTGAGGTATTGAGGAATATCTCCATTGCGGAGATAAAACACCTCGATAGGAAAATTGGTTGCTCGAGCTTTGAGTTGCTCTTTTCCATTATCTATAGAAATTCCAATATCCTTCAGTAATTTTAAGGAATCGTCTTTTAATCTTCCCGATTTTTGAACAGCTATCTTTAACGTTTTCATTTTTAGAAATTTTAAATAAAAAAAACCCGCTTGAATCTCAAGCGGGTTAATGTAATTTTATAAAATAAATTTATTCCATACACAGACAACTCGCTTGTGGGCCAGTATGTACATGGTGATGAATTAAATTAACGATTTTCATTGTTTTAAAATAATAAGCAAATATTCAAAAAATAAATTTTTAAATCCTAACTTTTTTTATAAAAATTATTGGTTACCCAAAATAATTGGCATTCCAGAATCACCAGAACCAATAACAATCACCTTGCTATTTGGAGATTCAGCTAGTTTTACGGTGGCTTCTATCCCTTTATCCTGAAGAATTTTAGCATTCAATGAGGCGCTCAAAATTCGGTTTGCATCAGCTTTACCCTGTGCTTCAATACGTTGCTTTTGAGCTTCTTTGTCGGCAGTCACCAATCGGAATTCATATTCTAAAGACTGCTGCTCTTGCTTCAGCTTTCCTTCAATTGCATTTTTGATGGTTTCGGGAAGTTTTACATCTTCCACCAAAACTCGTTTTACATTTAAATATTGGCCTTTCATAAGATTTACTACTTCATCCAGAATTTCTTGCTCAATTACATCGCGCTTACTTGAGTACAACTGTTCTGGTGTATAGCGACCTACAACGCTTCGCGCTGCTGCATTGACTGCTGGATTAAGAAGTTCTAACACATAATCCTGCCCTTTTGTTTTGATGAGTTTTCCAAGATTTTCATATTCTGGCTCATACCATATGGTTCCATTGACACGAACTTCGAGACCATTTACAGAAAGTACATTCATTTCATCTGAAATGGATTGTTGGCGCACTTTAAAAACCAACATAGAGTTCCAAGGCGCAACGATGTGAAACCCTTCGCCGTAGGTCTTTTCTGTATTGATACCATCCCCAAAGCGCTCAAAAAGCACTCCACCTTCTCCTGGTCCAATGGTTACAGCTGATTTTGAGATGAGAATAACTGCCATTGCAATGGCAAATATTATTGGGAGTCCGATTTTGGGTAATTTTTGCATTTTTATATATGTTTAGTTATTAAATTAATCCATTATATTTTCTAATCATCCACTCTAATGCCAAGCTCAAAACGATCAACAGGAGTAATAATTTATAGTTAATCAAAGGTACTGTTTTTTTATTTATGTTTTGCACGGATTTATAGTTAGGATTATTTAGTAATTCTTCCATAATATCATCAAAATCATTATCTAAAAATGCACTGCCACCTGTTTGAATAGCCAATTGTAACAACTGATCATAATCGGCTTTAAAAGTTTGTGTTTCGATATTGAACTCTAAAATTTCAAACTGCCCAGAGGTTGAAAATTGTTGATCTTTTGTTTTTATTTTATAGTTGTACTTCCCTGATTTTAAACTACTTAAATCAACTTTATAAGTATCTCCAACAACAATTAAAGGAAATTTAAAAGGCGTTTGTAGTTGAGGAGCACTAATTTCAATTTCTAAACTTGCATTGGGATTAAATTGAAAGTTGTCGTCATAAAATTGTGCAAATAGTTCGATGGGAGTCGTACCGTCGAAAATTGGATTGTGGGTGGCAACTAGTCGTTTTGATTTCTTCTGTGTACTCAAGTACTGAAAAATAGTGTTAAAAAATCCATCAAATTTTTCAAAATTGTTCTCCAATTGAAATGTCTTTAAACGCCATTTCCAAAAATTTTCTCCAACCAATACTGTTTGCTTTACATCATTTACCGTGAGCGTAAATAACAAAGGCATTTTTGTAGGCAATCCATTGACGGATTTATACAGTAAAATTTCGTGGGGAACGCTAATTTCTGTTGTTCCAAATTCAGATTCTATGGGAGGGTAATTCTCAAAAGACATGGGCGTTATAGCAAAGGCATCAAAATCAGAATTGAATGTCGCTTGATAAGTTTCATTTTGTTGTGTAATTTCTTGTTTGAAGTAAGGTTGAACTGTATTTAAAAATGACCAATTGGTTGATGCACCACCACAAATAAAAGCGTTGATTTTATTTGTTTTAATATACTCAAAAACAGTTGTAAAACTAGCATCCGGTTGATACACTATGACAAAGGTGCAGTCCTTATTATTTAAAAATTCTTCTGGCGTAAAGCGTTTAAATGCATAATTTTTTTGAGCAGAAACAATAGCTTTAAAAACACCAATATCTGGGTGAGAGCTATTGGCAATCAATGCGATATTGAGTTTTTGATCGATAACTTCTATAGCAAAGGTCTTACTGTTGTTGGTGACAACTTTTTCTGAACGTAATGGGCGCAACTCTACTCTATAGTTTTGCAATCCAACTTTGGAAGCTTTAAGTTTTGGTGTGATGATTTTTGAATTGTCTTTGGCAGAAAATTGGAGTTTTTCTTTATGAATTAATGTTTTGCCTTGGAATATTTCTAAAATTGAACTTACAGAACTGTCTCCATTGTAGTTCACAAAAATTTCTACTGGAAAGGTGTTCTCCAAAAATGCATAAGAATTAACATTTATCTGTTTGATTCTCAAATCGATATAGGATGTTGTATCGCCCAAAACCAAGGGATAAATTGGGGCGTCAAACTGTTTTGTTATGTATCCATAAGAAGTACCAAGGGTTTGATTTCCATCACTCAAAAGCAGTATGGGTGCAACTTCATCTTTGAAAATTTCATGGGCTTGAATAAGGGATTTTCCGATATTGGTTTGTGGTGCATCGAAAGTTAAAGTGTCATTTTTCGATAGTTCATTATCAAATGAAAAATAGTGAATATCAAATTTTTTAGATAAAGAAGTGTTGGTTTTTAGTTGATTCAAAAGCACCCGTGCTGCGCTATCTTTCTTTAAGAATTTAATGGATTGAGAGTTATCAACTAAAATAGGGAGTTTTGGTTTGATAATTTCGATGGTTTCAATGTTAGTTTCTGGATTGATCAATACTAAAAAAAGGGCACTCAACGTCAGTGTTCTTGTTGCGGTAAGTGCCCAATATACTTTTTCTGATTTCCAAGGTTGATATTGAAAAAGAGCAATTATAAACGCTAGTACGATTGCTAAAATGCCAAATAAAACGACTGTTGTTGTCATATGAGCAATCTCAAAAATTTATGTAAGCATACCGCCATCGACATGGAGGGTTTGCCCCGTTATATACGATGAAAGATCACTAGCTAGAAAGACACAAGCATTTGCAATATCTTCTGGAGAACCTCCTCGTTTTAGAGGAATCCCAGCCCGCCACTGCTCTACTGTGGCTTCATCTAGTTTGGCGGTCATTTCGGTTTCAATAAATCCTGGAGCAATAACATTACTACGAATATTACGAGACCCTAATTCTAGTGCAACAGATTTGGAAAACCCAATAATTCCTGCCTTCGATGCAGCATAGTTGGTTTGTCCAGCATTACCTTTGACCCCCACAACAGAGCTCATATTAATGATTGATCCTTGACGTTGTTTTAGCATGGTACGCTGAACAGCTTTGGTCATATTGAATACAGATTTAAGGTTAACCTCAATTACTTTATCAAAATCTTCTTCGCCCATACGCATCAAAAGGTTGTCTTTTGTAATTCCAGCATTGTTGACCAAAACATCTATGGCTCCAAAATCTTCGAGAACATTGGCAACAAGTTGTTGTGCTGCTTCAAAATTGGCCGCATTGCTTTGGTATGCTTTTACTTTTACGCCATGGCTTTGGAGTTCGTTTTCGAGAGTAATAGCGGCTTCAGAAGACGAGCTGTATGTAAAAGCTACATTGGCACCGTGTTGTGCAAAAACGCCTGCAATTCCTTTTCCTATACCTCTGCTGGCTCCTGTAATAATCGCTGTTTTTCCTTCTAATAATTTCATCTGTATTTGTGTTATTTTTTAAATATTACCCTCCACTTACGCCGAGAGAAAGCATGAAATCCCCCAACAATTATTCTGTTTTGAAACCAAAAATTTGGTCGAGATGTTTCATGTGCTTTGTGTTGGTTTTTACTATGGGTCAAAGATAGGCAATACAATTATAATTTTGGTTTATGCAAGAAAAAAATGAAATTACAACCTATGAGTTCTCATTTTATTTTTATACATTTATTCTTGATTTAGTACCCAAATAAATAACTTCTGTAAATCATGAAAACCCTACAAAAATCACATCACATATAACCACTATATACGTTCCTGACGCTGTGGTTTTCTAATGTTTATATTTTAATATAATTCACGTGCAAGGATGCTCACGCAGATTTAGAGTTGTTTGTTCACAACAGGAAAACATTAAATCATCAATAATGAAAAGTTGAAATAATAAAAAATACAAGACAAATTTATGGAGTTCGATAAAAGAAAATTGAATACAATAGAGCGGGGCAAAAATAAAGCTTCGTACGACAAAAAAATTATCTATTCGATTCTTGACGCTTCAGAAATATGTCATATCGCATTTGTGTTTGATGATACAGCCTTTGTTCAGCCGATAAATTTCGGAAGAATTGGGGATCAACTCTATATCCACGGTTCACATTTAAACAGAATGACTTCAGCATTGATTGAATCCAAAACAGTATGTCTAAATGTCACCATATTAGATGCATTAAAATTAACACGATCGGCATTTCATCATTCTGTAAACTATCGTTCTGCGATGGTTTTTGGATCTGTCGAAGAGGTTTTGGAACCCCAAAAAAAAATAAAGGCACTAAAGGGTATTATCAATCATTTTGTACCCAACCGATGGGCACATTGCAGACCCCCCAGCGACGCTGAGCTAAAGGCGACAAGAGTTCTCGAAATTTCAATAGATTTTGCTTCATCAAAAATTGCAAATACACCTCCAAAGGACAACAAAGACGATTTGAAACTAGACTTTTGGGCAGGTACTATTCCTGTTAAAAAAACATTGATGCCGCCTATACCAGATCAATTTATGGCACATAACACAGAAGTGCCCAAACATATTTTAAAATTTATAGAAAATCATACATAAAAACAAACACATGAAAAATCTAATTGGAATTGACATTGAAACGGCAAAACAACTTAGCGAAAGATTAAATCAATTATTGGCAGATTATCAGCTATTTTATCAAAATTTACGGGGGCTACATTGGAATATAAAAGGTAAAGATTTCTTTGAATTGCATCTCAAATTTGAGGAGTTTTATAATGATGCCATTATAAAGATTGATGAAATTGCAGAACGAATTTTAACTCTAGAGGGAATACCTCTTCATACGTTTTCTGATTACCTAAAAAAAACAAAATTAATAGAAGAAAAGAATGTAAGTCACGGAACCGAAGGGATAAAAATTGTAGTTTCCAATCTTTCATCGATTATCGCGCTGGAGAGAGAAATTTTAAGTCTAGCAGAAGGATCAGAAGACGAAGGAACCATCAGCTTGATGAGTGATTATATTTCACAAACTGAAAAAACCTTATGGATGCTTAATGCTTATTTGAAATAAAAAAACGTTAGGCTTGAAATTAGACAATTTTGTGAAAATTGTGCAAAAAAAATGACCAAACAATAGCGATGAAGCTATGATTTGCACTTTTGAATGTACATATTGTAAAAGTTGTGTCAATAACATAATAAAAAATGTTTGTCCAAATTGTGGTGGTGGTTTTGAAAAAAGACCAACTAGACCAAAAGCGCAACTAATAAAACACCCTCCAACAGGCAAAATAACATTGAAACCTGTTGTTAAGAATAAATTTCTTAAAAAATATAGCACTATTTACCCAAGAGATAGATAATCTTACACAGCCATATTTGTGTGAAATCGAAAATTAGATAAGGTCCACCTTTTCGTGTAGTGTGTCGTGTTAATTTGAATATTACCCTAGAACTTCGGCAACTTTTTTTCCAATTTCAGCTGGAGAATCAACCACATACATACCACACTCGCGCATGATGCGTTTTTTGGCTTGGGCAGTATCATCGCTGCCGCCCACAATGGCACCAGCATGACCCATCGTACGGCCAGCAGGAGCAGTCTCTCCAGCGATAAATCCTACAACAGGTTTTTTGCTGCCGCATTCTTTATACCATTGTGCAGCATCTCCTTCTAATTGTCCACCAATTTCACCAATCATAACAACACAGTCTGTTTCCTCGTCATTGATAAGAAGTTGCAAAGCTTCTTTTGTTGTCGTTCCAATAATTGGATCGCCTCCAATCCCAATCGCTGTAGAAACGCCTAGGCCTTGCTTTACAACTTGGTCTGCGGCTTCATAAGTTAGTGTCCCTGATTTTGAGACGACGCCAACTCTACCTTTTTTGAACACAAATCCAGGCATAATTCCTACTTTGGCCTCATCTGGAGTAATTACACCAGGGCAATTGGGTCCTACTAATCGACAATTTTTATCTTTTATGTAATCTGCAGCTTTAATCATGTCGGCTACTGGAATGCCTTCAGTAATTGCGATAATAACTTCAATACCAGCATCGGCTGATTCCATAATGGCATCTGCAGCAAAAGCTGGAGGGACAAAAATAATAGAAGTATTGGCGTTCACTTGTTCTACAGCTTCTTGAACCGTATTAAAAACTGGTTTTTCTAGATGCATCTGACCACCTTTTCCTGGTGTTACACCACCAACAACATTGGTGCCATAAGCTATCATTTGAGACGCATGAAAAGTGCCCTCACTCCCTGTAAATCCTTGTACAATTATTTTTGAATCTTTGTTAACTAAAACACTCATTGAAGTAAAATTTATGTTGGTACAAATGTAATTTTTTGAAGTCGATAAATGAAAACAATTTTTACTTTTCTTTCAACTTTTGTAACAACGCTGGCAAATGTCGTAGTGCAGCCATTTCTTTAAGCTTTGTTCTTGATTCCTGAATGGGTGTCCCAAAATAGGTTTTGCCACCTGCAACAGATTTGGTAACACCGGTCTGACCTAATATAACTGCTTTTGAGCCGATAGTGATGCCGCTGTTGGTGCCGACTTGCCCCCAAAGTGTAACTTCATCTTCCAAAATGCAACAACCAGCAATACCTGTTTGCGAAGCTATTAGGCATTTTTTTCCAATAATTGTATCGTGGCCAACCTGAATCTGATTGTCCAACTTGGAGCCCAACCCTATGGTTGTGTCTCCAGTAACGCCGCGGTCTATGGTGCATCCTGTACCAATATGAACATCATTTTCGATGACTACACGCCCACCAGACAACAATTGATCAAAACCTTCTGGACGGTTTTTATAATAAAAAGCATCTCCAGCAACTATTGTTCCTGAACCAATGACAACATTATCACCAATTATAGTATCCTTTATGATGGAGACATTGGCATGAATCAAGCAATGTTTACCAATTTTGACATTGGGCCCTACAAAAACGTTGGGTTGGAGTTGTGTCCCCTCGCCTATTTCTGAAGAGGGATCTATGCTAAGTGTCGATGGAATAAAAGGTTTGAAATGCTGTGTAAGTGTATTAAAATCACGAAAAGGATCGTCAGAAATTAAAAGGGCTTTACCAGCGGGGCATTCTACTTTTTTGTTGATGAGCACTACAGTTGCTGCAGAATTTAAAGCTTTGTCATAATACTTTGGATGATCGACAAAAACAATATCTCCAGACCTAACAACATGAATTTCGTTCATGCCTAGTACTGGAAAATCATCTGCACCCACATAAGAACAATCCAAAAGGTTTGCGATGTTTTTTAGTGTGTGAGGAGTAGGAAATTTCATAGTAATTTACTCCTTAACGCGTTCTTTGTATGTGCCTTTTGCGGTTTCTACTTTGATTTTATCGCCCTCATTTATGAATAATGGTACATTGATGGTGGCCCCAGTTTCTACTGTTGCAGGTTTGGTTGCGTTGGTAGCAGTATTTCCTTTTACACCAGGTTCTGTTGCGGTAACTTCCAAAATAACACTTGCTGGCATTTCTACAGAAAGCGGCATATCATCCTCAGAATTAATAATCACAGTAACCACTTCTCCCTCTTTTAAAAGTCCAGGATTATCAATGGCTGATTGATTTAATGTGATTTGGTTGTAATCCTCAACATTCATAAAATGGAACATATCGCCTTCTGGATAGAGGTATTGAAATTTATGCGTTTCTACACGAACATCTTCAATTTTATGCCCTGCAGAAAAGGTATTATCTATAACTTTTCCAGTAGTTACACTTTTGAGTTTTGTACGCACAAAAGCGGGGCCTTTTCCTGGTTTTACATGTAAAAATTCGATGATTTTAAAAATATCATGATTGTAACGAATGCACAATCCATTTCTGATGTCTGAAGTATTTGCCATAGTATTTTTTAGTTTGATTTAAAGTAGCCTTTCATAATTCCACGGTGTGAATTTTTAATAAATTGTAAGATTTCATCACGTTCTGGTGTGGCTTCCATTTCAGCTTCAATAATGGCTGAAGCTTGTGAGTTGTTGTAATTTTTTTGATATAGCAGTCTATAAATGCCCTGTATTTCTCTAATTTTTTCAGTAGAATATCCTCTTCGGCGTAAGCCAACAGAATTAATACCAACGTATGAAAGGGGTTCTCTAGCCGCTTTGACATACGGTGGAACATCTTTTCTTACCAAAGACCCTCCTGTTACAAAAGCATGATTTCCAATGGAACAAAATTGATGCACAGCAGTCATCCCAGCGAGAACAACATAATCACCAACAGTTATATGACCTGCAAGTGTGCTGTTGTTCGAAAAAATACAATTTTTTCCCACAATACAATCATGTGCAATATGGCAATAGGCCATGATTAAGCAATTATCGCCAACCACAGTTTTCATACGATCTGTAGTACCTCTATTAATAGTTACACACTCGCGAATGGTAACATTATTACCAATAACAACTGTGGTATCTTCGTCATTATATTTTAAGTCTTGAGGATTTGCTGATATCACAGATCCTGGAAAAATACTACAGTTCTTCCCTATTCGAGCGCCTTCCATAATAGTGACATTAGAACCAATCCATGTCCCTTCGCCTATAATAACATTATTGTTGATGGTCGTAAAAGGCTCTATTACAACATTTTTTGCAATTTTTGCTCCAGGGTGAACGTATGCTAATGGTTGATTCATTACTGTTGTGTTTTATCTTGTATTATTTGACTTTACTAATTTGTGCCATCAATTCTGCTTCGGCGCAAAGTTTGCCGTTGGCATAGGCATAGCCCTGCATGTGGCAAATTCCTCTTCGAATTGGGGTAATCAAAGAGCAACTAAAAATAAGCGTATCTCCAGGAACTACTTTTTGTTTGAACTTCACTTTATCAATTTTCATGAAAAAAGTTAGGTAATTTTCTGGGTCGGGTACTGTATTTAAAACCAAAATTCCTCCTGTTTGGGCCATCGCTTCAACAATGAGAACGCCTGGCATGACTGGTGCTCCAGGAAAATGACCTTTAAAAAAGGATTCGTTCATGGTTACATTTTTTGAGCCAATAACATGGTTGGGCGAAAGCTCAAAAACTTTATCGAGTAACAAGAACGGTGGTCTGTGCGGCAACATGTCCATGATGGCATTCACATCCATTACCGGAGTTTGATTGAGATCTACATTTGGAACATTATTTCGGCGTTCATTCTTAATGATTTTCGCCATTTTTTTGGCAAACTGTGTATTGACAAAATGACCAGGTTTGTTGGCAATCACCTTACCCTGAATTCGTATTCCAATAAGAGCCAAATCTCCTATCACATCCAAAAGCTTATGGCGTGCCGCTTCATTTGGATAATGCAGTGTGAGGTTATCTAAAATTCCATTGGGTTTTACAGAAATGGAATCTTTGTTAAAAGCCACTTTCAACTTTGCCATTGTTTCTTCAGACAATGGTTTATCGACATATACAATGGCATTATTTAAATCTCCACCTTTAATCAGACCGTGCTCCAAAAGCATTTCTAATTCATGTAAAAAACTAAACGTTCTTGAATTGGAAATATCGGATTTAAAATTTGATAATTTTTGAAGCGTTGCATTTTGAGTCCCCAATACTTTGGTGCCAAAATCTACCATTGTTGTCACCTGATATTCTTCCGACGGAATTATGGTAATTTCGCTTCCTGTTTCTTCATCGGTGTAAGAAATGACATCTTTCACAATAAAAACTTCTCTAAACGCGTCTTGCTCGATAATTTCTGCGGTTTCTAGTGCTTCCACAAAAAACTTAGACGATCCGTCCATAATTGGAGGTTCAGAGGCGTTCAATTCTATTATTACATTGTCAATTTCTAGCCCGACTAGTGCAGCCAATACATGTTCGCATGTTTGGATAGACACGCCATTTTTTTCCAAGCACGTCCCTCTTTGGGTGTTTGTCACCAAATTGGCGTCTGCTTTTATCAGAGGTTCACCCTCAAGATCTACTCTTTTGAATGCATAACCTGTGTTGGGTGCTGAAGGAATAAAATTTAAGACAACATTTTCTCCAGTATGAAGGCCAACTCCTGTAAGAGATACAGAAGCTGCTATAGTCGTTTGTTTAGATTGGGTTTTAGTTATCATTTTTTGCTTTTTTTTCAAGATCTTCTATAGCTTTCGCTAATTGTGGAAGATTTTTAAAATGTACATAAGATTTATAATAGTCGCCATAACCAAACGCCGGTGTTCCCTGAAGCACTTCATTATCAGCAATACTTTTTGAGATCCCAGATTGAGCTTGAATCTTTACGTTATTTCCTATAGTAATATGTCCTACAATTCCAACTTGCCCACCAATTTGACAATTCTTTCCAATTTTTGTAGATCCTGCAATTCCTGTTTGAGCAGCAATAACCGTATTTTCACCAATCACAACATTGTGGGCAATTTGTATTTGATTGTCGAGCTTTACCCCTTTTTTTATAAGTGTAGATCCTAAAGTCGCACGGTCTATGGTGGTTGCTGCACCTATATCAACATGATCTTCTATAATAACATTACCTATTTGAGGGACTTTCTTATAAATTCCATTTTCATCTGGAGAGAAACCAAACCCATCGGCGCCAACAACAACAGAGGCATCAATAGTGCAATGTGAACCAACACTACAATCCGAATAAATTTTTGCGCCTGCAAAAATGGTCGTATGGTCTCCAATCGTTACGTTATCGCCAATAAAACAGTTGGGATATATTTTTACATTATTGCCAATAGATACATTTTCGCCAATTGACGTAAACGCACCAATATAAACATCTTCGCCATAAGTAGCGGAATCTGCAATTGAAACTGGCGATTCTATGCCTGTTTTATTGTTTTTGATAAGATTATAATGCTCCAATAAAGTAGAAAATGCAGCATATGCATTGGCAACTTTTATGAGTGTTGTTGTGATTTCTTTTTCTGCAACAAAATCATCATTCACGATGGTCACTGTGGCATCTGTAGAATAGATAAACGGCGTATATTTTGGGTTTGATAAAAATGTAAGAGACCCTTTTTTACCTTCCTCAATTTTTGAAAGCGTATGGACTTCTGCATTCTCATCGCCAACAATTTCTCCATTGAGTAAGGCTGCTATTTGGTGTGCTGTAAATTTCATTCCACTGCAAAAATATAAAAAATAATCAAAGCAACTCTTTTGGAAAGCATATATAATGACGCTTTACTGTTTTGGATAACCCTTTGAAATTCAGGTTATCAGGGACATCAATAACATCTGATACCGATCCGTCTTTATGCAAAATTGATATCCCATCCTTGTGAGGTTTATAGCCTGTATTTTTTATGGTGCCTGAAAAAATATAATAAGAAATGTCGTCATTTGAACAATTTGTGCGCTGTTGCCACTGGACTTTCAATTTTTTTAACTCTTGTGATATTTGTCCTTTTTTATAAAATTTTATTTTGAAAAGTTTACGTTCTAGCAATCGAACAGACAACGCACTCAACACAGCATCGGGATGATTTTGCCAGGACTTTAATGCCGCAATGATATCATAATCATCTAACTTGGAGAATTGGTTCAAAACATTAGAATCAAAATTAGAAGCGTTTATCGTTTCTTTTAAAAAAAATTCAAATGATGGACTTGCATTAAGTTCAACAGATTGTTGCACGAGATCTTTGGCGCGTTTTAACACGTTGATGATCATTTGCTCTGCAACTAAACTCGTTTTGTGCAAATACACTTGCCAATACATCAAACGGCGGGCTGTGAGGAATTTTTCGATAGAAAATATCCCTTTTTTTTCTATAACCAATTGATCGTCAACAACATTCATCATCGAAATTAAACGTTCGCTATTGATGTTTCCTTCAGAAACACCAGTGTAAAAACTATCGCGTTTCAAATAGTCTGAACGGTCCATATCCAATTGACTAGAAATCAACTGTCCAAAAAATCTGCGGGGATAAAGGCCTTTAAAAATGGTAATAGCCAAACTCAATTGCCCATCAAATTCATTGTTCAATTGCTCCATAAACCTTAACGAAATAGATTCGTGATCAATGTCATGAACAATACTATGCTCCATAGCATGACTAAAAGGGCCATGACCAATATCGTGCAATAAAATGGCAATGTACAGTGCATTTTCTTCCTCTATCGAAATAGAAACTTCCTTAAACCTTAAAATCCTTACGGCCTTTTGCATCAAATGGAGGCATCCTAAGGCATGATGAAATCTGGTGTGATGTGCTCCCGGATAAACCAAATATGACAACCCCATTTGAGAAATTCTCCGCAAACGTTGAAAATAGGGATGTGCAATAAGATCGAAAATTAAAGGGTTTGGAATTGTAATAAATCCATAAATTGGATCGTTAAATATTTTGAGCTTATTGCTAGTATTCAAACTTATTTAGTTTTATTTTGTATTTTGAATTAGAAACAAATTAATAGGAGTACAAAAGTAATAAAATCAGAGGACTTATATTCTTAATTTAGACACTTTATGAGCAGCATACACATTTTGTGGGTTGATGATGAAATTTCTTTTCTGAAGCCCCATATTATTTTTTTAGAACAAAAAAACTACAAAATCACCCCTTGTTCTAGTGGAACAGAAGCCTTAGAAATATTCTCTGAGCAAGATTTTGATATTGTTTTTTTGGACGAAAATATGCCTGGACTCTCTGGATTGGATACACTTACAGAATTAAAAAAACAAAGATCTAATATTCCAGTGGTGATGATTACTAAAAGTGAGGAAGAATACATCATGGAAGAGGCCATTGGTAGTCAAATTGCAGACTATTTGATAAAGCCCGTAAATCCAAATCAAATTCTGCTGAGTTTGAAAAAAAACTTAGATCACAGTCGGTTGGTCTCAGAAAAAACATCGTCTAATTATCTTCAAGAATTTAGAAAAATTTCTATGGAAATGATGTCGGTAAAAACTGCTGAAGATTGGAAAGACTTGTATCAAAAAATTGTGTTTTGGGAACTCCAACTGGAAGATTCTCAAGACGCAACTTTGTTAGAAATTTTAGAAGCTCAAAAACTTGAAGCTAATCAACAATTTGGTAAATTTATTGAAAAGAATTACGCAACTTGGTTTGAAAACTCTGAGGCTCCCATTATGTCTCACACCCTTTTTAAAACTAAAATCGCTCCTCAATTATCTAAAGAACAATCCACTCTTGTTGTGGTCATTGACAATCTGCGCTTTGATCAATGGAAATCTATTGAATCTAGCGTAAATACACATTACAAAACCGTCGAAAACAGCATGTATTACAGCATACTCCCCACTGCCACACAGTATGCCCGAAATGCATTATTTTCTGGTCTCATGCCAAAACAAATGGAGACATTATATCCCAATTATTGGAAAAATGACACCGACGAAGGAGGGAAAAACTTATATGAAGAACAATTTTTGAAAGAGCAACTAAAACGATTACATCTGAATCATTTGTCTTGCGAATACATCAAAATAACAAATTTGAAAGCGGGAAAAAAATTGGCAGAAAATTTCAAATCCAAATCAAAAAATGACCTTACCGTTTTGGTTTATAATTTTGTAGATATGTTATCGCATTCCAAAACAGAAATGGAGGTTGTAAAAGAACTCGCATCAGATGATAAAGGATATCGATCGCTCACCCAAAGTTGGTTCAAAAACTCTCCTCTTTTGGACATCATAAAGCAAGCACAAGAACTTAATTTAAAGCTCATAGTCACTACAGATCATGGCACCATTAATGTTAAAAATCCGTCCAAGGTTATTGGAGACAAAGACACTAGTTTAAACTTGCGTTACAAGACGGGAAGAAGTTTAAGTTATGAGGAGAAAGAAGTATTTGCTGTAAAAGACCCAAACCGTGTGGAGCTGCCCTCAATTTCTATGAATAGTTCTTTTATTTTTGCTAAAGAATATTCTTTTTTTGCCTATCCAAATAATTATAATCATTATGTAAGTTATTACAGAAATTCATACCAACATGGAGGAATTTCTTTAGAGGAAATTTTAATTCCTTTTGCCGTGCTTACGCCTCGATAAAAATCAGAAAAATAACAAATGAAAACGACATTTTCTTTAGAAGAAATCGATCAAGTTGCAAAAGAACTCATCAAAAAATTTAGCAAAAAAATTGTTCTTTTTAATGGCGAGATGGGTGCTGGAAAAACAACGCTAATAAGCGCTGTCGTACGAGCTCTAGGGGGCACAGAAGACGCCTCTAGTCCAACATTTTCTATTGTGAATGAATATAAAGTTAGAAATGACTTTGTGTATCATTTTGACTTTTATCGTCTTAAAAACCATTATGAAGCGCTGGACATTGGAATTGAGGATTATTTTTGTTCAGGATATTGGAATTTTATGGAATGGTCAGAAAAAATAAAAATGCTACTTCCAACAAATGTTATCATCGTAAACTTGAGTATTGAAGCTGATGATCGACGAACAGTAGAATGTTTTGAAAGTGAAATTTCTTAAACCGCTTTAAAAATAATTGTAATTTGCAGAAACATTACAAAATTATGCAACAACCAATCTCCCCTTTTTCCAAAGCCCAATTACTGCCAAAAGAAGAGCGTTTGGAAGTTTCAAACCAAAATGAGCAACTTTGTATAGGTTTACCAAAAGAAACTTCATATCAAGAAAAGCGAATTTGCCTTACTCCTGATGCCGTTGCTGCACTCGTTAGTAACGGTCACCGCATACTCATCGAATCTGGTGCAGGAGAAAATGCTGCTTTTGATGATCGCCAATACAGTGAAGCTGGTGCGGAAATTACAAAAGACAAAGCTAAAGTTTTTGCTTGCCCCATGATTCTAAAAGTTGAACCCCCAACCCTAGAAGAAATTGAACTCATAAAACCCAATGCTATTCTTTTTTCTGCGCTTCAATTAAAAATGCAACACAAAACGTATTTTGAAGCGCTTACAAAAAAGAAAATTACAGCACTAGGATTTGAGTTTATAAAAGATAGTGAAGGCACGTTTCCAGCAGTTCGACAGTTGAGCGAAATTGCAGGGACTGCATCCATACAAATTGCTGCAGAAATCATGTCTATAACAAATCAAGGAAATGGGTTGTTACTTGGAAATATCAGTGGTGTTCCTCCAACAGAAGTTGTAGTAATTGGCGCAGGAATTGTTGGTGAATTTGCCACTAAATCCGCACTTGGACTCGGTGCAAATGTTAAGGTATTTGACAGTTCAATTTCAAAACTAAGAACATTACAAGCCAATGTGGGCCAACGCATCTATACCTCTACAATGCAGCCCAAAAACTTGATGAAATCACTAATGCGATGTGATGTTGCAATTGGAGCCACCAAAGGAAAAAACAGAGCTCCAATACTCGTCAATGAAGCTATGGTAGAATCTATGAAACAAGGGGCAGTAATTATTGATGTTAGTATTGACATGGGGGGCTGTTTTGAAACCAGCGAACTCACAACACACGACAATCCAACCTTTGAAAAACACGGTGTGATTCATTATTGTGTCCCTAATATTCCAGCGCGATATTCTAGAACTTCGTCTGTATCGTTGAGTAATATTTTCACTTCATATCTGTTGCAAATTGCTGAAGCTGGAGGACTAGAAAACGCCATTCGTCAAGATCACGGTCTAAAAAATGGTCTATATGTGTACCATGGTGTCATCACCAACAAAAGTGTATCCAATTGGTTCGATTTGGATTGTAGTGACCTCAATCTTTTAATTTTTTAATTTTATATTCAATCTATGAAATTCATTCATCGCTTAGGATTTTACTTAGGAGGATTTTCGATAGGCTTAGTGTTTTTAATGTTTTTTTTAAGTGGAAAAAAAACGAGTTGTTCCTATGGCCCAAATGCTCGAGTTCTGAAAAATATATCAACCAAATCCTTAATAATTAACCCAAAAATACAATCGCAACTACAAGCCTTAAATTTAGACTCTCTATCCCTTGATGAAGCCCTAAAGAAAGGCGATGTCAATTTCAGTAAAAGTGAAACAAAATTAGACCGTTGTAAGCGCTATTTCATCGAATACAATTCCATTGAAATTTTTATTGAAAATTGTGAAAAAGAGGCCACAATCCTCAACCTTATATCAAATAAATAATTACGCTTTTCTTCGTTTTTTCTCTAGACTGATAAGCGACAGCTCTCTATTTGTTTGTCCCGCTACAGAGGTATTTTCTTCCGCTCTTCGAATGAGATAGGGCATCACATCTCTAACCGGCCCAAAAGGCAAATATTTGGCAACATTATAGCCTGCATTGGCTAAATTAAAACTGATATGATCACTCATCCCAAATAATTGACCAAACCAAATGCGGTTATCGTTTGGCTTAATGTTATAATCACTCATGAGTTGGAGAGCCAATTGTGTGCTACGCTCATTATGTGTGCCAAAAAAAACAGAAATGGTATTGATATTTTCTAGCATATATCTCAAACAATCATCGAATTGAAGATCAGAGGCCGCTTTGGTTACACAAATTGGAGAGGTGTAGTTTTGTTGTTGTGCACGTGTGCGTTCTTTTTCCATATATGCCCCACGGACTAGCTTAAATCCTAATTTAAAGCCCTCTTCTTGCGCTTTTTGATGGACTTGCTTCAAATAATCCAAACGATCCCAACGATATGCTTGAAGTGTATTGTAGACAATGACTTTTTCTTTATTATAAGTACGCATCAATTCAATTAACAAATCATCGGCTGCAGTTTGCATCCAGCTTTCTTCAGCATCAATTAAAATAGCAATATTTTTTTCTAATCCATAGCTGCAAATTTTATGAAAACGCTCTTGAACACGTTCCCATTCTTTTTGTTCTTCTGGAGTCAATGAAATAGAGGCACTTACTTTTTCATAAAGTTCAAATCGGCCAACCGCTGTGGGTTTAAACACTGCAAAAGGCATTGCCTCTTTCTCATCGGCAAAATCGACTAGCGTACACATTTGATTTAAAATACGCTCAAATTGTGACTCTTCTTGTTTTCCTTCTACAGAATAATCCAATACGCTATACACACCGCTATTGTACATCTGATCAATTTTTGGGATGCAATCATCGGCATTGACACCCCCGCAAAAATGGTCAAAAACAGTAGCCCGAATAAGACCTTCTACGGGAAGATGAGTTTTGAGTGCAAAATGAGTCGCTGCAGTTCCAATACGCACCAAAGGTTCATTAGAAATCATCTTAAACAAAAAATAAGCACGCTCGAGTTCGGCGTCAGATTTCAAATGAAAGGCAACTTCTGTATTGCTAAAATCTACCTTTAAGTCTGTCATACTTAAAAAAATGATTAATTTGATAAACCAAAATTATTAATTCCTAACAAATTTCATACTATCTTTGGCACACAAAAATGAAATCAATACAAACCACATCTTACGAAATCCATTTTAATGCCTTAGCATACAAGATTTTGGTTGACTATTTAGACAAAGAACATTTTTCAAAAATTGTTGTTTTGGTCGATGAAAATACGCATGAACATTGTTTACCTCATTTTTTATCTCAGGTGCAATTTGATGCTGCATTGGACATTATTGAAATTCCAAGTGGAGAAATGCACAAAACCATCGATACTTGTATGGAGGTTTGGCGGTCATTATCTGAGTTGTCTGTAGATCGAAAATCACTTATGATCAACCTCGGTGGTGGTGTTGTTACTGATTTAGGTGGATTTGTAGCCTCAACATTCAAACGTGGTATCAAGTTTATCAATGTTCCAACATCGCTTTTGGCAATGGTAGATGCTTCTGTTGGCGGAAAAACTGGTGTCGATTTA
This sequence comes from uncultured Flavobacteriaceae bacterium, assembly GCA_947503105.1. Taxonomy (GTDB): domain Bacteria; phylum Bacteroidota; class Bacteroidia; order Flavobacteriales; family Flavobacteriaceae; genus UBA3537. Next base: position 145,629 of record CANNCM010000002.1, on the reverse strand, counting down.
GATCTTTCAAAAAATCAAATTGGTACTATTACTTTTGCAGATATGGTGCTCATTGATCCAATATTTTTGGATACACTTCCAAATCACGAACTGCGTTCTGGGTTTGCAGAAATGCTCAAACACGGATTGATTCGTGATCGAAACTACTGGGAAAAACTTAGAGATTTAAAGCAATTGACATTGAACGATCTCGATGCATTGATTCATCATTCTGTTGCGATAAAAAACGATGTTGTCAGTCAAGATCCAAATGAAATGGGTTTACGAAAAATCTTAAATTTTGGCCATACCCTAGGCCATGCTATAGAATCGTATTGTCTTGATAATGACAGCATTAAAACCCTTCTACATGGCGAAGCTATTGCTATTGGGATGGTTCTTGAAGGTTATCTGTCTTCAAAAATATGTGGCCTTTCAACACTTGATTTACAGCAAATTAAAGACACTTTTACAGCGACTTACCCAAGAGTTTCATTTCATGATCATAGCATAAAACAAATCATAGATTTGATGCAATCCGACAAGAAAAATAGCCATGGACGCGTAAAATTTGTTTTACTTGAGACCATCGGTGAGTGCCGCATGGATGTTGAAGTTGAAGAAAGCTTGATCTACGAAGCTTTCGCCTATTATTGCGCCTAAAACAACTATTGAAGTTCGTTGAAAATAGAATGCATCAAGCGTTTTTTGTCATTGATACTTTCTTCTAAAGAAATCATGGTTTCAGTTCTGTAAATTCCATCTATATCATCAACCTTGAAAATAATCTCTTTGGCATGTGTCGTACTTTTTGCACGAATTTTACAGAAAATATTAAACTTTCCAGTTGTAATATGTGCAACCGTAACATGAGGTATTTCTTTGATGCGCTCTAAAACAAATTTAGTTTGAGAAGTATTTTGAAGAAAAATACCAACATAAGCTATGAAGGTATAACCCAGTTTTCGGTAGTCCAAAGTCAAAGACGAACCTTTTATGATCTTAGCATCTTCCATTTTTTTAACGCGCACGTGCACTGTTCCCGCAGATATCAATAATTTTTTTGCAATATCTGTAAATGGAATTCGTGTATTGTCGATAAGCATGTTGAGGATTTGGTGGTCGATTTCGTCTAATTTGAACTTTGCCATTTTTTTTTGTGAAATATTTTGATTAAAAATTCAAATTTAACAAATTATAATCAACAAAATAAGATTTATAATAAATTATTGTTAACTAAAAGTGAAAATTTACTGTTTTCAATAAAAATTGTGCAAAGTTGCTCCCCTTTTTCTAAGAATGTCGGATTATCACAAACAATTGCTTGATGTTTTGCATCAAAGGTTTTATGGCCAAAATGAGACGATAAATCACCAATTGATTTTATTTTTGGTACAAAAAAAATCTCTTTACCTTTCAAAATCTCTTCGTAACTCACACCAATATCGTTTACGCTAGTTGACTTGTGGGGATCGATCAGAACATTTTTAATTAGAATATCAAAAAATAATGTGTTGTTTTCAGGAATTTGAAGGTAATTTTTATGGTCACTTTCGGGATCACTTTTAGGGTCACTTTTAGGGACTGAGTTGGTGCTTATGCACAATAAAGCTTGCAGCGTTGCAAGCGCTACAAATTTTCGAGCGTTTTCTCTGTTATAATCGTTTTGAAAATGACCCGCTTCAAATAAAATTGTAGAAGTGCCTTGCGCTTGAAAATAATCGCCAACGCAATTGATATTAAAAGCATCGTCAAATCTTCCAACTTGCCCTGGGATAAATTTTTGCAACAAGGAATTCATCTGATGGATAACAGACATGGCGCGCAAGCGATTTGGCGTCAACGTTAGCGCTTTGTCTTGCGCGGGAGACAAAAAACTCACAGTAGCTGGTGCGTTACTTTTACCAACATTAAAAAGCGTACGCTGATCGTGCATATTAAATGCATAATCCGGTTTGAAAGTTTCAAATGCAGTTCGCAAAATCTTACTTTCTACTTGAGATACTTCCACAGCATCTCTATTGAGATCTATGTGATTTGCATTTTGACGGGTATAGGCCTTTGCGCCGTCGGGATTTAAAATGGGGATAATGCATAGAGAACATTCTTTCAAAATAACGCCGAAAGGAGGTGTTTTTAGAGCATTAAAGACGTCAAAAAGTGCTTTGGTGCAAGTTGATTCGTTGCCATGCATTTGAGACCAAATCAAAATTTTTGTTGTACCAGTGCCTATTTTTACAGCATAAATTGGCCTGTTTTCTTCAGAATGACCTAACACATCAAACGCAAACGCTTTTGGCAATGTCTTTAATACTGGTAAAATAGTATCATTTGTAATATACCTACCAAACAAAGCTTTTGCTTTTTTGTGTTCATAGTTTGATGCAAAATCGTATATCGATTCCATAGGGTGCTTTTGTGAACTACAAATGTAAACAATATGTTATTTACAATTGTAAATTTCTTTTTCAGTGTTGTTTGTTTACAATTGTATACATTTTTTTAATTGTTTTTGAAGTTCTATTCTGAGTTATAAAAATAAACATATAATATATTGTAAATCAGTATTTTAAGTATAATTAAATAAAGTTATAGTTTAATAAATTATTGTATTGTTATTGAATAATATCCTGATGTTTTACATTTGTAAAACATTTTTTTATATACATTTGTAACCTATGGTAAATACCAACAATTTTAGCGAACGTTTAAACAAAATAATGATCTATTATGGATTATCAGCTTCTGCTTTTGCAGAACTAATTCAAGTGCAACGGTCTAGCATTTCGCATATTTTGAGCGGTCGAAATAAGCCTAGCTTGGATTTTATATTAAAACTCAACACTGCCTTTACAGACATCAACTTGTATTGGCTTTTGAATGGCACTGGAGAGATGTTGCATACCTCCACTACTCCAACCTCAACAAAAAAACTAAAAACTGAAACTAGCGAAACGCCTATAGTCGAATCCAAAAATACGTACTCAATAAATAAATCTAAAGATATTGAACGTATCATTATCTTCTACAAAGACGGGACTTTCGATAAGTACAGCCCCGAATAGCTAAAAATATCTATCTTTCTTTTGTATTTTTACACCATGAAAACCCATAATGGTGATTTGCTAGGCAATGGTTTTTTTTCATGCGATATAATCCAACAACTAAAAATATAAATGCTTACAAAAATTTGAATAGATGAAATACTTATATTTTTTATGTTTTCTTTGTTTTTCTTCTTGTTATCAAATAGAAAGAAACTGTCAAGATTTCAAAACAGGTACATTTCAAAGTACAATTAGCATCGACGGCACAACTTACACTTCAGAATTCACACGCACAGAAAAGCTGCAAATTGAACGTTTTAACACAAAAACAGATAGTGCCAGTGTTCGTTGGATCAATGATTGTGAAATGATTTTTAAGACGATTAATCCAAAAAATAGAGCAGAGCAAAAAGATGTTCATCTGAAAATCCTAACGACAACTAAAGACACATATAGATTTGAATATGGCTATGTGGGCAGTTCTATAAAACAAAAAGGAGAAGCAAAGCGTATTGATTAAAAGAGAGTGATCTGCCCTTCTGAATCGTTCGAATTGTTTTCGTTGTTTTTGGAAGGATTTGACGGTGCAGAAGACTCTGAACTTGGCTTAGACTCTGAGATGTCAGACTGTATTTCTTCCGAAGTATTGGCGTCAACAACTTCCTCATCAACTACTTCCAGTTCATCGGCATGGACTTCCTTTGGGGCTTCATAGGGCAACGGATCAGACAAATCTATTTGATTCACTTTTAATCTTGACAATTGATTCCCTTGTGCAGAAATGCCTTTAATGTCTATAAACTGCTCCACATCAATAGTTTGATTTGGCCGTCGATCTTTACCTCTATCTTTTGCAAACGTAAGTTCTACAACAGGGCGCCAGTCTGTACTAACGATTTCTAAAGTACTTGAAGCGTGAGAGGAAATAAAGACTTCTTCTTTGTTCTCATTTTCAATAAGAAAACGTTTTACAAAATACTTTTCCTTAGCACCATCAAAATAAATAGCAGATATTGGTTTGTTTGGTATCCATTTTTCAAGCACAATCATATCATCACTAAAATGTGTTGTGATATCTGGAACAATAGTTTTCACAATCCCCGATTGCGTAATGACCAAAATACGATCTTCTCCTCTAAATTCACCAATAAGGGTTCCGCGTTCATCGACGTTAAGGCGCTGTACTGTTTCGTCAAACCAAATCTTTCTTGGTTTGAGCGTGCTGACTCCCTTTTCTTTCAATTCAATGCGTTTAATTGCATATTTAGTGACTAAATTTCCTTTTGAAGTTCGTCCTTTGATTAGAATATCTGCAAAATTGATATCCCATTTTAATTTTTTGATGCTTCCAACTTGTCGTAGAAGTACCGTAACAACCTCAGCTTCGCCATTGGGGTTTGCAGAAAAATACCACACATGAGTTCCAGCTTTATCTTTTCCAAGATCATATTCTTTGTCTCTTGTCATTGATGTTACCGCAAAACGTTTGATGTAGGAAGGTCCTCCCTTACCGTCGCGATAAATCATATTATAGATGGTTCTGGTGTCTTTTTTCTTAAATACCGCAACATGAATTATATTTTTACCCACAAAGGTTTTGGTGTCCACTTTTGTGACCATCATTTTACCTTCTTTGGTAAAGACTATAATATCGTCAATATCGCTACAATCGCAAACATACTCGTCTCTCTTGAGGCCAGTTCCTACAAAACCTTCTTCTCTGTTGACAAATAGTTTTGTGTTTCTGATAACGACTTTTGTAGCATCTACATCATCAAAGACTTTGATTTCAGTTTTGCGCCTTTTACCTTCTCCATATTCTGTTTTAAGACGTTTGAAATATGCAATAGCATAATCTATAATGGTCGCTAGATGGGCCTTAGTTTCTTCAATTTGAGCTTCTAAAGCTTCAATTTTTTGTTGGGCTTTATCAATATCAAACTTCGAAATTCTTTTGATGCGAATTTCCGTCAATCGTGTAATATCTTCGGTTGTTATAGCACGCTTAAGATGCTGAATATGAGGTTTCAACCCTCGATCGATTGCAGAAATAACGCCATCCCAAGTTTCTTCCTCTTCAATATCACGATAAATTCGATTTTCAATAAAAATACGCTCTAAAGAAGCAAAATGCCATTGCTCTTCTAACTCTTTAAGTTTGATTTCGAGCTCTAACTTTAATAGCTCAACAGTATGGTCTGTTGAATGTCTAAGCATTTCAGACACCCCAACAAACAAAGGTTTATTGTCTTCAATAACGCAACCCAAAGGCGATATTGAAGTTTCACAATTTGTAAATGCAAATAGCGCATCGATGGTTTTGTCAGGAGATATTCCAGAAGGTAAATGCACTAAAATTTCAACATCTGCTGCCGTATTATCTTCGATTTTCTTGACACGAATTTTACCTTTATCATTTGCTTTCAGAATGGAGTCAATCAATGACGAGGTTGTTGTTCCAAAAGGCACTTCTGTGATGACTAGAGTGTTTTTGTTCAATTGTGATATACGAGCTCTGCAACGTACTTTACCCCCTCTAAGGCCATCATTATAGTTGGTAAAATCAGCAATCCCACCAGTGGCAAAATCGGGAACAATAGAAAAACGTTTGCCTTGTAGATGCTTTATTGAAGCCTCTATGAGTTCTATAAAATTGTGTGGTAATACTTTTGTGGATAATCCTACTGCTATCCCTTCTGCGCCTTGTGCAAGAAGTAGTGGGAATTTTACCGGAAGATTCACAGGCTCTTTTCTTCGGCCATCGTATGAAGCTTGCCATTCTGTTGTTTTTGGATTAAAAACCACATCTAAAGCGAATTTTGATAATCGTGCTTCTATGTAACGTGATGCCGCAGCCCGATCACCAGTTAGCACATTACCCCAGTTGCCTTGGGTATCGATAAGCAAGTCTTTTTGACCAATTTGAACCATAGCATCGGCGATACTAGCATCGCCATGAGGATGATATTGCATGGTGTGCCCAACAATATTTGCAACTTTATTATAGCGCCCGTCATCCAAATCTTTCATAGAGTGAAGAATGCGACGCTGAACAGGTTTGAAACCATCTTCGATAGCTGGCACTGCGCGTTCCAAAATCACATATGAGGCATAGTCCAAAAACCAATCTTTATACATGCCCGTCACTCTCGTGATGGTCTCTTGGCCTTGTGTTGACTCCAAATGTAAATCGTCTTCTTCTTCAATCATAAACTACTGCTTTTCTGAATCAATAAGATCTAATTCAACCTTGAGGTTATCGATAATAAATTTTTGGCGTTGTGGTGTGTTTTTACCCATATAAAATGACAGCAATTCTTCTGTAGTCATTTCGGAATCTAACATGACAGGGTCTAAACGAATATCCTCACCGATGAAATGTTTAAATTCATTGGGGGAAATTTCCCCTAACCCTTTAAATCGTGTGATTTCTGGTTTGGGTTTTAACTTTTCAATGGCATTGATACGCTCTTCTTCCGAATAACAATAAATGGTTTCTTTTTTGTTTCGAACTCGAAATAATGGTGTTTGCAGAATATACAAATGCCCTTCTTTGATAAGTTCTGGGAAAAATTGCAGAAAAAAGGTAATCAACAGCAGCCGAATATGCATTCCATCCACATCGGCATCGGTAGCAATAACAATGTTGTTGTAGCGTAAATCTTCTATGGATTCTTCAATATTTAATGCCGCTTGCAGAAGGTTAAACTCCTCATTTTCATACACAATTTTCTTCGTAAGACCATAACAATTCAATGGTTTTCCCTTAAGACTAAATACAGCTTGAGTATTCACATCACGTGATTTTGTGATGCTTCCTGATGCAGAATCCCCTTCTGTAATGAAAAGTGTTGTTTCGAGGTTACGATTGTTTTTTGCATCGCCAAAATGCACACGACAATCTCTTAGTTTCTTATTATGGAGACTTGCTTTTTTGGCACGTTCTTTTGCAATTTTTCGAATGCCAGATAGTTCTTTTCGTTCGCGCTCTGCTTGAAGTATTTTGCGTTGAATCGCTTCTGCAGTATCAGGATTTTTGTGTAAATAATTATCGAGATGAGTTTTAACAAAATCATTGATAAAAGTACGTACTGTCGGCAACCCCCCGCCCATATCAGTAGATCCCAATTTGGTTTTGGTCTGACTTTCAAATACAGGTTCCATTACTTTGATAGCGATAGCCGAAATGATAGACTTTCGCACATCGGAGGCATCATAATTCTTACCAAAAAAATCTCGAATGGTTTTTACAAACGCTTCTCTGAATGCTGCCAAGTGTGTCCCTCCTTGTGTGGTGTTTTGACCATTAACAAACGAGTGGTATTCTTCGCTATATTGTGTTTTACTATGGGTGAGCGCCACCTCAATATCATCGGCTTTGAGATGAATTGTGGGATACAGTCGGTCTTCTGCTTTTGAATGGTCTTCTAATAAATCTTTAAGTCCATTTTCACTGAAAAATTTCTCTCCATTGAAAGTAATGGTCAAGCCGGGATTGAGATAAACATAATTTTTGAGCATTCGAGCGACATACTCATTTCTAAATTTGTAATTTTTGAAGATGGTTTCATCTGGAATAAAAGAAACTTTAGTCCCTTTTCTTCGGGTAGTATCATCTAATAGTTCTTGATTGATGAGAACGCCGGTTTCGAATTCAGCGGAAGCGGATTTTCCATCTCTTGTGGATTCTACTCGGAAATAAGTTGATAATGCATTAACAGCTTTTGTACCCACACCATTCAGCCCTACAGATTTTTTGAAAGCTCTGGAATCGTATTTTCCACCTGTATTCATTTTTGATACAACATCAACGACTTTTCCTAGGGGAATTCCACGGCCATAATCGCGAACAATGACTTTGTTGCCTTGAATAGAAATATCAATAGATTTTCCAGCACCCATGACATATTCATCAATGGAGTTGTCCAAAACTTCTTTAACCAAGATATATATCCCATCATCTGCAGAAGACCCATCGCCGAGTTTTCCAATATACATTCCAGGGCGCATACGGATGTGCTCCTTCCAGTCGAGAGATCTGATGTTATCTTCTGTGTAATTTGTGTTTTGGGCCATAGGACTGTTCTGACGAAGTGCTAATATAGTACTTCATCTGAAAAAAAGAAACCTTTAAAACACAAATTAATTAACAAAAAAATGTAGGTAATGTTGAGAACATTTTTATTGAAAAAAGGACTTAAATTATATTATACATTAAATAGGAAATGCACTACATCGCCGTCTTTAACCGTATAATTTTTTCCTTCTACACGCATTTTTCCTGCTTCTTTAACTTTGGCTTCGCTTCCAAAATTGACATAATCATCATAGGCAATCACTTCGGCACGAATGAATCCTTTTTCGAAGTCGGTGTGAATAACACCCGCTGCTTGTGGTGCTAGACTCCCAATTTTGATGGTCCAGGCGCGAACTTCTTTTTCACCTGCTGTAAAATAGGTTTGAAGATCAAGCAATTTGTAGGCCGCACGAATGAGTTTTGCAGAACCCGGCTCGTCGAGTCCAATGTCTTGTAAGAAAAGTTGACGCTCTTCAAAATCATCCAATTCATTAATGTCTGCCTCTGTGCCAACGGCCAATATTAAAACTTCTGCATTCTCTTTGGCAACGGCTGCTTTAACCAAATCGACATAGGCATTACCATCCACTGCCGAATTTTCATCGACATTGCAGACATACAGTACTGGTTTGGCGGTAATGAATTGTAAAGGTTTTACATAGGCCTCAAAATCATCCTCAGAAAGGTCCAAACTTCTTACGGATGCTCCAGACTCTAGGTGGGCTTTGATGCGTTCTAAAACTTCAGCTTCTTTTTGCGCTTCTTTATTTCCTGTTTTGGCCGTTCGCTTTACTTTTTCGAGTTTTTTTTCTACGGTTTCCAAGTCCTTCAATTGAAGTTCCATATCGATTGTTTCTTTATCACGAATGGGATCCACACTTTGATCGACATGCACAATATTGTCATTATCGAAACAGCGTAAAACATGAAGAATGGCATCTGTTTCGCGGATATTTCCCAAAAACTGATTGCCAAGACCCTCTCCTTTACTCGCTCCTTTGACCAAGCCAGCGATATCAACAATTTCTACAGTAGCAGGAATTACTCGCTCTGGATTAACTAGGGATTCTAATTTTGAAAGCCGTAGGTCTGGTACATTTACCACCCCTATATTGGGTTCGATGGTGCAAAACGGAAAATTGGCACTTTGTGCTTTGGCGTTTGATAAACAATTGAACAATGTTGATTTTCCCACATTGGGCAGTCCTACAATACCTGCTTTCATAGCGTTTTTTAATTTGGATGCAAAAGTACATAAATGAAAGTGGATTTTCATTAAAAAAAATAAAGCGCAAAAAAAACTAAAAAAAATGTGACTTTTTTAGAAAGTGTGTGTCTAAGATCATGAGGGGAATGAGTAAAGTTGGCTTTTGAAAAAATAATATAGCCACTTTTTGCGAGCGCCCCTGTCGTGCTGTTAGAATAAAGAAAAGTGTAGGTGTAAAAATTTAAAATGTAACAAAAAAATTTAATTTTTACTTGAAGTACAAGAGTGATGCTTGCACTAGCAGGGAGTATAAATATACGTGATAAGATGAAACAGAAATGTTTAAACTATCATTCAACACACATAGAGTTTATTAATCTAAACATCAAAGTTTACATACAATAATTGAAAAGCAAAAAAAATAAACATATGAAAAAACTATTATCATTTTTAATTGTAGGGTTTATCTTGTTTTCCATTAAATTAAATGCGCAAAAACAAAACTGGAGAAAATCTATTTTTCAAAGCAATTCGAATTACTTTGAAATTGTTGAAAACAACAAAGCAAGACTACTCCCATTAAGAGGGAAAAAAGATCGAACAAGCAAAAAGAAAATCAAGCAATTTGAACGCTGGGCATCTTTTTGGCATAATAGAATAAAGCCAGATGGTTCTTTTGTATCTGCCTATCACAACTATAACGAGTGGGTAGAAGACAATAGACGTCAATTGCAAAAACGCAACGGAACAGGTGGATCTACGCCTTGGACTTTAGTTGGGCCAACAGCACCTCCTACATCTGGAATTACATACTACCCAGGGATGGGAAGGTTAAACACCATTGCTTTTGATGATTCTGATACTAATACATTATATGTTGGTTCTCCTTCTGGTGGTGTATGGAAATCCACAAATGGCGGCAGTTCTTGGGCTCCCAAAGGAGACAACTTTCCCAATATGGGTGTATCAGATATTGTAATAGACCCTACAGCTCCCAATACACTGTATGTTGCTACAGGAGATTACGATGGAAATCAAAATATTTCTATTGGTGTATTAAAATCTACTGATGCAGGAGACACATGGCATATGACAGGACTGACTTTTGGCTTATTAGAGTTTAATTTAATTGGCAATTTACTCATAGATCCCAATAATAGCAATACCATTTTTGCAACTACAAAAAATAGCATCAAGAGATCTACAGACGGAGGAGCAAACTGGACCGATGTTTTCACAGAGATGGATGCTTGGTTTAACGATATTCAATACAAAACAGGAAATAGTACGGTTATATATGCGACTTCATATCGAGGAAAATTCTATAAATCTACTGATAACGGAGGGTCATGGAGTTTAGTATCAACTCCCGCTCAAAAAACAAGACTGGATATTGCTCAAACTACTGATGATCCAAATCTCATATTAGCGCTTGATAGTGATGGAAAAATAAATAAATCAACGGATGAAGGCGCAAATTGGACAACCCTTTCTACAATAAAGAATTACGAGTCTCAAGGGAGCTATAATATGACTATTTCTATCTCTCCCGTTGATAAAGATTTAGTATTAGTTGGAGGTGTTAATGGATGGCGTTCTAAAAATGGAGGTACAACTTGGGAGATGTACTTAGATGGGTATTGGATAAGTGGTAATTCTTATTTTTATGTACATTCAGATCATCACGATATGAAATTTATACCTAATACTAATACCGCTTTTTCATTAAATGATGGCGGTATTTTTAAAGGAGATGCATCACTGGATACAGCATGGACAGATTTGTCTTCGGGATTGGCTATTACACAATATTATAATGTTTCGGGAACTCCACAAGATGCAGGAAAATTAATTGCAGGAGCGCAAGATAATGATATTGCTGTTTTTGATAGTCCGACGTTTACTGGTGCAAATGCCGGTAGTGATGGTGTGGAAGGCCTATGGGACTATTCAAATTATAATATTGCATGGACATGTAGTCAAAAAGGAATTGTTTCTAGAACAATAGATGGATTTTCTTCATCTACATATTTAAGAACTCCTGAGCCTGCTCCTTTTGTATGGAAGTTGGACATTCATCCCACGAAACCAAAGACTATTTATTATGGAGGTATGACTGATATTTACAAATCATCCGACAGAGGTGATAGCTGGACAAAACTAAATTCTGGAGCAGGTAGTATAAGCTGTATTTCTTCCGCACCTTCAGATGGGGACATTATGTATGTCGCAGGGAGAAATGGTTTGAGAAAAACTACAAACGGTGGAAGTTCATGGCAAGTAATTACCCATCCGCAAAATAATCAACCCATTAAAGGGATTGCGATACATCCCACCAACCCCGATGAAATCTATATTTGTTATTCGAGGTATTTATCAGGACACGTATATAAATCTAGCAACAGTGGTACAAATTGGACAAATATTTCAGGAAATTTACCAAATGTGCCAACTTATGATATTGATTACAAAACAGGATCAACAGATGGAGAGTTGTTTTTGGCGACAAATTTGGGCGTATATTACTGGAAAAATTCTGTTGGAAATTGGACAAAGCTCGATAATGGTTTGCCGAATGTTATTGTTCATGATATAGAAATACATTATGGCACAGAAAAAATAAGAGTAGCTACCTACGGAAGAGGAATTTGGGAAGCATCTATAAAGGCATCGGCTATGGGTATCGAAGAAAATATGTTGCCAGAAAATTCTGTTTATTTATACCCTAACCCTACTAAAAATAAAAATTTTAACATAAAAATGAACGATTTAACAGGTGAAAGCAACATTATGATTTATAATTTGATTGGTAGTGTAGTAAAGAATTTTAAAACTTCTGCGCATCAAATCTCGGTTGATTTAAGTAGCTTTTCTCAAGGCATGTATATTGTAAAAATCACAAACAACAACATGAGTATCAGTAAAAAATTACTTGTAAAATAGGGCGTAAAATTCATGAAATTTAGTACGCTAACATTTTTCTCAATGCTATTGCTTATGGCTTGCAGTTCATCTTTAAAATTTACCTCAAAAATCAAACAAAAAGTTTATCCTGGACGCCATACAGAAAAAATATATACAAATTACGTTTTAGAGTTTTCAGTAGACACCAATGAAATAATCAGTATTGATAGCATTCATGTGTTTTATGAACGGCAATGTTATAAGATTAATCAATATTTATTAAAAAAAGAAAAATCAGCACGTTACATTGAAAGTAACCTTCAAAAAGGAAATTACACCCTCGAACTACCACTAAAAGAAAAATATAGTACTGTTTACCCTGCTTGTAAAGATAAAAAAGGAGAGGTTACGATCCATTATAAAGAAGGAAATATATCAAAGGAAATTCTTCTCAATAATTTTATAGCCGAAATAAAAACAAAAAGATAAATTAAACCACCTAAACAATTGAAAATCATTAATTTATTGGCATTTTAATTCAATTATATTCAAAAAAAATACTGTTTAAATGAATTATTCTTAAAATTTTTATACTTTTACAAAAGTATTGACCCAAATCTACAACTATGAAAAAACTAATACCCTATGCGCTATGCGTATGTTTCAGCTTAAACTTTTTATATGCCCAAAATACCGTTTCAGGTATCGTCACAGACGGTGATGGTGTTCCCATTTCGGGTGCTAATATTGTGGAAAAAGGAACTTCCAATGGAACTCTTTCTGACTTTGATGGTGCCTATGAAATTGACGTAAATTCTGATGCTACTCTCGTATTCAGCTACGTTGGCTATCAAACCTTCGAAGCCACAGTAGGAAATCAGACCAAAATAAATATCACCCTTAAAGAAGGCAACTCATTAAGTGAGGTTGTTCTTGTTGGGTCGCGAACCGCACCACGAAGTAATGTGGACACTCCTTTACCTGTTGATGTTGTTGGGGCCACCGAGCTAACCACAACTGGACAAGTTACCTTTGACAAAGCACTACAATATAGAATTCCCTCCTTTAACACAGTACAAACCCCAGTAAATGATGCTACTTCATTGTTGGACCCCTATGAGATTAGAAATATGGGGCCAAGTAGAACATTGATCCTCGTCAATGGAAAACGAAAAAATTTGAGTGCATTATTGTACACCCAAACCTCTCCTGGATATGGAGAAACAGGCGCCGATATTTCTGCTATTCCAACAGATGCCATCAAACGTGTTGAAATCCTTAGAGATGGTGCTTCTGCACAATATGGTTCGGATGCTATTGCTGGAGTTATGAATATCATATTAAAGAATTCGGCCTACTCAGGTTCGGGAACACTTCGTACAGGAATAACTTCTGAAGGCGATGGAGAAATGTTTGGAATTAGCATTAACAATGGAAGTGTTGTTGGCGATGACAAAGGGTTTGTAAACTATACGATTGACTTGTCTAAGGTCAATTTGGCCAACCGTCCAGGAAAAGTGAGTGCTGAAGGAGAAGCCTCAAGTTTTGGAGCAGACATTGCAACAGTCAGAGAGTTTTTAAAACGCCGTCCAGATGCAGGCAATATCAATGGATCACCAGAAACAGCGGCTTCAAAATTTTTAATCAATAGCGGATTTGATCTGAGTGAACAAACACAACTCTATTTAAATACTGCTTTTGTCTATAAAAAGGTGAATAGTTTTGCGAACTACAGAACGCCTTACTGGAGAACCCTATCAGACCACCCTTATTTATCAGATTTTTTTCCCGGAAATAACCCAAATAACAAAGGAGGTTATGATGGCTACCTGCCAACTTTTGAAGGTACACTTTCAGATTACAATGGTACCGTGGGTATGAAAACAAAAATTAACGATTGGAACATCGATGTGAGTTATACCACAGGTGGAAATACACAAACTTATAAAGTAAACAACACCCATAATTACCGAGACGTTCGTTCTCCATCGACTTGGATAGATGCTAACAACAACAACACCATTGACGCTGGAGAAATGACTCAAGGTTCCGAGTTGTATCGTGCAAATAGTAAACAATCCTTTGATCCAGGAGGAACACGTTTTTCTCACAATGTTGGAAATATTGATATCAACAGATTGTTGTCCGACAAGATTAGTATTGGTTTTGGTGCAGAGTTTAGAAATGAAGTTTTTGAAGTGATTGAAGGAGAACTAGCCTCCTATGACGGTGGAGGATCTGATTCATTTGCTGGAAATAGTCCAGAGAACTCTGGAAAGTTTAACCGATACAATTTTGGTGGCTATTTCTCTCTTGATTATGACGCTAGTGATGCATTTTTATTGAGCGGAACCGTCCGGTCTGAAAATTATTCAGATTTTGGAAACACGTTTGTCTATAAACTAAGTTCACGCTTAAAACTTTCTGATAAACTAACAGCAAGAGCATCCATATCTTCAGGATTTAGAGCGCCAACATTACATCAAATTTATACTCAAAAAGCTCAATATAGCTTTCGAGGAGGAACAATTCAAGTTGGTGGACTAATCAACAATGTTTCTACACAAGCGAAACTTTTAGGAATTCCAAGACTAGATGCTGAAAAATCGACAAACTTTACCGCTGGATTGGGTGGACGTCTCACCAATAATCTGTCATTTACTTTGGATTATTACACTATTGCAGTAAAAGACAGAATCGTCCTAGGATCAGAAATTAAAGGCACAAAATTTGACAGCAATGGAAACAATATTGGAACAACGCCTCTAGATGATGTCTTAAGGGATAATAATCTTGTCAATATCAGCTTTTTCTCTAATGCTATAAATACCAGAACTTCTGGTTTAGATGTTGTTTTAACTTACAAAAACATTAGCATTGGCGAAGGAGATTTGGATCTTAATTTATCTGGAAATTACACGATTGATAACAAGCGAGATGGTGCGGTCAAGGATATTCCTCTAGTTGCAACCGCCAATCAATCTGTTGTAAATTCAACACAAGAAGCATTGTTCTTTACTTCAAGACCAAAAACCAAATGGATTTTAGGTGCTAATTATGATATTGGACGATGGGGAGTTTCAGTAAATAATACCTATTTTGGAAAAACGACTTTCAAGCAACAAGACTTGGACAACAATCTTAGGACTGAATTTACGCCAAAAATTGTAACAGACTTAGGCATCAACTTTAACGCCAATAAAAAATTGACTATTGCACTGAATGTCAATAACCTTTTGAATGTTCTACCAGAGTGGAAATTTAAAGCAGAAAACGATGCTGGAAAAACACTTCTAAACAATGCGGCAGATGTACTCAAACAAACCAATGCAATTACTTTTAACCAACGCTATTCTAGAATGACCTATGATGGATATCACTTTAGCCAATTAGGTACTTTATTTAATTTATCTTTGAATTACAAGTTTTAAGTTAAACATGCTTTCATGAAAAAGCCACGCAAATGCGTGGCTTTTTTTATCAAATTTTATATTTATTTTTTTTAATCTTCTGGATGCATAAAACGCTGCTTGCCCAAAAGCACCTCTTCTGTTTCGACATTGTTTTCGTCGGGGACACAGCAATCTACAGGACATACGGCCGCACATTGTGGCTCTTCATGAAAACCCTTGCACTCAGTACATTTATCAGGAACAATAAAATAATATTCATCACTAACAGGAATTTGAGCCTCATCGGCGTCCACTTCTTTGCCATTAGGCAAAACAATTTGTCCCTCTAAACTCGTTCCGTCCGCATAGCGCCAATCGTCTGCACCTTCATAAATTGCAGTATTTGGACATTCGGGCTCGCAAGCGCCACAATTTATACATTCATCAGTGATAATAATCGCCATAATCGTTTTTCGCTATTTTATTAACTAAATTTGTCGCAAAATTAAATCCAAAATTACGGTTTCACAAATTATGAATCATAAAAAAAATATAATAAAGACGCTTGTTGAGCTAGGACGATTTCTGGAACAATTCACATCAGAAATTCCCAAAATAAACAAAACTGTTTTACATAACGATTTATTTTTTGAAGGGTTTAAACATCAACTTAAATTGGCGCAAGAGCATAATGGGTGGTTCACAAAAGAAAATGTGTGTTTTGCCTTGAAGCAATGGAGCGGCTTACTCCAAGAAGAAGCACTAGAACAATGGCTTGCCTCCTATTCTACTCCCACAAAAAACCCTAAGAAAATTGCCATCATCATGGCTGGGAATATTCCTCTTGTTGGCTTTCATGATTTCTTATCGGCGCTAGTTTGCGGGCATAATATTTGCATCAAGCAATCATCTAACGACAAACATTTATTGCCTTTTTTGTCAGCCTATATAATGCACATCAATCCTCGCCTAAAAGGCAGTATTGAATTCTCGCAGCAACAACTCAAGACATTTGATGCCGTGATCGCCACAGGAAGCGATAACACAGCGCGTTATTTTGAATATTATTTTAAGGACAAACCATCAATTATTCGAAAAAATAGAAACTCCATAGCCGTACTTACTGGAAAAGAAACCGCTGCAAACTTAGAAGGATTGGCGGAGGATATATTTCGATATTATGGATTGGGTTGTCGCAGTGTTTCAAAACTTTTTATCCCAAAAGAGTATAATTTTGATGCCTTTTTTAATGCAATGTACGATTGGCATCCTATTATGAATAGCGCCAAATATGCCAATAATTATGACTACAACAAAGCGGTATATCTGATGAGCGAATTTGATATGCTAGAAAATGGTTTTTTGATGCTCAAAGAAGATACACATTATGCATCACCAATTGCCACGTTGTTTTATGAGTTTTATGACGACATTGAAAGCTTAAAAACAAAAATTCAAAAGGATAGCGCGCAAATTCAATGTATAGTGTCACATGATTTTTTAGCAAATGAAGTCGATTTTGGAACAACACAACTCCCCAAATTAAACGACTATGCCGACCAAAAAGATACTGTTGATTTCTTGTTGAAAATATAACATAATATTATCACAATTTTTGATCTCATATCAATAATTAATTCAGACCTTTGTAGCTTAATTTTTTTAAAAGTCTAAAAACATCACCGAAATGAAAAGACATAATTTTAGCGCAGGACCATGTATTCTACCTCAAGAGGTAATGAAAAAATCTGCAGAAGCCGTTTTAGATTACGACAATGGCCTTTCGCTCATCGAAATTTCTCACCGAAGCAAAGCATTTGTAGATATTATGGAAAATGCTCGAGCACTCGCTCTAGAACTCTTAGGCCTGGAAGGCATGGGATACAAAGCATTATTTCTTCAAGGAGGTGCTAGCACTCAGTTTTTGGCCGTTGCACTCAATTTATTAGAAAAACGTGCCGCCTATCTCAACACAGGAACTTGGAGTGACAAAGCTATAAAAGAAGCTCGTATTTTTGATGATGTCACAGAAGTTGCATCGTCCAAAGACGCCAACTATAACTACATCCCAAAAGGGTACGATATTCCCTCAGATCATGATTATTTTCATTGTACTTCCAACAATACCATTTTTGGAACACAAATGAAAACTTTTCCAGACTGCGATATTCCATTGGTTTGTGATATGAGTAGTGATATTTTCTCGCGGACTTTAGATTTTTCAAAATTTGGATTAATCTATGCTGGAGCCCAAAAAAATATGGGTCCTGCAGGCACAACTTTAGTCGTCGTCCGAGAAGATATTTTAGGAAAAGTTTCCCGAAAAATTCCTTCGATGATGGATTACAAAGTACATATTGGTAAAGGAAGTATGTTTAATACACCCCCTGTATTTCCTGTGTATGCTTCAATGCTAAACTTGGAATGGTTGAAAAATAAAGGCGGTATTGCTGCCATTGAAAAAGAAAATGAAAAGAAAGCTCAGCTTATCTATTCAGAGATCGATCTGAATCCATTGTTTAATGGATTTGCTGCAAAAACAGATCGTTCGACTATGAATGCCACATTTACATTGGCCAACGAAGATTTGAAAGAAAGTTTTGATACCATGTGGCAAGAAGCAGGAATCAATGGTTTGAATGGTCACCGAAGTGTGGGCGGATATAGAGCCTCTATGTACAATGCACTACCGCTAGAAAGCGTTCAGGTATTGGTTGAAATAATGAGTGAATTAGAACGAAAAGCATAAAAAAAATGAAAATATTAGCAAATGATGGAATTTCCGCAAACGGTGTTCAAGAATTAGAAGCCGCTGGATTTGAAGTAAGCACAACAACTGTTGCACAAGAACAATTAGAAAACTACATCAACTCTGAAAGTATCAGCGTGCTTTTGGTCCGTAGTGCCACTAAAGTTCGTAAACATCTGATTGACGCTTGTCCAAGCTTGAAAATCATTGGACGTGGTGGCGTTGGTATGGACAATATAGACGTAGATTATGCACGAGAAAAAGGACTTCATGTCATCAATACCCCAGCAGCATCTTCTGAATCTGTGGCCGAATTGGTTTTTGCACATTTATTTTCTGGTGTTCGATTCTTGTATGATTCTAACAGAACTATGCCTTTAGAAGGCGAATCAAAATTTAAAGTTTTGAAAAAAGCGTATGCCAAAGGCACAGAACTTCGAGGAAAAACACTTGGCGTAATTGGGTTTGGACGAATTGGACAAGCTACTGCAAAAATTGGTTTAGGTCTCGGAATGAAAGTTGTAGCTTTTGATCCTTTTATGGAAAAAGCTTCTGTAACCGTTCCCTTTTTTGATGGACAGTCCGTTACTTTTGAAATCATAATTGACAGCAAAGAAAATGTACTGAAGCAAGCCGACTTTTTAACGCTTCATGTTCCTGCACAAAAAGATTTTGTTATAGGAAAAGCAGAGCTTGAGCTTATGAAAGATGGTGCAGGATTAATCAATGCGGCTCGTGGCGGTGTCGTCGATGAAGTGGCTATGATTGATGCACTGAACGCTGGAAAACTCGCCTTTGCCGGTGTAGATACCTTTGAAAACGAACCAACTCCTGCAGTTCAAGTATTGATGAATGCAAAAGTGTCGCTAACGCCACACATTGGAGCAGCTACAACACAAGCGCAAGAACGTATTGGTTCAGAACTAGCATCGCAAATTATTTCTATTTTGAAATAAATTTCAACTTCTTAAATTTTAAAAATCCTAGCGCTTTTGTTAGGATTTTTTTTATATTTGAAATGAGAATGATTCCAAATTATTCTTCCAAAGACATGAACGACCTACAGATTTTTTATTGATTCCTTAATATTTGTTGATATCCTTGGTGTGTGTTGCTTTGGCACATCTTGTATTTTGATACTATACGAGTCTTTATGAACGCTGCAGGTTTAATAAAATTTTATATTATGAACCGTATTTCAAGAACACTTATCCTTATTTTTTTTAGTTTTTGCTTTTCACTACATGCTCAAACACTAGATAACAGAGCCGATATAGGCCCATTTAATGCGCGACAACGATCCATTGCTCTACAAATAGATTATACGGATCACAACCGTTGGTATTTGGGTACTGAAGGTGGGGGTCTATGGATTAGTAATGATGCAGGAAAAAAATGGGCAAAATTAGATGCAACTAACAAACTAGGTAGCAAACCTATAGATATTGCACAAGATTATGATGATCCCAATATTATTTTGTATGCCTCTCCACAGTCTTCAAATTCTTTTGATTACAATTTTCCCAACCCTGGATTGTTTAGATCTAACGACAACGGCGTTAGTTTTACCAAAATAACGGACGCCAATAACAGTGTAATTAAGAGTTTCACGCCCTATGATTTGGAAATTGTCAACTCAAAAACATTTATGCAAACCAATTCTGGAATTTATAAAATTGCCAATAATGGTACCGCAACAGAGCTGTACAATTCACCCTCAGAATCTGTATTTCGTATGGAAGTTATCAAAGAAAACGCGACTACAGAACACATCCTATTTACACAAGACAACAACGCAATTTTTAAAGGAAAAGACGGCGGATCGTTCACAAAAGTATTTAGTGTGTCTAACGCTTCTGGAATTGATATTGGCCACTCCAAAAACAATCCAAATATAGTGTATGCCGCTGTAGCATTTTCTGGACAAGGCGGCTCCAATACTGTGAAGCAAATTCACAAAAGCACCGACTTTGGTGCGACTTGGACAAAGGTGTACAACCGAACAAGCACTCAAGAGTTTTGCGATCAAGGCGACATCTGGTTTGGATATTTTGATTTTAATGGCTTATGGGTAGATGATAATGACCCCAACAAACTTATAATTTCGTCCACAACGATGGCTTATTCAAAAGATGGTGGCAAACAATGGTATTATATGAAAGATGACGATTACAGCGACGAACGAACAGGATCTGGTGATTTCTGGCCACAATCGTTTCAAAGAAATCCAGCCAATGGAAAATTAGTCATAGGATGTGATCATGGATTGAGTGAAGGAAATGATGCAGGTTTTTTTGATTTAACAGGGACAATCCCACCTAAAACAACACAATACGGAATAGATCGGGAGGAAAGAGCACTAGGAGTAAATGCCTTTACTGGCTATGTCGGTACGTTTTTGAGTCCAAATGGTAATGATTTTGTTATCGCAGGACAAGATAGAGGGGGGTGGATTTCTAAGGGTGGAACATTAAAATATTCTGGAGGAGGCGATGTGTATAATATACTCATTACAGATAACTATGTGCACACCTTTAACAAACACGGAACTTCACTAATTGAAACCTACACACACTCTGGGGTTTACACATCTTCCCTAGACTTTAACAATACTAATGTTGATACTTATAATACTGGAAATCAAGTCGGTCAGGCTGCCAATGTCATTTATTATGCCAATGACTTTCCACATGAAGCAACCCATAAACATTTCTTGATTAAAGCTGTTGCTCCCAACTACAATACGGCTTCTATTGTGTATCAAAGCAATACCGAAATAAAAAGTGTCACTACGCACCCAACATCGGGCAATACTTATATTTTAGAAGGAGAGACCATCAAACGCATCAACAACGCCTCTGGTGTAGCAACCACCCTGGTTACAGGAGCCACAGATGTTACAGAAATTGAGTTACAAATGGACAATGAAAATATGGCTTATGGATTTTCGGAAAATGGTGATCTATTCAAATTTGATTTGACCAATGGTACAAAAACAAATATTGCAGGAGCTAAAAATTTTAATCCTCCTCATGGAGAAATTATACGGAATTATGCTTTTGAGGCGTTACACGATAAATTGCTGTATTTAGGAACAAATTACGGCGTTTTTTCGAGTATTGATAAAGGAAAAACTTGGCAGAAAGAAGCTGCTTTTCCGGATGTCATGGTGTTCGATATTGACATTAGACCTACCGATCATAAAGTCTTTTTCTTTACCTACGGAATGGGGGCTATAACGATGACCATTAAACCCAATTTTCTAGGTGTAAAAGCATATAAGGATATTGAAAATAAAAACAACTTCAACTTCACGCTCTTTCCAAATCCCACTGCCCAATCGCTTACGGTGAAAAGTGAAGACTGGAGCGGCGATAAAGTTCACGTTAGCATTTTTACATTAGAGGGAAAAATGGTCTTAGAATGTATCAAAGATCGAAAAAGTTTTCAAAACAACACTTCATTTAGTGTGGATGTGAGTAAACTTCAATCGGGTCATTATTTGCTTCAAGTTAAAGACGAAAAATCAGCTTTAGTTAAACTTTTTGCTGTACAATAAAATTAAATTTAAAAACAACTATAACATTAACAACAAAAAACAAATCTATGTCAGAACTTATGAACTTGCTCGGAGGAGATTTAGGAAAATCACTTATCGAGGGCTTATCCAGCCAAACAGGACAATCAAAATCAAACACGAGTAATTTATTGAATATGGCCCTGCCTGTACTCCTACAAGCCATGCAACGCAATGCCGCTACTCCAAAAGGGGCCTCGGGGCTTATGGGTGCATTAAATAGTAAACACGACGGAAGCATTCTGGATAATTTGGGAACTCTATTTACTGGTTCCAATTTCAATGCCGTTGAAGAAGATGGGCGTAAAATCCTAGGGCACGTCTTTGGAAATCGTCAACAAAATGTTCAAAATGCACTGAGCAAACAAACTGGAGTTGATGCATCGTCTGTTGGCAAAATTCTCAAAATGGCTGCACCAGTCGTTATGGGTTTATTAGGAAAACAACAACGACAAGCTTCTCTTAATGATGCCAATGGCCTTACAAATCTTTTGGGAGGTCTTATTGGAGGTCATCAAAATAAGAAACAAAGTTTTATTGAATCCATTTTAGACGCCGACAACGACGGCTCTATCATTGACGATGTAGCAGGTGCAGTATTAGGGAAAAGCAAAAGTGGTATTGGTGGAATTTTAGGAAAACTGTTTAACAAAAAATAAACAAAAAAAGCATCATAAAATACTATCTTTGCGGGCATGAAAAACCGCATTGTAGCTTTTAAATCCAACTGGGAAATTAGTAAAAATTGGCAACTCCTCTACCCTGTTATTGGCGTAGGTAGTGCTCTTTATTTGGGGTACAAATTTGCAGTCAAATTCTTTGAGGACAACCTATGGCTACACATAATTGTAGGATTGATGTTGGGAGTGGCAATTATTCGGTTGTGCCTATTTTTTATAAAAAAACTACAGCACAAATGGGAAGTTAATGAGCGTTGGGAACTCATTCGTATTTTTATAGTATTTGCAATTACGGGATCTTCTTCCGTTTTTGTTGGGCGTCCTATTATAAAATTAATGGGAGTCTCAACAGAAAATCTTGGACCCATTTTATACGGGGTAATTTTCTGCCTTGTTAGTTTAATTTTTTATCAAATACTACTCGTCTTTTGGGGATTTATTTTAGGTCAGTTTGATTTCTTTTGGAACTTCGAAAAAAAGATGCTTCGACGCTTTGGTCTTGGTCGATTTTTGGATAAATAGATCTCATTCTGCAGAGGTTTTAGTAGATGCGTACCAATAGGTATAGAGCCACATAATCGTAAACGTTGGAACGACATCTACAAACGGAAGTGCTTCTTCAATGAAAACAAATATCCCTGCAATTTTACCCTTTTTTCCTTCGTAAAGTTTGGTCATCAAATAGCCAGAAAGTGGTGCCCATAAAAAATCAAAAGGTGGAAAAACAAATGAAACATAGCCCAACAGATCAAAAAGTAGTCCTAGTATGAGTTTGTGTTGTTTTTTTAATGTGCTCCACTTCATTTTGTTGTTTTCAACTTATCACTAAAACGTTCATTTAAGGTTTTTATTTTAGGTAAAATCACATATTGACAATACGATTGTTCAGTATTTTGATCGTAATAATCATGATGCTCTTCCTCTGCATTATAAAATACATCCAATGGTTCTAGGGTAGTTACAATAGGGTTTTGAAAGACATTGGAATCCTCTAAAAATTTCATGTACGTTTGTGCCGCTTCTTTTTGGTTGATGTCCGTAAAGAAAATTGCAGATCGGTACTGAGTTCCCACATCATACCCCTGACGGTTTAGGGTGGTTGGGTTGTGCGTAGCAAAAAAAACTTCCAAAAGCTCTTGAAATTCAACTTGTGAAGCATCATATTCAATACAGATACCTTCTGCATGTCCCGTACGACCTTCACAGACCTCGCGATAAGCGGGATTTTTTATAAAACCTCCTGAATATCCCGAAACCACTTTCAAAACGCCTTTTAAACGTTTGAAAACTGCTTCTGTACACCAGAAACATCCACCACAAAACACCGCTTTTTTCATTGTCATAAATTTTTAAAATTCAAAGTTAATAAAACTAATCTTTAAAATTTCGAAATATGATTGCACATCAGTGTGCAATACTTTAAATTTACAATTATGATTCAAGCGCACAATATTCATAAATATTACGGAGACCTGCATGTTTTGAAGGGGGTTAATTTGAACGTAAAAAAAAGTGAAATCATATCCATTATTGGAGCTTCTGGAGCTGGAAAAACAACCTTGCTGCAGATTTTAGGTACGCTTGACACGCCATCTGAAAATGAAGATTCTTCATTAAAAATAAATAACACAGAAATTGGTGGTTTGAATGAAAAAGAATTGGCAAAATTTAGAAATGAAAACTTAGGTTTTATATTTCAATTTCATCAACTTTTACCAGAATTTACTGCTTTAGAAAATGTATGTATTCCAGCATTTATCAAAGGAACTGCAGAAAAAAAAGCCATAGAAAAAGCCAAATCATTGCTGGATTTTCTTGGATTAAGTCATCGACTAAAACATAAACCCAATGAACTCTCTGGTGGTGAGCAACAACGCGTAGCTGTTGCTCGTGCGCTAATCAATGATCCACTTGTGGTTTTGGCCGATGAGCCATCTGGAAATCTAGACAGTACTTCTGCCAAGCAATTACATGATTTATTTTTTAAATTAAGAGAGGCCTTTGGATTCACATTTATTTTGGTAACACACAATACAGAATTGGCCAGCATGGCGGATAGAAAAATCACCATAACAGATGGACAAGTACGATCCTGATGTCTATAACGGTTTACATTTTGACGAACTGAAACCGTTTTTAGACGCCAAAGTTCAGCAGTACAATACCACAAAATTTATTCCAACAGATCCTATTCAAATTCCGCATCTTTTCTCAAAAAAAGAAGATATTGAAATTGCGGCTTTTATGACAGCCACCATTGCATGGGGCAATAGAAAAAGCATCATCAATAATGCACACCGTTTGATGGCTCTTATGGATCATGCCCCTTTCGATTTTGTCATGACTCATCAACCAAAAGATTTAATGGTATTTGAAGGATTTGTTCATCGAACATTCAATGCGATTGATGCCGTACAATTCATAAAAAGTTTACGTCATATTTACTCCAGTCACAAAGGTCTCGAACCGATATTCAAGCGCTATGCCAAAGAGGATTCTTTGCAGTTTTCTATACATAAATTTAAAACGCATTTTTTTGAAATCGAACATACACGCAGAACTCAAAAACACCTTAGTGATCCATTAAAAAATTCGGCGGCAAAACGCATCAATATGTTTTTACGTTGGATGATTAGGCCCAACAATTCTGGTGTAGATTTTGGATTGTGGACAACACTCTCTCCTTCACAACTCTCTTGTCCGCTAGATGTGCATTCTGGAAATGTGGCTCGAAAGTTAGGTTTACTCAAGCGCAAACAAAACGATGCCAAAGCATTATCGGAATTGGATAAAAATCTTCGTCAACTCGATCCAAAAGACCCTGTAAAATATGATTTTGCATTATTTGGACTAGGCGTTTTTGAGAGTTTCTAATTTTTTTGTTTAGATTTGTAAACTGCTTGCCCTAGAAAATATTTTTCTCAGAGACATATTCTTATTCGACATGTTCGTTTTATCATTTAATGATTGTTTGAAATTGCGTGTGCCTGTTTAAGAGCATTTTAAGAGTTAATTTAAACTCGTGCATGGAGACAATAGATATCGTTTCTGACATAACTCGGCTATTGCTATTTGGGTATTTTATATCTTTAGTTGTGAGAAAAATCAGAACACCTAAAACTAAGAAGCGTTGGATATACTTTTTAGTATTACTTGGAATTACTTTTTTATTAAGCAGGCGTCTAATTTGCTATTTGTAATTAAGAAATCATATGGAATCCCTCAAATCTCACACTGCCCACCGCCCATGGGCACTCCCTAAAAGCCCTTGGTCGTATTATCAAGAATGGAATGATGTGGTGTTTTTGCATTATATAGTAAATGAAGATTTGCTAAGAACATTGGTTCCAAATCAACTTGAATTGGACAAATTTGACGGCAATTGTTGGGTCTCTGTCGTGGCGTTCAATATGGAAGAAATTCATCCAAGATTATTACCATCTGTTGACACTGTTTCTAATTTTCATGAACTCAACATCAGAACATATGTAAAATCCAATACAAAGCCTGGAGTTTATTTTTTGAATATTGAAGCAAGTAAAGCATTGTCGTGTGTCTTAGCTCAAACTATTTCGAAACTACCATATCAATTTGCTGAAATACAACGAAAAGGCTATTGTTTTGAATCAAGAAATACAAATGCAAATAATTTCTTTTCCGTTGCCTATACTATTGGAAAAATAATTCCTCAAAAAAATAAGTTAGAGTCCTGGCTTACAGAACGTTATGCGTTATTTCAAAATTATAAAAAGGATATTTATGGCTTTGAAATTCATCATAAAGCATGGGAGCTTCATGAAATTACGCTCAAACGCTTAATTATTGATTATCCTAAGTTTAATTCCATATTTTTAAACCCTCCGGATGCTATGCATTACGCCAAAGGTGTTGCAGTGCTTTCATGGAGAAAAACTAAAGAAATATACTTCTAAATCTGGAATATTTTTCCATCTTCTGCAAGTTCTACTCTATCAAAAACGGTTTGAGCTTCAGTTTTAAAATCATCAAGAGTGTTGTATCGCGATGAATAATGTCCTAGAATGAGAGTCCCCACATTTGCCTTTTTGGCAATTTCTGCAGCTTGTTTTGCAGTAGAATGCTTTGTTTTGGCACATAAACTGGCATGGGCCTCTAAAAATGTGGATTCATGATACAAAACATCTGCATTGTTTATAATTGGAACAATATCCTCTCTGTACGCTGTATCGCTGCAAAATGCATAACTTTTTGAAGGTACGCCCTCAATTGTTACATCGGCATTTGAAATCAACTCTCCTTTGGTATTGAGAACATCTGCGCCTTGTTTTAGTTTGCGATAATAGGCCACGTCTATATGCTTTTCTTCTGCTTTATCGACAAGGAGTTTACGATCAAATGCTTTTTCTTTAAATAAAAAACCGTTGGTATAAACTCTATGGTCTAACGGAATTGTTTTGATTGCTATCTTATCATCTTCAAAAATAAGTTCAGAATCAAGCGATGTTAATTCATGAAAAACTAATTTAAAATCTATCCATGATTTAGAGAGTTTCAATTGAAGCATGATGAGATCTTTGATACCTTTTGGACCATAAATATGCAACTCTGCTTCGCGATTAAGCAATCGAAAGGTCGAAATCAAACCAATCAGCCCGAAGCAATGATCGCCATGAAGATGAGAAATAAATATATGTTTGATTTGATTAAATTTAACCTTGTGCTTTCTCAATTCCATTTGAGTACCTTCTCCACAATCTATAAGAAAAGTATGTCCTCTGGATTCTAAAACCTGAGAGGTCGTATGAGCAGAAATTCTTGGTGTGGCGCTGTAACAGCCTAAAATTGTTAGTTTCAAATTGATGGTTTAAAATCCTAAATCACGCTGCATTTCGTCCATTTCGATAAGATCAAAAGCCTCTTGAAGTGTGGGAACACACACAATCTCTTCTGAAATATCGTTTTGCGACCATGGCGCTACCACTACAAATGATTGTTTGTTATTTTGATGAGATTTGGTGTATTTTAAAATGGTGTTTATAAAATCCTTTTCAATGATTTGGGATTCATCTATACTTAAAATGATATTTTTGGTTTGAAATTGAGTGTAATTTGATTCAAATAATTTGAAAAATTCTGATGAACTTTGTTGTTTTTGATAAACAAGAACATTATTATTTTTAATTTCAAATTCCATTACGCGTTTATTTTTGAGGCCAATAAATAGGTAACGGCCATGCGTATCGCAACACCATTTTCTACTTGATCAAGAATGATTGCCTGATCGGAATCTGCAACATCACTAGAAATCTCGACACCTCTATTTATGGGTCCAGGATGCATGATCACAATGGGGCGGTCTAAGGCGTCTAGTACTGCTTTGGTAACTCCATATTGCTGAGTGTATTCTCTAGTAGATGGAAAATAACTGACTTCCATACGCTCGTTTTGAACACGTAACATATTGGCAACATCACACCACTGAAGGGCTTTTTTAAGATGATACTCGACTTCAACTCCTAAATCTTCAATGTGTTTTGGGATTAATGATTTTGGTCCACAAACCTTAACTTCTGCTCCAAGTAACTTGAGCGCAAAAATATTGGATAATGCCACTCTACTATGTAAAATATCTCCAACGATGACCACTTTTTTTCCCTCCACACTTCCAAGCTTTTCACGGATTGAATAAGTATCCAAAAGAGCTTGTGTAGGATGCTCGTGTGCACCATCGCCAGCGTTGATGATTTTTGCATCCACATGACGCATAAGAAATTCTGCTGCACCTGGTTTTGGATGACGCATAACCACCATATCCACTTTCATGGATAGGATATTATTTACAGTATCTATGAGAGTTTCTCCTTTTTTTAATGACGATTGACCTGCCGAAAAATTAATCACATCTGCTGATAGGCGTTTTTGAGCAATTTCAAAAGAGAGTTTTGTTCGGGTTGAGTTTTCAAAAAATAAATTGGCAATAGTAATATCCCGAAGGGAAGGGACTTTTTTGATTGGACGATTTATGACTTGTTTGAAATGATCTGCTGTTTCAAAAATTAAATGAATATCTTCTTTGGTGAGATGCTTAATTCCTAATAAATGATCTACACTTAATGTGCTCATAATCTATTGATTTATCAAATACACGGTGTCTTCACCTTGTGTTTCTTTCCAATTTACAATAACTTTCTCGTTGTCAATAGCATCAACTTGTCGTCCTCTATAATCGGGTTGAATAGGCAGATGTCTGCTAAATCTTCGGTCAATCAAAATAAGCAACTCTATACTTTTTGGGCGACCATAGGATTGAATGGCTGTGAGGGCTGCACGAATGCTTCGGCCAGTATATAAAACATCGTCTATAAATACAACATTTTTTCCTTCGACAATAAAATCCATTTGGGTTGCACTTGCTTCGAGTACTTTATTTGATCTTCTAAAATCGTCTCTATAAAAAGTAATGTCTAAGTAACCAAATTGTGGGTTGATAATGTTGTAATCCGATTGTAATAACTGCAGGAGTCGATCTGCAAGATGCTTTCCTCTAGGTTGTAAACCTACTAGTATAGTATTCGAAAAATCGTTGTGTTTTTCAATAAGTTGACAAGCCAATCTGTGGAGGATGATGTTTACTTCTTTTTGGTTCAGTAAAACTTTTTGACTCATAATGTTTTCAACATATTCGTGCGCAAAGGTAATAGAAAAATTTGATATTCAAATTCAATATCATAGTTCACTTCACAAAAAAAATCATTTTAAAACAAAAATACTTTAAAGCAAATAGTCTGTACTTATAAAATTAGATTGTTTTTCTTCGAGCATTTCTTTTAGGATTTCGCTATTGTAAGGATTATCTTTTGCTGCAACAAAGGTTCTTATGGAGAAAGATCGCAACGCATCTCGAACACTTAGGGTGCTGAAAGCGGAATCTTTTCTTCCTGTAAATGGAAATACATCTGGACCTCTCTGACAAGAACTATTCAAATTTACGCGGCATACCAAATTGACAAGTGTATCAATTAGTGGTGCTAGAGTTTTGGTGTTTTTTCCAAACACACTTACCTGTTGACCATAATTGGATTCTGCCATATCGTCCAGAGGTTGCTGAATGTCTGAAAACGTCATGATTGGTATAACTGGACCAAACTGTTCTTCGTGGTAAACATTCATTGTTTTATTGACGGGATATAGCACCGATGGAAATATATAATTTTCTGTGCGTTCGCCGCCTTTAGGATTCAAAATTTTTGCCCCTTTTGCTTTTGCATCGTCAATCAATCCTTGAATATAATCTGGTTTATTAACTTCTGGTAGTGGTGTCAGCATGGCGCCATCGTCCCAAGGGTTTCCAAATTTAAGGGCATCAACTTGTGCACAAAATTTTTCTTTGAAGGCTTCAAAAATTGTTTCGTGTATGTATAATATTTTTAGGGCTGTACATCGTTGTCCATTAAATGATAATGTTCCTGCGATACATTCTTGAACCGCTAAATCTAAATCGGCATCTGGCAATACAATTGCAGGGTTTTTTGCTTCTAAACCAAGAACAATTCTCAATCTGTTTTTCTTCGGGTGTGTATTTTGCAATGCATTGGCCGAATTGCTATGACCAATAAGCGCCAAAACATCAATTTTACCGGTTTCCATTAATGGCGATGCCAAAGTACGACCTCTACCAAAAAGAATATTTACCACACCTTTTGGGAAACTATTTTGAAAAGCTTCCATAAGGGGAGTTAGTAAAAGTACCCCTAATTTTGCGGGTTTAAAAATCGTTGTATTTCCCATGATAAGGGCTGGAATCAAAAGCGCAAAAGTTTCATTGAGTGGGTAATTATAAGGTCCTAAGCATAGTACAACTCCAAGTGGGCCTCTTCGTATATGAGCATAAACTCCTGAGTTTTTATGAAATTTTGCAGCATTTCGGTCGAGCTGTTTGTAATCATCTATGGTGTCGTAAATATAATCTACAGTTCTGTCAAATTCTTTTTGTGAATCTTTAAGATTTTTTCCAATTTCCCACATCAAGTACTTAACAACTTGCTCTCGTTTGGTTTTCATTTGCTCAACAAATTTTTCCATACAGGCAATACGATCCGCTACTTTCATTGTTGGCCACAACCCTTGCCCATTATTATAGGCTTCCGATGCAGCTTCTAGAGCTTCAAATGCCTGTTCTTTTTCTAATAATGGAATAGACCCAAGTAAAGTTGGTGCATAAGCTTCAGTAGAGGATATTGTAGAATATACTTCTGATGTGGCACCACTCCACTGCTTTAATTCACCCCCAATAAGATATGTGCTTTGATGAAATAGGTGATCAATTTGAAATGCTTCGGGGATGTTTTGAAAATTCATAAATGATATTTTAGTTAAATTATGCACTAAAATTAGACATATCCATTTTTATTATTTCAAAAAAAAAGTTAATTCTTTTAAAAAATTGAATATCAATAGATTATAATAAAAAAGCCCTTCGCAAATGGAAGGGCTTTCGTTTTTATATTAGGTTGGATTACTTTCCATCCATTTTATCTTTCAACGCTTGAAGGGCTTCGTTTGCATCTCCAAGAGTGGTTTTGGCTTCTGATGCCGCTACCGCTGCTTTTTTGGCTGCAGCTTTGACATTTCGAACTTCTTCTGCTTTGAAAATCGCTGTATGCGATGCCACAACTCTCTTGAATTCTTTACTAAATTCGATGATTACAAATTCTGCTTCCTCGCCTTTGCCAAGCTTAGATCCGTCTTCTTTTTCTAAATGACGAGAAGGAATGAAAGCAACGATATCATCATTGAATTTTACTGTTGCGCCTTTGTCAACAATCTCAAATACAGAAGCGGTATGTTTGGTGTTTAGGCCAAATTCTGCTTCATATTTATCCCAAGGATTTTCCTTAGTTTGCTTGTGACCAAGACTTAACTTTCTGCCTTCAACATCTAATTCAAGAACAACAACTTCAAGTTTATCTCCCACAGCACAAAATTCGCTTGGATGCTTGATTTTCTTTGTCCAGGATAAATCAGAGATATAAATTAAACCATCAATTCCTTCTTCCATTTCAACAAAAACACCAAAGTTTGTAAAGTTTCTTACAATTCCTGTGTGCTTGTGTCCTACTGGAAATTTAGAAGTAATATCCGTCCATGGATCTGGTGTGAGTTGCTTGATCCCTAGAGACATTTTACGGTCCTCTCTATCTAGTGTCAAGATTTGTGCTTTTACGACATCACCTACACTGACAAAGTCTTGAGCTGATCTTAAGTGAGTAGACCAAGACATTTCAGATACGTGAATTAATCCTTCAACACCTTCGGCAACTTCGATAAACGCACCATAATCTGCGATAACAACAACTTTACCTTCTACCTCATCACCAACTTTCACATCGTCTGCGAGAGCATCCCATGGATGTTTGCTCAATTGCTTAAGACCCAATTGAATTCTTGATTTGTTTTCATCAAAATCAAGGATAACAACGTTTAGTTTTTCATCAAGCTCTACAATTTCGCTTGGGTGATTGATTCTAGACCATGAAAGGTCTGTAATATGAACAAGACCATCTACGCCACCAAGATCCATAAATACTCCGTAAGAAGTGATGTTTTTCACAACACCTTCTAGGACTTGACCTTTTTCTAGTTGACTGATGATTTCTTTCTTTTGAATTTCAATATCGGCTTCAATAAGCGCTTTGTGAGAAACTACAACGTTTTTGAATTCGTGGTTGATTTTTACAACCTTAAATTCCATTGTTTTGTTCACATATTGATCGTAATCTCTGATTGGTTTTACATCAATTTGAGATCCTGGCAGGAAAGCCTCGATACCAAAGACATCGACAATCATACCACCTTTTGTACGGCACTTTACAAATCCGTTGACAATTTCGCCAGTTTCATTGGCTGCAATTACACGATCCCATGCTTTAATGACACGTGCTTTTCTGTGTGATAAAACAAGTTGTCCGGTAGCATCTTCACGAACATCGATAAGAACCTCAACCTTGTCGCCTACTGCTAGGTTTGGGTTGTAGCGAAATTCGTTTAATGAAATGACGCCTTCAGACTTTGCGTTGATATCGATAATCGCATCGCGATCTGTCATGTGGATTACTGTGCCCTCGACAACTTGATCGTCTAACGTTTCTACGAAATTTTCGGAGACAAGTTTCTCGAACTCATCGAGTTTTTCGTCTGCAACAGGATCAATTCCTTCTTCGTAGTTGTGCCAGTTAAAATCTTTTAAAAATTGCTCTGGATTCGCTTGAGCTTCGTTTGTTGTTGTTTCAACAACTGGAGTGTCTTGTGCAGTCTCCTCTGCGTTTGTAGTTTGTTCTTCAGCCATAGCTGATTAAAATTTGTATTCTGTGTGTGATTTTGGTTGGATTTAATGCATACACACAGAAGTGTTAATGATTTGTTTTTGTCTTCTCTCCAACCGACTTTGCTAAGAAGAGTGCAATTATACGACTAATCTGTAATTTGGACAAATATTTATCTATTTGATTTTGAGTAGAATAGCCTTTTTCATTTCAAAAAAAGTGTAAAAAATGTTTCCAAAAAGAAAAAATAGTCTAATTTTAATACATATTAATAACCCTATAATCTACTATTTATGATCAAACAGAAGTACCAATCGGTGTTGGACTTAGGCACCGAATTAAACATCCAAAACGGGGATGTTTCAGAAGAAAATGGCGTTTTAAAAATTAAAGGAACCGCCAATACACAATACGAAAAAAATATTATTTGGGATCAAATTAAAGCTATCGGAGGGAAACATCCAACCGATATTCAAGCTGATATAAAAGTTGCAGACGAGAGTGTTTACCATCGTCATACCGTAAAAAGCGGTGAAACTTTAGGAAAAATTGCGAAACACTACTATGGCGATCCTATGAAGTACAAGCAAATTTTTCAAGCCAATTCGGATATTCTAAAAAATCCAGACATGATTCATCCCAAACAAGAGTTAGTGATTCCAAAACTATAATCTAATTATAAACTAAGGCTAAAATTTCTTGGCCTTAGTTTTTTTCTATTTTTGATGCAACCCAAGCCATTACCAAATCAAATTGTTCGTTATGATTGAGTGTTGAATTGTCCAAAACCTGAGCATCCTCTGCTTGTGTTAATGGCGAATCTTCTCTGGTAGAATCGTTGTGATCACGTGAAGTAATGTTGTGATAAACCTCATCATAATCAACCGTTTCCCCTTTAGATTTTAACTCATCGAAGCGACGCTGAGCACGAGTATGGGCAGATGCGGTCATGAAAATTTTAAGTTCGGCGTTTGGAAATACTACAGTTCCAATATCTCTACCATCCATCACGATGCCTTTTTGTTGCCCCATTTGCCGTTGCTCTTTGACAAGGCATTTGCGAACCTCGGGGAGTGCGGCTACTTTGCTTACCAAATTAGACACTTCCATTCCTCTAATTTTTGATGAAACTTCTTTGTCATTCAAGAAAAGTGTGGTAGTTCCTAGTGCGTCTTTTTTAAATTCAATTTTAATCCCTGAAATGGCAGAAATTAAAGCATCTTTGTCAAGGTGCTTTTTATCAATAAAATTGTTTTCAATTGCAAAAAGCGTGACCGCTCTGTACATCGCACCAGAATCTACATAAATATAGCCCAAGGTTTTGGCAAGTTGTTTGGCGAGTGTACTTTTTCCTGTAGAGGAATGCCCGTCGATGGCAATAATTATTTTTTTCACTATTGTAAATCTATTTGCATGCCCAAAAAACTTGTGTTTGATGCTAATGAATAGCGCGCATGTGTGTAACTAAATCGTAATTTATTAAACTTCATCCCAATTCCAAAAGATAAGCCAGAGAAATTGCGAAGTTCCAAAATCCTTAACTCTTCTGCACGTCTGAAGCTGTATCCCATACGGATGTTAAATCCTCTTTTTGGAAATAACTCTACACCAATCAAAGTATGTCGAATGAGCTCAGCTAAAAATCCAATTTTTTCTTGAGTTTGATTACCGTTCAAATCTGTTGTAGCGCGTGCTGGATTGGCACTAGCGATTGGCCATTGTTGCAAGTTTTCGAAAGTTAAATGCCAACGTATAGGTACATTTTCCAGCGATTGGCTCAGTCCAAAATCAATTTCAAAAGGTAAAGATTCTTGTAGGCCCGCATAAGTTGTCAATTGAGTACCTATATTTCTTACGACAAGAGCGGCGTTAAAATCTAAATATTCATTTATATAAATCAAACCAAAATCAAGAGCAGCTCCAAAGGAACTGTATTGTTCCAATTTGGAAGAGATGAGCTTAATATTGGCGCCTGCATAGAAGTCAGAAAATCCTATTTGTAATGCATATCCAAAAGATAGAGCTGCTTCATTTCCTGTGAAAGTTCCTGTACTATTTCCATTTTCATCATAACCATCAAAACTACCATAGTTGATATACGTTACTCCAGCATGAAACGTTTGTGTTCTTCTGTCAACCGTGTAGGCATAGGCGGCTGTTCCATAACGAATATCTCCAATATAATTGGAATAATTTAGGGCCAATTGGTTGTCCATCTCAACATTTATTGTTGCAGGATTATATAATCCTTGAGTAACGTCGTAATCTACATTGGTGATGATCTTACCCCCTAGTGCAGCTTGTCTTGGCGACGACATAAGATTGAGGAACTGATAGGTAGCGTTGCCGCCCAATTGAGCAAACACAGATGTTGTTGTACTCATCATAAAAAAAAGCGTAACTAATATCCTCATTATCAGTCAAAAATAACTAATTCTATCCTAAAACGAGTTTTTGATCGCTTTATTTTAATGGAATTACATAAACGTTATTTATAATGTTTTGGCGTGTGGAACTTTGGTCTTTATAATTGCAACGTCTATAACTTCACGCATTTCAGAAACGTAATGAAATTTTAACCCTTTCAAATAATCCGTATTGATTTCATCAATATCACGCTTGTTGGCTTTGGATAAAATTATTTCTTTAATTTTTGCTCGTTTTGCTGCGAGTATTTTTTCCTTGATTCCTCCTACTGGAAGTACTTTTCCACGCAAGGTTATTTCGCCTGTCATTGCGATACTTTTCTTTACTTTTTGTTGAGTAAATAAGGAGACCAAAGAGGTAAGCATCGTAATTCCTGCGCTTGGCCCATCTTTCGGAGTCGCACCTTCTGGCACATGAATATGAACATTGTACTCATTAAAAATACGATTCTCAATTCCAAAATCATCGGCATTGGCCTTAATGTATTCCATAGCAATGGTCGCCGATTCTTTCATCACTTTTCCGAGGTTTCCCGTAATGTTTAACGTTCCTTTTCCTTTGGATAAAATAGATTCTATAAATAAAATATCTCCACCAACACGAGTCCATGCAAGTCCAGTAACCACCCCAGCAACATTATTATTTTCATAGCGGTCGCGTTCGAGTTTTGGAGCCCCTAAAATTTCGATAATATTTTCAGTAGAAACCTTAATGTTATAGGGCTCTTCCATTGCTATATTCTTTGCGGCAAAACGAACTACTTTTGCAATTTGTTTTTCCAAACCTCTCACTCCAGATTCTCTTGTATAACCTTCAATAATTTTTTCTAATTGTGGTTGCGCAATTTTTAAATCTTTTGGAGTTAGTCCATGTGCTTTAAGTTGCTTTGGTAAAAGGTATTTTTTTCCAATTTGAACCTTTTCTTCAATGGTATAGCCATTGACGTTTATAATTTCCATTCGATCCAAAAGCGCCGGTTGAATAGTGTTTAAACTATTGGAAGTGGCTACAAACATCACTTTAGAGAGGTCATATCCCATTTCTAAAAAGTTATCATAAAATTCAGAGTTTTGTTCGGGGTCTAAAACTTCTAGCATTGCAGAAGACGGATCGCCTTGATGAGAATTTGATAGTTTATCAATTTCGTCCAAAACAAAAACAGGATTGGATGTTCCAGCTTTTTTGAGACTCTGCAAAATACGACCGGGCATTGCCCCTATGTAGGTTTTTCTATGCCCTCTGATTTCTGCCTCATCTCTCAATCCACCCAAAGAAATACGCACATATTCTCTTCCCAAGGCTTCGGCTATTGATTTTCCTAAAGACGTTTTTCCGACTCCAGGAGGACCATACAAGCATAATATTGGAGATTTCATATCGTTTCGAAGTTTTAAAACTGCCAAGTATTCGATAATTCTTCTTTTAACATCCTCCAAACCAAAATGATCGCGATCCAATATTTTTTGAGCACGTTTCAAATCAAAATTATCTTGACTGAAATGATTCCATGGTAGGTCCAAAAATAAGTCCAAATAGTTTCTTTGTATGGAATATTCTGCAACCTGAGGATTCATTCGTTGAAGCTTACCAATTTCTTTGTCAAAATGTTGTTTTGTTTTGGCGTCCCATTTCTTTTTTGTAGCCCGCTTTTTCATGTCTTCAATTTCTTCCTCATAGCTGACACCACCCAATTCCTCTTGTATGGTTTTGATTTGTTGTTGAAGAAAATACTCGCGTTGCTGCTGATTCATATCGTGCTGCACCTTAGATTGAATATCGTTTTTCAATTCTAAACGTTGAAATTCAATATTCATATGCTTAAGAGTTTTCAATGCACGTTGATGCAAATCATTAACTTCAAGCAGAGCTTGTTTTTCATGTACAGGGATCCCCATGTTGGAGGACACAAAATTGATCAAAAACGAATTGCTTTCAATGTTTTTTATTGCAAATGAAGCCTCACTCGGTATGTTTGGACTTTGTTTGATGATTTCGAGCGATAAATCTTTGATCGATTCAATGGCTGCTACAAACTCACCATCATCTTTAGAAGGTACAATTTCATTAACATTTTTTATTTTGGCTGTTATATAGGGGCTATCAGAAACAAGTTCTGTAATTTCAAAACGTTTTTTCCCTTGTATAATAACCGTTGTGTTGCCATCTGGCATTTTCAGAACTTTCAAAATGCGTGCTACTGTACCAATTTTGTGAATATCATCAAAATTTGGATCTTCAACACTTTCGTCTTTCTGTGCAACAACTCCAATAACTTTTGATCCTTTATTGGCGTCATTAATAAGTTTAATTGATTTATCTCGACCTGCAGTAATAGGAATCACTACTCCTGGAAACAACACAGTATTTCTTAAAGAAAGTATAGGTAAAGACTCCGGAAGTGATTCATTTTTAATCACTTCTTCGTCTTCTGTGGTCATGAGTGGAATTAATTCTGAATTTTCATCAAAATCTTGCAGTGACAATGTGTCAAGTATTTTATATTTTGGGTTGTTCATATCAAATATAGGTCATTCTGTCATGTTCGACAGAAATTATAAAGTTTCAAATTTAAATGCAATCATCAATTTATCTTCTTAAAAGAAAAACTATTAATGAATTACTGCAAACAAAGGTCAATTGTTATGCCAATGTAATTTCTATTAAATAAGATTTATCGAACGTGTTCTGTTTTTTTCACTTTGTATAGGATCACAAAAGAAACCAAAAAGAAAACTGCAAGTGCCAATACAGAATACTGCATCGAACCTGTTAGTGCGATTAACAGACCAAATACAATCATTCCCAATACGATCGCTATTTTTTCGGTGACGTCATAAAAACTAAAGTAAGTAGCATGATCATGGGTCTCTGGGAGCAATTTGGAATAGGTGGAACGCGTTAAGGACTGAGTTGCCCCAAGAACAAAACCCAAAACAATACCCATCGCATAAAAATAATAATCAACGTTAGGTTGAGATTTATCTAAAATAAAGGCAATGAGACATACTGCACACCAAATAAAAAGAGTGATTTTTAAGGTCGCTAAATTTCCAATTTTGTTGGATAACCTAGAAAATATATAGGCACCGACAATAGCCACAATTTGAACAATCAAAATGGTAAGAATGAGGTTTAGTGTTGGTAAACCCAACTCTTCACTTCCAAATATTCCTGCCATAAGAATTATGGTTTGTACTCCAACACTCAAAAAGAAAAAAGCAATCAAAAAATATTTCAATTGTGAATGATGCGTTAATGATTTTAAAACTGATTTTAGTTCCAAAAACCCTTTCCAAATGTAATCTTTTTCAGGTTTGTGATTAAACACATTATTAGGTAATCGGCGGTAAGTAATTTGAGCAAATCCAAACCACCAAAGCCCTACCAATACAAACGTAATCCGAGGGGCTAGTGTAGGATCGGAAATGCCAAACCAATCCGGTTTTTGAACTAAAATTAAACTAAATATTAAAAGTAATACCGAACCTGCATAGCCATACATAAAGCCTTTTGCACTTACTTTGTCTTGTTGTTCGGGGAAAGCCACTTCGGGCAAATAGGCATTATAAAAAACAATACTTCCCCAAAACCCTATACTTGCAAAAACGGTACTTAAAAGTGCTAACCAAAGTGTGGATTCCCCATTAAAAAAATAAAGCGACATTACAGAAAGAGAGCCCAACAAGCAAAACCCTTTTAAAAACTTCAGTTTATTGCCGGTATAATCTGCAATACCAGATAGAATTGGAGAAGTAAATGCAACAATAAGAAATGAAAGTGCTAGAGTATAATCATATAGTGTTGTAGGATTCCATTGTGTTCCTAGAAAGGAAATATCGCCCTCTACATTGGCAAAAGAGCCCGCCATACTTGAGTAATAAATCGGAAATACTGCTGTGCTGATAACCAGTGGGTAAACGGAGTTGGCCCAATCATAAAATGCCCATGCATT
Organism: uncultured Flavobacteriaceae bacterium; assembly: GCA_947503105.1. Lineage (GTDB taxonomy): Bacteria > Bacteroidota > Bacteroidia > Flavobacteriales > Flavobacteriaceae > UBA3537. The sequence goes on along the minus strand of CANNCM010000002.1, from coordinate 106,337 downwards.
AATTAGTTTCTGACTTCCTTTTTTAAATATTTTCATAAAAAAAGCTGCTTTGAATAAGCAGCTTACAATTTAGGTATTTATTTTATAATATAATTCAATTTTATCGAAAACTCGTTATACCAAATTTTTGTGCTTCTGCACGTGCAGCGGGTGCCAAGGCACGTAAATTGGCAATTCGAGAATCATTGGAGGGATGAGTACTTAAAAATTCTGGCGGCCCTTTTTTGCCATTATTATTGGCTTTCATACGTTCCCAAAGTCTTGAGGCTTCATCGGGGTTATACCCTGCAATAGCCATGATGTACACTCCTATTTTATCGGCTTCTGCTTCATGAGAACGGCTAAATGGTAGAACCCCTAAAACCGTACTTCCAACACCATAATATTTATTAAAAGCATTCCTTTTTTCATCGTCTTTAATGGCAACGTTACCAGCTACCGCCCCTATTTGCTGCATCATCCCTGCACTCATACGTTGTTGGCCATGGTTAGCCAATGCATGTGCAACTTCATGACCCATAATAGCAGCAACTCCTGTTTCGTTGTCGGCAATAGGAAGGATTCCTGTGTAAAAGACAATTTTGCCACCCGGCATACACCAAGCGTTTACGGTTTCATCTTGAACTAAATTATATTCCCATTTGTAGTCTTTCAAATAACCTTGGTAATTATTAGCATCCAACCATCGTTTTGCAGCGGCAGATATACGTTGTCCTACACGTTTTACCATTTCAGATTCTGCTGTACCTGTAATAACTTTGTTTTCTGTAAGAAACTTATCGTATTGGGCAAAAGCCATTGGTAGTATTTGTGAATTTGGCACTAAGGCCATGGTCTTTTTTCCTGTGAAAGGATTTGTAGCACAAGAAATAGCTAAAAAAAGCACTAAAAAAAATAAAATCTTTGTTTTCATAAAAACGGTTTATAATTTATTAACAAAAAGCATTCCATAGTGTTAGACACAAAAATTTAAAAATAGTCACAAAGTTTTGTGAAAAAAAATAATTTACATCTAAAAATAACTAATTTTATACCATTAAAATAAACCCATGCAGCTTAAAAAATTAGTCGTTACATTGTGTATTGCTTGTTTGTGTTCATGCAAATCGGAAGCTCAAAAAAAAGAAACCTTCAAAATCAATAAGTCTGAAGCAGAATGGAAATCTCAACTTACAGATATTCAATATTATGTCTTGCGCAAAGAAGGCACAGAGCGTGCTTTTTCGAGCCCTTTGGATAAAAATTATAGCCCAGGAATTTATGTCTGTGCGGCTTGTGAAACTCCTCTTTTTAAGAGCGAACACAAGTTTAACTCTGGAACAGGGTGGCCTAGTTTTGATCGAGAGATAAAAGGCAATGTGGCTTTTTCAGTAGATTATACGATTGGGATGGCACGTAGCGAGGAACATTGTGCGACTTGTGGTGGCCATTTAGGACATGTTTTTAATGATGGCCCTAGAAAGACTACAGGAAAACGTCATTGTATCAACGGCGCTGCACTGAAATTTATTCCAAAGGAATGAGTACATCAAAAATCGAAAAATCAGAATTAGAATGGAAAAATGAGCTTAGTGAAGCTCAATACCGAATTTTAAGAAAAAAAGGCACAGAAATGCCACATTCTGGAGCTTATAATCTTCATTTTGAAAATGGAGTGTATCACTGTGCTGGATGCAACACACCATTATTTGAAAGTCAAACCAAATTTGATGCTGGTTGTGGATGGCCAAGTTTTGAGGCTTCGATTAAAGGTCATGTAGAATACAAACTGGATAAGAGTCATGGCATGATTCGAACAGAAATTATTTGCGCTTCTTGTAATGGCCATTTGGGCCATGTCTTTAATGATGGACCAACAGCGACTGGAACACGCTACTGTGTCAATTCATTAAGCATAGATTTTAAAAAATCATAACACCCAAAATACTTCCTTTACTTTAGTTCATTTCTTTTTTATTTATAGTTTTAGGTTTTGTAAATTTGCAACTTCTAACAACGACTAAAGATATTAGGTATGAGTAAATATGATGTGATTGTTTTGGGGAGTGGACCTGGCGGCTATGTTACCGCCATACGTGCTTCTCAATTAGGACTCAAAACGGCTGTAATTGAAAAGGAAAGCTTAGGAGGCGTTTGTCTCAATTGGGGATGTATTCCAACAAAAGCACTTCTAAAATCGGCACAAGTTTTTGAATATCTCAAACACGCAGGAGATTATGGCCTGACCGTTAAAGACTATGACAAAGATTTTGATGCCGTTGTCAACCGTAGCCGTAATGTTGCCGAAGGGATGAGCAAAGGTGTTCAGTTTTTGATGAAAAAAAATAAAATTGATGTTATCTCTGGCTATGGAAAAATCAAACCAGGCAAAAAAGTGGATGTTGACGGCAAAGAATACAGTGCCGATCATATCATTATTGCCACTGGAGCTCGCTCTCGCGAACTCCCTAGTCTTCCTCAAGACGGTAAAAAAGTTATTGGGTATCGCAAAGCCATGACGTTGGAAAAACAACCAAAAAAACTCATTATTGTTGGTTCGGGGGCCATTGGCGTCGAATTTGCTTATTTCTACAATGCAATGGGTACAGAAGTTACCGTTGTAGAATATATGCCACGTATTGTTCCTGTTGAAGATGAAGAGATTTCAAAACAACTAGAACGATCATTCAAGAAAAGTGGCATCAAAATTATGACCTCTACAGAAGTTACTGGAGTTGATCCTTCTGGAGAAGGTGTAAAAGCCACAGTAAAAACTAAAAAAGGAGAAGAAATTCTTGAAGCTGATGTGGTGCTTTCTGCCGTTGGTATCAAAACAAATATTGAAAATATAGGCTTAGAAGACGTTGGAATTGTGACTGATCGCGATAAGATTTTAGTCAATGATTTCTATCAAACTAATATGCCTGGATATTATGCCATTGGCGATGTCACTCCTGGCCCTGCCTTAGCGCACGTGGCTTCTGCAGAAGGGATTTTGTGTGTCGAGAAAATTGCAGGACAGCATATTGAAGCTTTAGATTATGGCAATATTCCTGGCTGTACGTATTGTAGTCCAGAGGTCGCAAGTGTAGGTCTTACAGAAGCCCAAGCCAAAGAACAAGGTTTGGAGATCAAAGTTGGTAAATTTCCATTTTCTGCATCAGGAAAAGCCAGTGCAGGCGGTAATACAGAAGGTTTTGTAAAAGTCATTTTTGACGCCAAATATGGCGAATGGTTAGGGTGTCATATGATTGGCGCAGGCGTTACCGATATGATTGCAGAAGCTGTTTTGGGACGTAAATTGGAAACCACTGGCCATGAGGTTTTAAAAACAGTACACCCTCACCCAACAATGAGTGAAGCTGTTATGGAGGCCGTTGCAGATGCCTACGACGAAGTTATTCATATTTAAAAAAATACAATGAAATAAAAAAGGCGGTCAATGACCGTCTTTTTTTTTAGTCTTATAAAAAACTTTGAAGCGCTAGCGTATAGCTTTTAAGACCAAAGCCCAAAATTACACCCTTTGCATTGGGTGAGATAAAGGATTGATGACGGAATTCCTCGCGACTATACGTGTTTGAAATATGCACCTCAATAACAGGCGAAGAAATCCCCTTAATGGCATCACCGATACCTACCGAAGTGTGGGTATAAGCAGCAGCATTGAGAATAATACCATCGTAAGAAAACCCAACCTCGTGGAGTTTATCGATAAGCTCCCCTTCAATGTTAGATTGAAAATAATGTAATTTGAATTGCGGAAAGGCAGTCTGTAATTCATCAAAAAAAGCTTCAAAGGTTTGTGAACCATAAATTTCGGGTTCTCGTTTTCCTAACAAATTCAAATTAGGACCATTAATGATGATGATATTTTTCATGTGGTAAAAGTACAAAAGTTATAAAAACAAAAAAAGCGATGCTAGGCATCGCTTTTAAATTTTATATAATGCTATTGATTAGAAGCTATACACAGCTCCTAAAACAAAAGAAGAAAGCGTTCCTGACCCATTCCCATCGTTGTTGATGAAAATATCCTGAGAAGATGAATCAAGCCTAAATTCTGGTTTTATAGTTAAACCTCCAACTTGATAATTTGCTGTTAATGTTGGAGTTACAACACTAAGAACATCACTATCTGCTACTGGGCCAAAAGCAATATATTCTAAACGAACACCCCAAGACATCGACTCTGAAGCAGTGTATTGCGGGTAGATAGATAAAGAGGTGTATTCATCACCAATTCTACCTTCAAGAACACCATTTTCATAATTAGCAAATTGAGCATTTAAACCCATTTGAATTTTATCTGAAATATCAAAGCCAGTAACAATATCAATAAAACTAGAGCGTTGGCTACGTACATAACCAAACTTAAAGTTACCATTGATAATTTGTCCACCAACTGAGTAGTGGCCAGTATTGTTAAAATCTGTTACTTCCATTGGGTTCATTACTGCCAATTTCATTGTCCAGTTGTTTTTGAGTTTAAAGTCAAGCATCAAACCATTGTGATTTCTTGGTCCAAAAGTAAACGCATGAGACATACTATAATTAAAATTCTCAACTGGTGAGATTCTTTCAATACCTAGAAATGTATTGAAACGTCCCATTGTAGCTGTTGTATTCTCTGTAACTTTCCAGAACATATACATTTGGTTGATAGCAGCATTGTTTGTTGCTCCGTTAGGATTGATAGCCTGATCGGCTCTTGGCCCGTATGCTAAATCTGCGACAAAACCAACTTTATCATCTTCGTATGATGCTACAAGGTTTGCCATGCCCAAAGAAAAACCAGGCATATTTACAAAAGAACTTGGAGGAGCATAAGGAAGAGTTCCTTCGTTTACCTCATCGTTAGGAGCATTAATATTTGATCTCCAGTATGCATCGACAGAACCGTTAAATTTAAATTTCGATTCTTCATCTTGACCAAAAGACAATGTCAACACAGACAATGCGATTAGTGTTAAAATTTTTTTCATAATATTTGTTTATGGTTGCAAATACAAATTTAAACAAAATAATTTAATTCCTTGTACAAATTTGTTGTATGGCAAAAAAAAAAGCGATGCTAGGCATCGCTTTTAGATATGTTTTGTGTTTATCTTATAGGATGAATCCCATACGGAAGTTTCCAGTTACAGAACCTCCAAGACCAATTGAAGTTACATTGTCAGAACCTTCAGCGTCTACAGAATTGATACTAAGTCCGTACCCTAACTCAACACCAAAATAAACATTAGGTATAAAGTAATAATCAGCACCAACAAAAACACCACCTGTTATAGAGAAAGTATCTACTCCAGCTGAGCCCATCATTTCATTTCCAAATTCATCAAAATCAGTAAATTCTTCAGTAGTTGTAGAATAACCAATTATTCCATGGTATCCCCAATACGTAGACAAACGCTCAGCACCAGTCAAATGGTTTTCGATACCCATACCTGCAGCAATTGCAAAGTCAGCATCAACTCCGTCTTGTCCAGAATCAGTGTAATCGAATCTTGCAAAATAACGCTTTGCCTTAGTGTCAGAATCAAACTTACGCATCATGAATGTAGCACCTCCTGGAATTTCTGGCATAGAAATCATTGACGGTGTAGACTCACCATCAATAGCAAGACCACTTCCTGCAAAATTAGCAGTAAATGATAATTCAAAGATAGTAGAACCAGCAGATGGCTTGTTAAAAGTACCTGCATCAGTAGTAATTTGAGCAGTACCAAAAGCAAATGTTGATAAAGCTGCAATTAAAAATAATTTTTTCATAATTAATTTTTTTTGTTTATGATTAATGTGGCAAATTTATACAAAATATTTCATCAATTGTTATAAAATTCAATTTTTTTTTCAATTTCATCGATAAAATCGTGCACTTTATAGAGTTGTTAAGAGGATAGCGGTTTTTAGCTTTATAATTAATTTAACACTTTATTATATTATTTTGGATTTTTTAAACGAAATTTGTAATTATCAATACATCAATTTTAAAAATCAATTATGAAATTTTACACCGTATTATCTCTTTTATCATTTTCAATAACTCTTTTTTCTCAAAACCCGAGCATTTATGCCGATGAGATTAATGCAGACGACCTTAAAGAAAAGTTATATACTTATGCTTCGGATGAGTTTCAAGGAAGAGAAACTGGAACAGAAGGTCAAAAAATAGCTATTGAGTACCTAAGACAACAATATCAAGCCCTTGGTGTTGGTGCTGCTAAGTCCAATGGAGATTATTTTCAAAACGTTCCATTGAAAGTTATAAAAACACCTAAAGTAAGTATAGCTGTTGGAGAAAACACTTACAGTTACTACAATGATTTTGTTGCAGTCGCCAGTGGAGAAACGGCTTTAATTGAAGCAAAAGAATATGTTTTTGCTGGATATGGCATCAAAAGTACTTTATATAATGACTATGAAGATTTAGATGTTACTGGAAAAATTGTCATTGCAATTGGTGGCGAGCCCCAAGACGATAATGGGAATTATATTGTTTCTGGAACAAAAGATATTTCAAAATGGTCTAATGGGAGACAAGCTTTGAGTTCTAAACGTAATCTTGCTAGAGATTTGGGTGCAAAAGCTTTTTTCTTGATTGATAATGCGATGTTTAAACGTTATTCTACATATTATAAAGCGGTTGAAAAGCGTGGAGGTGAAAGTAATTTAGCTCTAGATGTTGATTCAAATTCATTTTATGGTTTTTTGGGTAGCGATGAAATGGGTACGAGTTTAATAAAAGATAAAAATGGAATTTACAAACAAAACATTTCTATTCAATTTGAAAATGTGTCAACACCTATTCGCTCAGAAAATGTTGTCGCAATGATTTCTGGACAAGAAATCCCTGAAGAATACATTATTCTTTCTGCTCACCTAGATCACGTTGGAATGCACGATGGAGAAGTTTTTAATGGTGCAGACGATGATGGTTCTGGTACAGTGGCTATATTAGAAATAGCTGAAGCATTTCAAAAAGCAGTTGAAAATGGAGACGGTCCAAAGCGATCTGTTGTATTCTTACATGTCACTGGAGAGGAAAAAGGATTGCTCGGTTCTCAATATTATACAGACTATAATCCCATAGTTGCTCTAGATAACACAGTAGCAAACCTAAACATTGATATGATTGGAAGAACGGATCCAAAGCGAAACACTGGAAAACGAAATTACATTTACCTCATTGGAAGTGATAAATTAAGTACAGAACTTCATGAATTATCAGAAGAGGTTAATAAACAATACACCAATGTAGAATTGGATTATACCTACAATGATGAAAATGATCCCAATCGTTTTTATTACCGATCTGACCATTACAATTTTGCTAAAAATAATATTCCTATCATATTTTATTTTAATGGAACACATGCCGATTATCATAAAGCTACTGATACGCCAGATAAAATAGAATACGATTTATTGGAAAACAGAACGCGTCTTGTTTTTCATACGGCATGGGAATTGGCCAACAGAAAAGAACGTGTGGTGGTGGATAAAGCTACAGAGTAATTAATTCAAACCATAACAAACCAAAAAAGCTTCTCTAAAAAAGAGAAGCTTTTTATTTTGGGGTGGAAGATCGGTCTCGAACCGACGACCTCCTGAACCACAATCAGGCGCTCTAACCAACTGAGCTACAACCACCATTCGGCATTTAAAAATGCGTGTGCAAATGTAGCGCATTTATGATTTTATACAAAGATTTTTTTTTAATTTTATTTTAGATCAAATATAGAATTTACTGCCAATAGGCGATCGGAAGTAAATCCTTCAGCATAATCGGTATGAACCAATCGTCCAAGGTCTGCAGCTCTGTAACGAATACTATGCATGAAATTCTGACTCGAAATAGGGGTTTCTGGCGCGCTACTGTTGGGATCAAAAAATTGAGATTTAAACGCCGCAACAGCAGCCATTTTAACATCTATGGTAGCGCTGATATCAACTACAAAATCTGGCGTACTATTTTTCCATTGGATATAACTATATACGGCATTGGGACGCCAAGCACTTTGCACCTCCCCTTTTGTATTTTTGGTTTCAATTTTTATCAACCCACTCAAAAAACAAGCTTCGCGTACCAAAGTACTCGATTTGGCATGATCGGTATGACGATCGTCAACAGCATTACAAAACACAATTTCTGGCTGATATTGACGTATTTTTTTGATGATTTCTAATTGATTTTCTTTGGTGTTAAACACAAAACCATCTGGAAATTCTAAATTGTCTCTAAACGAAACTCCTAAAATTTTGGCAGCTGCGCTCGCCTCTTTTTTTCGTATTTCTGCACTCCCTCTTGTACCCAGTTCACCACGCGTAAGATCGACGATAGCTACAGTTTTGCCATCGAGAATTGCTTTGTGAAGTGTTCCGCCACAACTCAATTCTACATCGTCTGGATGAGCTCCAAAGGCTAGAATATCTACTTTCATGATGTTACTTTTTTTGACTTAAATTTAAGGCATGCTCAATATCGTAAATTAAATCCTTTTTAGATTCAATTCCAACAGAAAAACGGATCAATTGATCTGTAATTCCTTGTGCAAGTCGTTCCGATTTAGAAAGTAATGCATGCGATGCTAAGGCAGGTAAAATCATCGTGCTTTCTACGCCTGCCAGACTCATAGAGGGTTTTATAAGTTGTAATGATTTTAAAAATAAAACTGTGTCATAGGACTTAGATAATTCGAATGACAACATTGCGCCAAATCCTTTCATCTGAATTTTTGCTAATTGATGATCTTCATGTGACTTTAAACCAGGGTAATAAACTTTATTTACAGCAGGATGCTGTTCTAAGAAACGTGCTAATTTTTTGGCATTTTTTTGCTGTGCTTTTACACGAATCCCTAGTGTTTTCATGCTTCTTTCTAACATCCAAACCGAAAAATCACTGAGGTTACCGCCAAAATCTTTTGCCAAATCCCAAATTTTATCAATGTGCTTTTGAGAAGACGCTATGGCCCCAGCACTAATATCGCTATGTCCACCAAAATATTTTGTCGCAGAATGAATGATGATATCGATTCCTAGCGTATGCGGTTTTTGTACAATTGGTGTTGCAAAAGTATTGTCGATTGCTGAAATAATATTATGGGTTTTTGCCAATTTTGCAATGGCAAACAAATCCACCAATTTAAGTAGCGGATTTGACGGTGTTTCGACATATATGAGTTTTGTATTTTTTTGAATACAGTCTTTAAATGCATTGATTGTCAGGTCTTTAGTAAAACTATACTGTATTCCATACGACTCAAAATGCGATTCTATAAAATTGCGCGTACCACCATAAATATCATTTTGAATAACGGCGTGATCGCCAGATTTTAAAAAACTGAGCATCACTGCAGATACAGCTGCTAACCCAGATGAAAACAGCATTCCTGCTTCTGCATCTTCAAGTGCAGCAATTTTTTTACTTAAATGTTCTTGATTTGGGGTATTAAAATAACGAGGATAGCGTTTCGTTTCTTGATCCAAAAAATCATAGGATGTGGACAGGTAAATTGGCGAAACTGCACCTCTAAAAATAGGATCATCCACACCACCAGTATGGGTGCAAATGGTATTTTGACCTTTTTTTTGTTTTGACATTAAAAGTGTTTATTAAACCCTATTTATTATCTAAATCGTTGAATTGTTTGATAAGAACGAAAGCCCAAATTGCAACGCAAACGGAAACGAAAATGGAAAAATATAATACGATGTCGTTAGCGGCCAAGGCGAAAAAGTTTAAAAAATATCATTAGACCAACAAGCATAGGCGCCCAGATCCCTACAAAAATTCCGTGTAATTGGTTACCCGAAAAAAACAAATATTCCGAGACAACTATAATTAGAACGCACAACAAAAGCAAAAGTGTGTTGGTTATTCCTAATAATTTTACAAATTTCATTGAAGCTTAGTTTTAAAGTATAAAAATATAAAAAATTAATATTATTTGTTCAATAAAATTAAAAAATATATGAACTGAAGAATTATCTTCGCCAAAAACAAATCATGCTTAAAGCTGTTTTATTTGATATGGATGGTGTTATTGTTGACACAGAACCTTTACATCACAAGGCCTATCAACAGATGTTTTCAAAAGTTGGTATAGAAGTTTCTTCTAGTATGTATGAAGGATTTACAGGGCAATCGACCTATGATATTTGTAAGCAACTTTGCAGCCATTTCGAGCTTAAACAAAACCCACAAGAATTGGTGCAACTCAAACGTGATTTTTTCACTAAACTCTTTTTTGAGGACGATGATTTACAATTGATTAATGGTGTCGAACAACTAATAAAAAATTATTTTGATAATGGCCTAACGTTAATTTTGGCCTCCTCTGCCTCGATGTTTACCATAAATAACGTCATGAAACGTTTTAATTTAGATCCTTATTTTTCTGAAAAATTGAGTGGCGCTGACCTTAAAGCATCTAAACCGCATCCAGAAATTTTTATTAATGCTGCTAAGGCTGCCAGAGTTCTACAAAATGAATGTTTCGTCATAGAAGATTCTACAAACGGCATTAAAGCTGCAAAAGGTGCAGGTATTTTTTGTGTTGCCTACAAAAGTGAGCATTCAAAAAACCAAGATTATACATTGGCAGATATGGTAATTTCCGATTATAACGAAATCAGCTTCGATAGAATTAAGAGTACATTTAACTAGTTTTCTTAGAGTAATACTTACGGTGTTTAAGGGAAGCGAAAACGCTTATTATTGTAAGAATTAATAAACTAGCTAGAATATAAAAAACACTTATTTCTTGATCGTCTTTTGCATAAGAATGTAGCCCTGCGAGGTAGAAATTTACACCAAAATAAGTCATTAAAATACTTCCAAAAGCAAGAATTGAAGCGATATTGAATACCAATCGACTTCTTAAACCTGGCACAAGTCGCATATGAATAACGAAAGCATAAATCATAATGCTAATGAGCGCCCATGTTTCTTTTGGATCCCAGCCCCAATAACGCCCCCAGCTTTCATTGGCCCACATGCCGCCTAGAAAATTTCCAATGGTCAGCATAACAAGACCTACAGTAAGTGCCATTTCATTGATAATAGTAAGTTCTTTGATGTTTAACGCCATTTTGGCCTTATTCTTTGAAGTTGTGAGTATCATTAGCAACAAACTAATCACTCCCAAAATCATCCCCAAAGCCATTGGCCCATAACTACCAACAATTACGGCCACATGAATCATTAGCCAATAACTATTCAAAACAGGTTGAAGATTTCCAATTGTGGGATCCATCCAATTCCAGTGGGCAATCATCAAAATCATTGCGGTTACAAAAGCTGTTGATGCAAATGTAAGATTGCTTTTTTGGCCTAGCATAACACCAAAAGCCATTGTCGCCCAAGCAACATAAATCATAGATTCATAGGCATCACTCCATGGAGCATGACCCGAAATATACCATCGTACAACAAGGCCTGCCGTATGAAGTCCAAAACACACATAGATCAAGACCTTAAAAATATTCACTGAAATTTTTAATACTTTGCTCTTATCTCTTAATATCTGAACAATCAATAGGACAAACATTAAACTACTGGCATACATATACCAACTGAACAATTTTTTGAAAATATCGTATTTGTTATACGTAATTTCAGTTTCAATTTTATCCTCAGAAAGCATCGCTTCTCCACCGTAGCGACGTTGTGTTTTTTTGATAGCTTCGATGAGTTTTTGGCTTTGCGTAAAATCCGATTTCTTTATTTTATCGTTTTGCAAAGTAGCAAGATAAGCTAAGAACCCTGTTTTGATGAAATTTCCATACAATGAGTCTTTAACTTCAATTTCTTGCTGTACAAATTCTTTGGGAGACACCCATTTGTTATTTTCATCCTCTGGAATTGGAAAGAGTCGCAATGCATCACCCTCCAAAGAATTAAATAAAAGACTCACACGCTGATCTGTTTCTTTAAATTCCTTTTGAATTGCAGTAGGCACTTGTGCGCTGTAAGCCTCTTCTAGAAATGGCCCTAATTTGTAATTCAAATTCTTGTCTAAAAAGTCAATCAGTGCTGCATATTTTTGTTCTTTAGGGATACCAATTAAGCTTCGAATTGTATCCGCTTTTTTGGGTTTTAAGTAGATAATTGGAACATTATACCACAATTGCGGACTCTCCTGCATGGACAAAAACACCTGATTTGATGTATAATCTTTATAAGTATCTTTTTTTGATAATTTTCTCAACAGCTCTGAAGCGTAGGTGTTTACGGGTTTCATTCGCCCATCGGAATCTTGAATAACCAATTTTCCAAAACGATCGGACTCTACTACAGGCGTAATATTGGCCGATAGAATTGAATCCAATTGTTGTGCTGAAGGTCGCAACATTTGATGCTCTGAAGTGTGCGTGGTTTGAGCATTGATTCCAAGAGAAAATAATGCAAAAACTAAAATTGTAAGTTGGGCTTTCTTTCGCTTAATTTTATCTAATTGTTTTCGCAAAAGTTCCATCCTAGCCCCTCTACTAATCAAAATAGCCATCAAACCAAAATACAACAAATAGTACCCCAAATAGGTAAACCAAGTGCCCCAATAATCATGATTTACAGATAGAATAGTTCCTTTTTCATCAGGATCAAAAGACGACTGAAAAAAGCGATAACCTCTGTGATTTAAGATATTATTCATATAGATATGAAAATCGAAATCTCCTTCTTTAGGATCGAAAACTGTGACTTTACTCTCAAACGAAGAGTAACTCTTTTCTGTTCCAGGATAACGATCCGCAATAAAATCGTTAAGCTTGATATCAAAGGGGAGTTCTAATGTTTTTGAACCATATTTAAATGCAAAATCGAGACCACCAACATTAACTTGTTTGAAAGGGTTACTCATACCTTGACCACCAAGAAGTTTTACGGTTTTTGTTGCTCCATTTGCAGAGACTTTTAGTGCAATACCATCTTCATCTCCTTTCAAGAGTTTTGATTTTTTGACCACATCAAACACCCCTTTTATGACAGGCTTTGGGAACACAATAGCTTGATTTCCAATGATATAACGCGATCGCAATACCAGAGGTTGAATGCTGTCTTTTGCAAGTCTTCCTTGAGTGCCTGTAGCCATGGTCATATATTCACCCTCAAATGGCGATTCTATAGTTAAACTGTTCTCAGAAAAAGTGATATTAATGGCGCCGGGTGTTGGTTTATTTAGGGCATACAGTACATTGTGAATACTACTGACTTCTCCAACTTTCAAAAAATGATTATGTGGTGCTCCACTCCCCGCTTCTACCAATTTTAAATAATATTCTCCACTATAGTCAGGAACGATATCTTCTTCAGCTCCAGAAATAAAATTGACAAGTTCTACAGATACCGGAATATTACCATATGAGGTTTGAAAACTGTAATCGTTATGCAAACGTGGAGAGAAATCAACTTCATCATTTCGAACCAATCGCTGGAGCTCGCCATTTATTTTATAATCGCCATCTATATATGTAGTGATATACGTTTTTTGAGATAGAAATGTGTTTTCTGTTGCACCCTCACGAATAGCCATCATCCCCTCAAAACCATGATATCGTGTTATAAAAGCACCTAAAAGGATAAAAATAAACGATAAATGCAGCACTAATGTTGCCCATTTTTCTTTACGCAATAAGCGGTATCTAAAAATATTTCCAACAAAGTTAATCATGAAAACAACCATAATCGCCTCAAACCACCAAGCATTATAAATCAAATTTCGAGAGTATGGTGTTGGCGAGGTGCTTTGACCTACATCCAAAAAAGTACCAACAGCCATAGCTGCAGCATAGGCAATAAACAAAACTGCGGTGAGGCGTGTAGAAAAAAGAATATTGGCAATTTTTTTGAGCATCAAAAAAGTCAATTTTTATGGATTACAAAGGTACTTACTTTTTATAAAAAGTAATTTTAAAATCACGCTTTTAACACTTATTTTAATAATTTTTTATAAACCATTGTATTCCCTTTCAAAAAACCCTACACTTCCGTAATTTAGCATTATGATTTCTGTTGTTGTTTTAGGAGCTGGACATGTAGGTACACATTTGTGTAGAGCCATACATCATGCCGAAAATTTAAGATTGATTCAATGGTATAATAGGTCAAAAATAAATAATCCAACAGAACACATTACTGTAGAAATATGTCATAATTTGAATGCTCTTACCACCGCAGACGTTTATGTTATTGCCGTAAGCGACAGCGCTGTAGAAGAACTTTCAAATCAAATACCATTCAAAGATCGATTGGTAGTCCATACATCTGGTAGCGTACCGATGCGATTATTAAATTCCAAAAACAGAAGAGGTGTTTTTTATCCGCTTCAAACTTTTTCAAAAATTGCTGCAATTGATTTTAAAAATGTTCCGATCTGTGTTGAATCAACAGACAAAAAAGATCGAAATACGCTAAAGCAAGTTGCTAAAGCTTTAAATAGCCCAACATACACCATCAACTCAGAACAGCGACAGGCATTGCATTTGACTGCTGTTTTTGTAAATAATTTCACCAACCAATTGTATCGTATTGCCCACGAACTCACCGACGAAAAAGGCCTAGATTTTGATATTCTAAAACCCCTCATACTTGAAACCGCAAAAAAAGTACAACACTTGTCGCCCTACATGGCACAAACAGGCCCAGCAAAAAGGCGCGATACAAAAACAATAAAAACACATTTAAAGCTTTTAGAGTCTCACCCAAATTACAAAGACTTATATGAGCAACTCACAAAATCAATTCAAAAAACACATGGCTAAGAAAAATTACAAAGCACTTTTAAATACAATAACCACTCTAATTTTTGACATCGATGGCGTCCTTACTGATAGTTCTTTGTTGGTTCAAACTAATGGAGATTTACTTCGTAAAATGCACACAAGAGATGGGTATGCACTTCGTGCGGCTGTTGAAGCAGGTTTGAATATATTCATCATTTCTGGTGGAAAAAATGAAGGCGTTCGTCAACGGTTGAAAGGCTTAGGGATAAAAGAGGTAATTTTGGGTGCACACGACAAAGTACAGCATTTTAATCGCTTATTGGATACATACGATTTAGACCCAAACCAGGTGTTGTATATGGGTGATGATCTTCCAGATTTTCCTGTGATGAAACTTGTAGGACTGCCCTGCTGTCCTCAAGATGCTGCTCCAGAAATCAAAGCGATTTCAGATTATATTTCACATGTGAATGGTGGTTGTGGCGCTGTTAGAGATGTTATTGAGCAAGTAATGAAAGTTAAAGGACTGTGGATGAGTGATTTTGATGCTCAAAATGATTAAACATCAAAAATGTTAAAGAAACATTTAAAATCTAAAAATCTAATTTTAGCCTCGGGGTCTCCAAGACGCCAAGACCTCCTAAAATCATTGGGCGTGCCTTTTGAGATTCGATTAAAACAAATTGATGAACAGTATCCAAAAGAACTTACGCAAAGTGATATATCAGATTATTTGGCAAAGCTAAAATCAAATGCATTTACAGAAGAATTAAAACCAAACGATGTTCTCATTACAAGTGACACTATCGTATGGCATGAAGATGTAGCGCTAGGAAAACCAAAAACCAAAGAAGATGCTTTTCTGATGCTCCAAAAACTCAGCGGGAAAACTCATGATGTGATTACCTCTGTGTGCATAAAAAGTTGGTCCAAAGAATATATTTTTAATTCCACAACAAAAGTGACATTTAAAGAATTGTCAGAAAAAGAAATTGAATTTTATATCAATAATTATAATCCCATGGACAAAGCTGGAGCATATGGCATTCAAGATTGGATTGGACAAATTGGTGTTACAAAAATTGATGGCTCTTACTTTAATGTAATGGGCTTTCCAATTGATAAAATTTACACTCAATTATTGAAATTCTCTAAAGAATTCTAAAGCTCTCTTTTCGTTATAATAAACACCTCCCTTGGAGATAAATCCAACATGACCGCCATGGACTGGGGTTTCAATATATAAATACTTACTTTTTTCAGCGATTGTATATGGAAAACATGAAGGGGTTAGAAAAGAATCATTTTTGGCATTAAGCAATAAAACAGGGGTTTTTATGGCGGATAAATACTGTAAGCTGCTCGCTTTATTGTAATAATCTGAAGCGTTTTTAAAACCATTTGCTTTGGCAGTATATACTTCATCCAAACTGCGAAGTGTCCACACTTTATACAGTGTTTTTCGTGATATTTTGTTAGGAAATTGGCGTTGCTTTTGCATCAACTTATACTTCAACCCCATCATAAAATAAATATGAAATAATATATTTTTGAATTGGTGTAGCGCTTTTGAGGATGCCGCCAAATCTATGGGTACAGAAACTGCCATCGCCGATTTTAATTGTGGAGGTATATTTTGATTCTCACCTAGATATTTCAAAACAATATTTCCACCCAAACTTATCCCTTTCAGAAAAATTGAAGTGTATTTGTAATGAGTTACAATATGATGAATTACATCGTTCAAATCGTTGGTTTGACCAGAGTGAAAACTAGAGAATTTTTTGTTTAATTCTCCACTACAACTTCGAAAATTTACACAAACAGCATCTACCCCATTGGCATTAAAATGTCTGGCCACACCAGTCACATAAGGGCGTTGTCCATTGCCCTCCATGCCATGAAGTAAAATAACAAGTTGCTTTGATGCTGAAGTGGAAGAACTCCAGTCTAAATCTAAAAAATCACCATCGCTAAGATGTATGCGTTCTCTTTCTTGGCGAATCTTTACTCGACGAAATAAGCCCGAATAGACCGTTGAAACAAATGCATTTTTAAAAAGTTTTGAAGCTGTAAAAATAGAATCAATCTGTGGCATGAACTACATTGACATTTAAAATATGTTTTGTTTTTGATGTGGCCAAAAAACGGGCGTCTGGACGCATTCCTACAACCCAAACAACATCATCATTAGAACACAACAAAAGTACTTTTGATTTTTGAATTAAAGATAATTTTTCGTCCTTAAAATACTTACTCAGTTTTTTTTTGCCAGACATTCCTGAAGGGTAGAAAAAATCACCCGCTGTCCAAGATCGTAAAGTAAGAGGTAATTGAAGTTTATCATAATCTAAAAATAAAGTGTTTTTGGAAGAATCACCTAATTTTATATCCTCTCTAAAATTTAGAAATACACCAAATTTGTCAAGTTTAATACCACTTTTTATGTCATTAATAGTCAAAAAAAAGTGAGCGTTTGAAACGTCTTTTGGCGTTAAAATTAATACAGCTCTATCTTTTAAAATGGTGTGCGTTTTGGAGTGAATTTGTTTCCCCGATTGTGCATCAATCAAATTACAAAGTTCATCCAAATCTGTAAAACCAAACTTTCCAAACAAAGGAAAAATATAGGACCGCAACGGATTGAGCAATTTAAGCTGTTCAACAGAATAATGCGTTCCATTAGAATTTGAAAACTGAACAACTCGTTTTTCAATGTCAGTAATGTGATTTTTCAATAAATCTTGAGATGCTTCGAGGTTGCTTTGGGTATTATGAAGCGCTTCAATGATGGTTGGAAAAATAGTTTTCAACTCTGGAATAAGTTGATGCCGCAGTGCATTCCGTGTATATTTCAGACTCGCATTGCTGCTATCGTCACACCACTCAATATGATTTTTTTTTGCATAATTATAAATCTGATCCCTAGTAAATGGCAATAAAGGTCTAATAATATTTTGATTAATTTTAGGGATTCCTAGAAGGCCATCAATTCCCGAACCTCTATTTAAATTGATGAAAAATGTTTCTAAATTATCATCGGCATGATGGGCCGTAAGTAGCGATTCAAATTGGTGCGTTTTGGAGAGTGTATCAAAAAAATTGTAACGCAACTGCCGAGCGGCCATTTGAATAGATATTTTTGAAGACTCTGCAATATGGGTGGTGTCAAATTGTTTTGAAAAAACAGCCAGACTATGGGTTTTTGCATATTCTAAAATAAAAGCTTCTTCGGCATCACTTTCCTTGTCTCGCAATTTAAAATTACAATGCGCCAAGCCAATATCTAAATTGGATTTTAAACATAAATCTGTTAATACCATACTGTCCAATCCGCCAGAAGTAGCCACCAAAACTTTTTGTTCTAAAAGAAATGGAAAATGTGATTTAATATGTTGATCAAAAGCCTGTTGCATAGCGCAAAAATACAAATTAATTTTCCAGGGCTTCTCGCAATGCCTGTGCTTTTACAAGGCATTCTTCATATTCGTATTCTGGCTTACTTTTGGAGGTGATAGCACTTCCAACAGAAAAAGAAATGTACGATTTGGTTTTGTTGTACAAGATACTTCTAATGACCACATTAAAATCAAAATTACCACTTGGAGTGAAATAGCCTATCGCACCAGAATAAAGCCCTCGTTTGGCATCTTCCAATTGCTCGATAATTGTCATTGCCGATATTTTTGGTGCACCAGTCATACTCCCCATAGGAAAAGTTGACTTGATGACATCTACAGAAGAATATTCATTTTTTATTGACGCGCTTACAGTAGAAATCAAATGATGAACTTGAGCAAATGTGTAAGAACCACAAAGCTCATCGACTTTGACCGTTCCTTTTTCTGCAATTCTTGATAAATCGTTGCGAACCAAATCTACAATCATGACATTTTCGCTGCGTTCTTTGGGGTCGATCTCTAAATTAGCTTTTAATTGTGCATCTTCATCGGCAAGGACAGACCGCCTAGATGTTCCTTTGATCGGCTGAGAAATAACAACATTTCCATTTTTTTTCAAATACCGCTCTGGAGAAGCAGACAGTGCAAAGTGGTTGCCATTTTTTAAAAATGCAGAAAATGGTGGTTTTGAGCTTTTTTGAAGTTTATAAAAAGTTGCCAAAGGGTCTATTGTCCCATAGGTATAAAATTCTTGACAAAAATTGGCCTCATAAATGTCGCCTCTATTTATGTGATATTGTAACGTTTTTACTTTATCGAGGTATGATGATTTTGAAGTTCGCGCATCGATTTTTAACGCTACAGCATTTCTATTTTTAGTTTGAAACGACTGCTTTTCTATGGAGTTCAAATCGTCTTCAATACAAGCCGAAAATTCATTAAGGTAATGGATGATCACTTCATCGCCTCGAAAAAGAAATACTTTTTTGGGTTGAAAGAAAAATAAATCAGGAAATAGAAGACCATCATAATTTGAAGAATGAAGCTTTTCAATATCGTTTTTTAAATCATATGAAAGATAACCAAAAATCCAATCCGAAGTTTCTTTTTGGTAGATTTCCAATTGGTCAAATCCTTGATTTGGAGAAAGTTGTAAACTTGAAAAGGCGTCAACTGCCAATACAGCATCAAAGCTACTGTGTGTTTGATTGTAATGATTTGAATCTAGCCAAACAACTTCTTCAAAAGTATTGGCCCATTGCAAAAGTTGCCTTTTGAAGGTGTCAAAACATTCTGGTTTAAATTGGTATTGTGTTCTCAAATGTGATAAAAACAGTTTTGAATGTAAATTTAATCAGATATATTGAAATACACACCTACTTTGCAAGAATACATTACCTTTGAATAAATTTTTTAATTTGGAGACTTTCAGCGATTTTAAACTCACCCCTGCATTACATGATGCTATTGCACAACTAGGATTCACGCATCCTACAGCCATTCAAAGTGCTTCATTCTCGAAAATTTGCTCTGGTAGAGACCTTATTGGAATTGCGCAAACAGGAACTGGAAAAACAATGGCCTACACATTGCCATTGTTGAGAAACCTAAGGCAACCCTCTGATGCATCTCCTCGAGTTTTGATTCTCGTTCCTACAAGAGAATTGGTGTTACAAGTGGTAGAATCTATTGAAAAGCTTTCTAAAGAATTACCTTTCAAAATTGTTGGAATTTTTGGTGGAACTAATATAAATACTCAAAAAAAAGAAATTGAAAATGGCGCAGATATTGTCGTTGCAACGCCAGGACGATTATATGATTTGGCTGTGAGTAGAGCATTACGATTGAAAAATATTCAAAAATTAGTTATTGATGAAGTAGATGTCATGCTCGATTTGGGTTTTCGACATCAGCTTATTAATATTTTTGATTTACTTCCAGAGCAACGTCAAAACATTATGTTCTCTGCAACAATGAATTCTGATGTTGAACATATTATTTCCAACTTTTTTAGAAATCCAAATAAAGTCACTACCGCACTCTCGGGTACGCCTCTAAAAAACATCAAGCAAAAGCGTTTTGATGTGCCCAATTATAATTCTAAGCTAAATCTCCTGCTCTTTTTGTTAGCTCAAAAAGAAACGTTTAGAAAGGTGCTTATTTTTGTCGATCTAAAACGTATTGCAGATCGTTTGTTTGAAGCGTTGGATCTCAATTTTGGAAATGAATGTGGCGTACTACACTCCAATAAATCTCAAAATTACAGGCGTAATGCCATCGAAGAGTTTAAAAATGGAACTTACAGAATTTTGGTGACTACAGACCTTATGGCGCGTGGAATAGACATCGAAGCTGTTTCTCATGTCATTAGTTTCAATACTCCAGAATTTTGCGAAAATTATATGCATCGTATTGGCCGAACTGGACGTGCACAAAAACAGGGCGAAAGCATCCTTTTGTCAACCAATAAAGAGCAAGATTTTAGACGACAAATCGAGGGCTACATGGATTTTGAAATTCAGGTTTGCGACTGGCCAAATGAAGTTGAGAAATCAAATGAATTGATGCCAGAGGAAAGAAATATTGTAAAGGAACGCTACAATCCACACAAGAACAATAACGACGATGTCCCTGGGCCAGCTTTTCACGAAAAAAAAGAGAAAAATAAAAAGGTGAATCTTGGCGGATCCTACAAAAGGACTATTGGAAAAAAATATAAAAAACCAAAAACTCGCGGGGATAAAAACTATAATCGTAAAAAACGAAACTAATTAAACAAATTTTGGGTCTTTTAAACTGATTTTCTTATAATTAATTAATATCTTTTTTTTAATCCGTTTTAATTTCATTTTAATGGCGCTTTCTCCAAGGTTATAAGCTTTAGCCATTTCTTTGATGGTCATAAAGCCACAGTATTTTAATAAAATTAACTTCTGCTCGTGCTTGGACAACAAACTAATTGCTTGTTTCAACCGATCCAATTGATACTCATCTATAAAACAAGTGTCGTAATTATAACTGAAAAATTGTTCGCTTAGTTTTTCTGTATCAATAAAATCATTTTCTAAATTTCTGTACTTAATTTTTCGTTTGTAATTGATGCAATAATTTAGTGTAAAACGATATAGCCAAGTAGAAAATTTAGACTTAAACAAAAAAGTATCAAGCTTCAAAAATATTTTAAAAAAGATCTCTTGAGATACATCTTCAGCATCTTGTTTGTTTTTAAAAAAGTTTAAGCATCGGCCGTATATGATTGAATAATAGCGATCATATAATGTTTCAAAAAGATAGGTTTGCTCTTTTTGAATAATAGCATATACTAATGCTTCGTCGGATAGTTGGTGTTCTTGATGATGTGGGTTCAAAGCGATTTGGGTTGCTTTTGCACTTTACATTTTTGGGTGCTCTGTTAGTAATATTAATTTTGTTTAATAAAATTGTTTAAATGTTAGACAATTAACTGTAAATCAATCATTTAAATATACATTTTTTTCTAACAAAAAAAAGGATCTACTATAAATTTATAAAAAAAAGCGATCATTTTTGACCGCTTTTAATATAATATTCTGTGTATCAATTATATATGCAGTGCTCTATTTTCTGTTGCTGCAAGAGCAGCTTCTTTAATAGCTTCTGTAAATGTGGGATGCGCATGAGACATTCTAGAAAGATCTTCGGCAGAGGCGCGGAATTCCATAGCAACGACAGCTTCTGCAATCAAATCGGCGCAACGCGCACCAATCATGTGCACACCCAAAATTTCGTCTGTGGTTTGATCGGCTAGAATTTTTACAAAACCATCCAGATCCATACTTGCACGGCTTCTCCCTAAAGCTCGCATAGGAAATTGACCCGTTTTATAGGCCACACCAGCATTTGTCAGTTCTTCTTCTGTTTTTCCAACAGCGGCTACTTCTGGCCATGTATATACCACGCCAGGAATTAGATTATAATTGATGTGTGGTTTTTGTCCAGCTATGGTTTCGGCTACAAAAACACCCTCTTCTTCGGCTTTGTGAGCCAACATAGCGCCTCGAACAACATCGCCAATGGCGTAGATATTGGAAGCTGTAGTTTGTAAGTGATCATTAACAACCACTTGACCACGTTCATTCAATTCTACTCCTGCCGCTTCTGTATTTAAGGCAGCTGTATAGGCGCTTCGACCTACAGACACCAAGCAATAGTCCCCTTCAAATGAAACGCTTTCTCCTTTTTTGTTTTCTGCAGTAACTGTAATCGTATTGCCTTCTCTAGAAACCGAGGTTACTTTGTGAGAGGTGTTGATTTTAAATTTTTGCTTTTTGAGGACTTTGTTCAATTCCTTAGAAAGACTTTTATCCATTGTTGGAATGATGCGATCCATATATTCAATCACAGTCACTTCTGCGCCAAGGCGTTTGTAAACTTGTCCAAGTTCCAAACCAATAACTCCACCCCCAATAATAATGAGATGTTTTGGAATTTCTTTGAGTTTCAAGGCTTCTGTAGATGTAATAATACGCTCTTTATCAACGCTGACAAAAGGAAGTGCAGAAGGCTTGCTTCCTGTAGCTATAATGGTGTGTTTTGCTTCAATTTCTTGAGGCGTATCTCCACTAATAGAAATATGTGTGGCATCTTTAAAAGCGCCTACGCCATGATAAACGTCAATGTTATTTTTTTTCATCAAAAACTCTATACCTACAGTTGTTTGGTCTACAACAGATTGTTTTCGTGCCATCATTTTTTCAAGATTGACTTTCACCTCTCCAGGAAGTTCAATTCCGTGAGTATCAAAGTGTTTTACGGCATCTTCAAAATGATGAGAAGAATCCAATAAAGCTTTACTTGGAATACAACCTACGTTGAGGCATGTACCACCCATAGTGTTGTATTTTTCAATAATGGCTACACTTTTTCCGAGTTGTGCACAACGAATGGCTGCGACATAGCCTCCGGGGCCGGAACCAATTACAGCAACGTCATATGATTTCATAATTCTATAATTTTAATAGAAACAAAAGTACAAACTTCCGCTCAATACAGGAGATAAAATTTTAAATATTTAGAGCTGTTGTATGTTTCACTTGATTGATCATAAACATGCTATGGGTACTGCCAATATGATTCAAATTTGTTAGTTTTTCTATCATAAATTTTCGGTAGGATTCCATGTCTTTAACATGAACTTTAAGAAGATAATCATAGTCGCCACTCAAATGATAACATTCCAAAACTTCTTCAATAGCAATAACCTCGCGTTCAAATTGTTTGACGTTGTCTTGGGTGTGTTGAATGAGCTTCACATGACAAAATGCAACAAAGGACTTTCCTACTTTTTCTTTGGATAATAATGCCACATAACCTTCTATAAACCCTGTTTTTTCAAGTTTTTTGATCCGTTCGTAAATTGCTGTTACAGAAAGTGATAACTTTGCAGAAAGTGCTTTGTTGGTTAGTTTAGCATCTTTTTGAAGCAGGCGAAGTATTTTTATATCAAGTTCATCTAGTTTCATATCGAAAAAACATCTTTAAATAAATTAATTTACACAAAAATATAAAATTTTTATCTAAATTTTTTAAATTTAAAAGAATAATTTTCTATAAATATAAATAGTAATTGTTTATAATTCTTTTAATAGTGATATTTGACTAAAAATAATCATTATTTATGAAGCCGGCAGACGCTATTCAAGATTTACAATATTTCGGAGAATTTGGAGGAGTAAACCCTTCCATTTCGGACTCATCTACCTATACTTTTCTTTCTGCAAAAACAATGTTTGACACCTTTGAGGGTAATGCCGATGGATGCTACCTCTACTCTAGGCACAGCTCGCCATCAAATCTTTATCTTGGAGCGGCTTTGGCGGCCATGGAAGGCACAGAAACCTCCAATGTTTCGGCCTCTGGAATGGGTGCTATTACGGCAGTTTTGATGCAATTGTGTAATACTGGAGATCATGTAGTCTCTAGCCGAACCATATATGGGGGTACCTATGCTTTTCTTAAAAATTTTGCTCCAAAATTTGGGATAAACACTGCTTTTGTGGACATTACAAATTTGGCGGCAATAGAAGATGCTATTACAGAGAAAACCACCGTTTTATATTGCGAGTCTGTTAGCAACCCGCTGCTCGAAGTTGCAGACATTCGCGGCTTATCTAAAATTGCAAAAAAATACAATATTCAATTGGTTGTTGACAATACATTTTCGCCACTTTCTATATCACCAAAAGTATTGGGTGCAGATATTGTCATACATAGTCTAACAAAATTTATTAATGGTTCGAGTGATACTATTGGCGGTGTGGTTTGTGGCCGTCAAGAATTGATTGATCATCTTCGTAATGTTAATGACGGCGCTGCGATGCTGCTCGGAGCAAGTATGGACAGTCTAAGAGCTGCATCCATTTTAAAAAATTTAAGAACACTTCATATCAGAATGAAGCAACACAGCCACAATGCCATGTATTTGGCTCATCAATTTAAAAATGACGGTATAAAGACTGTGTATCCAGGACTTGAATCTCACCCATCACATGCAATTTTCAAAAATCAAATGAATGAAGAATATGGCTTTGGTGGTATGCTTACTATTGATGTTGGAACTCTTGATAAAGCAAATGCTTTAATGGAGCTCATGCAAAAAGAAAATCTTGGATATTTGGCCGTGAGCTTAGGATTTTATAAAACCTTATTCAGTGCGCCTGGAAGCTCCACGTCTTCTGAGATTCCGGAAGACGAACAAAAAGAAATGGGATTGAGCGAAGGTTTAATTCGGTTTTCTGTTGGATTGGATAATGATATCAAACGCACCTATTTGTCCATGAAAAAATGCATGGTATCGGTGGGTATTCTTTAGATCCCCTTGAGGCGTTCCAAAAATGCTGAAACGTCTTTTTCTTTCATATCTTTAGGATAGAATGGCTGCGCAACCCATCGGTTGTTTTCATGCTTTATCTTAAAACTAAATACTGAAGAATTGGGGTCATCTTCATTTAAAAGTGGATAACGCAAATCTTTAAAAATAAAAGTGTCTTTTTCTGTTGTTTTGGATATTGAATAAAATCCATCACTAAACCAAATCAAGGTTTTTATATCCTTATGAGTTGACGACACAAGCTGATGATTTTTTGGAATACTTTGCCATTTTCTTGGTGTCTTTTTTTGATCCAAAATAGAATAAAACGCCACATGATATGCAGTATCAGACTCAGCAACTCCATACCAAAGTATATTATTTAAAATTGTGGGTTGACTCTTAAAGCGATTATATTTGATCCTTTTTTGTGCCAAATCTGACTTAAAAACTGAATTGATATAATACTTATTTATCAAAGTAAACACCATATAAACAGAGCTAATTCCCAAACCTATTTTCAAAAAAGTTCTTCTCGTTGTTGATGTTCTCTTAAAGCACATCAAAATAATCAAAGAGACCAAAAAAGGGAGTGTATAAAAAGGGTCAGCGACAGCGATATTATCAAACGCTACTCTGTAGTTTGAAAATGGTGCAAATAATTGGGTGCCATATCCTGTAAAGCAATCTAAAATGGGGTGAGTAAATATTGAAATAAAAAACAATTTTATCCAATCTTTAGGGGTTGTTGTTCCCAATCGTGAGCCCCTGTTGTACATCCAAAAAACAGCATATCCTAGCCCTACACCCGCCAATACTGCAAAAAGTATCGAGTGCATAAAACCTCGGTGAAATGCCATGGCTTGAATTTCATTACTAAAAATCCACTTGCCAACAAAAACATCCAAATCTGGCACTGTACCCCCTATCGCACCAAAAAGCAATGCGCGGTTGCCAATTTTTTTCCCTAAAACTGCTTCCCCGCAAGCAGCGCCCAATACAATTTGTGTTAATGAATCCATATGATCTTGCAAAAATACATATCTGTTTGGTTGTGCATGAAGATTTAACTTATTTTTATTTGACTGCATAAATGAAATAAAATTGAAGAAGTATTGTGATAATTTTTGAAAAATTGTAATATTACGATTCTATGAAAGCAGCAAGTGTCGTTCAACTCAGAAAAGAATTAGAGTATTTAGACAACGAAAAACTCAAGCAACTTTGCTTGCGTTTGGCACGTTTCAAACTTGAAAACAAAGAACTCCTTACGTATCTTCTATTTGAAGCAGAAGACGAACTTGGCTACGTGCAAAGCATTAAAAGTCAGTTAGATATACTTTTTTTGGACATCAACACTCAGCATTATTTTTATATCAAAAAAAGTGTACGTAAAATTTTACGTCGCATTCGAAAGTATGCTCGATACTCAAATCAACCAGAAACTGAAATAGAACTCCTACTGTATTTTTGTTCTAAAATGCATGAAATAACTCCATCAATTTTTAAAAATAAAACACTAAGCAATATATACAACAGGCAACTTGAATCTGCACTAAAAAAGACGGCAAAACTACATGACGATTTACAGTTTGAGTATAAGCTTCAAATAGAAGAATTAAAATCATAAATCATGAAAATACTAGGAATAGACATAGGAGGATCTGGCATAAAAGCGGCAATTGTTGATACAGAAACAGGAACGCTTGTTGGCGAAAGGTTGCGAATTCCTACTCCAAAACCTGCTACACCAGAAGCTATTTCTGAGGTTATAAAAACGCTTTGCAGCCAACACCAATGGGAAAGCAATGTTGGGGTTTCATTTCCCACTATTATCAAAAATGGAAAAGCAATGCATTATGGTAATTTGGATCAGTCTTGGCAAGGTACACAAGTAGATGAGTTGTTTAGATCTAAAGTTGGAAACGATTTTTTTGTTGTCAATGATGCCGATGCTGCGGCAATGGGTGTCATGGAATTTGGTGAAGGAAAAAATGAAAAGGGACTTGTCATGACCATCACTATCGGAACAGGAATTGGTTCGGGTGTATTTTTTAATGGAGAATTATTATCGAATTTTGAACTGGGGCGATTGTATGGAAAAAAGGGGGATATTATGGAATCTTTTGCCTCTGACGCTGCCAGAAAACGCAATGAATGGGATTTTAAAAAATGGGGTAAACGTTTAAATTTCTTTTTAAATCATGTAGAAAAAAGTTTCAATCCAGATTTAATCATCCTTGGTGGTGGTGTAAGCAAAAAAATAAATCAATTTGAATCCTATATTGATATTAAAACACCCTTAAAAGCTGCCGAACTCAAAAACAATGCTGGAATTGTAGGTGCTGCTCTTTTTGCAAAACGAAATTGTAACTAAACTACAGTATAAATTTAATTTAAAATCCTAAAAACAAGCTCGTTATACAAATCTTTAGGTTTTAAATTAGCATCTACACCCTTGCTTTTTGTATCCATAGTTCGCAATGTTTGAAAGACACCACTAATGCGTCGCATGGGGAAATTTCTTGCACCAACAATATAATCATCCAAAAAATAGGGGTTCACGCCAATGGCTCTTGAAAGTGTTTTTGGGTTTCTATCGCTAACGGTGTGTAAAGTCATCAGTTTTGTGAAAAAATTATACAAGGTTGCAACGGTAACAACCATGGGATGCTGATTTGGATTTTCCGAAAAATAGCGAACAATTTGATAGGCTTTTTTGTGATTAAGTTGGGCAATAGCATTTTGTAATTCAAAATTATTGTAATCTTTAGAAATTCCAATATTGTCTTGAATTAGCTCTGGAGTAATCATAGTTTCATGGCCTATGACCAATTTTAGCTTTGTTAACTCATTTGAAATTTTAGACAAATCGTTACCCAAATAATCACTCAGCAAATAACTGGCTTTTGGAGTAATCTGAAGATTCATCTTGTGTAGTTCACTGCTTATAAAAGCAGGGATTTTACTGTCATAAACTTTTTTACTTTCAAAAACAACATGGGTCTTAGAAAGCGCCTTGTACAACGCTTTTCTTTTGTCAATGGTTTTGTATTTGTAACAAAAAACCAATGTTGTTGTTGGTTGAGGATGTTGAGCATATGCAAGTAATTGTTCAATTGTTCTGCTTAAATTTTGTGCCTCTTTGACAATGATTACCTGACGACTCGCCATCATCGGAAAACGTTTTGCACTTGATACAATGGCATCTATTGAAGTGTCTTTTCCATAAATTACAGTTTGATCAAACCCACGTTGCCCTTCTTCAAGAAGAGAAGTTTCAATAAAAGTCGAAATTTGATCGATAAAGAAAGATTCTTCACCCATTAAAAAATAAATAGGAGAAATTTTTCCAGATTTAATTTCATTTAAAATAGATTGTACTGTATGCATTCAGAAAAAAATTAGCAAATTTGTAGTGTGCAAAAGTTAAACTTTCCATCCTATAAATTCCGACTCAAAAATAGCGAAAATAAAACGCAAATCTTTGATGAAGTTCGTAAAAAATTTGTGGTACTCCAACCAGAGGAATGGGTACGACAACACTGTTTGCATTATTTAATTTATGAAAAAAAATATCCAATCTCGTTGATTAATGTAGAAAAAGAGCTGTACGTCCACCATCAAAAAAAGCGTTACGATATTGTCATATTTAATACCGATGGCAGCGTATGCTGTATTATTGAATGTAAAGCTCCGAGTGTGGCTATCGATCAAAGTGTTTTTGATCAAATTGCCCAATACAACTTAACTTTAGACACAACCTATATGATGATTACTAATGGAATAAATCATTATTATTGTACAATGAATCCCGCATCAAAATCGTATCAATTTTTAGAATCTTTACCTAATTACTTACCACAAAACAAGAGGGTATGAATATCGCTGTTGTCATATTAAATTGGAACGGAAAGCATCTTTTGGAAGCATTCCTACCATCGGTGGTTGATCATAGTGCTGAACATGATATTTATGTTGTCGATAATGGGTCTAGCGATAATTCCATCGATTATATCAAAAATAATCATCCCAAAATAAACATTATAAAATTCTCTAAAAACTATGGTTATGCTGAGGGCTACAATACAGCTCTAAAAGGCATCAAAGCCGATGTTTTTTGTTTACTCAATTCTGATGTTGCAGTAACAAAAAACTGGTTGAATCCTATTGTAGAGTGTTTCAAATTGGAGTCGGATGTTGCTATAATTCAACCAAAAATTTTAGATCAAAAAAATCCCGATACTTTCGAATACGCAGGTGCCGCTGGTGGATTTATTGACAGATTGGGTTACCCCTATTGCAGAGGAAGAATTTTTAATTCTGTTGAAAAAGACCATGGGCAATACAACGACGAAAAAACTATTTTTTGGGCTTCTGGCGCTTGTTTTTTTATAAGGTCAAAAGCTTTTAATTTGTTAGAGGGGTTTGATACTGATTTTTTTGCCCATATGGAAGAAATTGATCTCTGCTGGCGGGCGTACAACAAAGGCTACAACATCAAATATGTTGGTAGGTCTAGCGTTTTTCATGTTGGAGGTGCCAGCCTGCATGCCTCTAGCCCAAAAAAAACATATCTCAATTTTAGGAACAGTCTTTTTACACTTGTAAAAAACGCTAAAGGGCCGCTATTTATTCTCGTTTTGTTGAGATTAATTTTGGATGGAATTGCGGGAATCCATTTTTTGATATTAGGAAAACCAAAACACACATGGGCCATAATAGAAGCTCATGGTGGATTTTATAAAGCACTACCCAAAATTCTTCATTTTAGGAGTAAAAACCCCAAAAGAAGGGGCTATTTTAGACTCCATTCAATCGTTTGGAATTATTTTGTTTTAAAAATTTCAAAATTCTCTAAATTAAAAAATCATTAATTAACGTTCATTATTGATGTAAGCAACAGATTTTTTTTTAAATTTGATGCAACTTCTAATGATATAATTTTTTTTAACATGAATAAGCTATTTACACTAGGAATTATTTCCGCTTTAATTTTTTCTTCCTGCGGGCCAAACAAAGAGTTGGTTGCAGCCCAAAAAGAATTGAAAGAAACCAAAGATTTACTGAACACAACTGCGATGAAACTTAATGTGTGTTTGTCAGATAAAGCCGCTTCTGATGCAAGTTTGACAGCCATGAAAGAGCAGTTGAAAGATCTCAGAAAAACAAACGATGCCCTTTTTAGCAGCACCAAAGAAATGACTGTTCTCACAACAAAAGGTGCAGAAAATCTTGAAAAAACACTAGAAAGTTTACAAGAACGCGATCTAAAAATCAGTCGCCTTCAAGATGCATTAACAAAAAAAGACAGTGTGACTCTTGCCATCGTATCGAGTTTAAAAAAATCGGTTGGTATTGATGATCCAGACATCGAAATCAATGTAGAAAAAGGCGTTGTTTTTATTTCAATTTCAGACAAGCTTTTATTCAAAAGCGGGAGCTACATTGTAACTGAAAAAGCTAAATCAGTATTGGAAAAAGTCGCTAAAGTTATTTCGGACAAACCAGAATTTGAAGCCATGATAGAAGGACATACAGACAGTAGAAGTTTTAGTAGCGGCGTGCTGTTGGATAACTGGGATTTGAGTGTCAAACGCTCAACTTCAATCATTCGTGAATTGCAAAAACTAGGGGTCAATCCTTCTCAACTTATTGCTGCAGGAAGAAGTAGTTATGTCCCATTAGTTGATAATGAAACTGCAGAAAATAGAGCAAAAAATAGACGTACACGTGTAGTCGTTATGCCAAAAATTGATCAGTTTTATGACATGATCGAAAAAGAAATGAAACAATTGTCTGGACAATAATAACAACAAAATTTAAATTTATAAAGCCCACCTTTTGGTAGGGCTTTTTATTTGAAAGCTAATTCCTTTGGATTATCTTTGCAATGCAATAAAATTACAGCATGAAAATTTCATACAACTGGCTAAAACAATATGTCAATACTGACTGGGATTCCGAAAAAACATCAAACTTACTCACCGACTTAGGACTTGAAGTCGAAGGAACAGAGGTATTTCAATCTGTAAAAGGAGGACTGGAAGGTATTGTCGTAGGACAAGTTTTAGAATGTACGCAACACCCCAACGCAGATCGGCTAAAGTTGACTTCTGTAGACATAGGAGCAGACAAACCCCTAAAAATCGTGTGTGGTGCACCAAATGTCGCAAAAAACCAAAAAGTTGCAGTAGCTACAATTGGCACAACATTATATACTCAAGAAGGTGAAGCTTGGAACATAAAAAAAGGAAAAATCCGTGGAGAAGAAAGTCACGGAATGCTTTGTGCAGAAGACGAACTTGGCCTTGGGACAAGTCACGACGGTATTCTTGTTTTGGATGAAAATGCAGAAATTGGAAGTCCATTGGCTACCTATTTTGAAGTTGAAAATGATATCATTTTTGAAATAGGTCTAACACCAAACCGTGCCGATGCCATGAGTCATTTTGGAACAGCAAGAGATTTACGTGCAGGTTTGATTCAAAATGGTATAAATCCAGAACTGATGAGCCCGTCTGTTTCTGGTTTTCATGTCCACAGCCGAACACTGAAAATTGACATTGAAGTTGAAGATAAAATAAAAGCACCTCGTTATTGTGGGGTGACAATTTCTGGTGTCAATATTCAAGACTCCCCGACATGGCTTCAAAACCGATTAAAAGCAATTGGCTTGGCCCCCATCAATAATGTTGTTGATATCACCAACTTTGTTTTGCATGGATTAGGACAACCCCTTCATGCTTTTGATGCCGATAAAATTACAGACAAAAAACTCATCGTTCGAACAGCTCAAAAGAATGAAAAATTTGTAACTCTTGATGGTGTAGAACGCACGCTAAACGAAGAAGACCTTATGATTTGTGATGCAAAAAAACCAATGTGTATAGCAGGGGTTTTTGGTGGACTCATCTCTGGAATTAGCGAACAAACAACCAATGTTTTCTTAGAATCTGCATACTTTGATCCTGTAAGCATTCGAAAAACGGCCAAAAGACACGGATTAAGCACCGACGCCTCTTTTAGGTTTGAACGTGGTGTCGATCCCAACATTACAAAATATGCGTTAAAATATGCAGCAATTCTGATTACTGAAATTGCAGGTGGTGAAATATCGAGTGATCTTTGGGATGAGTATCCTGTAAAAATTGAAGACCAACAAGTATTGCTGAATTTCCAAAATATTACAAATATTATTGGGCAAGAAATCCCTCGTGAAACAATAAAACAAATTTTAACTTCACTTGAAATAAAAGTCAATAGTGTGACAGAAACTGGGCTGGGGCTTACCATTCCTGCTTACAGAAATGATGTTCAAAGAGAAATTGACGTGATCGAAGAAATTCTTCGTGTTTATGGGTACAATAATATTGATATCACAAACAAATTAAACGCCTCTATTCCGTCTTCTTCTAAAAAAGAAGAACATAAAATTGAAAGTCAAATTGCCAATCATTTTGTAAGTCTTGGGTTTAATGAAATTATGACCAATTCGTTGAGTTCTGAAAAATATACAGCCTTGAGTGATCAACTCAATGAAAAGCAATACGTTAAAATCTTAAATCCTCTCAGTAGCGATTTATCCGTCATGCGAAGAACCTTATTGTTTTCTGGTCTTGAAGCTGTAGCGTTCAATTTGAACAGACAACAAACACAATTGAAACTGTTTGAATTTGGCAAAACATACCACCAATTTGATGACAAACGAGAAGAATTCAAACATCTAAGTATCTTTTTGACAGGATCAAAAACATCAGAAAATTGGAGTACACCAACAACAACTGTTGACTTCTATTATCTGAAAGGAATTGTATCCTCGGTATTTGAAAAAATTGGGCTTACGACCCTTAAAACGAAACCTATAAAAAGCGATATTTTTGATGACGGTCTGGCGCTTGTTATTGGAAAATCTGCTGTTGTTGAATTTGGAATAGTTAAACAAAACATTAGCAAAACTTTTGGCATTGATCAAGAGGTGTTTTATGCAGATTTTAATTGGGATTTAATTTTTGATTCTATCTCATCGAGCAAAGTTAAATTTAAACCCATTTCAAAATTTCCAGAAGTTAGACGTGATTTTGCGCTGTTGATAGATGAAGACATCAAGTTTGAAACGATTTATCAACTGGCAAAACAAACCGATCATAAGGTGCTTTCAGATATAAATTTGTTTGATGTGTATAAAGGTGAAAACTTACCTAAAGGTAAAAAAAGTTATGCCGTAAGTTTCACACTACAAGACGATTCTAAAACATTAACAGATAAACAAATAGATAAGATAATGAGCAAACTTCAACAGAAGTTTGAAAAAGAAATTGGTGCAGAACTACGCTAATTTTTTTATCTTTTACGGACTAAAAAAGTGTATTAACCTTCTTTTGCCGCAAGATAACGCTCTGCATCTAGAGCAGCCATACACCCTGTTCCAGCAGCGGTTATTGCCTGTCTGTACACATGGTCTGCAGCATCTCCACTGACAAAAACACCCTCGATGTTGGTACGAGAAGTTCCTGCTTCGTTTATGATATAACCCGTTTCGTCTAAATTTAAAAACCCTTTAAAAATATCTGTATTTGGCTTATGGCCAATGGCAACAAAAAATCCTGTTGCAGGAATATCTGTTTCCGCTTGCGTTTTGTTATTTTTGACTTTAACACCGGTTACCACTTGATCATCACCAAGAACTTCAACAGTTTCTGTATTGAACAAGATTTCAATATTGTCGGTGTTTTGTACTCTTTTGGCCATAATTTTTGAGGCACGAAAAACATCTCTACGCACGAGCATTGTAACTTTAGAACATAATTTTGAAAGATAATGCGCTTCTTCACAAGCTGAATCTCCGGCACCAACAATAACAACTTCTTGATTTCTGTAGAAAAAGCCATCGCATACAGCACATGCAGATACGCCACCGCCCAATTTTAAATATTTTTGTTCAGATTCTAAACCTAAATATTTTGCTGAGGCTCCCGTAGAAATAATGACCGTATCACAATGGATCTCTTTCGTATCATTGACCCAAACTTTGTGCGTATCTCCAGAAAAATCTACCTTGGTGATCCATCCGTCACGAACATCGGAACCAAAACGTTCTGCCTGAGCTTTGAGTTCGAGCATCATTTCTGGACCAGTTACGCCATCTGGATATCCAGGAAAATTTTCAACTTCGTTAGTTGTTGTTAGCTGACCTCCTGGTTGTGTTCCTTGGTAGAGTACAGGACTCATATTTGCACGAGCAGCGTAGATCGCAGCAGTATAACCTGCAGGTCCAGACCCAATAATTAAGCATTTTACAGATTCGATAGTTTGTGACATCTTTTTAAATTTTAGGATACAAAAATAAAAGTTTTAATCATAAATAACATATTTAGTTATCAACAGTATTCACAAAAGTATTATTTGTGGCAAAACAATAAATAAATCTTAACTTTGTGATAAACAAAACACGAACAAATGTTAACAATTGGCGTTTATGGAGGAACAGGGAGCGGCAAAACAACGATAGTTGAGAAAATCGTCTCTGAATTTCCATCTTCCGATATACAAGTCATTTCTCAAGATTCGTACTACAAAGACAATTCGGATTTGAGCTTTGAAGAACGTTGTGGGCTTAATTTTGATCATCCCGATGCTATAGATTTTGAATTACTATATCAACATGTTCTAGCACTCAAAAATGGAGAAACTATACAACAACCTGTATATTCGTTTCAAACACACAACAGAACAGCGGAGACCATTTCAATTTCACCAAAAAAAATATTAATTATTGAAGGAATTTTAATTTTAAATTATCCCAAACTCCGTAGTTTTTTTGATCTTAAAGTATTTGTTGATGCCCGAAGTGATATGCGTATGGAACGCCGAGTAAGCAGAGACATTAGCGAACGTGGAAGGACGCCAGAAGAGGTGCTGAAACGTTATATGAAAACACTAAAACCAATGCATCAACAATTTATTGAACCCATGAAAATTCATGCCGATTTTATCATAGAAAACCACAAAAATGCTCCTGTTGAGTTATCAAAACTTATCGATAAAATAAATGCGTTGCCCGTATGAAAAAAACCATAAACAGATTAAAAAATATAATCAAACCTTTCAAAAATATTTTTTTGTTGATCACTGTTATTTTTATTTTTTGGATGCTATTTTTCGATGCAAATTCTTGGCTAATTCACAGAGAATTGAATAGTGAGATTGAGGCCCTAAATGTGAAAAAAGAATTTTATAAAAACGAAATTAATTCCGACAAAAAGCAAATCAAAATACTTCAAACTCCAGAGGGTGTAGAGAAATATGCTCGCGAGAAGTACACCATGAAAAAAGAAA
Organism: uncultured Flavobacteriaceae bacterium; assembly: GCA_947503105.1. Classification (GTDB taxonomy): domain Bacteria; phylum Bacteroidota; class Bacteroidia; order Flavobacteriales; family Flavobacteriaceae; genus UBA3537. The sequence goes on along the minus strand of CANNCM010000002.1, from coordinate 71,045 downwards.
ATGAAGATATTTATATTGTAGAGACAGATACACTAAAGCCGAAAGAATGAAATTTAATGAATTTGAGAAACTATCTTCACAAGCGTGGAAACAACGTATTCAGTTTGAATTGAATGGTGAAGATTTTAATTCAAATCTCGTTTGGAAATCATTAGAAGGCATCGATGTCAAGCCATTTTATCATGCAGATTCTAGTATCGTCTCAAACCCAATTGATCATCAATCTGATGCCTGGCTAATAGGAGAAAAGATATTTGTTCAAAATGTAAAAGCTGCCCAAAATTTAGCAAAAGAATGTTTGAGTAAAGGAGCAGAAAGCATTTGTTTTATACTACCAAAACCTTCATTAAATATTCAAAATCTTCTTGACGGAATTGATATTTCAAGGATTAGAATATATCTTGATTTACAATTTTTAGACCCCAGTTTTATACCACAAATTGAAGCATTAAAATTAAATCAAAATTCAAAAGTTTTTATCCTCTCTGATTGCATCGGACATCTTGCCAAAAGTGGCAATTGGTATAGTAATTTGTCCACCGATAAAAAAAACACCATAGACTACTGCCATTCGATGAAGGTCGCAAAATCTGTACTATCTGTAGACATGGCGCATTACCAAAATGCGGGAGCAAGTATGGTACAACAACTGGCCTATGCCCTCGCCCACGCATACGAGTATCTTGTTGATAATGAAAGTTTTAATGAATCAAGTATTGTTTTTAAAACTGCAATAGGCGGCAATTATTTCTTTGAAATTGCCAAACTACAGGCCTTGCGTTGGCTGTGGAATAGCTTGATGAAAGACCATAAAAAAAACATCAATTGTCATATTATATCTGAACCAACTAAGCGCAACAAAACAATTTATGACTACAATATCAATATGTTGCGAACAACAACGGAGATGATGAGTGCGGCATTGGGAGGTAGTGATTCTGTCATTAATTTACCCTACGATGCGCTCTATCACAAAGACAATGAATTTGGAAGACGACTTTCTAGAAACCAATTACTGATTTTGAAGCACGAGAGTCAATTTAATAAAGTTAATAATCCGACAGAAGGTTCATATTACATAGAACAACTTACAAAACAATTGGCAGAAAAAGCACTGAAATTGTTTAAAGAAATTGAAACACAAGGCGGGTTTTTGCAACTTCTAAAATCTGGTGTGATTCAGCGGAAAATAAAAGAGCATGCACAAAAAGAACAACACAGTTATGATACTGGAGCGCAAGAACTTGTAGGAATTCATGTGCAACAAAACACGGAGGACAAAATAAAGTCTCAATTGCAGCTATATCCATTTCTTAAACACAATCCAAGAAAAACATTGATAGAGCCCATTCTGGCGAAAAGAATAGCAGAACCGATAGAGAAAAAACGTTTGGAAAATGAGTAGAAAAAGTGTACAACATATCAAACTCTCTTCTCATATCAATGCTGATCAAAGCAAAAAAAATGAAAGAACAACTTCTTACAACAAAGAGGATTTAAGTTCTGTAGAGCATTTGGGTTTTGGAGCAGGAACCCCACCTTTTTTGAGAGGCCCCTATTCTACAATGTATGTCAGACGACCATGGACTATTCGTCAATATGCTGGGTTTTCTACCGCTGAGGATTCTAACGCTTTTTACAAAAAAAATCTTGCCGCAGGTCAAAAAGGGCTTTCTGTGGCTTTTGACTTACCCACCCATAGGGGTTACGACAGCGATCACGAACGCGTCATTGGAGATGTCGGTAAGGCAGGTGTTGCCATAGATTCTGTAGAGGACATGAAACTTCTTTTCCATGAAATTCCTTTGGACAAAATGAGCGTATCGATGACCATGAATGGCGCTGTTTTGCCCATTATGGCTTTTTATATCGTTGCAGCACAAGAACAAGGCGTAACATTAGAACAACTAAGTGGCACCATACAGAACGATATTCTCAAAGAATTTATGGTTAGAAACACTTATATCTACCCTCCTGAGCCCTCTATGAAACTAATTGGAGACATCTTTGAATACACCAGTCAGTATATGCCTAAATTCAATAGCATAAGTATTTCTGGATACCATATGCAAGAGGCGGGTGCAACTCCAGAAACAGAATTAGCTTTTACACTTGCCAATGGGCTTGAATATCTAAAAAAAGGCCTAGAAATTGGTCTCGACATCGATGTATTTGCCCCTCGCCTTTCGTTTTTCTGGGGTATTGGAATGCATCATTTTATGGAAATTGCCAAACTGAGGGCTGCACGACTTTTATGGGCAAAGATTGTAAAGCAATTCAATCCAAAAAATCCAAAATCAATGGCACTTCGGACCCACTGTCAAACCAGTGGTTGGAGTCTAACAGAGCAAGACCCTTTCAATAATGTTGCACGAACATGCATAGAAGCGACTTCTGCAGTTTTTGGTGGAACACAAAGTCTTCATACCAATGCCCTTGATGAAGCCATCGCACTTCCAACAGATTTTTCGGCACGGATTGCCCGAAATACTCAATTGTACTTACAAAAAGAGACACAAATTATAAAAACTGTAGATCCTTGGGCGGGTAGTTATTATGTTGAAAACTTGACCCATCAAATCGCTGATGACGCTTGGGATATCATTCAAGATATTGAAAATCAAGGGGGAATGACAAAAGCGATTGAGGCAGGAATACCAAAACTAAAAATAGAAGAAGCGGCTGCAAAGAAACAAGCGCGTATAGATTCTGGACAAGATATTATTGTTGGGGTGAATAAGTTTGAGTTGGAAAATGAAGACCCATTACATATTTTGGAGGTTGATAATGCCCTTGTGCGTCACCAACAAATAGAACGTTTAAAACAACTTAAAGCGGCGCGAAATCAAATTGAAGTTGAAAGATGTTTAAAAACAATTACAGCTGTTGCAAAAAATGGTCAAGGAAATTTATTAGCTTTAGCGGTAGAAGCAGCCAGAGCAAGAGCAACTCTTGGCGAAATTAGCACCGCACTAGAAGTGGTGTATGGACGTTATCAAGCAAAAATAAAATCGATATCCGGCGTGTATAAAAAAGAAATAAAAAATGATGCCTCATTTGAAAAAGCCAAGCGTATGGCCAATGAATTTGCGGAAAGTGAAGGACGCCGACCTCGAATAATGATTGCTAAAATGGGGCAAGATGGACACGACCGTGGAGCCAAAGTCGTGGCTACTGGCTACGCCGATCTTGGGTTTGACGTTGATATTGGTCCTTTGTTTCAAACGGCCAAAGAAGCCGCCAAACAAGCGGTAGAAAATGATGTGCATATCCTTGGCATTTCTACACTTGCAGGAGGACATAAAACACTGGTTCCCAAAGTTATAGAGCAGCTAAAATTGATGAACCGTGAGGACATAATGGTCATTGTTGGAGGCGTTGTTCCAAAGCAAGATTACGACAGTCTATTTGAAGCAGGAACAGTGGCTATTTTTGGCCCTGGAACAAAAATTAGCGAGGCTGCCATCACCGTGTTGGATATATTGATAAATTAATTATATTTACAACGACCAAACCTATTTATTCTTCAAATAAGATTTTAAAGTAATTTTTGACCCCAAATCAATTATGCTTGAATCTAAAACGATTGTCATTGCAAACCAAAAAGGTGGTGTTGGAAAAACAACCACTGCAATAAATTTGGCCTCTGCTTTGGGGATCCTGGAACAAAAAGTTTTGTTGATTGATGCCGATCCTCAGGCCAATGCTAGCTCTGGTTTGGGTATAGAAAATCATCGTAAAAAATCGTTGTTGAATGTCTATAAAAATAATGATGATATTCAAAAACAAATTCTTCAAACCCACAATCCAAATCTTGATTTAATTCCAAGTTCTATAAAACTCGCTGAGTTAGAAATTAATCATCAATCTAAGGATGTATTTATGCTAAAAAATGCATTGGATGAATTAAAATCAAATTACGATTATATCCTTATAGATTGCTCTCCATCTCTTGGTTATATTTCCATTAATTCATTTGTTGCAGCAGATAGTATTTTGATTCCTGTTCAATGTGAATATTTAGCAATGGACGGTTTGCAGAAACTGTTCAAAAATATCAAAGACATCAAGAAAAAATTTAATAAAAATCTTGAGATAGAAGGGCTTTTGATAACGATGTATGACCAGAGATTGAAACACAATAACGAAATTATAAACCAGTTGAAGTCTTTTTTTAAAGAGATGGTATTTAAAACCATCATAAAAAGAAATGTAAGCTTGAGTGAAGCTCCAAGTTTCGGCACCAATATTTTTGATTATAAAATTGAAAGTGAAGGCTCAAACAATTACCTCAATCTATCTCGTGAAATTATAACTAAGCACAATGCAATGAAAAAAACAAATCTAATTCTTGGTAAAACAATTCAACAAATTTTGGACAGCAATGAAACAATTACTCTAGAACAACCCAAACGAAATAGTTCTTTAAAACACTATGAACCGATAGAAAAAGATAAAAAAGAAATAAAAAGACTAAAAGGGCTCAGCAAAAATGAAGTTATAAAACGTCTTGGTCTTGTTTATAATGATATCCACTCGGATATTTGGATGTATCGCTTATCCGATAGAACATCGGTGTTTAGAAAGAATTTTCTGTATATATTTTTTGTTGATAACAGAGTCGAAAACGTTGAACTTAGACGATTTAAAAGGAATTAAATTTTACTTTAAAATTGTTGAAAACCTAACAACTATTGGTTTTTATTCCACACAAATAATTGTATTTTTGAGCTCACAAAAGGTCTAAACTCCAATGGGAAAAATCGTAGCTATTGCAAATCAAAAAGGTGGTGTTGGAAAAACAACGACTACTGTAAATCTGGCAGCTTCTTTGGGTGTTTTAGAAAAAAAAGTCTTGCTCATTGATGCAGATCCACAAGCCAATGCAAGCTCTGGTTTGGGAATAGATGTTGAAAGCGTAGAAAAAGGAACATACCAACTGCTTGAACACAATTGTACTGCAAAAGATGCTATCCAAAAAACCTCTGCCCCATTTGTAGATATTATTCCTGCTCATATCGATTTGGTGGCTTCAGAAATTGAGCTTGTCCATGTAGAAAAACGGGAATACATGCTTCAAGCTGCCCTAGAACCCATCAAAAAAGAATACGATTATATTCTTATCGATTGTGCTCCATCTCTTGGACTTCTTACCTTGAATGCCCTCACTGCAGCAGATTCTGTAATTATTCCAATTCAATGTGAATATTTTGCACTAGAAGGGCTTGGGAAACTTCTAAATACAATCAAAAGCGTGCAAAGAATACACAATGCAGACCTAGATATTGAAGGTCTATTGCTTACAATGTACGACTCAAGATTACGCCTTTCAAATCAAGTTGTAGAAGAAGTTCAAAATCACTTTCACGAGATGGTTTTCAAGACCATTATTCAGCGTAATGTCCGCCTGAGTGAAGCTCCAAGCTATGGCGAAAGCATAATTAATTACGATGTTAATAGTAAAGGTGCTTCAAATTACTTAAGTTTGGCTAAGGAAATTATAAGTAAAGTAAAAAGCTAATGGCAAAGGCGATCAAAAAACAAGCTCTAGGACGTGGATTATCGGCGCTTTTAAACGAATCCAAAAGCGATCTTTCTGGTGTAGACAAACAAACTGCAAAACGCGCCGTGGGCTCTATCATAGAAATTGATTTGACCTCCATTGAAGTTAATCCTTTTCAACCACGATCACAATTTAATGAAGAACACCTCAAAGAATTGGCTGGATCCATAAAAGAATTGGGGGTCATTCAACCGATTACGGTACGAAAAATTGGTCAAAATAAATTTCAACTTGTTTCTGGTGAGCGTCGCTTTAGAGCTTCCAAAATGTTGGGCAATACAACAATTCCGGCATTTCTACGTCTTGCTAACGACCAAGAGGCTCTAGAAATGGCTTTGGTAGAAAATATTCAGCGTCAAGATTTAGACCCCATTGAAATTGCTATGAGCTATCAGCGATTGATGGACGAGGTGCAACTAACACAAGATCAAATGAGTCAACGTGTTGGAAAAAAACGTTCTACAATTGCCAATTATTTACGATTGCTAAAATTAGACCCCATCATACAAACAGGAATTCGCGATGGCTTTATTAGTATGGGACATGGCCGTGCTATTATAAATGTTTCAAAATCAACAGATCAACTGTCTATTTACGAACAGATTATTTCGAAAAAACTATCGGTCAGAGCTACAGAAGAATTCGTAAAAAACCTAAATCAACCAAAAGCAAAACCTTCAAAAAAAACGCCTGAAACACCCAGTTTTGTAAATGATGGTGTAGGAATTATTTCTGATTTTTTTGGAAAAAAAATCAGTATTAAAATGGGAAAAAAAGATAATGGTTCTATAAGTATCCCATTTCATTCTAGAGAGGATTATAAGCGTATTTTAAAACTTTTGAAGGGTGATCAGTAAAACTTGGGTGACCATACTATGTTTGATGTTGTGTGTAGCGATTGAGGCACAAGATAAAATAAACGAACTTGAACAAGGCGTTGTACTAAGTTCTGAAAAAACATCGAGAGAACTAGACCCTTTGCGTCCAGCAAAAGCCGCATTTTACTCTGCAATTTTACCTGGACTAGGACAGGCATACAACAAAAAATACTGGAAAATTCCAATTGTGTATGCTGCTATTGGAACTGGACTTTATTTTTATATAGATAATAGCAACGTTTATAAACGCTATAGAAACGCCTACAAAAGACGTTTGGCTGGATTTACAGATGATGAGTTTTATGGCCCAGGCGACACTCCTTTTCTCTCCGATGAAGCCCTCATTAGAGCACAACGAACCCTGAAAAGAAACAAAGAATTGTCAATGCTTGTTACGGTGGGTCTTTATGTTTTGAATATTATTGAAGCAAATGTAAATGCACATTTAATTCAATACAATTTAGATGAGAATTTGGCCTTGAAACCCTATATAGATTTTAACAATCCAAATTATTCGGCCCAAATGGGACTCTCTTTAAATATTAAATTTTAAGATATGAAAATTGCTTTGCTTGGCTATGGAAAGATGGGAAAAGTCATTGAAAAAATTGCACTTGAAAGAGGTCATCATGTGGTTTTAAAAATTGATAAAGACGACACCAATTTTGATCTTAGTGTTGCAGATGTTGCCATAGATTTTAGCGTACCAACAGCTGCCGTTGGAAACATTAGTGCAGCCTTGAATCAGAATGTTCCTGTAATTTCTGGAACTACTGGTTGGCTCGACAACTTTGAAGACATAAAATCACTTTGTGAAAAAACAAATGGTGCTTTTATCTATGCTTCAAATTTTAGTTTAGGAGTCAATTTATTTTTTGAGCTCAATAAGGTTTTAGCCAAACTTATCACCCCCTTCAAAGAATATAATGTTCAAATAGAAGAAATTCATCATACCCAAAAACAAGACGCTCCTTCTGGAACAGCCATTACATTGGCCGAAGGTATTGCAAAAGAATCTAACTATGAGGGATGGACTTTAAGTCCAAAGACAGAACCACAAAAGATTAAAATTGAAGCCAAACGGATTGAAAACGTTCCAGGAACTCATACCATTAATTATACCTCTGAAGTGGATACACTAGAAATCACTCATACAGCACACAACAGAAATGGTTTTGCATTGGGAGCAGTTGTTGCTGCAGAATGGATTATTGGAAAAAAAGGTATATTTACAATGAAAGACGTGTTAAATATTAAATAAACTTGTAACAAATTCGACGTCCCCACAACATACATAAAAACAAAAAATTATGACATTAATACAGTGGTTTAATTTTATTTTGGTACTGCAAGTTATTCATGGTCTAGGAACATGGAAATTATACCAAAAAGCAGGACGAAAAGCATGGGAAGCCTTTGTGCCAGTTTATAATGCGCTTGTTCTTTTCAAAATAATGAATAGACCTTGGTATTGGATATTTTTTATTTTTTTACCAGTAATCAATTGTGTTATGCTTCCGGTCATTTGGGTAGAAACCGCAAGAAGTTTTGGAAAAAACTCCACTACAGACACCCTACTTGCTGTGGGAACACTAGGCTTTTATAGCTACTATTTAAATTATATTTTGGATGTAGAGCATGTCAAAGACAGAGACCCTGAGCCAAAATCTAATGCTGGACAGTTTTTAAATTCTATCCTTTTTGCCATTGTAGTCGCCAGCGCTGTTCATATTTATTTTTTACAACCTTTTATTATTCCTTCGTCGTCTTTAGAAAAATCTTTACTAGTTGGTGATGCGCTAATTGTAAGTAAAATGCATTATGGCCCTCGTGTGCCAATGACGACTGTAAGTTTTCCTATGGTACACGACTCTGTTCCCTTTACAGGAATAAAATCATATCTATTTAGTGATAAAATTGAAGAAAAAAACACCTCTTGGAAAAACAAACTTCAACTCCCCTATCTTCGAATTCCAGGATGGGAAAAAATCAAACGCAACGAAATTGTAGTGTTCAATCAACCTGCTGATACGCTCTTGGATATGAACGATTTTACACCAAATCGAAATTATTATAAACCCATAGACAAAAAAACAAACTTAGTCAAACGCTGTGTTGGCGTTGCTGGTGATACATTGGAAATCATCGATGGATATGTGTATATCAATGGAAAGAAAAACAAACTTCCAGGCCGTGCACGATTACAATTTTCATACCGAGGAACCATAAAACCCGGAAAAGGTTTCAGCAGAAACATCACTAATCGTTTGAAAACGTATTATGATATAACGGATGGAATAAGAACTAATGGCTCCTCCTACTTTGAACTTTCGGCAGCTACAGAAGAATCTGCAGAATTATTCAAAAAACATCCTAGCGTTGCTAATTTAGAACGCAAAATTTTACCTAAAGGACAAGTTGATAGAAGTCTTTTTCCTCAAGATCCTGCCTACAATTGGAATATGGATCAGTTTGGCCCCCTTTACATTCCAAAAAAAGGAGCAACAATCGCTATTGATACTGCAAATTTACCTTTGTACAAACGCCTAATTTCTGAATATGAAGGCCAATCAATTTATGCAAAAGGAAATCAAATTTACATCAATGGAAAAGTAGCATCAACATATACGTTCAAGCAAAATTATTATTGGATGATGGGCGACAATCGCAATAACTCTATTGATGCACGTCGTTGGGGCTTTGTTCCAGAAAATCACGTGGTAGGAAAACCTGTATTTATTTGGATGAGTTGGAATACAAATGGTTCGGGCTTGAACAAAATTCGTTGGGATCGCATGTTTACAACTGTACATGCAGATGGACCACGACGTTCGTATTTAATTCATTTTGTGGTCCTACTCCTATTGAATTACGGCTATAGAAAGTGGAGAAAACGCAAAAAAGAAGCGGCTTAGACACAGACAATGAGCCTTATTTATCCATCTTATTTTCCAAATATTGCAAGCTGTATTGTTAGTATTCAATCTGAAAACACTTGTTTTGAAGTAGAGGATAACTATCAAAAACAAACATTTAGAAACCGGTGTTATATTTATGGTGCCAATGGAAAACTTGGTCTGCACATTCCTGTACACTATACGCAATTGAAGCGTCAAAAAACAAAAGACATTCGAATAGACAACAGCACAAATTGGAAATCTATTCATTGGAAATCTATTGAAAGTGCGTATAGAACTTCTCCATTTTTTGAGTTTTATGAAGATGATTTTAAAACCCTTTTCAAGACCAAAAGCGAATGGCTAATGACGTATAATTTTCAATGTATTGATTTGATTCAGCAATGTTTGGACGTAGATTTTAATTTTAAAACATCTATTAGTTTTGAAAAAGAAGTAGAAGACGATTTTAGATTTTTAATTAATGTTAAAAATCATGAACATACCCAAACTCGCCCATACATTCAAGTTTTTGAAAATAAACATGGCTATTTGAATAATTTGAGTGTTTTGGATCTTCTATTTAATCTTGGTCCAGAGGCACTTCCTTATCTTATAAATCATCCGCCACTAAAAAAATAGAAAACTATTTTGCTGTTTTTTTATTCAAGTTCTAGTGTTGTAGAAATTGGAAAATGATCGGAATAGTGAATATCATAGGTATGAAAATCGACTATTTTTAAAGATTTATCCGCAAGAATAAAATCGATGCGCAAAGGAAAAAAATCAAAAGAAAAGGTACGCCCAAAACCATCTCCAGCCACATCAAATGCATCATTAAAATCGGATTTCAAAAGGCGATAAACATAAGAATGCGTAGTGTTATTAAAGTCTCCACTCAAAATGGTTTTATAAGGCGATGTTTTCATATGATTGACCACCAAATCCGCTTGATAGTGTTGGGCTTCAAAAGTTTTGCTGATGCGTTTGAAAAGTTGATCTGATGTTTCAGAATTCAAATGTTTCACAGTGGGGTTTATCCCTGATGATTGCAAATGAATGTTATATATTCTTAGGGTATCCTTTTGAACTAGAACATCGGCAAAAATGGCGCTATTGGCCGAATTTGGAAATTTTATAATTCCGGTATCGAGAAGTGGATATTTAGAGAAAATAGCCAATTCAGATTTTGTTGATGAACCAGAATTAAAAACAAAAGGATAGGTCATTTTTTGGGCAATTTCACTGTTGTATTCTTGAACCGATAAAATATCTGGAGCGGTTTTGTTTATAAACTTTAGAATTTTTTCTGGAATAGCATCATCTTCAATCCAATTGTACAGATTTAACAAGCGAACATTATAACTCATCACGGAAAGTGTATTTTCCGAATTGTTTTGATTTGGACTTGAAAAATTATATAATGATGTTATGTGTCCAAAACCAAGAGCCAAAATTAATCCCGATAACAAAAATTGCTTTTTGACTTTAATGATCCAATAGATAAAAAAAATGATATTTATTAGGATTAAAAAAGGAACTGCGAGACTTAACACCGCTAAAAATGAAAATGCCTTTGGTGGAACATAGGGTAAGGCATAAGAGAGTAAAAGAAGCGTTGCCCCTAAAGAATTGATGAGAAAAATAAGCTTATCAAGAAAATTCAGATGTTTCAAAACTAGTTATTTTTTTCCAGCGCGAAACAAAAAATCTTTCTCGGCTTGTGTTAAACTTTCATACCCACTTTTACTGATTTTATCTAAAATCAAATCAATTTGTTTTTGATGCGTAAAATTGTCAAACTCTTTTTTATTCTGGCCTGCCATTGTAGAAGATTTCTTTTTCCTATAGACTGTTTTTAGGCCTTTTTTTGATTTAAAATAATTTAAAAACCCATCTAAAAAACTTCCAAAATCTTTACCCTTATGAAATTGTTTTGCATAAAAATATCCAGATAAATAACCTCCAATATGAGCCACTGTTCCTCCAGAGTTGACAGATAAAAGTCCGGGTAAATCAAACACAATCATTGCAATACCCAAGTATTTTAGTGGAAAACGAAACGTAAAAAAGCCCACAGATTTATTAGGCAAATAGGCACATAAAAACAGAATACATGCCCGAACACCGGCAGACGCACCAACTAGTGGACCATTAATTTGTAATAGATTGGGGAATAAAACAGCAACAATAATAAAAGCCAATCCACCAAAAATAACGCCAAGGCTATAAATTTTTAGAGAAAGTCGAGGCGAGAATAAATTAGAAAATGTTTGTGCTACAAAGTACAAAACAAGCATATTGAAAAATAGGTGACCAAAACTTTTATGAAGAAACCCATAGCTAATGATACCCCAAGGGCGACCAAAAAACTCCGATAAAATATAAGGTAAAGAAAACCACTCCAAAAGATTAAAACCGATAAGATTTAAGAATATACTCAAAGCAAAAACGACAATATTGAGTACGATTATTTTCTCCAAAATGTGTAATCGAGATAATTTCTCTTTAATGTCTTGTGAAAGTGTTGTCATCTAATTCCAGCGGTATTTATCAAATTGATTTTTTTTCCAAAAATACATGAGTAAAAATCCTGTAAGTGCACCGCCGATATGAGCAATATAGGCCGTATTGCTAGGGCTAAAAACTGAAACTCCTGAAAGAGCAGAAAATAAATCCAACGCTATAATTCCAGGTATGAAATACTTTGCCTTTATGGGGATAGGGAGAAAAATAAGCATCAGTTCGGCATTAGGATTAAGCATCCCAAAAGCAACTAAAATACCCATAATTGCCCCCGATGCACCAACCATAGAGCCATTGCTTTTGACATTCAAATCAAAAAATAACCGAAAAGTCGTTTCATCCATTTGACTCAAACTTTTTCCATAACTTTCTAAAAGTGGTTGCATTTTTTGAGCCAAAAGTTCGCCTTTAAACATATTATTATCTAGAATATTTAAACTTGAAATTTCCTTGATCATCTCAAAAGTAAAACCACGGGTCTGCAAATCACTCAAAACAGGATAAATTTGAATGTAATAGACCACAAAAGTGAGAGCAACTGCACCCAATCCGCAACTGATATAGAACGTCAAAAATTTTCGCTGACCAAAAATTTGTTCTACAGCAGAGCCAAACATCCAAAGCGCAAACATATTGAATAATAAATGCTGAAAACTGCCATGCATAAACATATGCGAGAGAATTTGCCAAAATGCAAAATAATCACTCATCGGATAATAAAGAGCGAGTAGTCTATAAAACAAATCTTCATTCCCCATCAAATATGTCCCTGCAAATACAATGACATTTAAGATGAGAAGATGTTTTACTGTAGGGGTTATTCTTAACATATCAATTGAATTTAGATTCTATTTCAGAGGTTTCGATTGTTGTAAAAATAGCTTTATTGGTCAAAGAAATTGCAGGTTCTTTGCAAGCAAATAATGAATTGACAATAAACTCTTGCTCTGTAATATTTAATTTTTTTCCATTTTTGATGGCTAAGCTTTTAGCAAAAGTTTTGGCCAATAGATCGCTAGTACTAAAGTTAAAATCGGGAACTTCATTTTGTACATCATCAATGAGTTGAACAAATACTTTTGAAACATCATTTTCTTTTATGGCCACAGGGATCGCAGAAATGACCGCTTTTGTATGGCCTAAATCGTCAAAAACAAAACCAGCATGTTCTAATTGGTCTTTTATGCTTTGGAGAACTTCCAATTCTTTGGTTGAAAACTCCAGTTCTAAAGGAAACATAAGTTGCTGACAAACCGCATCTTTCACTGTTATTTGTTTCAAAAAATCTTCATACAAAATACGTTCGTGCGCTCTATTCTGATCGATCACAACCATACCAGATTTGATGGTACTAATGATGTATTTATTTTGGAGCTGAAATGTATTATGAACTTTTTTACCTTCATCTTCGTCAAAAATTGAAGATTGTAATTCATCAGATTCGTACTGAACTTCGCTAAAATTATTGTTTTGATCAGCCGATTCCTTATCTAATCCAGTATAAAGCGCTTCCCACGCTGGAGAAGAAGTTGGTGGATTATTATATGATTTTGCAAAAGGATTGAAATTTGGATCAACTTCTACTTTTGGACTTGATATTTGTTCGTTGTGACGATGCTGATGATATGGGGTATCCATGGATGCATCACGCTTAAAATCGAGGATAGGTGCAATACTAAATTGACCTAAACTGTGTTTAACTGCCGCTCTCAATAGTGCGTATATTGTGGGTTCATCGTCAAATTTTATCTCTGTTTTTGTCGGGTGAATATTAATATCTATGGATTTGGGATCAACTGACAAATTGAGAAAATAACTCGGATATTTTGAATTGGGAAGTAATCCTTCAAAAGCGGCTAAAATGGCATGGTTCAAATAAGGACTTTTGATGAACCTTTGATTGACAAAGAAAAACTGTTCTCCTCTAGATTTTTTGGCATACTCTGGTTTTCCAATAAACCCCGAAATTTTCAACAACTCTGTATCCTCATCAACGGGAACCAATTTTTCATTTGTTTTTTTTCCAAAAGTATGCACAATACGCTGTCTAAAATTTTCTGAACGCAAATCAAAAAGAGTATTTCCGTTATGATACATCGAAAAGTTGATTTGAGGATGAGCCAAAACCACGCGATGAAATTCATCGATGATATGGCGCAACTCTACAGCATCAGATTTAAGAAAATTACGTCGAGCAGGAATATTAAAAAATAAATTTTTCACTGCAATAGAAGTCCCTTTTTGGGCAGCAACAGCATTTTGATCGACGATAGAACTTCCTTCGATAGTGATGGCCGTACCTAGCTCTACATCTTCTACTTTGGTTTTTAGTTCTACGTGTGCAATAGCGGCTATACTAGCCAAGGCCTCTCCTCGAAAGCCTTTTGTATGCAATGCAAATAAGTCTTCGGCCGCTTTGATTTTGGATGTAGCATGACGCTCAAAACTCAAACGAGCATCGGTAACACTCATCCCTTTGCCGTTGTCAATAACTTGAATCAGGGTTTTGCCCGCATTTTTAATCAATAATTTGATTTCTGTAGCTTTGGCATCAATAGAGTTTTCTAGCAATTCTTTGACCACCGATGAGGGCCGCTGAACGACTTCTCCAGCTGCAATCTGATTGGCAACATGATCTGGTAAAAGTTGTATAATATCGGACATTAGCTGAAAAATATTGAAAGGTCAAAATCTATGAACCATAAAAAAATAAAAACAAGAATGAGCGCTATTATTTTAATTCTGTAGGACGTTTGGCGATCCGTACTTTTCATATCGCTTAAGGCATTTTTTAGGGTGCCTTTCAGATTTGTTTTTTGGATGGTTACTCGTTGGTCATCAAATTTATGTTTGATTTCAAAAGGGCTGGAATCCCCCTTATAATAACGAGGTTCGTAATTAAATTTTTTATTTTTTCTGAGTTTAAATAACCCCATATTTTATAAATATTTAGCATCCAAAACAAGCATTCCTATGAGTAATAAAGCTAAAATGATAATGAGCCAAGTTAATGAAAATGGTTGTTTTCGGCGTTTTTTTAGCTTGAATTTTGACATAAGAATATTCCAACTCTATTCCTTCAAAAATACTTAAAAATTACAGGATAAAAAAGAAGACAGGAAAATTATATGCAATTAAACCGATCGGTTAAAGTCAATCATTTTGAGGGCCGTAATGGCTGCTTCTACGCCTTTATTGCCATGTTTTCCACCAGAGCGATCCAAGGACTGTTGCTTGTTATTGTCGGTCAGTACACAAAATATTACAGGTACGTCATTTTGAATGTTTAAATCTTTGACGCCTTGAGTAACACCAGCACAAACATAATCAAAATGTTTTGTTTCGCCTTGAATGACACATCCTATGGTTATGACCGCATCGACACCAGAAGATTGTACTTTTTTTGCAGCATAAATCAGCTCAAAACTCCCAGGAACTTTATAAACTGTTATATTTTCTTTTGAAACCCCACACTCAACAAGGGTATGAAGTGCACCCTCTAAAAGTCCGTCTGTGACTTCAGAATTCCATTCGGAAACGACGATACCAATCTTGAAATCAGCCGAATTTGGAAGTGCTGTTTTATCGTAATTAGATAGGTTTGTATTTGCCGTTGCCATACGGTTTTTAATTACGAGATGCTTGTGCTTTTCCTATAAAAACATCAATATCTTTGGCTTCTGTACTTTCTGGGAAATCTACTTTTATAGATTTAAAATACTCTAATGCTTTTGCATTTTTTCCAAGTTTTAGGCCAATAACACCGGCTTTATAAAGATACATTGGCGTTGTATAGTTATTAGTTTTGGCATTAGCAGCTTGTACATAGTAATCAAAAGCATCCTCTAATTGTTCCAATTGGACAAATGCATCACCTATGCCTCCTTTTGCGATAGGTCCAAGGACATCATCTGTAGATTGGAAAGCGTTTAAATACTCAATAGCATTGACATAATCTTTCATATTTAGGTAAGCCATACCTGCATAATAGTTTGCAAGATTTCCGGCTTTTGTTCCGCTGTAAGTTTCAGCGATATCGAGCATTCCATATTTTCCATCAGCACCATTTAATGACAATGTGAACAAAGAATCTTGTGCACTGCCTACAGCTTCATCAAAATATTTTTGAGCCGAATACATGTCATTCATTGCTTGGCTTTCCTTTGGTTGTTGAATATATTTATCAAAACCTAAATACCCCAAGACCAAAACAGCTGCTAACCCTACTACGATAAAGATGTATTTTTGATTGGCTGCAACCCATTGTTCAGTTTTTGATACATTTTCGTCCAATGTATTAAAGACTTCTGCAGTTGTTGAACCATCTTCAATAGACTGTTGTTTCTCTGCTTTTGTTTTTGGCTTACCGCCACGTTTCTTATATGTTGCCATGATGTTCTAAAATATGAGGGGCAAAAATATAATTTTATTCTTAAAATAATGATAATTTATTTGTTATTTTTCAATATTTTGCAGCTGAAATTATCGTTATCTTTTTAAACTTTAGATTTAAAACCAATTTACACACGGATGCTTTTGAAGTCAATTAATTTAGTGAATTATAAAAATTTTGACAATCAATCATTTGAATTCAATCAAAAGGTGAACTGCTTTGTTGGGCCCAATGGTATTGGGAAAACCAATATTTTAGATGCTATTTATCATCTTTCCTTTGGAAAAAGTTACTTCAATCCTATTGCAACACAGAACATAAAACATGGAGAAGATTTTTTTGTTGTTGATGGACGTTACAACAAAGATGAAAGAGACGAAAAAATAGTCATCTCCCTAAAAAAAGGTCATAAAAAAATTATCAAGCGCAATGCCAAAGCCTACGAACGCTTTAGCGACCATATTGGATTTTTACCTCTTGTGATAATATCACCAGCCGATCGTGATTTGATTACGGAAGGCAGCGAAATGCGCCGAAAATTTATAGACGGTGTAATATCGCAAAGCGATAAAATCTACCTAGAACAATTGATTCAGTACAATAAAACTTTGGGGCAACGCAATGCATTATTGAAATATTTTTCAAATAACAACACCTTTGATATTGATACACTAGAAATTTATAACGAGCAACTTGCCAAGCTGGGTACAGAAATTCATAGCAAAAGACATGCCTTTATTGAAGCCTTTACCCCTATTTTTATCAAGCAATATAAAGCCATTAGCAACCAAAATGAGGCGGTCAGTTTGCAGTACAAAAGTCAATTGAATACCCAGCCATTGGACACTTTACTCAAAACACAAATCAATAAAGATCGTGCATTGCAATACACAAGCGTAGGTACTCACAAAGACGATATTGAATTTAATATCGGTGAATATCCAATCAAGAAATTTGGTAGTCAGGGACAACAAAAATCGTTTTTGATTGCTCTAAAATTAGCGCAATTTGATATTATTAAATCGCAAAGTGGCACCACGCCTATTTTACTTTTAGATGATATTTTTGATAAATTGGACGAACACCGCGTAGAACGCATTATTGGTATGGTGAATGACGATAGTTTTGGACAATTATTTATTTCAGACACCCATGCAGAGCGTACCGAGAAAGCGGTGAAAAATGCCCATCAATCTTTTGAAATTTTCCAATTATGAAACAATGTGTCATTCTTTTTTTTGTAATTATGATGGGTTGTAAACCAGAAGCAAGTCAGTATGTCAATTTTATTGAGGGGTACTGGGAAATAGAACGTGTCACTAGGGATGATCGAACCATCAAGGAATTCAAAATTAGTACAGGAATTGATTATTTTAAAATAAATAATAACTTAAGTGGTTATCGAAAAAAACTAAAGCCCAATTTTCAAGGGACTTTTGAAACTTCTGAAGATGCGTTAAGTTTTCAGGTAAAAATAGAGCACAACACCCTATATTTGGAATATAATGACAATGCAACAACTTATAGTGAAGAAATTATAAAAGCCAACGCCTCGGTGCTTGTTATTGCTAATGCAGAGGGCTTTGTGTACTATTATAAACCATACGAATCTCTTAATTTGAACGAATGAGCAAACGCCACAACGACCATCAAAAAATTGACGAAGTATTGGCCTCTTTTGTTGACAACAACAAATTAGAGAAAGGATTGGACAGTGTAAACGTCGCCAATGCTTGGCGCGAGCTAATGGGTAATGGTGTACAAAGTTATACCAACAGCATCAAACTGCACAATGGCACTTTGTATGTGGCTTTGAGCTCCTCTGTGCTTCGAGAAGAATTGAATTATGGCAAGGATAAAATCATAGCCATGATCAATGAGGAACTAGGCAAAGATGTCGTGAAAAAAGTAGTATTGAGATAATAAAAAAACCCGCTACCGCACGATTCCTATCGTTTGGTTTTTATTTGAAACGCGAAAGGACAAACTTCGTTGAATCTTTGATTTCGCGCACTAGCAGAGATAACGTAATAAACGGCCATCTGACGTCATATTCGGGAAAATAGGGCACAAAAAAACCACACTATTTAGCGTGGTTTTATGTGTTTTTCTAAAAAATCCTAAAACATCTCGCGTCCTGAAAAGTGGAAAGCACCTTCGATAGCAGCATTGTCGTCGCTATCACTACCATGAACTGCATTTTCACTAATGGAATCTGCAAACATATTACGAATGGTTCCCTCTGCAGCTTCCGCAGGATTGGTAGCTCCAATAAGAGTTCTAAAATCTTCAACCGCATTGTCTTTTTCCAAAATTGCCGCAACAATGGGGCCACGCGTCATATACGTCACCAATTCACCAAAAAACGGGCGTTCTTTATGAATGTCATAAAATGCTTCGGCATCTGCTGTGGTCAGTTGTGTCAATTTCATTGCCACAATGCGAAATCCTGAAGACGTTATTTTTTCTAAAATTGCTCCGATGTTACCTTTCTCTACAGAGTCTGGTTTTAACATCGTAAAAGTTCTATTATTTGCCATAGTTAAAATTTAATTCGTGCAAAAGTAATCATTTTGATTTGAAATTCCTTTGCAGGTCTATTTATAAAAAGTTGTATCTTTGTTTCTTATGAAAAGTTTAACTTTTGAAACTTTAAAAACATTATTACAAACACCTAAAAATGTGGTGATTGTCCCTCATGTCAACCCCGATGGTGATGCCCTAGGCTCGTCCCTTGGGCTCTATCATTATTTGATACAAAAGGGACATAACGTTTGTGTTATTGTACCCAATGATTATCCTGAATTCCTTAAATGGATTCCTGGAACTTCAACGATTATTCAGTTTGACACGCACACCGAAATTGCGCAACAAAAGTTAGACAATGCTGAAGTATTATTTACTTTAGATTTTAATGCACTACACCGCAGTGGTCCAATGCAAACAGTTTTAGAAAAAAATAAGACCCCAAAGATCATGATTGATCATCATCAGCAACCAGAAGATTATGCGGCATACACCTACTCCGATGTCAATATGTGCTCTACTTCTGAAATGATTTATCATTTTATGGATCAAATGGGCGATTTGGAATTGATGAATGTGGCTATCGGGACTGCGCTCTACACAGGGATTATGACCGATACAGCGTCTTTCCGTTTTCCGAAAACAACAAGCACAACGCATCGAGTCGTTGCACATTTTATAGAAGTTGGTGTGAATCATTCCAATATTCATAATAAAGTTTATGATGCCAATCGTTTTGAACGCCTTAAACTATTGGGGACAGCGCTGAGCAATTTGCGGGTCATGAACGCTTTGCATACAGCTTACATAACGCTTTCGCAAAAAGAATTGGACGAATTTGGATACCAAAAAGGAGATACAGAAGGGTTGGTAAATTACGGATTATCAATAAAAGGCATCAAGTTTGCGGCTATTTTTATTGAAAATAAAGACGATAGTATTATCAAAATCTCTTTGCGCTCCAAAGGCAATTTTGATGTGAATCAATTGGCGAGAGAACATTTTCATGGCGGAGGGCACCAAAATGCCGCTGGCGGAAAAAGTTTGTTGTCACTTGATGAAACAATCGAAAAATTTGAACATTTAGTTGAATCCCTTAAAGCTCAACTCCAAAGTGAATAGATCTCGATATTTTCTGATTTTTATACTTTTTATTGGATGTAAATCCTCCGAAGGAAGAAGACCTGTACAACAAAATTCTGGTCGTTTTTTTGATGCTTCAATACAACGCAACAAAGAGTTGAACGAGAAAGAATATAAGGCCATCAACACAGTGATAGATAATGCTAAAAATCCATTTATTGCTTCAGATTATGGATTTTGGTATCAGTACGCTAAAAAAAATGAAACAGAGACATACACTCCAAAATTTGGTGATCAAGTGTTCTACAGCTACAACGTAAAAAGTTTGGATGGCAAATGGATTTATACTCAAAATGAGACGCCCACAAAAACATATTTTATAGATCAAGAAGACCTTTTTGCGGGGCTTAGAGAGGGATTAAAACTCATGAAACAAAATGAAACGGTAACGTTTATATTTCCATCGCAACTGGCCTATGGCTATTATGGAGACGACAATAAAATAGGATCGAACATGCCCGTAATTTACGAGGTGACTGTTCAAAACATACTTCAAAATCAATAAATTAAAACAAAAACAACATCATGAAACTTACAAAATCTTTAACTTCTGTACTTGGACTTATTTTCTTGCTAAGCACCTCATCGTGTCAAAACAAATATCCAGAACTTGGCAGTGGATTATTTGCCGAATTTGCAACCACAAAAGACACAATGGTTGTAGAATTATTTTATGAAAAAACGCCGTTAACTGTAGCCAATTTTGTTGCGCTCGCAGAAGGTACACACCCAAAACTTGCAGACTCTTTGAAGGGAATTCCATTTTATAACGGGACTGTATTTCATAGAGTAATTGATGAGTTTATGATACAAGGTGGAGACCCCACTGGAACTGGCATGGGCAAACCTGGTTATACGTTTGGTGATGAATTTGACGAGACTTTAAAGCACGACAAACCAGGGGTACTTTCTATGGCTAATTCTGGACCTGCAACAAATGGGAGTCAGTTTTTTATTACGGAAGTTCCAACGCCTTGGCTGGATAACAAGCATACCATTTTTGGACAAATTGTAAAAGGACTTGAGGTTCAAGATTCCATTTCTAATGTGCAAGTGATGCCAGGAAGCAACAAACCATTGGAAGATGTTCGTATTTTATCTTTAAATATTATCCGTCAAGGGTTTAAAGCCAATCAATTTAATGCTGCAAAAACATGGAATAAAGAACTTCCTATTTTAGAAGAAAAACGCTTGAAGAAAATTGAAGAAGCTAAAAAAGAAGCGGAACGTCAAAAGAAATTGGCCGAAGAAAAAATGGAGACCGCTGCAGCAGAAATTCTTCCTGTTTTGGAAGACTATAAAAGTAAAGCAACACCAACAGATTCTGGTTTGTTGATCTACACCATAAAAGAAGGTACTGGTGAAAAAGCTAAACAAGGACAAACGGTTAAACTATTTTACGAAGGCTATTTTACGGATGGAAAACTCTTTGCAACTAATGTTAAAGACATTGACGTAAAATGTGGAACTTATGACGAACAAAAAGAACAGCGTGGGTTTTATAACCTAATGCCAATGCAAATTAGTGCCGATGCACAAATGATTCCTGGATTTAAAGAAGGAGTATTTAGTATGAGCAAAGGAGAAAAATCCTTTTTCTATTTGCCGTCTCACTTGGCCTATGGCGAAAGCGGACGTGGACCAATTGAGCCAAATACTGATCTGATTTTTATCGTTGAAATGGTAGAGGAAGAATAAAGCATAAAACATATCAAAAAAAAAAAACCACGCTCTAAGCGTGGTTTTTTTGTAATTATTTCTTGGGAATCTCAGCCAAAATGGCTTTCAAAAACACCCAAAACTTCCGTACAGACGAAATCTGTACACGTTCGTCTGGAGAGTGTGCGCCTTTTATATTTGGACCAAAACTAATCATATCCATATTAGGATAATGCGTTCCCAAAATACCGCATTCTAGCCCTGCATGGCAGGCCGCTACATGTGGTTCAGTAGTATTGAGTTTGATATACAACTCTTTTAAAATTTTTAAAATTGAGGAATTCATATTAGGCGTCCAACCAGGATAATCACCAGAGAATTCTACAGTACAACCCGCCAATTCAAAAGTGGCCCGCAAGACTTGTGCTAAATCCATTTTGGAACTTTCTACAGAAGAGCGTGTAAGACACCCGACTTTTAATTGTCCTTTATCCACCAAAACTCTGGCCACATTGTTGGAGGTTTCTACCAAGCCCTCTATATCTGGACTCATGCGAAAAACACCATTATGCGCCGCATTAAGCGCTTTCAGAAGCGGTTGTTGTACACCAAGCTCCATTACCATTGCTGGTAATTTGCTAGGATTTATGGAGATATTCAGTTCAGGTTCTAAGGTTTGAAATTCTTTTTCAATGGCAGAAATCAAGGCCCTAGTAGCTTCTTCAAAAGTTGTTTTATGCACAGCATCTACAACAACAATTGCAGTACTTTCTCTTGGAATGGCATTGCGTAAACTTCCGCCATCTATCCGAGAGACTCGAAGACCAAAGCGTTCAAAACCATTATATAAAAGTCTGCTCATGAGTTTATTGGCATTACCAAAACCTTTGTGGATATCCATCCCAGAATGTCCGCCTTGTAAACCTTTGATATTGATAAGGTATGGTATGGCGGTTTGTGGGGTTGGTTCTTCGATGTATGAACGCGTTGCGGTCACATCAACTCCACCAGCACAGCCCACCCCTATTTCATCGTCTTCTTCTGTATCTAAATTGAGTAATATATCGCCGTCAAGGCATCCGCCTTTAAGGCCCATGGCTCCAGTCATTCCAGTTTCTTCGTCTATTGTAAAAAGAGCTTCGAGTGCTGGGTGCGGCACGTCTTTACTTTTCAATACTGCCATTATTGTGGCAACACCCAAACCATTATCGGCGCCTAGCGTTGTACCTTTGGCCTTTACCCAATCGCCATCGACATACATTTGAATCCCTTGTGTCAGAAAATCAAAATTAGTATCAGCATTTTTTTGATGTACCATATCCAAATGCGATTGCAATACGACGGTTTTTCGGTCTTCCATCCCTAGTGTAGCGGGTTTTTTGATGATGACATTACCAACCTCATCTTCAAAAGTTTCCAAATTCAAAGAAGCACCAAATGCTTTCATAAAAGCAATTACTTGTTCCTCTTTTTTGGATGGACGGGGAACAGCGTTCAAATCGGCAAAATTAGACCAAATTTCTACGGGCTCTAATTCTCGTACTTCTTTACTCATAACTATATGTTTTTTTAAAGCACAAAGGTACATATATCGACATAAACCTAAATATTATTTTTTACTTTTGAATTATGTCTAAAACATTAAGACTTTGTATTGCGCTTAGTATTTTGCCTCAAATGCTCATTATCAATATTTTGAGTAAAAATCCAGCATGGGTAGAGCAATATTATAGTGAAGCGTTGTATCCCAAAATTTCTAATGCGCTTCGCTTTTTATATGGATGGATTCCGTTTTCTTTAGGAGATTTGCTCTATGTGACTGTTATTGGCTATGGCCTTTGGTGGGGCATCAAAAACCTAAAAAAACTTTTAAAAACCCCTGTACAATCAATCCTAAATCTATTGTCTGTGGCATCAGTGTTGTACTTTATATTTCATTTGTTTTGGGGATTGAATTATTACCGCTTACCACTTCATCAAAAACAACACCTAAATCCGATTTATACCACAGCACAACTCTTGCGCACTACAGAACAGATCATAGAAACCTCCAATGCTGTGCATTTGAAATTGGCACAAGATAGTAGTGCCGTTGTACAGGTTCCATACAATTTTGATGAACTCTCAGAATTAGCTGCAAAAGGATATGAAAATAGCGCCAAAACTCAGCTCATTTTTGAGTACAAAAACCCGAGTCAAAAATATGCATTATGGAGTACTCCCCTGGCATATATGGGATTTAGTGGATACTTAAATCCATTGACCAATGAAGCGCAAGTCAATTGGCACAATCCCAAAAATTCTATGCCTTTGACTTTGGCCCACGAGCAAGCGCATCAAATTGGTTATGCTGCAGAAAATGAAGCTAATTTTATTGGTTTTTTGGTATGTGCCAACAATACAGATGATTTTTTTAAATATAGTGGTTACACCTTTGCACTGCGTTATTGTTTGAGTGAAGTTTACAAAAGAGATCAAAAAAAATATATAAAATTAAAAGAGCGTATCAACGAAGGGATTTTGATTGATTTTGAAAAAAGACGTGCACTTTGGGCGCAGTACAATAATCCTCTAGAACCTCTATTCAAGTCCATATATAGCAACTTTCTGAAAGTCAATGCTCAAGACAAAGGTATTGAGAGCTACAGCTATGTAGTAGGGTTGATTGTGGGGTATTTTGAAGCGCAATTTTAAAAATTTACTCTAAAGTTTTATGATTTACTTTAGAAAGTTTATCCTTATATTTAACCACGAAAAATTATTACTATGAAACAAATAAAACTCCTTCTCCTAGGATTTCTATGGGCCTATATTGGACATTCTCAAGATTATTTTCCAAAAAATGATGGTGTAAAAACCAAGGCCACAAACTATACTGCGATCACCAACGCAAAACTCTATATCACACCAACAAAAGTAATCGATAATGGCACACTTTTGATAAAGGATGGTTTTGTTGTAAACAGTGGAAAAAACATTCAAATTCCTGAAAATTCTGAAATCATAGATGCTAAAGGTCATAGTGTTTATCCGTCATTTATAGATTTGTATTCTACTTTTGGTGTGGCCAAACCAAAACGAGTAAGTGGCAGCGGAAGATCACCACAGTATGGTCCTTCCCGAGAAGGATTTTATTGGAACGACCATATTAGAGCAGAACAAAATGCTATTGATGCATTTAAATTTGATAAAAAAACAGCCAAATCGATGCTCGAGCAAGGTTTTGGTGTAGTCAATACACACATCGAAGATGGTATTGTTCGTGGTAGCGGTGCCTTAATTGCACTAGATTTAAAGGGCACTGATGCCAAAAGGATTATTTCTGGACGTTCTGCACAATATTTATCGTTTTCAAAAAGTGTACAATCGCGACAATCCTACCCCACTTCGATCATGGGTGGAATGGCTTTGCTAAGACAATTGTACCACGATGCAGACTGGTACAAAAAAGGAAATAATAATACCACTGATCGATCAATAGAAGCGTTCAATCGCAATTCTAATTTGGTTCAAATTATGGCTGCTGGTAGTCGAGCAAACGCCCTGAGAGCAGATGCTGTAGGTGATCAATTTGGGGTGCAATATGTCATCCTTGGTGGTGGTGATGAATATGAACGCATTGCGACCATAAAAAATACAAATGCTGCTTTCATTATTCCTGTAAACTTCCCAAAACCTTACGACGTTGAAAATAGTTTCCTAGCCAATAAATTGGAACTTGAAAGCATGAAAGAATGGAACCAAAAACCAACAAATCCAAAGGTGTTAGCGGATCAAAACATTCGCTTTGCGTTCACAACAAATGGACTAAAATCTGTAAAAACATTTAAATCGCATGTCAAAAATGCTATTGATCATGGATTGAGTGCAACAAAAGCACTGGAGGCCCTAACAACCGTTCCGTCTCAAATTTTAAAAAATAATAAAATTGGAAATCTTCAAAATGGAAGTTATGCCAATTTTACGATCACTTCTGGTGCTATTTTTGAAAGTACAACTTCTATTTACGAGCATTGGATACGTGGTTCTAGGACTGTTTTTGGAGATTTACACAAAAAAGATATCAGAGGTGCATACACTTTCCAGCTCGAAGAAAATGAGTATAAACTTGAAATTGGAGGTAAAAAAGAAACGCCAAAAGCAACGCTTAAAGCTGATAGCTTAAATCTGAGTTGTTCTATTAAACAAGATAAAGATTGGGTGTATCTTCTCTTTACTGCAAAAGATACTGTACAGCAAAATTTTATACGTTTTAGCGCCAAAGTAATTGAGACTGATTCTAATTTGAATGGTACGCTTGATTATGCAGACGGTTCAACGCAAAATTTAACTCTAATAAAAGGCAATAAAACAGAAAATAAAACATCTTCAAAAGAAAAAAAGAAAGCCAAAGCAAAAACCATTTTACCAGTGAGTTATCCTAATGGTCCATATGGATTTGACAAACTGCCAGAGGCTGAAACGCTACTTTTTCAAAATGCAACAGTATGGACCAACGAAAATGATGGGATTCTTACAAATACTGATGTCCTTGTGAAGAATGGTGAAATTGCTGCTATTGGTAAAAATCTAAAAAGCAAAAAAGCAAAACTAATAGATGCTACAGGCAAACACCTCACCGCTGGAATTGTTGATGAACATTCACATATTGCCGCTGCAAGCATCAATGAAGCGGGGCAAAACTCTTCTGCCGAAGTTAGTATAGAAGATGTGGTAGATGCTGATGATGTTGATATTTTCAGGAACCTTTCTGGTGGAGTAACCACCATTCAAATTTTGCACGGATCAGCCAATCCAATTGGTGGGCGTTCGGCGATTATCAAATTGAAATGGGGAGAATCGGCTAAAAATTTGATTTATAAAAACACACCAAAGTTTATCAAATTTGCATTAGGAGAAAATGTGAAACAATCCAACTGGGAAAGCTACAGCCGTTTTCCACAAACACGGATGGGAGTGGAACAAATGTATATAGACTATTTTTCTAGAGCCAAAGCTTATGATTTAAAAAAGAAAAGCGGTATGCCTTATCGTTATGATACAGAAATGGAAGTTCTTGCCGAAATTCTAAACAAAGAACGTTTTATTAGTTGTCATTCATATGTACAAAGTGAAATCAATATGTTGATGAAAGTCGCAGAACGCTTTGACTTCAAAATCAATACATTTACACATATTCTCGAGGGGTATAAATTAGCCGACAAAATGAAAACGCATGGTGCAGGCGCCTCCACTTTTAGCGATTGGTGGGCCTACAAATACGAAGTAAACGATGCCATTCCATACAATGCTGCAATTCTGAATGACGTTGGTGTGGTTACGGCAATTAATAGTGATGATGCCGAAATGTCTCGCCGTTTAAATCAAGAAGCAGCAAAAGCCGTAAAATATGGTGGAGTTTCGGAAGAAGAGGCATGGAAAATGGTGACTTTGAATCCCGCAAAACTTTTACATATCGATGATAAAGTAGGAAGTATAAAAGTAGGTAAAGATGCCGATTTGGTACTTTGGAGCGATCATCCATTATCGATTTATGCGAAAGCAGAACAAACTCTTATTGAGGGGGTAAGATATTTTGATATTGATCAAGATCAACAACATAGAGAAAAGATTAAAGCAGAACGAAACACCCTAATTCAAATGATGCTAAAAGCAAAAAATAAAGGGATGAAAACGCAAGCCGTTAAGGTAAAAAAGAAACAAGAGATGCATTGTGATACACTAGATCACAATCACAATTAACAAAAAAACTTATGAGAACACTTAAGATACACATCATAGCGCTTTTGGCATTTTGCTTTTTGGGAAGCGCACAACAAACACCAGCATCAAAGCAACAAAAAACAGTGGCTATTGTAGGTGCAACAGTTCATACTGGAACTGGTAGTGTTTTGGAAAATAGCCTCATTATTTTTGACCAAGGTACACTTCAATATGTAGGGGCTATGGACCAGGGAAAAATAAATTCTGAAATGGACGTTATCAATGCAAGAAAACAACATGTTTACCCAGGGTTTATTATACCAAATTCCACTTTAGGGCTAATAGAAATTGACGCTGTTCGTGCCTCTGATGACGATTCAGAAATTGGCACATGGAACCCACATATTAGGAGTTTGATAGCATACAACACAGAGTCGAAAGTAGTAGAAACCATGCGTCCAAACGGAGTACTTCTTGCGCAAATTACACCAAGAGGAGGGCGAATTTCTGGAACTTCATCTGTAGTGCAATTAGATGCTTGGAATTGGGAAGATGCTGCCATAAAAGTTGATGATGGCATTCACATGAACTGGCCCAGTAGTTTCTCCAGAGGACGTTGGTGGATGGGTGAAGATCCAGGATTAAAAATCAATACAAAATATAATGGTCAAGTTCAAGAACTAAGCACATATTTTAATAATGCTAAGGTTCATAACGCAAAGGAAAACTCTGGTTTGAACTTGCCTTTTGAAGCAATGAAAGGTCTATTTAATGGAAATCAAACCTTGTACATTCATGTCGATGACGAAAAAGGGATTGTTGATGCTGTTGCCTTTGCCAAAGCACAAAACCTAAAAAAAATAGTATTGGTAGGCGCTTATGAAGCCTACAAACAAACTGCAGTACTGAAAGAACATGACATTCCTGTATTGCTAAGACGTATCCATACAAGGCCAAATAAATCTGATGAAGATTATGATTTACCTTTTAAACTGGCCAAAATACTTGTGGATGCTGGGGTTACTGTAGCCTTAGAAGCAAGCGGCGATATGGAGCGAATGAATTCTCGAAATTTACCTTTTTACGCTGGAACAACTGTGGCGTATGGACTGAATAGAGAACAAGCCCTTCAGCTCATTACATTAAATGCTGCGAAAATACTTGGTATTGATGCCCAATACGGCAGCTTGGAAGTTGGAAAAAGTGCCACACTATTCATTAGTGAAGGAGATGCTTTAGATATGCGCACAAATCAGTTGAAACATGCATTTATTGATGGAAGAAAAATAAGTTTGGAAAGTCATCAAACCAAATTATGGAAACGATATTCCAACAAGTATAAAAATTAATAAAAAATATAAACATACTTCAAAGCCCAAGCCAATGACTTGGGTTTTTTTCTGCACAAAAAATAAACCTATTTTTGTAATATGATAAAAGAAATTACAAGTCTGAAAAATCCAAGAATAAAAAATCTGTTGTTGCTAAAAGAAAAATCGAAACAACGAAGAGAGAAAGGGCTTTTTATCATAGAAGGGAAACGCGAAGTTCTTTTGGCTATTCAAAGCGGATATACCATTGAAACTGTTTATTTTGAACCTCAATTATTTTCAAAAAATGAGATTCTTCAGTTAGAATCATATAATTTTGAATGTATTCAAATTGATGCAAAGATTTATGAAAAAATAGCCTATCGCGGAAGTACTGAAGGGGTTTTTGCGGTCGCAAAATCCAAAAATTTATCTTTAAGTCAATTGCAAATAAAATCTCAAAACCCATTGATTCTTGTGGCTGAATCTCCTGAAAAACCAGGAAATATTGGGGCATTGTTGAGAACCGCTGATGCCGCAAAAATTGATGCTGTTATTATTGCAGATCCTCGTACGGATGTGTATAATCCAAATGTGATACGCTCCAGTGTTGGCGGTCTTTTTTCTACTCAAATTGCAACTGGATCAACAGAAGAAGTTATTGCATTCTTAAAGCAAAAAAACATTTCGATTTATAGTGCTATTTTGCAAGATTCAAAACCCTATACAGACATTCATTTCCAACATCCAAGCGCTATTGTTGTGGGAACAGAATCTGATGGACTTTCAGAACAATGGCGTACAACTGCAACACACTGCATACACATCCCAATGTTAGGAACAGTAGATTCGATGAATGTCTCTGTGGCTGCTGGTATTCTATTGTATGAAGCCAAACGCCAACGTGCATTTCAATAGTTCTGACATCCTATTTTTTTATATATTTCTTTTTAAAAATTGCGAGACACGGTTGGTTGTTACAAATGTTTGTTTTAGTTTTAGGGTATGACTGCAGAAGATATAAAAAAAGAAAATGCCGCAATAGCAAAGGAGTATAAAGAACTCCTGAAAATCAGCTACAGAACACTTTCTGCTGCAGACAAAAAAATCATCCGAAAGGCCTTTGATGTTGCTGTAGATGCCCATAAGGATCAACGCCGGAAATCTGGTGAGGCCTATATTTTTCATCCTATTTCAGTAGCAAAAATAGTCGCTTCAGAAATAGGGCTTGATGCCACCTCTATTGCTGCAGCACTTCTTCACGATGTCGTGGAGGATTGCGAGAACTATAACATTAGTGATATCGAACAACTTTTTGGTGAGACCATTGCGCGTATTGTTAATGGCCTTACTAAAATTTCGAGCTTAAAAAAAGATAAAGATATTTCACTGCAAGCCGAAAATTTTCGGAAAATGTTATTGACCCTAAACGATGATGTCCGTGTCATTATAATTAAAATTGCCGACCGTTTGCACAATATGCAAACCATTCACTCACTTCGAGAAGATAAACAAATAAAAATCGCTTCTGAAACCTTATATATTTATGCCCCTTTGGCGCATAAAATTGGTTTATATAATATTAAATCAGAACTTGAAGATTTAGCTTTAAAATATACACAACCAGAGGTTTATGATTCCATTTTGCTTAAAATGAAGGAAAGCAAAGAGGAACAGGATTTATACATCAAAGAAATCAGCACGATACTGGAAGGCGCGCTAAATAAAGAGCGCATAAAATATGAAATCAAAGGGCGACCAAAGTCTATATTTTCTATTCGACGCAAAATGCAAAAACAAGGGGTTTCTTTTGAAGAAGTTTACGATAAATTTGCGGTGCGTATTATTTATAAATCAGGATTAAAAAATGAAAAATTTCTAGCCTGGAAGATTTATTCAATTGTAACTGATTTTTTTAGGCCCAACCCCACCCGATTGAGAGATTGGATTTCATCGCCAAAATCTACGGGTTATGAAGCCTTACACATTACGGTCATGGGGCCAAAAGGGCGTTGGGTAGAAGTTCAAATTCGAAGTGAGAGAATGAATGAAATCGCCGAAAAAGGTTATGCTGCACACTACAAATACAAAGAAGGTGACGCCAACAATGATGAAAACCTTGAAAGTTGGATTGGAAAACTCCAGGAAGTTATGGATAATCCAAGTGTAAATGCTGTTGATTTTGTTGAGGAATTTAAATTAAATTTATATGCCAAAGAAATTTTTGTTTTTACTCCAGATGGCGATTTAAAATCTTTACCTAAAGAGGCAACTCCACTTGATTTTGCATTTAGTATTCATACTGAAGTGGGCCTTAAAACTCGAGGGGCAAAAGTCAATGGAAAACTCGTTCCTTTGAGTCATACACTGCACAGCGGCGACCAAGTCAGTATTATTACATCGGATAATGCAAAACCAAATTCTAACTGGCTGGACTATGCGACCACTGCACGTGCACGAAGCAAGATAAAATCTTCATTAAGAGAAGAGAAAAAACTAATTGGAGAAGACGGGAAAGAAATTTTAAGACGAAAACTTAAACAGCTCAAAATTAGTCTTAACGAACGGTCCATTAATGAGCTTGTCAATTATTTCAAACTACAAACAAGTTTAGATTTATTTTACAGAGTTGGCATTGGAAGTATTGACAATTCTATGCTGAAAAAATTTGCTGCATCTCGAAGTAATGTATTGGTGAGTTTTATCAAAAATAAAATACAACGTAAAAAAAGCCAAAGCACCGAAAATATTGATAATGATGAGATTACCTCTAAATATGATATGCTGGTTTTTGGCAAAGAAGAAGAAAAACTCAATTACAAAGTAGCATCCTGTTGTAATCCGATTCCCGGTGATAAAGTTTTTGGATTTCTAAGTATTAAAGAAGGAATAAAAGTTCACAAAAAAAACTGTCCCAACGCATTAAGCTTGCAATCTAATTATGCATATCGAATTATTTTGGCCAAATGGATTGATTCTAGTCAGCAAGTATTTAGAGCTGTCATAAAGCTTACAGGAATTGACGAAAAAGGATTAGTAAATGACATTACAAAGCTAATTTCGGCGAATATGAATGTCAATATTAAAAGCATAAAGTTTGACTCTGATAGTGGCACCTTTCATGGAGAAATTGCCGTAGAAGTCAACAATACGAGTTTTGTTTCTAAACTCATTGAGCGCCTAAAAAAAATAAATGGCATTGAAAAGGTAACTAGAGTCTAAAAATTAGTTAAATTTGATGCTTTGATCATGAGTACAAAAACCAAACATAACGATCAGGAAATTGTAAAAAATGTTTTTACAAAATACCTCGAAGACAATAGTCAACGGAAAACTCCTGAACGTTTTGCGATTTTACAAGAAATTTATGACAACAACGATCATTTTGATATCGAATCACTTTACATCAAAATGAAAAATAAAAAATATAGAGTTTCGCGTGCTACTCTGTACAATACTATTGAACTTTTGCTCGAATGTGGTCTCGTAAGAAAACATCAATTTGGGCTAAATCAGGCACAATACGAAAAATCATATTTTGACAAACAACACGATCATGTCATTCTTACAGATACTGGAGAAGTGATAGAATTTTGTGATCCAAGAATTCAATCTATAAAAAAAACCATTGAAGAGGTGTTCAATATTGATATTCAAAATCATTCACTCTACTTTTATGGGACTAAAAAAAACACTAAAAACTAACGAAACAAAATGGGTGTAGATTTGCTACTAGGGCTCCAATGGGGTGATGAAGGAAAAGGAAAAATTGTTGATGTACTTACCAAAAACTATGATGTTATTGCACGATTTCAAGGAGGACCAAATGCTGGTCACACCCTTGTTTTTAATGGAATGAAACATGTACTACACACTATTCCTTCAGGTATTTTTCATGACGACGTAAAAAACCTTGTTGGAAATGGAGTTGTGATTGACCCTGTTATTTTTAAAAAAGAATTGGATAAACTTTCAGAGCAAAACGTAGATTTTAGAAAAACGTTACTTATTTCTAGAAAAGCACACCTTATTTTACCGACACATCGTCTTTTGGATGCTGCTTCTGAAACTTCCAAAGGAAAGGCAAAAATTGGATCAACTCTCAAAGGTATCGGTCCAACATACATGGATAAAACAGGGAGAAATGGTATTCGTGTTGGCGATTTGGAATTGGACGATTGGAAAGAGAAATACCGCCATTTGGCCAATAAACATCAAGCGATGATCGATTTTTATAATGTCAAGCTTGAATATGATTTGAATGAACTCGAATCAGAATTTTTTGATGCCGTTGAAACTTTAAAATCACTAGAATTCATCGATTCAGAAGAATATTTACACCAAGCGCAACGCGATAAAAAATCAGTGCTTGCCGAAGGCGCACAGGGATCTTTGTTGGATATTGACTTTGGGACCTACCCATTTGTTACCTCCTCCAATACCACCGCTGCTGGTGCTTGTACTGGACTAGGTGTTGCTCCTAATTCTATCAAAGAAGTCTTTGGAATTTTCAAGGCCTACACCACACGAGTGGGGTCTGGGCCATTCCCTACAGAGCTTTTTGATGAAGACGGAGAAACAATGAGCCGAGTTGGACATGAATTTGGCGCAACAACAGGCAGACCAAGGCGTTGTGGTTGGCTCGATTTGGTTGCACTGCGTTATGCCTGCCAAGTGAATGGCGTAACACAACTAATGATGATGAAAGCCGATGTTCTTTCGGGATTTAAAACTTTAAAAGTTTGTACAGCATACCGCTACAAAGGACAAGACATCAAACATCTGCCCTACAATATAGAGTCTGAAAATGTAACTCCAATTTATACTGATTTTAAAGGTTGGGAAGAGGATCTAACAGCGATGGATAGCGCCAACACACTTCCACAAACATTGATTGATTATATTGAGTTTTTAGAAGAAGAATTACAAATTCCAATCAAAATTGTATCGGTTGGTCCAGACAGAAAACAAACAATTTTCAGGTAACTGATTTTGGATTAAATGGTTTGTTGTCTTAATTTAAGGCACAATTGAGCTTTAAATTTTGGAGATTCCCTATTTTTGTTAAAATTCGAATTCAAAGTCGTGAAAAACAAACTACTCCTCTTTTTAAGTATTCTTTCTCTTTCCTATTTGGTGGATGCCCAAGAACGGAAACAAATTGAAATTGAATATGCACCCTACATGACATTTGAAGAAGAAAAGCCAGATGCAACAATTCTTACACGAGATAATTCCGATCAGGTTCACATCAAACACGAAGGGATTGAAATGTGGTGCAACGAAGCTGTTTATTATGCTAAGGAAGATTTTATTGAGGCCTATGGCAATGTTAGAGTCCAACAGGGCGACAGTATCAATATGACTTCAAAATATGTTGAATACAGCGGAAAAACACAACTGGCCTATGCTAGTGGCGATGTAGTGCTAATCGATCCAGACTCTAGATTATATACCGATATATTACATTTTGACCGTATAAAACAACAGGCCTTTTACAACCAAAATGGAAAAGTTGTTCGCGACACATCCGGAACCATTACAAGTACTGTTGGACGTTATTATGTCAATTCAAAAAAATACCAATTTGTTAATGATGTAAAATTGGTCAACCCAGAATATGTGATTGACACAGAACGTTTAGATTTTTATACACAATCTGGTTATGCTTTTTTGTTTGGCCCAACAACAATTACAAGTGAGACCAGTGTCATTTATTGTGAACGAGGATTTTACAATACAAATAATGATACAGGTTATTTTGTTAAGAAATCTAAAATCAATTATGATGAGCGCATTGTCGAGGGCGATAGTATGTACTTTGACCGCAACAAAAATTTTGCATCTGCAACCAACAATATCACTGTCACTGACACTCTCAACAAAAGCATTATAAGAGGGCATTATGCAGAAGTTTTTAGAGCGAATGATTCTGTTTTTATCACCAAAAGAGCACTGGCAATAACAGAACAAGAACAGGACTCTATTTTTGTGCACAGCGATACACTCATGGTAACAGGACCGCCAGAAAATCGTATTGTTCGTGGTTATTATAACGCCAAAATGTTTAAATCTAATTTGAGTGGAAAAGCAGATTCTATTCATATGAATCAAAAAACGGGACTCACCCAGTTGATTAATTTCTATGACGTTGATACCGATGCTTTTACAAAGAAAAAATATCCCATTCTTTGGCATTACGAAAGTCAGATTACTGGCGATTCTATTCATTTAATTTCAAACACAGAAAAAGAAACTTTGGATTCCCTAAAAGTATTCAACAGTGCGTTTGTTATTAGTAAAGACAGTTTAGGCGATGGCTATAATCAAATTTCTGGTAAAACATTATATGGTCTTTTTGAGAATAATGAATTGAATACAATTGATGTCATAAAAAATGCGGAAACCATTTATTATCTTAGAAACAGCGAAAATGAATTAGTAGGTATTGACAAATCAAAATCTGGAGCCATAAAGATTTGGATTTCAGAAAACCAGATTGATGAACTAAGAAAAGTCAATCAAATTGGTGGAAACACCTACCCAGAAGAAGATTTTCCAGAAAAAGAAAGAAAACTCAAAGGGTTTATTTGGCGTAATGATGAACGCCCCAGAACAATTGATGATTTGTTTGCAGACGATCCCCCGCTGGAGTTAGTAAAAATCAAAGGATTAGATGCCTACACTCCACAAGAAGAATTTTTTGATGAAGAACTTGTCAAACGTGTAGAAGCTGCTGGAAATACGAAAGTAGAATCGAACAAAAAACAAGACAATAAATCCGTAAAAAAAGACAACAAAGCCGCAAGGAATTTACCACAAGGAAAGATAAAAAAAATGACAAAACCCGCCCCTAAAAACGACAAAATACTGAAACCCAAAACACTGAAAAAACAAAATTGAGTAAAGACGATTTTTTAAAATTTCAAGCACAAACAACACCACACCCTTTGGCAATGGAAATTTCGCATGCAGAGGGGAGTTATATTTATGACCAAAACCAAAAAGGATATTTAGATTTTGTAGCAGGAGTTTCGGCTTGTAGTTTGGGACATCGTCATCCAAAAGTTGTGCGTGCTATAAAAAAACAGCTGGACCGCTATTTGCATGTGATGGTTTATGGAGAATATATTCAAAAACCCGCTCTGGAACTAACTCGTTTATTGGCAAAATACCTTCCAAATCACATAGAAAAAACATATCTCACAAACTCAGGAACAGAAGCCATAGATGGCGCCCTTAAGTTGGCCAGACGCTACACTGGTCGCTCAGAAATAATAGCCGCACACAAGGCCTATCATGGAAATACTATGGGGGCGCTAAGTGTCATGGGCTACGAAGAAAGAAAGCAGCCCTTCCGTCCACTCCTCCCCGATGTGCGTTTCATTCATTTTAATGAAGAAAAAGAATTACATAAAATTACCAAAAAAACTGCAGCAGTTCTTTTAGAAACTATACAAGGCGGTGCAGGGTTTATTGAGTCCAAAAACGATTATTTACACAAAGTAGAAAAAAGGTGTAGAGCCATGGGGGCATTACTTATTTTAGATGAAATTCAACCCGGTTTTGGACGCACTGGAAAAGTATTTGGTTTTGAAAATTATAACTGTGTTCCAGATATTGTTGTGGTAGGAAAAGGACTTGGTGGGGGTATGCCAATTGGAGCTTTTTCGGCATCTGCAGAGATGATGGACAGCTTGTCCAATTTTCCAAAACTAGGACATATTACTACCTTTGGAGGGCACCCCGTTATTGCAGCAGCGGCACTGGCCACACTGAAAGAAATTACTGAAACTCAGCTTATGGCAGAGGCTTTGGAAAAAGAAAATTACATTCGAAAAAAATTAAAACACCCTCTAATTACCGAAATTCGCGGAAAAGGTCTAATGCTTTCCGCAATGACATCTAGCCCAGAAATTACAAATAAAGTTGTTCTTGATGCCATGGACAAAGGACTTATTCTCTTCTGGCTCTTGTATGAACCAAAGGCGATTAGAATAACACCACCGCTAACAATTTCGTTTGAAGAATTGGAAAAAGGTTGCGATATCATTTTGAATATACTTGATACTCTTCTTAAAAAGTGTTAATTATTTTGTTGAAAACATTCGTTTTGAGATTGCTAGATAGCATGATATAATGATAAATTTATAGTAACAAAAAACACTCTATGGAGTTCAGTCCTTCAAACGAAAGTGATAATGTCTCGTTAAGCAAATTCGAGTCTATGTTAAAAACAAATAATGTTTTTTTCTTTGATTCAAATGAGTTTGAAAATATCATCCACCATTATTTAGAAATTGGAAAAATTGCATTGGCAAAAAAAGCTATAAACTTAGGATTGGACCAACACCCGTCATCTGTTAATTTGAGATTATTTAAGGTTGAAGTTTTAATTTTTGAAAATGATTTTAATGCTGCCGAACGCTTATTAAACTCCTTATTTCAATTGGAACCAAACAACGAAGAGTTGTACATACAAAAGGCCAATATTTACTCCAAAAAAGACCAGCACCAAAAGGCGATTGACATTTTTATGGAAGCCTTGAATATAGCAGAAGACTGCTCAGAAATTCATTCTTTGATTGGTATGGAATACCTGTTTTTGGAACGGTACGAAGAAGCAAAAATACATTTCATCAAATGTGTAGTTTTAGACATAGAAGATTATTCGGCTTTATATAACATCATATATTGCTTTGAGTTTTTAGGTCAAACCAAAACAGCAATAGAATTTTTAAATTGGTATTTAGATCAAAACCCATATTGTGAAATAGCTTGGCATCAGCTGGGCAAACAATATCTCGAAGAAAAAGAATTTCAAAAAGCCCTCACGGCTTTTGATTTTGCTATCATTTCAGATGATAACTTTATTGGTGCATATCTAGAAAAAGCCAAAGTCTTGCAACGTTTGAACCGTTTCGAAGAGGCTATTGAGCATTACAATATTTCAATGGCGATAGAAGGCACAACAGCCTATACGCTTTTGAAAATCGGGTATTGCTATGAGCACATCAAAAAAGACGATAAAGCACTTCAATTTTATATGAAATCTGTTGAAGAAGATCCTGCTTTTGATAAAGGATGGATGGGCATTTCAACCTTTTATTTTTCAAAAAAAGACTTTCTCAAATCTCTATTTTATATCAATAAAGCCATAGATATAGATGATGAAAATGCTGATTACTGGCTATTTTATTCAAAAATTAATGAGCGCCTAAACTTTCTAGAAGAAGCCGAACGCGGGTATAAAAAAACACTTGAGCTCGGTAATTGTTCGCTAGAAACTTGGCTATCTAGAGGAGATATTTTAATAAAACTGGGGGAGTTAGAAGCCGCTAAGTATAATTTTATTCAAGCCATAGAACACCACCCGAATAGTGAAGAACTAGAATTTAGAGTATCTGGAATCTGTTTTAACCTCAATGAAACAGAAACTGCCTATAAACATTTACTTACCGCTTTGCATCTCAATGCCGAACATGTCTTTATTCTTGAAGAATTATTTCCTGATGTTTATGCTCAAAAATCTGTAGCACATTTCATAAAAAGCTACAACAAGACGTCCAAGTAAAAATAGTTATCTTTAGAGCTCAATAACGGATTGACATGAAGCGTAATTTATTCGATTACTGTGTACTAATTTTAAAAGGTATGGCCATGGGTGCAGCAGACGTTGTCCCTGGAATATCGGGGGGAACAATTGCTTTTATTTCTGGGATATATGAAGAATTTATTTCGAGTTTGAATGCTATAAATCTCGGTCTACTAAAAACACTCAAAACAGAGGGTATAACATCAACTTGGAAGAAAATTAATGGGAATTTTTTAGCTGCAATCCTAGTGGGTATTCTCATTAGCATAGCATCGCTATCAAAGGTCGTAACATGGCTACTTCAAGAAAAACCTGTGCTCCTTTGGGCTTTCTTTTTTGGATTAGTTTTGGCAAGTATTTTCTATGTTTTAAAAAAAATTAATCAATGGAGATTGGGTGAATGTTTAGGCCTGATTCTAGGAACGCTTTTTGCCTACCAACTCACAACACTTGGAGCACTAGGCAATTCTGAAAGCATGATGTATTTATTTTTCTCTGGTGCTATTGCAATTTGTGCAATGATTTTACCAGGAATTTCTGGAGCTTTTATTTTGGTTATTTTAGGAAGTTATAACACCATTATGCAAGCTATAAACGATAAATCGATAGAAAAATTAGCAGTTTTCATGGCCGGCGCGATTGTTGGTATTCTATCATTTTCAAAATTATTAAGATGGTTATTTAAAAGCTATAGAACCATCACCTTGGCAGTTCTAACAGGATTTATGATTGGCGCTTTGGTAAAAATATGGCCATGGAAAAAAGTACTGACATTTAGGGTCAACTCAAAGGGGCTCAATGTACCACTTCAAGAAGAATGCGTTTCACCATTTAATTTCGATGGAAATCCACAAATTTTACTAGCTATTGCACTCATGCTTTTTGGCTTTTTAATGATTTTAGTTCTAGAAAAAATGGGCTCCAAAAATAAAAACATTGAATAGGTATAACAGCATACAAGATAAATTGCTTCTCGTTCTCAAAGGATTGGCAATGGGAACGGCCAACAAAGTACCAGGCGTTTCTGGGGGGATTGTAGCATTTGTCGCTGGTTTTTATGAAGAATTTATTTATGCCCTACAAAAATTTAATCGCAAGGGATTTAAACTTCTTTTCACAGGACGTTTTGTTTCATTTTATAATTATGTCAATGGGCGTTTTTTGAGCTTACTATTTTCAGGTATGATCATTAGTTATTTTAGCATTTCAAAACTACTCGATTACCTCATTGTTCATTACGAATTGTACGTTTGGAGTGTGTTTTTTGGAATGATTATCGGTTCTGTAATTTATATATATAATGCTTTTAAATCATGGAACAAAACCACCGTTATATGTACAATACTGGGCGTAATAATGGGATTGAGTATTAGTTTTTTAAATCCAGCCACTGAAAATGACCACCTTATTTTTGTCTTTTTTTGTGGTATTATCAGCATAACAGGCATGACACTACCGGGCTTTTCTGGCTCATTCATTCTAATGCTATTGGGTAATTATGTACTCCTATTAGTTGATGCCGTCAATGCTCTTTTTGATGTTTTTTTAGGAATAAGTACTGGTGATTTTTCTGTATTTTCTGATCCTTACACTATAAAAATGCTTAAAATATTATTTACCTTTACAATAGGTTCTGTAGTTGGACTTGTGAGTTTGTCGCATGTATTAAATTATGTGCTAAAACATTACAAAAATATCACGCTTGCGCTAATCATGGGTTTTATTGCTGGTTCGCTTGGTGTCGTTTGGCCGTGGAAAAATACAGTTTATAAACAAAATACTCTAGGCGAATTTTTATTAGACTCCAGAGGAAAACAAATTATAGAAAATTACGATCGCTACATTCCAGAATTAAACATTGAAACCGCCTATGCGATTGTCTTTGCATTATTTGGAATAGGTATTGTTTTAAGTTTAGAATGGTACGGAAATCGTCAAAAACATCAACAATAAACACATGAAAGTATTCGGATTGATTGGAAAAGACATAGATTACTCTTTTTCCAGAGCATATTTTTCTGAGAAATTTAAACTCCAAAACTTAGATTGTGTATATCAAAATTTTGATCTCAAAACTATTGAGGAATTTCCTCATATTTTTAAAACAAAAAATATGGCTGGCCTCAATGTTACTATTCCCTATAAAGAAGCTGTTATTCCTTATCTCGACACCCTAGACGCCGAAGCACAAGCTATAGGAGCTGTCAATACCATACACATTAAAAATAATAAACTAATTGGTTGCAATACAGATCATTATGGATTCAAAACGAGTCTTATTCCACATCTAAAATCAGAACACAAAAAGGCACTCATACTTGGCACTGGAGGAGCATCAAAAGCCGTTGTTTATGCCTTAGAATCACTTGAAATTGAAGTTAAATTTGTGTCCAGATCTATACATAACAAACACACTATAAACTACAATGATTTAAGTGTTGATGATATTCAAGAGCATCTCCTTATCATAAATTGCACACCCCTTGGCACACACCCAAACATAGAGGAATGCCCCCCTATTCCCTACTCAGGAATTGGAAGACATCATTTACTTTTTGACTTAATTTATAACCCTGCTGAGACTAAATTTTTAAGTCATGGAAAAAAAGCAACTGCAAAAACGCTTAATGGACTGGAAATGTTACGTTTACAAGCTGAGAAATCTTGGGGCATTTGGCACTCCTAACCTATAGAAATAAACTTTGAATTTGTAAATTTAAGGGATAAGTGTATATTTATGCCTTTAAGGCATTTATAACCCAAAACCCTTATATTATGACAACGCAAGACAACCTGCAAGATGCAGACGGAACAATGGAAGAACAA
This sequence comes from uncultured Flavobacteriaceae bacterium, assembly GCA_947503105.1. Taxonomy (GTDB): domain Bacteria; phylum Bacteroidota; class Bacteroidia; order Flavobacteriales; family Flavobacteriaceae; genus UBA3537. Next base: position 30,026 of record CANNCM010000002.1, on the reverse strand, counting down.
AAGAACGACACTTCGGAAAACCAATCTCAACAAGAGGATGTGAAAAACGTGGCAAAATCTGTTATGCCAAAAGAAGAAGAGGTTAGAGAAACGGATTCGGAAAATGCGACACAAACAGCTACAACATCTGAAGCGCAGGTTGACAATAACACTGAAGAAGACAATAAAGAAAAAGCAGAAGAAAGCTCTGAAGAAAACTCTAAAGTGGACACTGAGGAAAACACTGATGAGAAAAAGATTTTAGAAGAAATCAACTACGAAAATTTAACGTTAGAAAACTTGGTTTCTGAATTTGAACAGTTACTCAAAAATGACGATATCTACGCTATTCGTCCAAAAGTTAATTCCTTAAAAAAAGTATTTAATCAAAAATTTTCAAAAATTCTAAACGAAAAGAAAGACACCTTTTTGGCAGAAGGAGGAAACAGTATCGATTTTAATTTCGAAAGCCCAATAAAAAAACATTTCAATACGCTTTCCAAATCATTTCGTGAAAAGAACGAAAAATTTCAAAAGGAAAGAACAGAAAATTTAAAGCGAAATCTTGATGCTAGATTACAAATTATAGACGATATCAAAGGGTTAACCGATGTCAATCAAAGCAGTAATACAACCTATAATAAATTCAAAGAATTACAAGAACAATGGAGAAGTCTTGGTAAAGTACCGATAAAAAATGCAAATGATGTGTGGAACAATTACCGTCATCATGTAGAAAAATTTTATGATTTTTTGCATCTAAACAGAGACTTAAGAGATCGCGATTACAAGCATAATTTAGAAAAGAAACAAAAGCTAATCAAAAGTGCAGAGGCCTTGGCTTCGGAAGAAAACCTAGGACGAGCATTTAGAGAGCTTCAAGCGTTGCACAAAATATGGAAAGAAGAATTGGGGCCTGTTGCCAAAGAATACCGAGACGTATTGTGGGAGCAATTTAGTGCCGCAACAAAAGTAATCAATGACAAACGTCAAGAATATAATGCCCATATAGAGCAAGAATTGGTGGCAAATTTTGAAGCTAAAGAAGCTGTTATTTCAAAAATTAAAGCATTGAGTGACTCAAATAATAACTCGCACAAGGAATGGCAAAAACGATTGAAAGAAATGGAAACGCTTAGAGAGGATTTCTTTAAAATTGGTGGTGTTCCAAAAAAACTAAGGAATCAGTCTTGGGCAGACTTTAAAAGTGCGGTTAGAGATTTTAATAAAACCAAAAACAACTTCTACAAAGAGCTAAAGAAGTCTCATGCGGATAATTTAAAAAAGAAAAAAGAATTAATCGAAATAGCTGTACAAAACAAAGATAATGACGATTTAGAAACTACTGCTGCATTGATGAAAACAATTCAAAATCAATGGAAAAAAATTGGACATATTTCAAGAAAGGATAGTGATAAATTATGGAAAGAATTTAGAGGAGCATGTAATCACTTCTTTGACCGTTATTATGAACAAAAAAATGCTGGATCGCCAGAAGAAATTGAAAATTATGCACAAAAAGAACAGCTTTATAAAACACTAGAATCATTTGAAATTAGTGGTGATAATGAAGCCGATTTGAAAGCACTAAAAGATTTTTCTAATCAATGGAATGCGCTTGGCAGAGTGCCAAAAAATAAGCATCATATCGATCGCGATTTCTTTAAAGTATTGAATGCTTTATTTGCAAAAGCTGGAGTCAGTGATGATGAATTGAAGTCTTTAAAGTACAAGACCAAAATTCAAGACTTGAGTAAAGACCCAAGAGCATTAAACAATGAAATTTCTTTTGTTCGAAAAAAGATTGATGAAATAAAATCTGAGATGAATCAATTGGAGAATAACCTGCAATTTTTTTCCAATGTTGCAGATGACAACCCTATGGTTGTTGATGTACACAAAAAAATTGAAAAGTACAAGGGACAGCTTCAACAGTGGACCAAGAAGTTGTCAAACATCAAAAAAGTGATTAATTAATTATTTTTATTGGTTTTATTATTTTTATTGGTTTTTTGCGTCTTCCCACAAGACCTCCATTTCATCGAGTGACATTTCTGTAAGCGAACGCTTTTTGAGCTTGGCCTGCTGTTCTAAATACTGAAATCTTTTAATGAATTTTTTGTTGGTGCGCTCCAAAGCATTTTCTGGATTGATATTTAAAAAGCGTGCGTAATTGATTAATGAAAAAAGAACATCTCCAAATTCAGATTCTATGGCGTCTGGATTTTTAGCTTTTACCTCCGCGTTGAATTCTTCCAACTCCTCCTCTACTTTTTCAAAAACTTGTTGAGGCGTTTCCCAATCAAATCCTACACCGGCTACTTTTTCTTGTATTCGTGTCGCTTTAACCAATGCTGGTAAACTTTTGGGAACCCCTTGCAAAACGCTTGTTTTACCTTCTTTGAGTTTTATTTTCTCCCAATTTTGTTTAACTTCTTCTTCATTTTCGACTGAGATATCGCCATAAATATGAGGATGACGATGTATCAATTTTTCACAGATTCCATTTAAAACATCTGCAATATCAAAGGCATTGGTTTCACTTCCAATTTTGGCATAAAATACAATATGCAATAACAAATCACCCAACTCGCCTTTTACGTCATCTAGATTTTGATCCAATATCGCATCGGCAAGCTCATACGTTTCTTCGATTGTCAATGGTCGAAGGGTTTCCATGGTTTGCTTTTTGTCCCAAGGACATTGGGAGCGTAATTCGTCCATAATGGTCAATAAACGATCAAAGGCTTCCAACTGTTCTGTGCGTTTTGTCATTGTTATAGTGTTAAATTTTTCATTTCTGTTGTGGCGTTATTAAATTCATTAACGATTTGCTTGACAATATTTTCAACTGTTAAAATCTCATCAATCAAACCTGCTATTTGTCCAATTTCCAATTCGCCTTCTTCTAAATCGCCTTCAAACATTCCTTTTTTCGCTCTTGCACGACCGAGTAAGTTTTTCAAATCCTCTGTTGTTGGATGGGTTTGATAGAGTTTTATCACATCTTGATAAAACTTATTCTTTAATAATCTTACGGGTGTTAATTCTTTGAGAGTGAGTTGCGTTGCACCATCTTGTGCCTCAAGAACTGCATTTTTGAAAGCTTGATGTGCAGAGGATTCTTCGCTGGCTACAAAACGACTTCCGATCTGAACACCTTGTGCACCAAGTGTCATGGCAGACAACATTCCTTTTCCTGTTGCAATACCCCCTGCTGCAATAACAGGGATAGAAACTGCGTTGCAAACCATAGGAATGAGTGTAAATGTAGTGGTTTCTTCGCGTCCATTATGCCCGCCTGCTTCAAAACCCTCAGCAACAATGGCATCAACTCCGGAAGCTTCTGCTTTTAATGCAAATTTTACACTACTAACCACATGTACAACAGTTATATCATGTTTTTTCAACCAAGGCGTCCACGTAGAGGGATTGCCTGCGGAAGTGAATACAATTTTTACACCTTCCTCCACAATAATTTGCATGATTTCTTCAATATTCGGATATAATAACGGAACATTGACACCAAAAGGTTGATCAGTAGCTCGCATACATTTTTGAATATGAAGTCGAAGTACATCAGGGTACATGGAGCCGGCGCCTATGAGCCCTAAAATCCCTGAATTTGAAGAGGCTGACGCTAATTTCCAACCACTATTCCATACCATACCAGCTTGAATGATTGGATATTTTATACCAAAAAGATGAGTAATTGCATTTTTCATAATGATATCATTGTTTTAAAAAACAATAATACAATTTAAGAAATTACTCCCGAACCAACTAATTCATCGTCCAAATACCAAGCAACAAATTGACCTTCTGTAATGGCCGTTTGAGGGTTTAAAAATGAGACGTATAAACCATTGCTAGATTTAAAAAGCGTTGCGTCTTCCAAAGGTTGTCGGTAGCGAATTCGAGCCCTAACATTTAGTTCATGCTCCGTAGGTAATGATAAATCTGGACGTACCCAGTGAAGGTCTTCATTTGGAACAAACAAAGTTTTGCGCAAAAGTCCAGGGTGATACTTGCCTTCGCCAACATAAATTATGTTTTCTTCAACATCAGTATCAATGACAAATAGCGGCTCTTTTGTGCCACCAACAGCCAATCCTTTTCGCTGACCTTTAGTGAAAAAATGAGCACCCTGGTGGGTTCCTAAAACCACACCATCTTCTTTCTTATAAATTGTTTTTTTGGATTCAAACTTAAGGGCTTGTTCTTTTGTACCAAAAATTGGTGGGGTTTCAGTATAGGCTGTAAAGGTATCTGAAATGGCAACAATAGCTCCTGTTTTTGGTTTTAGCTGTTGTTGTAAAAAGTCTGGGAGGCGCACTTTTCCAATAAAACAAAGCCCTTGAGAGTCCTTTTTATTGGCTGTTACTAAATCTAATTCCTGAGCTATTTCTCTTACTTGTGGTTTTGTTAGTTCTCCAATTGGAAAGAGTGTTTTGGCCAATTGTTCTTGGGAAAGTTGACACAAAAAATAGGATTGATCTTTGGCATTATCAATGCCAGATAATAACCGATAAATTGGTGTTTCATGATTAGAAACTACCTCAGCTTTTCTGCAATAATGACCAGTTGCAACAAAATCAGCACCAAGCGAAAGGGCTATTTTTAGAAAAACATCAAACTTGATTTCTCTGTTGCATAACACATCTGGATTTGGGGTGCGTCCTTGCTCGTATTCACGAAACATATAATCTACAATACGCTCTTTATATTCGTTGCTTAAATCGACGGTTTGAAATGGGATTTCTAATTTTTCAGCAACGAGCATAGCATCATTGCTATCGTCCAGCCATGGACATTCATCGGAAATTGTCACGGAATCATCATGCCAGTTTTTCATGAATAAACCAATAACATTATAGCCCTGCTTTTTGAGTAAATAAGCCGCAACGCTAGAATCTACTCCGCCTGAAAGTCCAACAACAACTGTTTTCATGTGTTCTGTTTATTGATTTTTTAACCCTCATAAAAGCATCCATACCATCAGTATAATGTATAATTAAATTTTTAGGGCCTGATGATTCATGTTATAAAGCTCATAAAAAACGGCTCAAAATAATCTTACGCTTATTTTTTTCGGCGTTCTTGAGCTGCTTTTTGTTTTTCGGCTTGCTCCATAATTTCGGCCATTTTCTTCTGAAAACGACTTTGTTTTTTTGGTTTTGCCTTGCTTACATTAATTTTTGCCAACACCTTTTCTTCATCGATGATATAGTTCTTGATGACGAGCATAATTCCAATACTAATAAGGTTTGAAACAAAATAATACAAACTCAAACCAGAGGCATAGTTATTAAAGAAAAATAACATCAAAAGTGGTGAGAAATAAATCATATATTTCATCATCTTGGCCATATCTGGCATGCCTTCTTGTTGTGGTTGACTTGCCATATTCTGACCCGTTGTCATGCGCATATAAAAGAAAATAGCAATAGATGCTAAAATGGGAAATAGACTGATATGATCGCCATAAAAAGGAATATTGAATGGCAATTCTGCAATAGTGTCATAAGAACTTAGATCTTCTACCCAAAGAAATGATTTTTGACGCAATTCGAATGCAATTGGAAAAAACATAAACAATGAATAAAATACTGGAATTTGTAGTAATCCAGGCAAGCAACCGCTCAAGGGGCTAGCTCCTGCTTTGTTTTGCAAAGCAAGCGTTTCTTGCTGAGACTTCATTTTATCTTTTTTATATTTTTCGCGAATGGCATCTAATTCAGGCTTCAATATTTTCATTTTTGCCTGAGATAAAAATTGCTTATACTGTACAAATGAGAGTAATATTTTCACCATAATTGTCATTACAATAATAGCAATTCCATAAGATAAAAAGCTGCTTAACCAGGCGTACAAAGGACTAAAAACAGATTTGTTGATCCATCCAAAAATCCCCCAACCAAAGGGAATACTACTTTCAAGATTTTTGTTGTACTTCTTCAACACTTTGTTGTAGGTTGGGCCAAAAAATAAGTTCATGTTTTGAGCCAATTCACCAGAAGCATAGCTTAACGGAAATTTGGTGTTATAACGTTTTGTAAAAACAGTGTCTATGGTTTCATCTTCCACTAAATCGAAGGATTTTAATTCGACATTATTTAGTGGAGAATCTGGAACTAAAATAGAACTAAAAAAATGCTGTCTGTATGAAATCCAAGATACATTTTCCAATGCTTCATCGTCCTCACCAGCTTGTGAGAGTTTGCCTGTTTTATTGCCATCGTACTCGTAGGAAAGTCGAGTGTAACGATTTTCAAAAGTAATGCTTTGATCTTGACGTAAGGCCTTTAAATCCCACTCAAAATTTACGGCTTTGTTAGTATCAAAAACGCCCGATAGTCCTTGAGAATGTATATCGAATCCAAGCATATAATCGTCTGGAGTGAGGGTATAAATATATTCCAAATATTGGTCCTCAGACACCTTCAATTTCATGGACAAGACCTTATTTGCGCCTTCATTTTTTAATGACGGTTCGAAGTATAGATCCGAAGTATTTAAAGTGCGATTATCAGAAGTTGAAAAATTCAGATTGAATCGAGCTGTTTCGTCTTTAATGAGATATACTGGAATAGAATCATAATTTACAAAAGTTTTGAGTTTCACTTCTGATAGACCACCGCCTTTATTATCAATTTTAAGAGCTAAAACATCATTTTCAAGCACTGTAAAACTATCATTTGCAGAAGCTAAATCTAAAGAATATGCAAAGTCTCCGAGTTTCGATTTTTGCTGAGCACTTGAACTGTTTTGAGTGTTTTCAACAGTTTTGGCTGTGGACACTTGATTTGAACTAGTGTCAATTTGTTCTTGCTTTGCTTGTTGCTCTGCAGCAACTTGTTCTGCTGTGGGTTGATTTTGCCACAACATATACAATAAAATTGCACCAATGAGTAAAAACCCAATAAGTGAATTTGTGTCTAATTTTTTCTCTTCCATATTTAGAAACTTAATTGGCCAATGGTGTTGTCCAAATTAAATATAATTTTAAATTGATGTTTTCTGTTTTAGCGCTGCTTCAATAAATGCTTTAAATAAGGGGTGTGGATTGGCAACAGTACTTTTATATTCGGGGTGGTATTGTACTCCTAAAAACCATGGATGATTTGGAATTTCTATAATTTCTACAAGGCCTGTATCAGGATTTATTCCTGTAGCAATCATCCCTTTTTCCTCTAATTGTGTTTTATATAAATTGTTGTATTCGTAACGGTGTCTATGGCGTTCTTCAATACTCTCTTTTTGGTAGGCATCATTGGCAATCGATGGCGATGAAAGCGCACACCTCCAAGCCCCCAAACGCATTGTTCCACCCATATGTTCAATCTGTTTTTGATCTTCCATCAAATCAATAACAGGGTTTTTGGTTGATGCATTCATTTCGGAGGAATTGGCATCTGAAAGTCCAAGAACCGTTCGTGCAAATTCTATAACCGCCATTTGCATTCCGAGACAAATACCAAAAAATGGAATATTATTTTCACGGACATATCGGATAGCTTCGATTTTACCCTCTATTCCTCGCTCTCCAAATCCAGGCGCCACTAGCACACCATTCAGTCCTGAAAGAAGTTTTGAAGTATTTTCAGGTGTTAAGTGCTCAGAATGTATGGATTTTACTACCACTTTAACTTCGTTAGCAGCACCAGCATGCGTAAATGCTTCTAAGATTGATTTGTAAGAATCTTGCAACTCTACATATTTTCCAACTAAACCAATTGTGACTTCATGTGTGGGGTTTTTATGTTTATGCAAAAAGGTATTCCAAGATGTCAAATCTGGTTGATGCCGTTCTAAGTTTAACTGCTTCAAAACAACTCTATCAAGTTGTTCTTCAAGCATTAAATTTGGCACATCATATATTGTTGAAGCATCTATTGACTGTATGACGCATTCTTCTTTTACGTTACAGAAACGAGCGAGTTTTGTGCGAATCGATTGTCCCAACTCATGTTCTGTTCTACACACAAGAATATCGGCTTGAACACCACTTTCCATGAGTGTTTTTACGCTGTGTTGGGTGGGTTTTGTTTTTAATTCTCCGGCTGCTGAGAGATATGGGATCAAAGTAAGATGTATGGCCAAAGCATTATCGTTGCCCATTTCCCATTTCAATTGTCGTACCGCTTCTACATAAGGCAAGGATTCTATATCGCCAACGGTTCCTCCTATTTCGGTAATGACAATGTCATATTCTCCAGATAAACCTAATAATTTAATGCGTTCCTTAATTTCGTCTGTGATATGTGGTATTACCTGAACAGTTTTACCCAAAAATACGCCACGGCGCTCTTTGTCGATAACACTTTGATAGATTCTACCCGTGGTAACATTATTGGCTTGTGATGTTGGCACATTCAAAAAACGTTCATAATGCCCTAGATCTAAATCAGTTTCTGCACCATCATCTGTGACATAACATTCGCCATGCTCATAGGGGTTGAGAGTCCCAGGATCAATATTAATGTATGGATCTAGTTTTTGAATTGTGACACGATACCCTTGGGCTTGCAAAAGTTTTGCAAGAGAGGCTGCAATTATACCTTTTCCTAGAGATGAACTCACACCTCCGGTGACAAAGATGTATTTCGTTGTAGTTTGTGTCATTGTGCGCTTTTAAACGCAAACAAATTTACAAATAACTATTTAAATTTTATGAATAAAATCGACTTGTTTCTGAACAAAGCTATTTTTTTGATGTATTTGCGTAGTGAAAACTAAAAACCGTATGCAAAAATTATTTTACACCCACGAGTTCTACATCAAAAATAAGATGTGCATTTGGTGGAATTACTCCTCCTGCCCCACGACTGCCATAGGCCAATGCACTTGGGATTACAAATCGTGCTTTTTCGCCAACATGCAACAAAGCTATACCTTCGTCCCAACCTGGAATAACTTGACCAACACCAAGTGTAAATTCAATAGGATCATTACGCTTGTAGGAGGAATCGAATACTGTTCCGTCGCTCAATTGTCCTTTGTAGTGTACGGATACAACATCATTTTTTTGAGCTTGTTTACCATCGCTTTTCTGAAGAATTTGATAGCGCAATCCACTCGCTGTTTGTTCAAATCCACTTGCTAACTTATCAAGTTCGGCTTCAATAGCTGCTTTTTCAGCTTCAATTCTTTTGGCACGAGAACCTTCAAAAACTCTAAACGACTCTACAGCATTAAAGGCTTCTGCATCTGCGCCAACGGCCACAATTTCTAAAGATTCGATTACATCGCCTTGAGCGATAGCATCTACAACGGATTGCCCTTCAATAGTTTTACCAAAAACAGTATGTTTACCATCTAACCAAGGTGTTGGTGTGTGGGTAATGAAAAACTGACTGCCATTTGTTCCTGGACCGGCATTAGCCATCGATAGAATGCCTGGCTGGTCATGTTTTAAATCTGGATGAAACTCGTCATCAAACTGATAGCCTGGATTTCCTGTTCCGGTTCCAAGTGGACAACCGCCTTGTATCATAAAATCTGGAATGACTCTGTGGAATTTCAGACCATCATAATAGGGCTGCCCTTGTTTTTTGATTTCATTCTCTAAATTTCCTTGAGCGAGCGCCACAAAATTACCAACAGTCCCTGGTGTTTTTTGGTATTCTAAATTAACTAATATCTCTCCTTTTGAAGTTGTAAACTTGGCGTATAAACCGTCTTGCATGTGTTTTATTTTTGGTTCTAATTTTTAAAACCACAAAGGTAAGGAGGATTTGAAAAACTTTTGAATTAAAAATGAAATTTCTAAAGAAATTAATTGGCAACTTCACTAAAAAATTTGATTCGATACAATCGGAGTTCCTCCTCGTCGTAATCCCCATCAAATTCTTCAATAGCTTCTTCTATATCATCGGAGTCAGATTCCATAAAATACTCGTGAATTTCTTCTTGTTGATCTTCATCAAAAATTTCATCTATCCAATAATTGATATTTAATTTTGTTCCAGAGAATACAATAGATTCCAGCTCAGTAATAAAATCATTCATTTCCATTCCTTTTGCAGAAGAAATATCGTTTAATGGCAATTTTCTGTCAATATTTTGAATGATATAAAGCTTCAAAGATGAGTTTGAACCTGTAGATTTGATCACTAAATCTTCAACACGAATAATATCATTTTCTTGTACATATCGATCAATAAGTGCAACAAAATCTTTACCATAGCGTTTTGCTTTTCCTTCGCCAACGCCGTGAATATTTTGAAGTTCTTCTACAGTAATTGGATATTTAAGCGCCATATCTTCCAAAGAAGGATCTTGAAAAATTGCAAATGGAGGCACGCCTAATTTTTTGGCATTTGATTTTCTCAAATCTTTAAGCATACGAAACAAAATTTTGTCTGTTTCAACTTTTGCGCTTTTGTTGTATGATGAAGAACTATCATTTTGATAATTATGATCTTCAGTCATCATAAATGAGCTAGGGTTTTTCAAAAATTCAGACCCTTTGTCTGTCATTTTTATAACGCCGTAAGTTTCAATATCTTTTTTTAGTAGTCCAGCAACCAGTGCTTGTCGCGTTAGCGCCATCCAGTAATGGTTTTCCTTCGATTTTCCTTGACCAAAAAAGGGCTGCTCATGTGTTTTGTGTGAGACGATTAGAGCATTTTCCTCCCCTATTAAAACTTTTACAAGATCTTTTATTTTATATTTTTCTTTGGTATTCTGAACGATATCAAGAACGATTTTTAGCTGATCTTGAGCTTCAATTTGTTTTTTTGGAAAACGCACGTTATCGTCCATGTCGCCGCCCTCTCCCGTGGCATTGTCAAATTCTTCTCCGAAATAATGAAGTATAAACTTTCGTCTTGAAATAGAGGTTTCTGCAAGGGCTACAACTTCCTGCAGTAGTGCAAAACCAATTTCTTGTTCTGCAACAGGTTTGCCATGCATGAATTTTTCTAACTTTTCTATGTCTTTATACGCATAGTAGGCAAGGCAATGCCCCTCGCCTCCATCGCGCCCAGCACGACCAGTTTCTTGATAATAACTTTCTATACTTTTTGGAATATCGTGATGAATAACAAAACGAACATCAGGTTTATCGATTCCCATGCCAAATGCAATTGTAGCCACAATCACATCGACATCTTCCATCAAAAACATATCTTGATGATTAGATCGGGACTTTGCATCCAAACCAGCATGATATGGAAGTGCTTTGATTTCATTGACTTGGAGAATTTGTGCAAGTTCTTCAACCCGTTTTCTACTCAAACAATACACAATTCCGGATTTTCCTTGATTTTGCTTTATAAATCTGATGATATCATTGTCAACTTGGGATGTTTTTGGAACAATTTCATAATAAAGATTTGGCCGATTGAATGACGCTTTGAAAGTATTTGCGTCAGTAATGGCCAAATTTTTTAAGATATCTTCCTGAACTTTTGGTGTTGCTGTTGCCGTTAGGCCAATGATTGGAATATTGTCTCCTATTTTTTTTATGATACGTCTTAAATTTCTGTATTCTGGCCTAAAATCATGTCCCCATTCGCTGATACAGTGCGCCTCATCCACCGCCATAAAAGAAATGGTTTGATCTTTCAAAAACTCTGTATTTTCTTCTTTTGCTAAAGATTCTGGGGCGACATAAAGAAGCTTTGTAACTCCAGATTCAATATCGGCTTTAACTTGTTTTACCTCGGTTTTGTTTAAAGAAGAATTCAGAACATGAGCAACACCTTCTTTTTCAGAAATTCCTCGAATGGCATCAACTTGATTTTTCATCAATGCAATTAAAGGAGAGACAACAATTGCAGTCCCTTCTTGCATCAAGGCAGGCAGTTGGTAACACAAAGACTTTCCGCCACCTGTTGGCATGATGGCAAAGGTGTGGTGTTTTTCCATAATGCTCGTTACAACCTGCTCTTGCAGGCCTTTGAACTTATCAAAGCCAAAATATGTTTTGAGCGCTACGTGAAGTTGATCTGATGATATACGCATAAAATGAATTTAAACTATAAAATGTTTCTCAACTGAAAATTTTATCTTAAATAAAAATACTGTTTTTTACACTAATTTTTCGTTTTTTTGTAATCCAATTCTAAGATAGTTATATTTACTATAGTAGACTATAAATTTATGAAAAAATTAAGATCAAAAAGTGCAATTGTTGAAGCTGCAAAGCGTTCTATTGAGGATCAAAGTCTTGCGATAAAAAATTTAGCGCCTTTGATTGATGCCACATTTGCTGAGGCGGTAGAACTTATTTTTAGATCCAATGGCCGAGTTATTATTACTGGAATTGGTAAAAGTGCTATAATTGCCAATAAAATTGTGGCCACTCTAAACTCCACAGGCACACCCGCTATTTTTATGCACGCTGCAGATGCTATTCATGGCGACCTGGGTTTGATTCAGGACAAAGATGTTGTGATTTGCATATCAAAAAGCGGAAATACTCCAGAAATAAAAGTCATTATTCCACTGCTCAAACGTACAAACAATCCTCTGATTGCCATTACTGGAAATAAAAATTCTTTTTTGGGAAAAGAGGCCGATTTTGTATTCAATTCTTATGTAGAAAAAGAAGTTTGTCCCATAAACTTAGCACCAACGACAAGTACCACAGCGCAACTCGTTTTGGGTGATGCGCTTGCGGTTTGTTTGTTACATATGCGAAATTTTTCTAGCGATGACTTTGCAAAATATCATCCTGGTGGAACTTTAGGAAAAAAATTATTTTTGAGAGTAAAAGACCTTGTTGAACAAAATGAAAAACCAAGTGTTGAGTTGAATGCATCTATTAAAGATGTTATTGTCGAAATCTCCGAAAAACGCCTTGGGGTTAGTGCTGTTATCAAGCAAAACAAAATTCAAGGAATTATAACGGACGGCGATCTTAGGCGCATGTTATCTAAAACCGATGATTTTTCGAATTTATGCGCAGCAGATATCATGAGTGAAAATCCAAAATCGATAGAGATCAATGCTATGGCTGTTGATGCTATTCAGCTTATGGAAAAACATGAAATCTCACAATTATTGGTTACACAAAATGAATCATATGCAGGTGTCATTCATTTGCATGACCTAGTCAAGGAAGGAATATTGTAGATATGGCTCAAGAAAAAGAAATGTCTTTTCTAGATCATCTTGAAGAACTGAGGTGGCACATTATTCGTTGTACAATTGCAATCATAGCTACGGCAACTTTTGCCTTTTTAGGAAAACGTTTTTTGTTTGATCAACTCATTTTTGGCCCAACAAAAACAGATTTTTTTACATATGATTTGTTATGCAAAGCATCGACGCTAATTGGCTATGATAGTTTCTGCAATACATCTTTTGATTTTGAGGTGCAAAGTAGAACTATGGCAGGACAATTTTCTGCTCATATTTGGACCTCCATTACTTTTGGATTCATCATCGCATTTCCTTATATCCTTTATGAGTTTTGGAGATTTATAAGTCCAGGTTTATATTCGAACGAAAGAAAAAACTCAAGAGGGTTTATATTTACATCCTCTATTCTATTTTTTATTGGAGTTTTATTTGGCTATTATGTGATTTGTCCATTATCCATCAACTTTTTGGGGACTTACAGTGTAGCAGACCAGGTTCATAACGATTTTGATTTGAATTCTTACATAGGATTAGTTCGAGCATCTGTTCTAGCTTCTGGACTTATTTTTGAGCTCCCCATTATCATCTATTTTCTTACCAAAATAGGACTTGTTACACCAGAATTTTTAATACGTAACAGAAAATATGCCCTTGTTATTGTTTTAATTTTCGCAGGCATCATCACCCCTCCAGATGTGGCGAGCCAAATTATAGTCGCAATACCTGTTATTATTTTATATCAAGTTAGTATTCTTATTTCAAAAATTGTCATAAAAAAACAAAATCGAAAAAAATGAGCAACCCCGTAGAAGAATTCAACGCTTATCGCGAAAAAATGAATACTCAAATTTTAGCTGATAATAATACCGTGATTAAGCGTATTTTTAATCTTGACACAAAAGCATTTCAAGGCGGTGCACTAGATGTTACTACAAAAGAACTTTTGGGCTTGGTGGCCTCCGCAGTATTGCGCTGTGATGATTGTATAAAATACCATCTAGAAAAATGCCACAACGAAGGGCTGTCAAGAGAACAAATTGTTGAAGCACTTAGTATTGCAACCCTAATTGGCGGTACAATTATGATTCCTCATCTTAGGCGAGCCTATGAATTTCTTGAAGCTTTAGAAGCATAAAACTATAGTTTTAATTATATTTACAACCATATAAATTCACAATGAAGTTAAGCGTTCAAAACCTAATGAAATCTTATAGCGGTCGAAAGGTTGTTAAGGATGTTTCTTTTGAAGTCAAACAAGGCGAAATTGTTGGACTTTTGGGGCCCAATGGCGCTGGAAAAACAACTTCATTTTACATGACAGTTGGATTGATAAAACCCAATGGTGGTTCTATTTTTTTGGACGACAAAGAAATTACAAACTACCCAATGTACAAAAGAGCGCAAAGTGGTATTGGATATCTTGCTCAAGAAGCATCGGTGTTTCGAAAGCTCAGTATTGAAGATAATATTTTGAGTGTTTTGCAAATGACAAAACTCTCAAAAAAAGAACAACTCGACAAAATGGAATCTCTCATTGACGAGTTTGGACTATCTCATATTCGCAAAAACAGAGGTGATTTACTTTCTGGCGGAGAACGCAGACGTACAGAAATAGCACGTGCCTTGGCTACAGATCCGAGTTTTATTCTTTTGGATGAGCCTTTTGCTGGTGTCGATCCTGTTGCAGTAGAAGACATTCAACGTATTGTAGCACGGCTTACAAAAAAAAATATTGGTATTCTCATAACCGATCACAACGTACAAGAAACCCTTGCTATTACAGACCGCACCTATTTAATGTTTGAAGGCAGTATTCTAAAAGCAGGAGATCCAGAAACATTAGCCAACGATGAAATGGTTCGAAAGGTATATTTAGGTCAAAACTTCGAACTTAGAAAGAAGAAGCTAGAATTTTAAAATTCGTCTCTATCTAATTCTTGTGCTTTAATGATCTTTTTCTGATATCGCCCTTGTACGATATCAATGAGCACCAAAATCACAATAACAAAGTAAAAGGTAGTTTTACTCATTGGTACAATCTCTTCACCAAATAATTTGAGATGAGCCAAATGACCACCCTCAGTGAGCAACATAATTCCAACGATAAATAAAATAAACAAACCTAAAACTTCGTACATTCTATTTTTAGTCAAAAAGGTCGTCACTTTTTCGGAGAGCCAAATCATCAATAGGCCACCAATTACAATGGCCGTAGTCATGATCCATAAGACATTGGTAAGCGCCATTGCACTAAGAATTGAATCAAATGAAAACACAACGTTCATTACAACAATCATCGTGATGATATTAGAAACAGAACCCTTTGATTCTGAAGTACTTACTGAGAAATTTTTAAAACTAACCATGTGCCAAATTTCTTTCATGGCTGTAAAGACAATAAAAACACCTCCAATTAGAACGATAATACTATGAATATTGAAATGTCCTTCAATGATATCTGTAAAAGGAATATGGAGTACAGGATCTTGAAAATAGCCTATCAATTTGACCAATACAAAAAGTAAAACAATTCGGAAAATAATCGCTAATCCGATACCCATCTTTCTCACAAAAGATTGTTGATCCTTGGGTGCTTTTTTGCTTTCCAATGAAATGTATAATAAGTTGTCGAAACCTAAAACCGCTTGCAACATAACAAGCATTAATAATGTGATGATATGATCAAGCATATTTTGGAGGATTTATTAAGGATAAAATAATATAAAATATAATAAGCAATGGTATGCCTGCAAATTTGAAAATTATCAAAGCCGTTATAGAAAATATGACAAGAATATATCTGGAAGCATTTTCAGAAAAGTTCCAAGTTTTGAACTTTAAGGCAATCAATTTTATAGGGGCATTTAACAAAAAGCAACTTAAAATAGTTGTAACAATTAAAAATGCTGGATTTAAAATTATAGCATTGTAACTATCGTTGTTTTGGTATGCCAAAATTAGAGGCAAACTCATGACAAGCAACGCATTTGCAGGAGTTGGCAAGCCAATAAAATAGTTTGATTGTTCTGTAGAAATATTAAATTTTGCCAACCTGTATGCAGAGGCCAATACAACCAACAACCCAAAATATGGCAAAATTTGATGTGTATCCCAAGACGGGGTAATGGCTAATTTCAACAAATGAAATAGCGCTAAAGCAGGTACCAATCCACTTGTGACTACATCGGCAAGCGAATCTAACTGAAGTCCAAGTTCTGAAGCAACATTTAGTTTTCTGGCAAAAAAGCCATCAAAAAAATCAAAAAAAATCCCAAGAAACACAAAAAACGCTGCGGTTGTCAAATCGCCCTCTACTGCAAAAATTGTTGCAACAGCTCCCGAGAGAAGATTTAAAAGTGTAATAAAATTTGGAACAAATCTTTTCAAATCGAATTATATTTATTTAGTAAAAATAATAAACTATTTTTGTTTAACACAAGTAAAAGACAATATACGCATCAAAACATAGTTTTTGTAGTGTGTCATAAGCCAAAACATTGAACAATACGCATTTCTTTTTTTTATTTTTATTTATTTCAATTTCAACGGTTGGAAAAAGCCAATCTACGCGAAAATATTCGAATGAATTTATGAATATTGGTGTTGATGCTGCTGCTTTAGCCATGAGCGGTGCGGTGACTGCAACAACTAATGATGTAAATTCTGGATATTGGAATCCTGCTGGACTTGTACATCTAGAAGACAATGCTTTAGCATTGATGCACTCGAGTTATTTTGCCAATATTGCCAATTACAATTACCTTTCTTTTGCGATGCCGCTAGATGACCGTAGCGCAGTTGGAATCTCTATTATTCGTTTTGGTGTGGATGACATTTTGGATACAACAAAACTTATCGATCAACAGGGAAATATAAATTATGATCGCATCAATTTGTTCTCTGCTGTAGATTATGGCGTCACATTTTCTTATGCACGAAAACTTCCTATTCCTGGGTTAAATTATGGTGTGAATGCAAAAATAATTCGAAGAATTATAGGTGATTTTGCATCATCTTGGGGGTTTGGTCTTGATTTTGGAGTACAATTTGAAACACAACAATGGAAGTTTGGCCTTATGGCACGAGATATTACGACAACTTTTAATTCTTGGGCATTTGATGATGACCGATTACAAGACATTCAAAATGCAATTCCAGGCCAAAATCAAGAAGAACCAGAAGCCACCGAACTTACACTTCCAAAACTTCAATTGGGAGTGGCAAGACAATTTATTTTCGACTACGATTATAGTTTAAAAGCTGAGTTTGACCTTATTATGCGTTTCGAGCAAAACAACGACCTGATTTCTACTTCGCTGCTTAGCATCAACCCTGCACTTGGGTTTGAATTTGGCTATATCGACTTGGTGTATCTTCGTGGTGGTGTCGGAAATTTTCAAAACGAATTGCAATTTGACAACAGCAAAAAACTTAGTTTTCAACCCAATCTTGGTGTAGGATTTAAATACAAAGGTATTGCCATTGATTATGCCATTACAGATATTGGCGATCAAAGTGTGGCCTTATATTCAAATGTATTTTCACTTCAAATCGATTTGGGATTATTTAGAAGGTAACAATGAAAAAAATTTATACTGTTTTAGTTTTATTGAGCACTATTTTTTCTGTGGGATATGGACAAATTCAATTGTCTAACTACTCCGAAGTTAGCATCCTTACTATTGGACCCGGAACTTCGCTTAATGATGCTTTTGGACATAGTGCCATTCGTATAAAAGATCCCATGTATCAACTTGATCTGGTATATGACTTTGGTCGTTACAATTTTGAAACAAAAGGGTTTTATTTAAATTTCGCCAAAGGCAAATTAAATTACACCGTTGAATGGTCTCAAAGCAAACCCTTTATCGCCTATTACAAAAGTGTACAACGAGAAGTAAAATCACAAACTCTCCATTTCAGTCTTGCAGAAAAACAAGCGCTATTTCAGAAACTTCAACAAAATATTTTACCACAAAATAAAAGCTACGCTTACGATTTTTTCTATAACAATTGTGTCACAAAAATAAAGGATGCTATAATTTCCGTGAGTCAAAGGCCTCTAAATTTTAAGGAGCCAAAAGACTTTAAACAACACACATTTAGAGCATTGATTCGATCTCAAGTAGCACAAAATTCTTGGGGAGGATTTGGAATTGATCTTGCACTAGGATCGGTCATCGATAGAGTAGCTCCAACAGAAGATCATATGTTTTTGCCAAGATACATGCATCGTTTTTTTGAAGTTGCCACATTTAAAAATTCAAATGAATTGCTGGTTGAAAAACAAGAAGTGTTGAATGCAACTCAATTGAGTGCAAAATCCTCTTTTTGGACAAGCCCGCTTTTTGTCTTTGGGATTTTAAGTATTTTGATTATTGCTGTAACTTATAAAAATTACAAAAATAATACAAGAACAACAGGGATAGATGTTTTGATTTTCGCAGTAAGTGGAATAATTGGAGTTCTCATATTGCTATTGTGGTTTGCCACAGATCATACTGCAACGGCATATAATTACAACCTCTTATGGGCTTTTGCTTTCAATATTTTATTACTTCCTACACTTTTAAAAACAACAGTAAAAAGACGTTTTATTGGATATCTTAAATTTCTAATTCTGTTATTATTTCTTATGCTCATTCATTGGTTTACAGGCGTTCAATCTTTTAATATTGGAATTCTCCCGATATGGATTGCATTGCTCATTCGTTATACATACTTATGCAAATGGTACAGCAAAAATTTGAATCCTTGACACAACCTCTTAAACACTATACCTCTTGAATTATTTAAATGTAGAAGATATTTCAAAATCCTTCGGTGAAGTGATGCTTTTTGAGCATCTCTCATTTAGCATTCACAAGGGTCAAAAAATTGCTTTTGTGGCTAAAAACGGAACTGGAAAAACAACAATTTTAAATATTTTGACGGGGCGAGACACCCCTGATTCTGGCGCTGTGGTGTGTAGAAAAGATATTCAAATGGCGTTCCTATCACAAGACCCCGATCTAAATCCAGAACTCACCATAAAAGCGTCTATCTTCAATTCCGAAAACCCCATTCTAAAGGGAATAGAAAATTACCATAAAGCACTACAAAACCCAGACGATTCAAAAGGATACCAAAAGGCGTTTGATGAAATGGATCGTTTACAAGCATGGGACTTTGAAAATACATATACTCAGGTATTATTTAAATTAAAACTCAATGATTTAAATCAAAAAGTAAGTGCGCTTTCTGGAGGTCAAAAAAAACGCCTTTCTCTAGCCATTACCCTACTCAGCAAACCAGATTTACTCATTTTGGATGAGCCAACAAACCACCTCGATTTGGAAATGATTGAATGGTTGGAAGATTTTTTTGAAAAAGAAAGTATAACGCTATTTATGGTTACACATGACCGTTATTTTTTGGAACGAGTTTGTTCTAATATCATCGAATTGGATCATGGTAAAATCTATTCATACAAAGGAAATTATTCCTATTTTTTAGAAAAAAAAGAAGAGCGAATACAGCGAGAAGCTATTGAAACTAACAAAGCAAAGCAACTCTTTAAAAAAGAATTAAAATGGATTCGGCGACAGCCAAAAGCGAGAACAACAAAATCCAAATCTAGAGTTGATGATTTTCAAGACATCAAACAACGCGCACACCAAAGGCGCAAAGATCATGAAGTGCAGTTAGAAATTAACATGGAACGTTTGGGGACAAAAATCTTAGAGCTTCACAACGTTTCAAAATCTTATGATGATAACATTATACTCGATGGGTTTAGCTACAGGATTCAAAAAGGTGAACGTATTGGGATTATTGGAAAAAATGGTACAGGAAAATCGACATTTTTGAATATGATAACCGGTAGTATCAAACCTGACAATGGAAAAATTACTTATGGAGAAACGCTAAAAATTGGATACTATACCCAACAAGGTATTCAACCAAAACCTCATCAAAAAGTGATCGATGTTGTTCGAGAATTTGGGGACTATATTCCACTAAAAAAAGGGCGACAAATTAGCGCACAACAACTTTTAGAACGCTTTTTGTTTAGTCGAAAAAAACAATATGATTTTGTTGAAAAATTGAGCGGTGGAGAGCGCAAACGTCTGTATTTGTGTACGGTACTAATTCAAAATCCAAACTTTTTAATATTAGATGAGCCTACAAATGATTTAGATATTGTAACGTTGAATGTTTTGGAAAATTTTCTTTTGGATTTTCCTGGTTGTCTTATTGTCGTTTCCCATGACCGTTATTTTATGGATAAAATTGTGGACCATCTTTTTGTGTTTCGTGGCCATGGTGTTATTGATGATTTTCCAGGAAATTATTCGGATTTTCGAGTTTATGAAGACAGCAAACCGCCGCAACTAGAATCAAATTCTAAACCGCAAAAAAAACAAAATATAAAAGTCAATGCAAGCTCAAAACTCAATTATAATGAGCAAAAAGAATTGAAAAATTTGGAAAGTAAACTCAAAAGTTTGGAGTATGACAAAAAACAACTTGAATCAAAATTTGAGGATGTTGAATTGGATATGGAAACTATCGAAAAGTTGTCAAAGGAACTTCAAAATTTAATTCAACTGATAGAAGAAAAGGAATTGCGATGGATGGAACTTATCGAAAAATTTGAATGAACAATTGGTGGCTTTACATAAAATTTCTGTTGAACTCTACAAACCATCACGGCGTACACTCCCCGTTTGTTTTTGCATTGGTAACCAAATGTTTTTACAACAACAAAAACTTAAATATCTATAAAAAACTTCAATCGGATGTTAGCGCTTTTAAAAACGTAAAATTCCTTTATCGCTTTTCAAATTATTTTGAATTTGATTGTATTTATCAGCCGGAGGAATTAAATTCAGATTATAAATCAGCGCTAGCAATAGGACGTCAAAGTAAAGTCATTAAAACATACCCGAGAAAAATCCCTAAAATCAATAATTATGATAAAAATTTATTAATTTATTTTCAAAATCGTTCGTTGGAACACCTCTCAGAAATTCAAAATATATTAGAGCAATGCAACACTAATTCGATCGTTTTGATAGAAAATATAAGACAAACATCGAAAGGATTTGAACAATGGAATGCACTGAAATCTAACGCTAATGTTCGTGTTAGCATTGATACTTATCATTGGGGAGTTTTATGGTTTAGAAAAGAGCAACACAAAGAGCATTTTATCATTCGTCTGTAGGATTTAAAATTTATACTTAACTTTAAGTCTAATTTTAAGCACATGAAAATATATACCAAAACTGGTGACAATGGAACAACCTCTTTATATGGCGGAAAAAGAGTGCAAAAGCATCATTTGCTTGTAGAAGCCTACGGAACTGTAGATGAGCTCAATACTCATGTAGGGCTTTTGCGCGATAGTTTGAAGAGTTCCGGGATTAAGGACGAATTAATTTCTATTCAAAATGTTCTATTTGAAATTGGAGCACATTTGGCCTCTGGTTCAGAAAAAGCCAAAAAAAATCAATTAAAAATTCCGGAAATTAAATCAAATTCCATTGAAGTTTTGGAACAAAAAATAGACCAAATGAATGAGGCATTGGCGCCAATGACTCATTTTATTTTGCCAGGCGGCCACAAATTGGTGTCGTTTTGTCATATCGCACGGGCGGTGTGTAGAAGAGCAGAACGAAGAGTGTGTCAAGTTGCTGAAATTCAAGAGATTAACCCAAATATCATTTCCTATTTGAATCGCCTTTCAGACTATCTATTTGTATTGGCACGGAAATTGACGAAAGATTTAAAAGTGGAGGAAATCAAATGGAATCCAAAGCCTATTGTATAAGTAAAATTAGATATTATCTTTTAGGGATTGAAACCATTGCGCAAACAGTTAATAACTTTGAGTATTAAATAAATACGAATTTCCTTGACTATTTCGGTTAAAAAATTATTTTTGCAAAAAATTAAACCTTTTAATTATGTACTGGACACTCGAACTCGCATCATTTTTAAGTGACGCACCATGGCCTGCAACAAAAGATGAGTTGATTGACTACTCCATTAGAACTGGTTCTCCTCTTGAAGTTGTAGAAAACTTACAAGCTATAGAGGACGAAGGGGAAACTTACGATTCAATTCAAGAAATCTGGCCAGATTATCCTTCAGACGAAGATTATCTTTGGAATGAAGATGAATATTAAAAAAAAGTCTCATGAAGAGACTTTTTTTTTGGATTAATTATTCTCAAAAATTGAGAACAAACCGTATATTTGACAGTCCTACTTACTAAGAGGAATATCAATATAAAAAATTAAGAACAGCACGACAATGAGTTTACTCAATTCTGTATTAAAAGTATTTGTTGGCGACAAATCGAAACAAGACGTAAAGTCTATCATGCCAATCGTCAAAGAAATTAAAAACTTTGAACCCAAAGTTGCTGCATTGAGCCACGACGAGCTTAGAGCAAAAACAGAAGAGTTCAAATCCAATATACAATCTGCTTGTGCTCAACATCATGCGAAAATTGAGCAGTTACGAGAAACCATAAAAGTCACTTCAGATATCGATCAAAAAGAAGAAATCTATGAAGAGATAGACCAAATAAACGACGAAATATACACGAGCACCCAAGAGGTCTTGAATTCTATTTTACCCGAAGCTTTTGCAGTTGTCAAAGAAACCGCAAAACGCTTTGTGAATAACCCAATTGTGAAAGTTAAAGCCAATGCTTTTGATCGAGAATTAGCAGGAAGTAAGGAATATGTGTCTCTTGACGGAGATCATGCTTTGTGGGCAAATTCTTGGGATGCTGCTGGAAAACCTATCACATGGGACATGATCCATTATGATGTTCAGCTCATTGGTGGAGTCGCCATGCATCAGGGTAAAATTGCAGAAATGCAAACCGGAGAAGGAAAAACTCTTGTGGCTACCCTCCCTGTATATTTGAATGCGCTTACAGGAAAAGGAGTGCACTTAGTAACCGTCAATGATTATTTGGCAAAACGTGACAGCGCGTGGATGGCGCCAATTTTTCAGTTTCATGGACTTAGTGTAGATTGTATAGACTATCACAAGCCAAATTCTGCTGCGCGTAAAAATGCCTACAATGCAGATATTACCTACGGAACAAACAACGAATTTGGATTTGATTATTTGCGTGATAATATGGCGCATACCACAGGCGATTTGGTTCAAAAACCACATCACTACGCCATCGTAGATGAAATTGATTCGGTATTAATTGATGATGCACGAACACCGCTGATTATTTCTGGTCCTGTTCCACAAGGCGATCGCCATGAGTTTATAGAACTCAAGCCAAAAATTCAAGACATTGTAAGTGTTCAAAGAAAATATCTAACCGGCGTTTTAGCCGAAGCCAAAAAAAGTATTGCTAGAGGGGACACCAAAGAAGGAGGGTTTCAATTATTGCGTGTGTACAGAGGAATGCCAAAAAACAAAGCACTTATTAAATTTTTGAGCGAAGAAGGCATCAAACAACTCTTGCAAAAAACAGAAAACTTCTATATGCAAGACAACAATAGAGAAATGCCAAAAGTAGATGCAGAACTCTATTATGTCATTGATGAAAAAAACAATCAAATTGAATTATCTGACAAAGGGGTAGACTATCTTTCTGGCGCAGATGATCCCAACTTTTTTGTCATGCCCGAAATGGGAATGGAAATTTCTAAGATTGAAAATCAAAATCTTGAGCCCGAAAAAGAAGCAGAACTCAAAGAAGAATTGTTCAGAGAGTTTGGTGTAAAATCCGAACGCATTCATACCTTGAGCCAATTACTTAAAGCCTATGCCCTATTTGAAAAAGACATTCAATATGTGGTGATGGACAACAAAGTGATGATTGTAGATGAGCAAACGGGTCGTATCATGGACGGCCGCCGCTACAGCGATGGATTGCATCAGGCGATTGAAGCAAAAGAAAATGTGAAAATTGAGGCAGCAACACAAACATTTGCTACAGTTACATTGCAAAACTACTTCCGAATGTATCGCAAGCTCTCAGGAATGACCGGTACAGCAGTTACAGAAGCTGGAGAATTTTGGGAAATTTACAAGCTAGATGTTGTTGAAATACCAACAAATCGCCCTATCGCTAGAGATGATCGCGAGGACTTGGTATATAAAACAAAACGAGAAAAATACAACGCTGTAATTGAAGAAGTTACTAAGCTTTCAAATTCAGGCAGGCCAGTACTCATCGGAACAACAAGTGTAGAAATCAGTGAGTTGCTAGGGAAAATGCTCAGCATACGAAAAATTCCTCACAATGTACTGAATGCCAAACTCCACAAAAAAGAGGCCGACATTGTAGCAGAAGCAGGACAACCAGGACAAGTTACCATTGCTACAAATATGGCTGGTAGGGGTACCGATATTAAGCTGTCTGACGAAGTCAAAAACGCTGGGGGATTGGCCATTGTTGGTACAGAACGCCACGACTCTCGTCGTGTGGACCGCCAGTTACGAGGTCGTGCAGGACGGCAAGGCGATCCAGGAAGTTCTCAATTTTATGTTTCTCTAGAAGATAATTTAATGCGTCTTTTTGGTAGTGAACGTATCGCAAAAATGATGGACCGTATGGGACTCGAAGAAGGTGAAGTGATTCAGCATTCTATGATTTCAAAATCTATTGAAAGAGCCCAAAAAAAGGTAGAAGAAAATCAATTTGGAATTCGTAAACGACTGCTAGAATATGACGACGTTATGAACGCTCAGCGTGAAGTGGTTTACAAAAGACGTTATAACGCTTTGAACGGAGAACGCTTGCGTGTCGATTTGGCAAATATGGTTTATGACATTGCAGAAATCATTACGGAAAGTAATAAAGAATCAAACGACTTCAAAAACTTTGAGTTTGAGCTGATTCGCTATTTCTCGATGAGTGCGCCAATTAGTGCCTCTGAATTTGAAAACACCAGTGCACAAGACATTACCAAAGAAGTTTACAAAGTTGCTTTTGAACACTACGAAGCCAAAATGGAACGCAATGCCGATTTGGCCTTTCCAGTGATTAAAAACGTTTATGAAACCCAGCGTGATAAATTCAAGCGTATCGTTGTTCCATTTACAGACGGGGCCAAAACACTTCAAGTGGTAACTGATTTGGAAAAATCTTATGAAACCAACGGAAAACAATTAGTAACAGACTTTGAAAAAAATATATCTCTGGCCATTATAGACGATGCTTGGAAAACTCACCTTCGAAAAATGGATGAGTTGAAACAATCTGTACAGTTGGCAGTTCACGAGCAAAAAGATCCACTATTGATATATAAATTTGAATCTTTTGAATTATTTAAAGCGATGATTGACCAAGTGAATAAAGATGTGATTTCATTTTTATTTAAAGGGGAAATTCCGCAAGAAACTGCAGACACAATTCAAGAAGCTAAAGCAAGACGTCGTGAAAAGGTTCAGACCTCAAAAGATGTGATTCCAAACATGGACGAGCGAGCAGCACAATCGAGAGCAGCAGGCCAAACGCAACGCCAATCGCAAGCCGTGGAAACTATCGTAAGAGAACAGCCGAAGATTGGTAGAAATGACCGCGTGACCATCAAGAATGTCATGAGTGGTGAAAGCAAGTCTTTGAAATATAAACAAGCCCTACCGCTGATTCAAAAAGGAGAATGGGTACTTGTCAATGCGTAAGCTTCAAAAATAGGTTTGGATCTGGGCAATTTTGCTTATAAAATTCTAGCTCTTTTTCACAACAAACTCCTGGATAATCTCCAACATTACCTTGCATATCTTTTATGAGTTGAAAATGAAGGTGTGGTGGGTAGTCGCCATTGATATCAGGGCCACCCAAATAGCCTATCACATCACCAGCATTGATTTTTTTCCCAACCTTAAGAGGGGCAATAGAAGCTAAGGATAAATGACCATACAGGCTAAAAAATGTCATGCCATTAACACTGTGCTTTAGAATGATTGTAGGGCCATAATCTCCAAAAGCAGTATTGTTTTTAAAGCTGTGAACCTCGCCATCAAAAGCGGCTAAAACTGGAGTTGCCTCTGCACACCAAAGATCTACTCCAAGATGTATATTACGTTGATATTCAGGGTTTTGACTACTAAAGTGTGAACTCCGACTGTAGAGTTGTCTTTTCTCCAAATAGCCCCCAAAAGCAATTTTTTTTTGATGTGATTCGAGATGATTTTTAATAAAATCAGAAAATGTTAAACTGGAGTGCAAATGATAGGTTTTTAAATCTCTACTATCTACAGACAAATCAATGGGAACATAGGCCTTTTCATCCAATTCGGGGCACATCAGTCGTATTGGAGATTTACTGTAATTGTATAAATACATTTGAAAAGTCAAAAAAAAAAGTATTTTTGTAAAAGTAACCCAAATCTACTAAATATGAAAAAGCATCTTTCTTTGATGTTCAAACTCTGCGTGTTGTATTTCTTATCCGCTGCTTATTTGAACGCACAAATGCCCAACGACTGCAGCGGAGCTCTTGTTGTTTGTGATGATTCAACACTAAATCTAGATGCACAAGGCATTGGTGTTCAAGAAGTATCTGGAACAAATAATTGTGGTAGTTCAGAAAATAATAGTATTTGGCTTAAATTAAATATTCAAAACTCCGGTACTTTAGGGTTTATTTTAACGCCTAATAGTACAAATATAAAAATAGATTATGATTTCTTTTTATACGGTCCTGATGTTGATTGTGGAGCCATTGGAAAGGCAATCCGATGTTCAACAACAAATCCAGCAATGGCAAATATGAGTCATAATCAAACTGGAATGAACTCAAGCGAAATTGACCTTTCCGAAGGGCCTGGGAGAGCTGGCAATAGCTTTGTAAGGGAATTGAATGTTCTCGCGGGAGAATCCTATTTTTTAGTGATAGACAGACCTATTGGCATGAGTCCTTTTTCTTTAGAATGGACTGGTACGGCAACCCTCCCTCCGCTTCCAATCAACCCTATCCAAAAGAGCGACATGGATATGGATATCTGTGATTCTAAATTCCCTTATGGCGATGGCATTACAGAAATTGATCTCACAGACAGAACACGACAAATAATGAACAGTCAAAATGATGTGATTGTCAGCTATCATTTGTCAGAAAGTGATGCAAATTTAAGTAATCGGCCCTTGGGTAATGTGTTTGATAACGTCGGGAATCCTCAGAAAATTTACATGAAAACACAAAACACAATCACTGGTTGTTACAGAATTGATGAATTTGAAATTCATGTCGATCGGGTAAAAATTTTACCAGAATTCTCAACCATTGAAACGATATGTGCAGGGACAAGTTTCCGCCTTCCTACAATTTCAAAAAATAATATTACTGGAACATGGGCACCACCTTTTGATACTACAAAAACCACCAAATATACGTTTACGCCCGATCCAGGGCAATGTGCCATAGACACCGAACTTAGTGTAAAAGTAGTTCATCCAGATAGTCTATCTATAACAGCGTTGAGTACCGCTGAACCATTTGGCGACCCTCAAAAGATAGAAGTACAAGCCAAAGGCGGCAGTGGAACCTATGAATATAAATTGAATAACAGAAAATGGCAAAGTAGCCATATCTTTAACAATGTGACTGGATGCGAAAATCAGCGTGTGAGCGTAAGAGATTTAAAAGCTTGTCAGAATATAAAAAGCACCAAAATTATAGTGCTTTATTACCCTAGATATTTCACTCCAAACGGCGATGGATTCAATGATTATTGGACAATAAACTGCTTGAAAGACAACTACAAAAGCATTACAATTTATGATCGTTTTGGTAAATTTTTGAGCCAATTGGACAGTGATAGCTTAGGATGGGACGGGACTTATGAAGGAGTCCGTGTACCGAGTAGCGACTACTGGTTTATCGTAACGTATATGGACGATGGTGTAGAGAAACAATTTAAATCACATTTTAGTTTAAAATATTAAATCAAACGCTAATGGCCTCCTTTATAGATGGCGAATCTTATTGTTTTATGTCATAAAATGAGAGCAATCACATAAAAAAATATAAATTTGCAATAGCAACCCAAAGCTACTAAATATGAAAAAACATCTTTCTTTGATGTTCAAAATCTGCGTGTTATATTTCCTATCCGCTGCTTATTTGAATGCACAACTGCCCAACGACTGCAGCGGAGCTCTTGTTGTTTGTGATGAATCGACACTGAATCTAGATGCATTAGGCATTGGTGTTCAAGAATTATCTGGAACAAATGATTGCTTTAGTGCAGAAAATAATAGCATTTGGCTTAAAATAAACATTCAAAACTCTGGTACTTTAGGGTTTATTTTAACGCCTAATAGTACAAATATAAAAATAGATTATGATTTCTTTTTATACGGTCCTGATGTTGATTGTGGAGCCATTGGAAAGGCAATCCGATGTTCAACAACAAATCCAGCAATGGCAAATATGAGTCATAATCAAACTGGAATGAACTCAAGCGAAATTGACCTTTCCGAAGGGCCTGGGATGATTGGCAATAGCTTTGTAAGGGAATTGAATGTTCTCGCGGGAGAATCCTATTTTTTGGTGATAGACAGACCTATTGGCATGAGTCCTTTTTCTTTAGAATGGACTGGTACGGCAACCCTCCCTCCGCTTCCAATCAACCCTATCCAAAAGAGCGACATGGATATGGATTTCTGTGATACTAAACTTCCCTATGGCGATGGCATTACAGAAATTGATCTTACAGACAGAACACGACAAATAATGAACAGTCAAAATGATGTGATTGTCAGCTATCATTTGTCAGAAAGTGATGCAAATTTAAGCCATAGGCCCTTGGGTAATGTGTTTGATAACGTCGGGAATCCTCAGAAAATTTACATGAAAATACAAAACACAATCACTGGTTGTTATCGAATTGATGAATTTGAAATTCATGTCGATCGGGTAAAAATTTTACCAGAATTCTCAACCATTGAAACGATATGTGCAGGGACAGATTTCCGACTGCCTACAATTTCAAAAAATAATATTACTGGAACATGGGCACCACCTTTTGATACTACAAAAACCACCAAATATACGTTTACGCCCGATCCAGGGCAATGTGCAAAAAATACGGAGCTCACCATAAACATCACCAAAAAAATAGTTCCTGTTTTTGACCCCATAAGAGGGAGAGTGAGAGGTGGACCTTCACCACTTTCCCCTCCAAATAATGAGTTTCAAACATTGAGTTCAAATGCACCATTATACACGGTTACAGCATTATCAAATCCCAATAAACCCTCATTAACAAGAGGGGCTTCAATTCGCAATAAAGACGATAAGTGGTCTAAAGTGATTGATTTAGGGTTTGAGTTTTGCTTCTTTGAAAAATCCTACGACAAGGTCATAATTGGTACTAATGGTGTAGTATCGTTTGAAATTGAAAATGCAAAAGAAGGCAATGATAATGATTGGGAATTGGGACATAATGAATTCATTCCGAATGCTTCATCTGAAACATTCTCTGAAGTTAATATTTTTGGAGTAGGACATGATATTATACCAGGCAACCGTAATACAAAATATTACACTATAGGAACCGCTCCAAACAGAATGTTTGTTGTGAGTTTCAATGAGGTTCCTCATTATGATTGTTTATCTTTAAAATCTACTACACAAATTATTCTTTATGAGTCTTCAAACATCATAGATATTAATATCTATAAGAAGCCCGTTTGCTACGGCCACAATTATGGTTTGGCGGTTGTTGGAATCCAAAATATTGATGATACAATTGCGTTTACCCCACCAAATAGAAATACAAGTGTATGGACAGCTACAAACGAATTTTGGCGATTTACACCAAGTTCCAGCAAAATTACCCCAATCTTCGATCCCATTCCTGATGTCTGTGAGGGTACTCTCATAACCCTACCGACCACCTCCAAAAATGGAGTGACTGGAACATGGTCGCCAGCTTTTGATCCGAATAACACAACGACTTATACGTTTACACCCGAT
>CANNCM010000001.1 GCA_947503105.1 uncultured Flavobacteriaceae bacterium | reverse complement strand
TATTACCCCCTACGACAATAGGCGTTGATGTACGATCAAATGCATTTGGACCGGCAATAGTGTAAGTAGAACTTGGTGCTAACTCAAGACCGTCAATGAAAATGGAACTACTTTCTGTCACGCTGATACTGCTGCCATCAACAACGGTAAGGGTCTGGGAAAACCCAAAACTAAAAATAATTAAGGCAGAGATTAAGAGTAGTTTTTTCAAAGTATTTTAATTTTCTTTAAAACTAAAAAAAATATTTCAAAGTATTAGTCCAAGTTTAGTACTTATTAGCTTCTTTCTTTTCCGTTGCTATCAATAATCTGAATAACAAACTCTTGAGGCTCGTCTTTGATAGGCGCTGTAGTAGCCTTGTATTTTGGTAGAATATAAGAGCAGACTATTCCAAGTAGTCTAACTCTATCACTACTGCTTAATTCCTCTATTTTTATAGACTCTATTAGCTCGTTAGAGAGCTGTTCTAATCTTTCCTTTAACTCTTGTCCTAATCTGGCTTTTCCTCGCTTAGACTTCTTACCAGCCTCTCTTGCAGTATCGCTATTAAATGGCATATGATATAGTATGTTAGATTAACGTTCTATTATTATAACGTAACTATTATAGAATTAGCAGAAGCAAATAGAAAACATTAAACAACTATTACTATTCTAGAAGATACTGTAGAAAGAGCAGATGAGCAAGGTCCATGGTCAGTACCAAGTACTTAGTGGGTTGTGTTGCTCCTCCTCTTAGGAGAGATCAAAACACTTTAGGCTGATAAAAAAATCGAAAGTAAAGTTAACTATCAAATATTTTTTTTTACCTATCTTACATTTTATGTAATGCTTCAATTCTTTTATTATACAAATTATCACCGCTTAATTCATAGGCCTTTCTCAAGTATTTTAAGGCATTCTCTTTGTCGTTTTGAGATTCATAATACTCAGCCATTGAATCATAAGCATTTGCACTTTTTGGATTATACTTAATATTCATTTCAAAAAACAAGAGTGCCTTTTCAGGTTGTCCCATTTGCATATTCATGTAGCCATAGCCATTTAGCATTTCGTCTATCATTGGTGCAGTGGGGACACCAAAATGTGCAGTATAGATTTGTTCCTGCTCCATTAATAGTGTAACCAATTCTTCTATAGATGTTTCTGGATTATTATATTTTTGAGGAGATTTAAACTGGTACCATTCAAAAAGAAATATCAGCCCATCTCTTATTGATGGTAACGGAACTGTACCATGTAAATCTTCATTGTAAACCTTCCACGAAAAATTTAATCCACTCTGTTTTTGAGATTTAGCAAAAGTTGAAAAGTCAATGATTGAACGTGCAAACAAAGTGAATTCTGAAGAGTCGTCCATAATATTATCTATGGTTATATTTTCATTCCACATATGTAGCTGTTCTGCTGCTAAAGATACATAAAGGGATTTGCCTTCATAACTTTCTGTAATCAACTTTTCTTTTACCTGCTTCAATAATTTTTGGTCGTCCCAATCCAAACTAGGATCTATAGCTATATAGTTTTGAAATAAGTGTTTATGATTAAACAACATGTTTATAGTAAATAAACCGGCATAAGAATGACCAATTAAGGTACGATAGGCGATGGTTGGATACTTGCTGTCAATATATGGGATTAGTTCATTCTCCATAAATCTAGTAAAGGTCTCTGCGCCTCCTGTTTCAAGGTTCATTGCGCTGCCGCGTCTCATTTTCACCTTTGAAGTTGTTAAATCTCTTGTACGGTTGCTGCGATTAGAAACTCCAACGAGTATCATATGTGGGAGGTAATGCCCCCAATAATTATCATAAACAGCTTTCAATGTGTTTTCAAGTGAAAATCCATCCATGAGATAAATCACTGCATATTTTTTTTCATTAGCTGGATTGAAATCTTCTGGTAATCTTATCCAAAAATCACGATTTTCATTTAAAGTTTTAGAAAAGATGGAATCCACTATTCGATTTTGAAAATGCTCTGTTTGGGACACAGTTGTTTGTGCTATTGCATGTTGATTTATCATTAAAGGCGTTACAAAAAGTAGTAGAGATACGATTCGATATTTCATTTTTTTTAATTTAAATTATGTTATCAATATACATTGAAAATTTAAATTAGCTAATGAGTTATTTAAATTGAAGGTTTCTAGTTCTTTTAAGAATAAATTCCTTGTTTGTATACTCCTGTTCCAGACAATTAGAACTTATGTTCTAGTCTGTCGTTTAATAAAAAAATGAACCTGACAATATATAAACTTTAAATGTCTTCAATTCTTTTTATACTTTTCTTGAAATTTTTGGGATAAAATATGGGATAAGAAATGCCCTAAAAATAAGTAACCCACTGAATACCAAGTACTTAGTGGGTTGTGTTGCTCCTCCTCTTGGGCTCGAACCAAGGACCCTCTGATTAACAGTCAGATGCTCTAACCAACTGAGCTAAGGAGGACTGTTTTTCGCTTATGCGAGCGCAAATATATAGCATTTTTTAGTTTACACAAATAGAAAACTAAAAATAATTATCCAAATATTGCCTTAAATATATCATTCCCATTAGCAAACAATACCAAAGCTATTAAGATGAAAAATCCAGCGGTTTGTGCATACTCCATAAACTTGTCTCCTGGCTTACGCCCAGAAATCATTTCATAAATTAAAAACATGACGTGACCTCCGTCCAATGCAGGAATCGGCAACAGGTTTAAAACCCCCAACATAATAGATAAAAAAGCTGTAATGTTCCAAAATGATTCCCAGCTCCATGTGTCTGGAAAAATATCAAAAATGGCTTTAAAACCACCCACTCCTTTGTATGCGCCAGTACTTGGCGAGAAAATTAATTTCAATTGCACCCAGTAGCTAGAAACTTGACTCACAAAGCGATCCAAACCTACGCCTACACTTTCTCCAAAACCATATTCCTTTCGTATAATATCAAAATACCCCGCAGCTTCAAATTCTTTCATAGACTTAGAAATAATAACCCCAAGTGTTCCTTCTTCTGTAACACGAAGCTCACGAGATATTAGTGCTCCATTACGCTCAAATTCAACTGTAATTAACTGATTATTAAGTGTTTGTAGCAATGATGTTGTTGCCTTAAAAAATTCAGCAGATTGCCCATTAATTGTTTTGAGGATGTCACCCTTTTGAAGATCAACACTTCCATTTATTGAACTGTCTTGAAACGCTTTGAAAATAAAAGGTTCTCTCAAATCTATAGGCCGTCCCTTTATTTTACTGGTGCTTAATTGCCCTAGAAAATCTACTGGAAAATCGATAGTTTTTTGTACTCCTTCGCGCTCAATACGCATGGTTTTTGCCTCAAGAATATACTTTCGTATGTCAGAAAAATACTCGATTTGATGATCGTTGATGGCCAAAATTTTATCGCCATTTTTAAGTCCAATCTCTTGAAGAACATCATTGGAAATATCATAACCTCCACGAACGCTACTAGCGTCAACATCTACAGAACCATAAGCAAAAGCCATCAATATATAAATGATAGCCGCCAAAATAAAATTAACCGTAACACCACCCAACATAATAATCAAGCGCTGCCAAGACGGTTTAGAACGAAACTCCCAAGGCTGAGGCTCTTGTTGCATCTGTTCAGTGTCCATACTTTCGTCAATCATCCCAGAAATTTTGACATATCCTCCCAAAGGAAGCCATCCAATGCCATATACCGTTTCGCCTATTTTCTTTTTAAATAAAGAATACTTGATATCAAAAAATAAGTAAAATTTTTCAACGCGGGTTTTAAATAATTTTGCAGGAATAAAATGCCCCAGTTCGTGCAAAACAATGAGAAGAGATAAGCTTAATAAAAACTGAGATATTTTGATTACAAATTCCATGGGTATAAGATCTATTTTGGGTAACAAATGTAGCAGTTTTCATATTAGTAACAAAACCTTTAACTCCTCATATTTTTCGTCTGTTGCATTTCCATTTTATAGATTCTGTTGTACCTTTGTCATTCACTTGAAAAGTATGAGCGCCTTTCTAAAAAAATATAAGCTTTTTATAACCACAATGATAGTGCTATCCATCATCATTATCACTGCTTTTTATAACATTTTAAAACCCAATAAGGTACTTCCTATATATCAACCCGCTCAAGTGAATGTTGAACTCGTGGACAGTACTATTCAGCACAAAAAAAAATACCATACTATTGCCAATTTTAGTTTGATTAATCAAAATGGAGATACAATAACTCAAGACTTTTACAAGGATAAAATTTATGTTGCAGATTTCTTTTTTACAACCTGTCAAACCATCTGCCCAATTATGACAGATCACATGTATGACATTCAAAAACAAACCATTTCTGATCCAGAAGTTTTGTTGTTATCACATACAGTAACCCCAGAAATTGATAGTGTAGAACAGTTGAATCGCTATGCGAAAAGGAAGCTGGTAAATGCTAGTAAATGGAACTTGGTGACGGGCGACAAAAAACAAATTTACAATCTAGCAAGAACCTCTTATTTGGCTGTAAAAACAAATGGAGACGGTGGTCCATATGATATGATCCACACCGAAAATTTTATGCTCATCGATAAGAAAAAACAAATACGAGGATATTATGATGGAACCGATCCCGAAGCCATCAAAAAACTTTTGGAGGATATAAAAGTGTTAAAAGCAAGCTACAATAACTAATCTTTTTATTATTTTTGCTTCTTTAAAACGAATCTAAATAAGCATGGGTCTAACGATAGCAGATCTTAAAAAAGGAGAGCAGGGTATCATCACCGATAGTTCTTCAAAAAACATCCCTCTGAAACTTTTGGAGATGGGATGCTTGCCAGGCAATAGAGTGAAATTACTTCAATTGGCCCCTTTTTCCGATCCAATGTATCTCAATATAAACGACAGCTATTTGGCCATTCGCAAAGAAACCGCAGCACAAATAATTATAGAAAAAACCAATGAGTAAACAATTAAATGTTGCGCTTATTGGTAATCCAAATACAGGTAAAACTTCTGTATTCAACGCCCTTACTGGGCTCAATCAAAAAGTTGGGAATTACCCTGGAATTACCGTTGATAAAAAACAAGGTGTTTGTAAATTGTCTCGAGGTGTCAAAGCACATGTATTAGATCTGCCAGGAACCTACAGCCTCAACGCCTCGTCTTTAGATGAAAATGTCGTCATTGAATTGTTGCTCAACAAAAAAGATAAAGACTACCCCGATGTGGCCGTCATTGTCAGTGACGTTGAAAATTTAAAACGAAACCTACTGCTTTTTACACAAGTCAAAGATTTGAAAATTCCGACCATACTTGTCATCAATATGAGTGATGTCATGACACGAAAAGGAATTTCTTTGGATATTGATATTCTAGAGCAAAAATTGCACACCAAAATTGCTTTGGTTAGTACTCGAAAAAATAGTGGAATTCAAGAGCTTAAAACGCTTATTGAAAACTATAAAAACTTATCCACTCAAAACTGTTTGGACACTTCAACCATTGATCCTGCTTATTTTGATCGCTTAAAAATTGCATTTCCAAATCAGGACCTCTATAAGCTTTGGTTGGTTATTACTCAAGATGTAAATTTTGGAAAAATTACTCGACAAGAACTCGATGTTTCAAAATTTAAAACAAAATCTTCTTCTGAACTCAAAAGACTTCAACAGAAAGAAGCCATAAAACGCTATCAATTTATTAATAATGTCCTTAAAGAAGGCCAAAATATTGATCGCTCAAAAGCCCGTGATTTAAGAAGCAAACTCGACAAAATACTGATCCATAAAGTTTGGGGCTACGTTATTTTCTTCATCATATTACTTGCTATTTTTCAAGCTATTTATGACTGGGCAACATTTCCCATGGATTTGATTGACACCACCTTTGCAGGGCTTGCAGAGTGGGTGAAAACTGCTTTTCCAAATGGAGGAAAAGTTACCGATTTGGTTGCAGAAGGCATTGTCTCTGGAATTGGTGGGATTGTAATTTTTATTCCACAAATTGCATTTTTATTTCTTTTTATTTCCATCTTGGAAGAAAGCGGATATATGAGTCGAGTTGTGTTTTTGATGGATCGTATAATGCGCCGATTTGGATTGAGCGGAAAAAGCTTGGTACCACTAATTTCTGGAACGGCTTGTGCTATTCCTGCCGTAATGGCAACACGAAATATTGAAAACTGGAAAGAACGTTTGATTACCATTCTAGTGACCCCTTTTACAACCTGTTCCGCACGACTTCCTGTGTACCTCATCATTATCGCATTGGTCATCCCAGAAGGCTATATTTTTGGACTTAGCTATCAAGCATTAACCCTTATGCTCTTGTATCTTATTGGTTTTGCAATGGCAGTACTCTCTGCCTATGTTCTGGATAGGGTTATGACAACTAATCGGAAAACCTTTTTTGTTGTAGAAATGCCCAACTACAAACTTCCGCTGCTAAAAAATGTATGTATTACAGTGTTTGAAAAAACCAAAACATTTGTGCTAGAAGCAGGAAAAATCATCCTTGCAATATCAATAATATTATGGGTTTTAGCGTCCTATGGACCAGGGCAAAAATTTAAAAATGCCGAAACCATTGTAGCCAATGAATTTAGTGATAGTTCTGCAACTGATCTTGATGATAGGGTTGCTGCATACAAACTAGAACATTCTTATATTGGTCTAATTGGAAAAACCATAGAACCAGCCATTAAACCATTGGGTTACGACTGGAAAATTGGAATTGGCCTTGTTGCCTCTTTTGCTGCTAGAGAAGTCTTTGTGGGGACTTTGGCTACCATTTACAGTGTGGGTAGTGCCAATGAAAATGAAAGTATCGACACCATAAAAACCAAAATGTCGAACGAAACCTACGCAGACGGCAGTAAAGTATTTACTTTTGCTTCTGGAATTTCTCTTCTTCTTTTTTATGCCTTTGCCATGCAATGTATGAGTACATTAGCTATTGTAAAAAGAGAAACAAAAAGTTGGAAATGGCCTATTTTACAACTTATTGGCATGAGTATAATTGCTTATCTCTGTGCACTAATTGCATTTCAAATTTTAAAATAATATTGTGAATACAATTCTCGAAACCATTATTATTGGTGCATCAGTTTTAGGAGCTATTCTTTTTCTTTTTAGAAAAAAAATACGCTCAAAAAATCATGATAAAAATTGTGGCGGCGGGAACTGTAAATGCTAACCCAAAGCAACATCAAGCGTCATCATCACAATAAAACCCCCAATAAAACCAAGTGTAGCCACATCGGTGTACTTATCGCGTTGTGTTTCTGGAATCACCTCTTCAACAACAACAAAAATCATAGCCCCTGCTGCAAATGCTAAAGCATAAGGCAAAATAGGCGTGAAAAATGTTACGGCCAAGGCGCCAATTACTGCAGCAATGGGCTCTACAATGGCCGACAATTGACCATACCAAAAACTTTTAAAACGACTAACACCTTGACGTCTAAGAGGCATGGAAACAGCAATCCCCTCTGGAAAATTTTGAATCCCAATACCAAGGGCTAAAGCCACCGCGCCACCAATAGTCGCTTCTGGAATTCCTGCTGCTACACCCCCAAATAAAACCCCAACAGCCAAACCCTCAGGAATATTGTGCATGGTAATGGCCAAAACTAAAAGAGTTGTTCTGTGCCATGGCGATTTGACACCCTCTTTTTCATTTTCTTTAAAATTGATGTGTAAATGTGGTAGAATTTTATCCAAACCAAACAAAAATAAGGCTCCTAGACCAAAACCAACTGCGGCTGGAATGACCTTTACAAACCCTTCCCCTGGACTCATTTCTATCCCAGGAGCAAGTAAACTCCAAAAACTTGCAGCAACCATCACACCACCTGTAAACCCCAACATACCGTCGAGTAAACCTCTGTTCATTTTTTTAAAGAAAAAGACTAATGATGCCCCAAGAGCTGTTAAAATCCACGTAAAAAGAGACGCATAAAATGCTGCCAAAACTGGGTCTATGGATTCAAAATATTGAATGATTTGATCTAACATATTAATTGATTTTTACAAATAAATTATGGGTTACCTCCTTCGAAATAACCAATGGTGTTTCATTAATTTTTATAGTCATGGATTCGTCAAAAGATTCTTTTGATACGACTGTTATTTTTGTTCCCAAAGCAATATGATGCTTATCTAAATATCGTAAAAATTCTGCTGTAGAATCCTTGACACCAATACACATACAGCTTTTATTGATTTCGATTTTTGCCAAAATTACCTTCTGAGTAGAAGGCATATTTCCATCACAATCAGGAATGGGATCGCCATGAGGATCTTTTGTTGGAAACTCTAAAAATTCATCCAATTGTTGGGTTAGCTTTTCCGATTTGATGTGCTCCAATTGTTCGGCTACCTCATGAACCTCATCCCAAGAAAAATTTAGTTTTTTGACCAAAAAAACCTCCCATAATCTGTGTTTTCGTATCACTGAAACCGCAGCCAATCTCCCTTTTTCTGTCAATTGAACCCCTTTATATTTTTGATAATTAACAAGACCTTTTTCTGATAATTTTTTTATCATGTCTGTTGCAGAAGATGCTTTGGTATGCATTTTTTTGGCAATCGCATTCGTGCTAACCAACTGCGCATCGCCCAGGGCCAAATGATAAATTGCTTTTAAATAATTCTCCTCAGATAATGTAACCAAAACTCTATTTATTTATACAAATATAAATAAATTTTTAGTCTTGCCTAAATATTTAAAAATGAAGTTCTTTTTGAAGCTGTTCGTAAGCCTCTTGAACTTTTCTAAATTTTTCTTCTGCTCCCTTTTGATGCTCAGGGCCTAAATGCTGAACCTTGTCTGGATGAAATTTTTTCGCCATACGCCTGTAGGCCTTTTTTACCTCTTGTGGAGTAGCCCCTTTTTCGAGCTCTAATATCTTATACGCATTGTGACTAGAGCTATAAAACATCGCTTTTATACTCTCAAAATCTCTATGGTTGATTCGTAGGTAATTGGCTATACGCTCTATCACTGAGATTTCACTTGCTGCAACATGACCATCGGACTTGGCAATGCCAAACAAAAAATGAAGCAATTGCAATCGCGATGCATGATCCATCATTTGCTGAATCTGCAAACACACCTGTCGTAAAGAAATATTGGACTGTTTATTTATTTCTTTAAACAGCTTAAAGGCATGATTGGCACGATCTTTACCATACATTTGTACAAATTGACGGCGTACAAAGTCCAATTCTCGCTGGTCTTGTTTCCCATCTGCCTTGATGACCAATGAAGCCAAAATCAATAAACTCACTTCAAAATCGCCAGACTGTGTTTGTGGCGACCTCCTAGAATATGTTTTTGATTTTGATGATGAACCGTCGATTAAACTTCCCAAGGCCAATCCAATAATAGCCCCTATAGGACCCCCAAAAGACCAACCCAAAGAAGCACCTATCCATTTTGCAAAACTCATAACTCAAATTAAAATTTCATATTCAAACCTACGCAAATAAGTTTATTTTTTTAAATTGAATTTAACATTTATAACTTATATCAAGCTATGCAATTTGAAATGCAATTATGTATCTTTGTATTTCAATTTTAAAAATAAATTTATGTATCCAGCTGAGTTAGTAAAACCGATGCGTGAACATCTTACACAAGTAGGATTTGAAGAGTTATATAGTGCTGAAGCCGTTGACGCTGCTTTGGCAAAATCAGGAACTACACTTGTTGTTGTCAATTCTGTATGCGGATGTGCGGCCGCCAATGCACGCCCAGGCGCCATACAAAGTTTAGAAAATGAAAAACGCCCAACACAAACGGTTACTGTTTTTGCTGGCGTTGATAAAGAAGCTGTGGACAAAGCACGTGAACATATGATTCCTTTTCCTCCAAGCTCGCCATGTATGGCCTTGTTTAAGGACGGTGAATTGGTGCATATGCTAGAACGCCATCATATTGAAGGACGCCCTGCAGAGCTCATTGCAGAAAATCTGATAAATGCATATAACGAATACTGCTAAACAAAAAAAAGCCCTGAAATTCAGGGCTTTTTTTTATGTTATTGTAAGTTTTTTATTTGAAATATTGTACTTCAATTACATCTCCTGCATAAACTGTCCAGCTATTTGGACCAGTTGCAATAGGAACTAAAGTCACTTCGGATCCAGCAATGGTATAATCCACACCAGCAATCAATTTAGCCCCATTTCTATAGACCCATACTTTTTCATAGTCTGGTAATGGGATTTTAACACCTGTAAGGCCTGTAATTGGAGCCCCCCCGTTATAAACCCCTGCAGTTGCAACGTCAAATTTC
This sequence comes from uncultured Flavobacteriaceae bacterium, assembly GCA_947503105.1. GTDB lineage: Bacteria > Bacteroidota > Bacteroidia > Flavobacteriales > Flavobacteriaceae > UBA3537. The sequence continues at coordinate 593,933 of CANNCM010000001.1, read as the reverse complement.
AATTGAGTTGCTGTTGCTGTAAAGACAGTATGACCACTAACAATCAAATCGGATGCAAGAAGTTTTTTTATGTCTCCAGAATTTTCATCTCTAACAAGCAATGCCCAACCTGTTCCGGTACCAGCCTTTAATGTTGCAGAAGTGGCAGGGGCACCAGTAACTTGAAGTACATTATCAAAAGATAATGCCTTGGCATTAAAATCGATATCGGTATCATCGACTAGCTGTCCGCCAAGTTGCCATGTTGTTACAATACCTCCTGCTGGTGCAGTATTTGTCACTTGCGTCAAACCGTTTTGAACTTGTAGGTATTTTTTGGTTCCTTTATTGTCAATAACACGGATGGCACCACCTTGATCTGTAGCACCTGGTGTTCCTGCTTTAGTATTAGGGTCAGTTGTATGTGGCGTAAGCGGTTTAGATGTAGTCACTTTACCAAGAGTAGCATCATCTTGTTTTGGAACATCACCTGTAGTTTGTTGTGCATAAATTGTTGATGCGCATAAAAACGCAAATAATAGTGTTAATGCATTTAAGTGTAGTTTTTGGGGTTTCATTTGTTTCATTGTAGTTATATTTAATTGTTATATTTTTTAATTGAATTGGACGATTCTCACTTCATCGTCTTTATAGCACGTGGCTTCTTGTTCTAGTTCTATAACCGTTGCGCTAATTGCTTTAAAATCTATTCGTACGCCGTTTCTGTAAACATTTACTTTTTTGGGATCTGTGATGGCCATAGGGGTTTGAAACTGCTTTTGTCCATCTTGAGCAGCAATGCGAAGTACAACTTCTTCTTTAAAAAGGTTTGAAACTGCTGTTTTTTGTAGCTTTCCTGTTTGTTTTTCAACGACCATAATTTCTTCTGGTTTAGAAGTGTCTTCCAGTCCTTCTATAGATAATGTATTAATAGTATTGGTTGTTAGGGTTGTAGGTTGATCAAGAGCTCCTCCCAACATGACTTCATCATTTGTAATGGACAGCCCGTTTTTATAATTTATAGACTGCTTTTGCCAAGTTGTGCCATTGAAGGTGTATAAATCTCCAGTGACTTGATCGACATAAATATTGCCAGCAACAGCGCCGCTAGGAGTATTTGCTGAAGGGGCACCACTACCAGTAAAAATTTCCAATTCTTTACCAAGGCGATTCCATTTTGCACCGTCCCAGTAATAATAACCAGGCTTGATATCTGCAACCGCAGCAGTGTTATATACAAGTAAACTTACTACATTGCCATTCGTAATCGTTTGTTGGTCTGTAGAACTTGTAAGTTTAACATTTGGAAGCAATACGCCTCTATTATTTGCAATAACTTCTAATTGTGAAGAGGGGTTGGGCTGTGGTGTTCCGATTCCGACTTGTGCCTTTAGTGTTGTTGAACACAAAACAACAAAAAGACAGATATAAAATTTTTGGGACATAAAATTTTTTCTAATGCTTTCAAGGCGCAATTAATAAATAATAAATGGAAATTAAAAACCTCATGTAACAAACGGCCATTTGACGTAATATTCGGCCATTTGACGTAATATTCGGGAAAAATTTATTTAAATAAAATTCAATAAATCCTCTATTTTGGAGAGCAAGTGAATTTCAATTTTGCTGGATTTCATGCTAAATTTGTTATGTTTTGCAATAAATATGGCTTCAAACCCAAGTTTTTCGGCCTCCATGATGCGCTGTTCTACGCGTTGAACAGGACGTATTTCTCCAGACAAGCCAACTTCTCCAGCAAAACAAAAATTTTGTGTAAGCGCTTCATCGTTATTAGATGATAAGATAGCTGCTACAACTGCCAAATCTATTGCAGGATCATCTACAGAGATCCCTCCAGTAATATTTAAAAACACATCTTTTGCGCCAAGTCTAAATCCTGCGCGTTTTTCCAAAACAGCCAACAACATATTTAGGCGCTTGGCATTGAAGCCCGTTGTGCTTCGTTGGGGTGTTCCATAGACAGCTGAGCTGACTAAAGCTTGAACTTCGACTAATAGCGGACGCATTCCTTCCAATGTAACGGCTATGGCATTCCCTGAAAGGGTTTCGTCTTTTTTAGAAATTAAAATTTCGGAAGGGTTTTGAACTTCTCTAAGCCCGCTGCCTTGCATTTCATAAATTCCCAATTCATGAGTAGATCCAAAACGGTTTTTGTGCGCACGTAATATTCTAAAAACATGGTTCCTGTCGCCTTCAAATTGCAAGACCGTATCAACCATATGCTCTAAAATCTTTGGGCCTGCAATACTTCCGTCTTTTGTAATATGCCCAATAAGAATCACTGGTGTGGCGGTTTCTTTGGCAAATTTCATCAATTCAGAAGTACATTGCTTAATTTGAGAAACACTTCCAGCCGAAGCTTCTATAAAATCACTTTGAAGTGTTTGAATAGAATCAATCACAAGAATATCTGGTTCTAGACTTTCAATTTGTTTGAAAATATGCTGTGTTTTGGTTTCTGTTAGAATATAACAATGTTCTCCATTTGGATGAATGCGTTCTGCACGAAGTTTAATTTGTTTTTGACTTTCCTCTCCAGAAACATATAAGGTTTTATAGGGCAGTTTTAATGACAACTGCAGCATGAGCGTGCTTTTTCCAATGCCTGGTTCTCCTCCTAGAAGTATCAGTGATCCAGGAACAATACCACCCCCCAATACTCTGTTGAGCTCTTTGTCAGTCGTATTTAATCTTGGTGTTTTGCTCGTGTCTATTTCAGAAATTTTCAAGGGTTTGGAAGCGCGTTCTTTGGATGAGGTTGCGGAAGACTTCCAATCGGTTTTATTTGGTTTTTGAACCACTTCCTCGGCAATGGTGTTCCAAGATTTACAGGACGTACATTGCCCTTGCCACTTGGCAAACTGAGCCCCACAATTTTGGCAAAAAAATGTTGTTTTAACCTTAGCCATTAGTATCCATATTCTACTTTAATTCGATCGGCTTTATCTAGCAAATCGTCTTTTGTAATACCGTCTATTTCTTGATAAATATACGCTTCGCGATAGGTTTTCATGGCCTTTTTTGGGTTTCCAGTAGCTTCATAAAAACGGCCCATATAATAATTGTGTAGAACAGAGTCTGGATATGATTCTCGTGCTAATTTTGCTAAATCCTTAAAATATTCAAACTGCTCCTTTTTGTCCAAAGCCGATGCAATGGCTCGAAAATCGTTCAGTAATATTTGTTTTTCGATACCAAAAAGCGTTTCAATCCTATCGTATTTTTCAGTCAAATACGCTACTGGTGAGGTTTCCAATGGGAGTATGTATTTTTTGTATTCTGATCGAGAAATTGGTTGAAAGACCAAAAATATATGCTGTAATGCTTTTGGTATAGATGTATTGACTAATCCGTAGTGATCTAATCCATCAAAATTATCAAAAGCATAAAATAAATGGTTTGAATCTATGGCTTCTAATTTGGTGTTTAGTGCCGTAATATCTTTGCGATGGTCTCGAAAATCTTCACTGGCTGTGGACATGTAATAAAAAAGAGGAGATTTTAAATCTGCCAATTGTTCTGTAAGATTTGAATCCATGTATGGCGACATGCTTGGGCTCAAAGCAATATATGCCTGAAATAGTGGTGTTTTTCGAAAACTGTAAAAATTAATAAAATTGGCAGATGCTCCATGTCCTACCGCAACTTTAAATGTTCCTAAGCGATAGTTTTCTTCAAGGTAGGGCATCAATTCTGCTCCTAAAAATTCGTAGAATTTTGCACCGTCTTGTGTTGGAAAAAAAGTGGCGTCAGAGACAAATAAATCTTCGGAACGGGTTTCCACTTGATTGATTCCTACAACTAAGGCTTCCGGCATGTCGGCCCAATAGGAGGTATAATCAACATTTCCTGCTACAATTTCAAAAAGGAAATCGCCATCTAAAACTAAAATTAAGGGGTAGTACTTTTCTGTGTTTTCTTCATAATTTCTAGGCAATTGAATTTTCAGCTCACGTGTTCCTAGCCGATCCGATTCGATATATTCGTATTGAGTTTGTGCATATAAAGGTGTTGTGCAAAACATTGCAAAAAGGATTAAACGTCTCATTAAATTGGCTATTAATTTGAATTGCCAAGGTAATGAAATAAGTAAAAAAAAAGAAGTTAAACCGAAGTTTGTTTTGCTTACTGCTTTGGATTGTATGTATTAAAAAAGGGCAATAAAATAAGAGACAATCCGCCTAAAACAACGATCATAATGGTTTGGGAAGTCCACATGATCCAGCCAAATGCAAGACTAGGGGCTTCGGCAATATTAAATAGAGAAAAAGCGGCATAAATAGCCAAAGGATAGGAACCAATACCCCCATTTGTTGCTGCAATGCTAAAGCTCGCTGCAATAAACCCCATTAAAAGAGCCGAAAATGGCAAGTTTGCAATACCATCAATAGAAAATGAAGTTACATAGAACATCAAGACATACATGATCCATATAAAAAATGTGTGGGCAATAAAGGCCCATTTGTTTTGCATTTTGACGATGCTCAATAGGCCTTCCAAAAATCCCTTGACAAGGGTTTTTAATTGACCTAAAAATGGGTGTTTCCCTTTTTTAAATATCATATAGATTGTGAAAATACCAACTACAAAAAAAACAAGCAACCATAACTGTTTTTGGATATGTATATCCTTGAAGAAAAAATTATATATCACATCAAATTCCAAAAAAAAGGTGATGATTATAATCACAAGCATCATAAAAATGTCTGCCACGCGTTCTGCAACAATAGTCCCAAAGCCTTTTTCGAAGGGAACACCCTCATAATTTGTTATAAGTGTAGCACGAGAAACTTCTCCAGCTCTTGGGACGGTGTAATTTATGAGATAGGCAGAAAACACCGCCATAAGACTGTTGGGAAAGCGCAAAGTGTAGCCCAAAGGTTCGATCATAAACTTCCAACGATATGCACGAGATATATGACTTAAAATGCCTAAAAAAACACCTAATCCTATCCAAAAATAATTCGCATTTTTAAAGTAGCTTGTAAGAGTTTCAATGGGTGTTTTTTGAAGAGAATACCAGACCAAAATACCTCCTAATAAAAGTGGTAAAACAATTTTTAGGATGGACTTTATGGATGTATTCAATGTGTTTATTTCAAAAGGTTGGTCGCTTCGTCAGGGAAAACCAGCGAAGGTTTAAATGTTTTCGCTTCTTCTTGAGTCATTACAGCATACGTGATCAAAATCAAAACATCTCCAATATTTACTTTGTGGGCGGCTGCTCCATTCAGCGTGATTTCGCCAGATGTTCTAGGCCCAGGAATGACATACGTTTCTAGGCGTTCGCCATTATTGTTATTGACAACTTGTATTTTTTCTCCTTGTACAATATTAGCGGCATCCATCAAATCTTCATCGATAGTTATGCTGCCAATATAATTTAAATCTGCGCCAGTTACTTTGACGCGGTGAATTTTTGATTTTACAACGTGTATTTGCATGATACAAAGGTAATTAATTTAATGCGATATTATCAATCAATCGAACGTCTCGAATATAGGCCGCAATAAAGGCACGATACTTTGTGTTTTTTTGCTTTTTCTGCATTGGTTCGAGCGTCGATTCATTTGAAATTTCAAAATATTCTAATGTCAAAATGGAGTTGTTTTCAAACTGATGAACTACCCATTCCTTTATTTTAGTGGCCTGTTCTGTGCCAAATTTTTCTTTAGCCGTTTGTAAAACTCTATAGATCATCGCAGCATGCTTTTGCTCTTCTTCTGTTAGGCGCACATTTCTAGAGCTCATTGCCAAGCCGTTTTGTTCTCTTGCAATTGGACATCCTATAATTTTTACAGATAATTTTTTAATACTTACCAGTTTTTTAATCACCGCCAATTGCTGAAAATCTTTCTCTCCAAAATAAGCATTATGGGGCTGAACAATTTCAAATAGACGTTGAACAACTGTTCCTACACCGTCAAAATGGCCAGGTCTAAATTTGCCTTCCATTTGGTATTCTAGCCCCTCAAAATCAAAATGCTCCTTTGAAACAGCACCTTCATAAATATCATTCACATTGGGCGCATAGACGACAATTTTAGACGGTGATAGTGTTTTCAATTTGTCTATATCCGCCTCTAAAGTTCTAGGATAGTGCTCTAGATCCAAGGTGTTATTGAATTGTGTTGGGTTTACAAAAATACTAACCACAACACTGTCATTTTCTTTTAGGGCGTTTTGAATCAATGACAAATGTCCTTTATGTAAAGCACCCATTGTTGGTACAAAACCAAGCAAAGAGCCTTCTTGTTTTTTTTGAGCTATTACATTTTTTAGCGCAATTTTAGTTGCAAAAACTTTCATTTTTTGAAAATTAACGGCCTGCAAACTTAAGCTATTAGCGTTAATCTGCATAAATTTTTGTAGTTTTGCATGATTTTTGTTGAGAACAACTAAGAAGAAGAATATATGAAAGACAAGAGAATATTGTACGTGTCATCAGAAGTAATTCCCTATTTACCAGAAACAGAGATTTCTTCTATGTCCTTTGAAGCCCCAAGAATGGTTAACAAACAAGGAGGCCAAATACGAATATTCATGCCGCGCTATGGCAATATCAATGAGCGTCGTCATCAACTTCACGAGGTTATCCGCTTGTCTGGAATAAACTTGGTTGTAAATGATTTGGATATGCCACTAATCATCAAAGTAGCGTCTATCCCAAAAGAAAGAATTCAAGTGTATTTTATTGATAATGAGGACTATTTCAAACGAAAGGCAACTTTTACAGATGAAGATGGCAAATTGTTTGAAGACAACGACGAACGTGCAATCTTCTTTGCCAAAGGCGTTATTGAAACCGTAAAAAAACTCAATTGGGCACCAGATATTATTCATGTTCACGGTTGGATGGCATCATTATTACCGCTGTATTTGAAAGAATATTACAAGGATGAACCTCTTTTTAATGATAGTAAAATTGTGACTTCTATCTATGAGCAAAGCTTTGATGATACGCTAAATAATGAATTAATAAATAAAGTTAAGTTTGATGAAATTGAGGATTCTCACCTTGAAAACTTGAGTACACCAAATTATATCAATCTAATGAAAACGGCTATTGATTTTTCAGATGGACTGATCAAAGGGTCAAAAGATCTTCCAAAGGAATTGGAGAGTTACATTAATGAGTATGAAAACCCCGTATTGGAGTATCAATACCCCGAAGAGTTTGCAGAAGCTTACACCGATTTTTACGCGACTCAAATTTTAAGTTAAGCCCCCTATATTTTAAAAAACAAATGAAACATAATTTATCAAAATTATTTAGCCTCAGTTTGATCTTATCCCTGTTCTTTGCTTGCGAAAAAGAATTTTCTGAATTAGGTTCTGGAATTGTTGGTGCTCCAAACATCGAAATAAAAACTCAATCATACCCAGTAAAATCCTACAACAAGCGCATCACCCCGTTTCAATCTAATGGTCTCCCAAAAAATTTATTGGGCTACCACAAAGACCCTGTATTTGGACCAACAACGGTTCATTTTTTAGCGCAGCTAACTCCAAGAAATTATAATGTAAATTTTGGTGACAATCCTGTTTTGGATTCTGTAGTTTTAACGATTCCTTACGCTGTGAAAAAATCTGACGATGAATATACTATTGATTCACTTTATGGTGAACATCCTGTAAAATTATCCATTTTTAAAAACAATTTTTTATTGCGTGATTTTGATCCTAATAGCGACTTAGATGAAAATCAACGTTATTTTTCTGACGGTAGTTTATCAAGTTCTGAGCAACTTAACGCCGCAGACATGGAGGGTCAACTACTCTACACAACATCGGAGTTTTTCCCAAGTAATGAAGAAATTATACTCACCGAAGTAAATGACGAAGGAGAAACAGAAACTTCTGCAACCTTAACGCCTAGCCTTCGCCTAAAACTGGATGAATTATCGTCATTACCAGAAAACTTTTGGGAAGATCTAATCCTTGAAAAAGAAGATAGTGATGAACTTTCAAGTGCTAATAATTTTTACAACTACTTCAGAGGACTATACTTCAAAGTTGAGGCAGTAGATCCAGATAATGGTCATTTGATACAGTTAGATTTTGCTTCTGCCAATGCACATGTGAAGCTGTTTTATAATTATGAAAACACCGGGTCTGATGGAGGAACAACAACCAAGTACAGCACCTATGATATGGCATTTAGCGGCAATCGTGTTAGTATATATGAAAATGATTTTGACGCTAGTATTCTTCAATCCATTGCAAATGCCAATGAACAAGACGGAGATGAGCGTTTGTACCTCAAAGGCGGCGAAGGCTCAATGGCTGTGGTAGAGCTTTTCTCTGAAGATGAGTCAGGAAATGATTTTGATGATTTTATTACAGATTTTAGAGAAAATAGTGGTGATGAGATATTAATAAAAAGATTAGTCAACGAGGCCTATTTGGAGTTTTATATTGATGAGGCTGCAACTGGTTCAGATGCAGATCATCCAAACCGAATTTTTGTTTACGATTTGAATAATAACACTCCCCTTGTAGATTACTTCTTGGACAACACTGTAAACACCACAACATCGGATTCAAAATACACTCACCTTGTTCCTGTAAGCACTGAAACTGATGATCAAGGCACAGAGCACAAAAAATATAAAGTACGCCTAACGGGGCATTTGAACAATATTGTCACTAAAGATTCCACTAATGTGAAAATTGGTCTTTTGGTGTCTTCAAACGTGGGAGCTGCAGACATGAGAACGCTACAGCAGTATGACGAAAATGTTGAGTTTATTCCGACGGGAACAATCCTTTCACCCAAAAGTGTGATCTTACATGGAAGCAATTCAAGTGATGAGCTCAAGAAAGTTAAACTTAAGGTATATTATACCGAACCAACCAATTAAAAACGTATGTGTGGCATTGTAGGATATATTGGTCACAGAGACGCCCATTCAATTATCATCAAAGGACTTCAACGTCTAGAATACAGAGGGTATGATAGTGCAGGAATAGCGCTTTTTGATGGAAAAGACGTCAATATCACCAAAACCAAAGGGAAAGTAAGTGATCTTCAAGAGAAGATAAACTCTGAGCAAAATACTAGTGGTACTATTGGTATTGGGCATACGCGTTGGGCAACACATGGTGTACCAAATGATGTTAACTCACACCCACATTATTCAAATTCTGGAGATTTAGTCATTATACACAATGGCATTATTGAAAACTATGCTTCCATAAAAAAAGAGCTCATCAACAGAGGATATGTATTTCAATCGGATACAGATACTGAAGTCCTGGTCAACTTGATTGAAGAAATTCAAAAAAACGGAAATTACAAGCTTGGAAAAGCGGTTCAAATAGCTCTAAATGAGGTTGTTGGCGCATATGCAATTGCTGTTTTTGATGTCAAAAAGCCCAATGAAATCGTCGCTGCTCGTTTGGGAAGTCCGCTGGCTGTAGGTGTGGGAGAAGGCGAATTTTTTATTGCAAGTGATGCCTCGCCATTTATAGAATACACCAATAATGCTATGTATTTGGAAGACGAAGAAATGGCAATTATTCGTTTACACAAAGAAACTAAAGTTCGAAATATAAAAAATGACAGCCTAGTAAGCCCTTACATTCAAGAATTAAAATTGAATATAGAACAAATAGAAAAAGGGGGGTATGAACATTTTATGCTTAAAGAAATTTTTGAACAACCCAGTGCCATAAAAGACACCTATAGAGGACGGTTGAACGTTGACAAAGGGATCGTTAAAATGGCTGGTGTTGAGGACAATTTAGAAAAATTCCTTAATGCTCAAAAAATTACAATTGTTGCTTGTGGAACTTCTTGGCATGCGGGATTGGTAGCTGAGTATATTTTTGAAGATTTAGCACGCATCCCTGTTGAAGTTGAATATGCTTCAGAATTTCGATACAGAAACCCTGTAATTTCTAATAAAGATATTGTCATTGCGATTTCTCAATCTGGAGAAACCGCAGATACATTAGCGGCCATAAAATTAGCTAAAGAAAAGGGGGCATTTGTTTTTGGAATTTGTAATGTTGTAGGGTCTTCTATTTCTAGAGAAACTCATGCAGGAGCCTACACACATGCTGGACCAGAAATAGGCGTTGCCTCTACCAAAGCATTTACAACCCAAATTACACTGCTTTCACTCATTGCTTTGAAACTTGCAAAAGCAAAAGGCTCTATATCAAACACTGATTACAAACGTTATTTGGTAGAATTGGAAGCCATTCCAGAAAAAGTTGAAGACGTTTTGAAGTCAGACCAGTTAAGTAAACAAATAGCTGACATTTACAAAGATGTTCCTAACTTTCTATATTTAGGAAGAGGCTTCAATTTCCCTGTAGCTCTTGAAGGCGCTCTAAAACTCAAAGAAATTTCTTACATCCACGCAGAGGGCTATCCTGCAGCAGAAATGAAACACGGCCCAATTGCATTGATTGACGAAAATATGCCTATTGTGGTCATTGCTACAAAATATGGCCATTACGAAAAAATTGTCAGTAATATTCAAGAGATAAAATCTAGAAAAGGAAAAATTATTGGTATTGTAACAAAAGGAGACACCGAAGTAAGAGCTATTGCAGATCACGTTATTGAAATTCCTGAAACTTCGGAGCTGTTGTCACCACTTCTTACTACTGTTCCATTACAGCTGCTATCGTATTACATCGCTGTTTTGTTGGATAAAAATGTAGATCAACCAAGAAACTTAGCGAAATCCGTCACAGTGGAGTAAGATTATGGGATGGAAGTTGTAACCCCAAAATCATAATTATTAGTTTTTCAATATCAATTACTACTACTAAACTTTGGAGTTCAAATTACTCCGAATATCAACAGTATTTATACAATCGTATTTGTGAGTATAAAGAAAAAAGTGTAACCCCTGTTGGATACAGAAAAATATCTAAAATATTCAATAAAGAAGGGTTAAAAACACCACGTGGAAATGTGTTTAAGAATAACCATGTTAATTCCATTTACAAGAAGGGAAAAATTAGAGAGGTAAGAGTTTATAGAAAAGACGTTGTTAAAATTTCTCAACCAATAATAAAGGTTTATTAGAAAAGTTTTATCTAAAGTTCTATTTTATTTATTTTTGAAAGGTAAATTATTAAAACAAATTTTATGTTATATGTTTTCTTTATCATTTCATTTTTTTTGAATTCCGATTTGGATAATCACCCGAAAATTTTAACCGTAAAAGAATTTAAGATTGAAAGTTCATTACCTACAGAAAATGTTTTCACTTCTAATAACTTTAGTATTTCCAAATCAAATTTTAAAGATGAGAATTTTTACATTCTGACATCAAGAAGGAATGATAATCAAGAAGTCTTTCAGACCCTATTTTTAAACTCAAAATCCTTCGAAAGTATTTCTAAAATGAATAAAGGTCAAGAATTGAAAGTATGTGTTTATTATTACGAAGAAGAATTAGGATACAGAGAAGATATTAATTTAAATGATGAAGAGTTGTCTAAAGAAGTAACTTATATTGAAGGTGTGAGAAATCAGAAATATTATTATGAATATTGTGGAACAAACTTTTTTGTAAAGAAAACAAATGACAACAAATTATTAATACTGATAAACAATTCCCTTCAAACCCCTTCAAATTGGTACGATAACAAGGAAAATTTGATTGAGTTAAAGGGAAAACCACTTAATGATTTATTGGAATTGTTATCATAAAAATTAATGTAATTCTTAAGAATTAGATACAGGTTACAATTTCCAACCCACAAGATTATTCCCTCACGGTAGAATAGCCAAAAAAACTTTACCAAAAAGTATCGTTCTTCACAAAAGATGACAAAACAAGAGGCCAAAGCGCTTCGCTTTCAGTCCATATTTGTATTATATTGTGCCTAAAAATAAGAAATTGTTAAATTTATTGTCTATATTTATTAATTATTAAATAAACAAAACACAAGCAAAACCAAAAAATTATTACTAATGAAAACATTTTTTAAAATTTTTACTTTACTGTTTAGTGTATTATCCTTTGCACAGACGACCGTAACAGGGACTGTCAATGACGATAGCGGATTACCTTTGCCAGGAGCAAATATCATAGTTGTCGGCACATCATCTGGAGCCATTTCAGATTTTGATGGGAAATTTTCACTCACAGTAAGTCAAAATCCACCATTTACAATACAAGTAAGTAGCGTTGGTTTTGAAACTTTAACACAAGAAATTACTTCAAACAATCAAGACATTACTGTCGCTTTGAAAGAAGGTAGTGTTTTAGATGAAGTTGTTATTTCTGCTTCTAGAACTCCAGAGCGAATTTTCGAATCTCCAGTAACTGTGGAGCGTTTTGGAATCAAAGAAATTAAAAATACAGCTTCCGCTGATTTCTATGGCGGGCTTGAAAACCTAAAAGGGGTTGATGTCAATACCAACAGTTTAACATTTCAATCCATCAACACAAGAGGTTTTGCCACCTTTGCGAACAACAGATTCATGCAATTGGTAGATGGTATGGACAACTCTACACCGGCGTTAAACTTCCCTATCGGAAACTTAGTGGGAATGATTGATCCAGACGTTCAAAGTGTAGAATTGCTACCGGGTGCATCTTCTGCACTTTATGGTGCAAATGCATTTAATGGTATTTTATTCATGCGTAGTAAAAACCCTTTTGATCATGAAGGTATTAGTGTAAGCTTTAAGCGCGGTATAACTTCTCAAGAAGCTGCCGGAGACAATGCCTACACAGACCTTGGAATTAGAATGGCACACAAATTCAGTGAAAAATTTGCCGGTAAAGTGAATTTTGGATACTTGAAAGGAACGGATTGGGCCGCTACTAGCGAAGTCGATAGTGATATGATTGGTGGAACAAGAGCGACTAATCCTAATTATAATGGTATCAATGTCTATGGAGATGAAGTGGCGACCAACATCAAAGAAGTAGGTGTTGCTCTTGAAGGCTTAGGCCTTCTTCCTGCTGGAGCTAACGCACTTCTTCCAGATGTTAATGTCAGTAGAACAGGTTATAATGAAAGACACCTTACAAACTACAACGCAGAAAGCATTAAAGCGGATTGGGGATTATACTACCGCCCTTTTGAAAATGATTTTGAAATTTCGTACGTTGGAAAAGTAGGAACAGGTAATACCATCTATCAAGGAACCAACCGCTACAACATCAAAAATTTCTTCCAACAGCAACACAAAATTGAATTAAGAAATGATAATTTCTTTGTCCGTGGATATGTTGTAAGTGATAATGCTGGAGATTCCTATGATATGGTATTTACGGGTATAAATATCAATAGAGCATGGAAAGACGATACAACATGGTTTGGTGAGTATGCTGGAGCTTATGTGCTCCAAACATTGGGCGGCGCAACCAACGATCAAGCGCATGCTGCGGCAAGAGCTGCTGCAGATACAGGACGTTATTTACCTGGAACTCCAGAATATGAAGCTGCTTTTAATAGAAGTGTAAATGACCCTGATTTATCTACAGGTTCAAAATTCCAGGATGAGTCTAAATATTATCATGGTGATTTTAATTACAACTTTAGTCATCTAATAGATTTTGCTGATATACAAATTGGAGGATCAGCTAGACAGTACAGCTTGAATTCTTCAGGGACAATTTACACCGATTATGACGGAACAATAGATTACTCAGAATATGGAGTGTATACTCAGGTGCAAAAAGATTTGGAACTATCATCAGCTATGAAATTAAAATTAACAGGTTCTGTGCGTTATGATAAATCAGAATTTTTTGATGGCTTCTTTTCGCCACGTTTATCTGCTGGTTTAACTGTAAACAGAGACCATAACATTAGAGCTTCTGTACAAACGGGCTTTAGAAACCCAACAACACAAGATTTATTCATAGGACTGGATGCTGGTCGTGCCATTTTGGTAGGTTCTGCGCCAGCAAACCTTGACCGTTGGACTAGAGATTATGAGATTTCTGCCTCAGGGCAAGCATTAGGGTTACCAGCAAGTGTTGCTCAAACGGGAGCTGCAGCGTACAATAACTCATATACTTTATCTTCCGTAAACGCTCTAGCAGCTACTGGAAACCCTGCAGTTTTAGAAGTTGGAAACCCAGAGGTTGTAAAACCTGAAAAAGTTACTTCTATTGAAGTGGGATACCGAGGAAAATTCGGAAAATTAATTGTAGATTTTAGTGCCTACCACAACACCTATGAAGACTTTATTTCTCAAGAAGTTGTTGTAGCACCATTATATGGAACTGTTGGAGATAATGCTCTGTCTGTCGCTGCTATTGCCAATGGCGACTACCAGGCCTACAGCACCTACACAAATTCTAAAGCGCCTGTTAAATCATATGGTGCATCTTTAGGAGTTTCAACTAAAGTTTTTGGAAATTATGACTTAGGTGGTAGTTATACTTATGCAAAATTAGATTTTGACCGTGATACCTATCCAGATTTTACAACTAACTTCAACACGCCAGAGCATAAATTTAAAGCCTCTTTTGGAAACACAGAAGTATTCGAAAACTTTGGATTCAATATTGCATACCGTTATAGTGATGATTATTATTGGGAAGCAACGTTTGGAAATGGTGTCGTGCCAGAGTACCACGTGCTTGATGCTCAAGTGAGCTTAAAAGTACCTAGCTTTAAATCTACATTCAAGGCAGGAGCAACAAACCTTTTAGGTGATGAATACTTTACAGCTTTTGGTACAGGATTTATCGGTTCGATGTACTATGTCGGATGGACAATTAACAATTAAAAAAATAATACAATGAAAAACTTAAAATATATATTTTTCTCATTTCTTCTTATTGGATTATACTCCTGTAACGAAGTTGAAGATGTTTTAGAGGATAACGGTGTCTCTACACCAGATGATCTTCCAGCATTATCTATTGAAGGCACAGGATTAGACTTTTCTAATTATATTGCAGTAGGGCCTTCTTTTTCCGCAGGAGTCTCCGATGGCACTGTGTTTTTAGCCAGTCAAAATAATTCATGGCCAAATATCATGTCTATGGAATTTGCAAAAGTTGGTGGTGGAGAGTTTAAACAACCCACAATGGACGACAATTACGGAGGTTTATCCCTTGGCGGAACACGAATTGTAGGCCCTAGACTTGTATTTGGTGGTTCTGGACCAGTTCCTTTAGAATCAGTTGTTGGGCCAGTAACGGTTCAAACAGACTTATTAAATCCTCCAACAGGACCATTTAACAACCTAGGCGTACCAGGCGCACGTAGTTTTCATTTTGTTGCCCCAGGATATGGAAACCTTGCAAATTTAGCAGCTGGATTGGCCAATCCATATGCTACACGTTTAACAGGATCAACACCAAACGCATCAATTATAGAACTCGCTGCGGCTCAAAATCCTAGCTTTTTTACACTTTCATTATTTGGTGGAAATGATGTTTTAGGGTATGCCACAGGTGGTGCAGACCAAGCAACAGACGCTATAACGCCACTTGCAACATTTGAAGCTGCGCTAAACGGCGCTTTGACAGCCATGACAGCCAACGGTGCTAAAGGCGTAGTTTCTGGAACGCCTCACGTTACAGATTTGCCTTATTTTACGGCTGTACCATATAACGCTGTTCCACTTGATGCGGCTACGGCAAGTTTACTTAATCAAGGATATGCGGCCTACAATGGAGGTTTGCAAGCTGCTTTGGCTGCACTACAAGGAACTGGTCTTTTTACAGCTGAAGAGGTTGCCCAAAGAACAATTTCATTTAGCGAGGGTCAGAATGCTGTTGTTATTATAGATGAAAATCTTACGGATCTTGGTGCAATTAACCCTGCATTTGCAGCTATTCCACAATATAGACAAGCAACAGAAAATGACTTATTGGTGCTCACAAGTGGATCATTTATTGGAACATTAGCTGATCCAAATAACCCAACATCAATTAACGGTGTTGCGGTACCTTTAGCCGACAAATGGGTTGTTACTGAAACTGAAATTGACGAAATCATTACGGCAACCGATGCCATGAATGCAAGTGTAGAAGCTGCTGCAAACAGTTTTGGAATCGCTTATGTTGATTTACAATCTATTCTTGCAGAGGCCTCTTCTACTGGAATAATGTTTGATGACTACTTACTAAATGCGAGTTTAGTCACTGGAGGTTTGGTAAGTTTAGACGGTGTTCACCTTACCGCAAGAGGGTATGCCTATATGGCCAACTCTTTCTTAGAAGCTATTGACATGTATTATGGGTCAAATTTTGTGGCTTCTGGTAGCCTTGCTAAAGCAGATGATTACCCTGTGGCATACAGTCCACTATTGCAATAAAAAACAATAACAAATCAATTAAAAAAAACCCAGACATTTGCTCTGGGTTTTTTAATTATATTCTCTATCTTTGCAGCGCAAAAACCACTGGTTTTTTAAATATAATTTTAGCTAAAAATAAAACGCAAAGAAGTAATGTCAAAAGTTACAGGTAAAGTTTCTCAAATTGTAGGCCCCGTTATTGATGTAGAATTTGATTCTGGTGCAGACCTTCCAAAAATTTATGATTCTCTAGAAATTAATCGTCCAGATGGATCAACACTTGTTCTAGAAGTACAATCGCACATTGGTGAAAATTCCGTTCGTACAATCGCCATGGATTCATCCGATGGATTGAGCCGTGGAACAGAAGTGAATGCTACTGGAGCACCAATTCAAGTCCCTATCGGAGACGATGTGTATGGTCGTCTATTCAATGTTATTGGAGACGCTATTGATGGTCTAGGAAACTTACCAAAAGCAGGAAAAGACGGATTGCCTATTCATAGAGAAGCTCCAAAATTTGAAGATCTTTCAACGTCAACTGAAGTTCTTTTTACAGGCATCAAAGTTATTGATCTTATTGAGCCTTACGCCAAAGGTGGTAAAATTGGACTCTTTGGTGGTGCAGGTGTCGGTAAAACTGTATTGATTCAGGAGCTGATTAACAATATTGCTAAAGGCCACGGTGGACTTTCAGTATTTGCAGGTGTTGGAGAACGTACGCGTGAAGGAAATGATTTACTTCGTGAAATGTTGGAATCAGGCATTATAAAATATGGAGAAGATTTTATGCACTCTATGGAAGACGGTGGATGGGATCTTAAAAAAGTAGACAAGGCGGCTATGAAAGAATCCAAAGCCACTTTTGTTTTTGGACAGATGAATGAGCCTCCAGGAGCTCGTGCACGTGTTGCACTTTCTGGACTGACAATTGCGGAATATTTCCGTGATGGCGCAGGCGACGGGCAAGGAAAAGACGTCTTATTCTTCGTTGATAACATTTTCCGATTTACACAAGCGGGTTCTGAGGTGTCAGCACTTCTTGGACGTATGCCATCAGCAGTAGGATATCAGCCAACACTAGCCACAGAAATGGGGGCGATGCAAGAACGTATTACATCAACAAAGAAAGGCTCTATTACATCTGTTCAGGCAGTTTACGTTCCTGCAGATGACCTTACCGATCCAGCACCAGCAACGACCTTTGCGCACTTGGATGCTACAACGGTATTGTCGCGTAAAATTGCAGAGCTTGGTATTTACCCCGCAGTAGATCCTCTAGATTCAACCTCTAGAATTCTAACGGCAGATATTCTTGGTGCAGAGCATTACGATTGTGCACAACGTGTAAAAGAGTTATTACAACGCTATAAAGAATTACAAGATATTATTGCTATCCTTGGGATGGAAGAACTTTCTGAAGAAGATAAACTAGCCGTGGGACGTGCGCGTCGTGTACAGCGTTTTCTTTCTCAACCATTCCATGTTGCTGAACAATTTACAGGAATACCAGGTGTCCTTGTAGATATCAAAGAAACAATCAAAGGTTTTAATATGATTATGGATGGTGAATTAGATCACTTACCAGAAGCAGCTTTCAACCTTAAAGGAACGATTGAAGAAGCCATTGAAGCTGGTGAAAAAATGTTAGCTGAAGCTTAATACTGAAAACTATGTATTTAGAAATTGTATCACCAGAAACCACTCTTTTTAAAGGCGAAGTCGATAGTGTTTCTGTTCCAGGAGTCAATGGTGATTTTGAAATGCTCAACAATCACGCACCAATTGTCTCTATTCTAAAAGAAGGCTTTGTGAAAATTAGTGGTAACATTAATATTAGCGAAGAAAATGCTTCTAAATTTGAACAAAAAGATAAAAGCTTTTGGCTTGCCATCAACTCTGGAACGATTGAAATGAATGCCAACAAAATTATCGTTCTAGCAGATTAAGTTTCTTGAAAAACTATAACATTAACCCTGCAACAACAGTTGTAGGGTTTTTTGTTTTCAAGAATTATTCTCCCGAAAAATTAGCCCTGCGTTTTTCTAGAAAAGCAGTTGTACCTTCTTTAAAATCTGCTGTGCCAAAACATTTTGCAAACTCAGAAATTTCAACATCATAACCATTGGTGTCGTTTTTAAAATTTGCATTGACAGACTTTATAGCTGCAGAAATTGCCAATGGCCCATTGCGTTTTATTTTTTCGGCCATCGACATACAGTAGGTCATAAGTTCTTCTTGTGGAGTAACCGCATTGACTAAGCCCCATTGTTCGGCTTTAGAAGCGTCTATCATTTGTGCAGTCATAATCATTTCCATCGCACGGCCTTTACCCACCAACTGGGCCAGCCGCTGTGTACCGCCATACCCTGGAATAACTCCCAAACTGACTTCTGGAAGCCCCATTAGAGCATTGGTGCTTGCTATTCTAAAATGCGCAGCCATAGCAAGTTCCAGCCCCCCACCTAATGCAAAACCGTTGATGGCTGCAATAACTGGTGTCGATAAAGTTTCTATAAAATCGAATAATAGTGTTTGACCTTCTCTAGAAAGCTGCGCCGCTTGCTGGACATCAAAATCTGAAAATTCACTTATATCAGCGCCAGCAACAAATGCTTTTTGGCCATGTCCTGTAAGAATAATAGCGCGAACATTGTGGTTTGTATCAGCATCTTTTAAAGCGTGATGTAGCTCTGAAATCGTTTCTCTATTGAGTGCATTTAGCTTCTTTGGGCGGTCTATAGTGATGATTGAAATCTTATTCTCTAGCTGTACTAAAAGAGTTTTAAACTGCATACTTCTATTATTTTTTTGGGAAAGATACTGTAAATTCCGTTCCTTGTCCCAAGGTGGTTTTATAGCTAATTTCTCCGTTATATGTTTCAATAATATTTTTAATCATTGGTAACCCAAGGCCCATTCCACTTGTTTTGGTGGTAAATTTTGGCTCAAATATTTTCTCGCCTATAGTGTCATCTATTCCACTTCCATTATCTTTTACTTGGATATATATTTTGCTTACTTTCTCTGATAATTTAACCTCTATATTAGGAGTCGTTTGCTCTGGAACAGACTGAATGGCATTTTTTACCAAATTCGTGACAATTCGATTCAACTGATCTCTATCGACTGTGGCGTTTATTTGCCTTGATGACGCGTTGAATTTAATCATATCAGCCGGGAAAATTTCTAAAGCGCGCTCAACAACCTGAACAATATCCAATTGTTCTAATTTTTGTGCAGGCATTTTGGCAAAGCTCGAAAAAGCCTCTGCAATTTTACTCATTGTATCTATTTGTTGTATGAGTGTTTTGCTATATTCCTCTACTTTTTTGTGAATATTGGGATCTTTTGGATCAAACATTCGCTGAAAACTTTGAACACTCAAACGCATGGGCGTCAATGGGTTTTTGACTTCGTGGGCAACTTGTTTTGCCATTTCTCGCCATGCTTGTTCGCGTTCACTTGAGGCCAGTTTTTGAGCACTTTCCTCCAATGCATCAATCATATTATTGTACGACTCTACTAGTAATTTAATTTCTGTAGTCTCACCTTCCAAAGCAATTTTTTTGTTTCGCTTTTCGAAACGTGTTTCATACATTTTATCACTTATGGTTTTGATAGATTTTGTAATTAATTTAGACATAAAATAAGCGAACGCAATGGCCACCAACATCATGATAATATACGCATATCCAAGACGCCCAAGAAACTCTTTTAACTCGCCTGAATTTAATGAATCGTCATCAAAATAAGGAACATTTAAAATCGCTAAGGGTTTTGAATATTGATCGTTTAGAATCGAATATGACGACCTATAGTTACCATCCAATAATTTGTTTTTTTCTACAAATCGTTTGGAGGTAATTCGACCTAAAGTGTCTAGAATATAATTGGGCAATTGTTCTGGTACAGAATCATTTTTAAGCCAAGGTTTAGAGGATTTTATCAAATCCCCTTTTAAATCATAGAGGTTAAACGCTACATTTTGAATATTGGCGATTTCATAAATTTTGTCTTTAAAAATTAAAGCTAAGGTTTCTGTTTTAATTTCCCAGCTAGATTCTTTTAAAACATAATTTATACTAGAGACAAGCTGTGCTTCTTTTCGCTCCAGTCGCATTCTATGATAGTCTTGAGATTGCTCGTTGTATTGATAAACCGTTACGGCCGCAATCAAAATTGAGGCCAACACAACCAATAGAATCATGTAGAAAAATATTCTGGAGCTTAATGACAGATTGCGTTTTGTCATATTGAATTACTTTTTTATAAATATAATGAAAATGAAGCAGTCCAAAAATTAGGTGCGGCGTGTCTTTTTATAAAGCCGAATGCCTAACATCAACACTACGCCAAGCCCAACAAGTCCCAAAAGGCCATAGGCCATATTAAGGGTGCTTTTTAGAATCACCAGAAAGACAATGGCAAACAGAATTAATGTTGCGCCTTCATTCCAAATACGCATAAAGTTTGAGGTATATTTAATTTCATTGCGCTGAAGTGTTTTAAAAATCATATGGGTTTTAAAGTGATATGCAAAGAGTAAAACTACAAAGGCAAGTTTGACATGCATCCATGGTTGCTCTAGCCAATAGGGGGCCAAATGCAAAAGCCATAAGGCAAAAATTGTGGCTAAAATTGCCGATGGCCATGTGATAATATACCACAATCGTCTTGACATCAACTTCAGCTGTTCTGAAAGAATTTCTTTTTCTGGTGATGGTTTATGACTTGCTTCAATATGATAGATAAACAAGCGTGGTATATAAAATAATCCTGCAAACCATGTGATGACAAAGATCAAATGTAATGATTTAATATAGTTGTAATATTCCATTAGGATTGTTTTAAATTATGTTTGAGTTCTTTCCTTAAAAAATAACCTGTCACAATTGTCGAAAGTACATCGGAGGCAGGAAATGCCATCCAAACTCCCAACTCTCCATACCATAAAGGTAATATAAAAATTAGAGGAATAAAGAAAAATGCTTGCCGAGAAAGTGTAAGCAGCACTGCTGGAGTTGCTTTTCCTACAGCTTGAAAATAGGCTGCTCCAATCAGTTGGATAGCAATAATTGGTGTTGCCGCAAAAACCCAGCGCATTGCATTTGGAGTCTTTTCTATAACAGAAGTGTCTGTTGTAAATCCCTTTGTAATCAGTTCTGGAAAACCAATAAGAAGTATAAATATTATCGTCGCCAAAATCATAGAATACCGAATAGCAATTCCAATAGTTTGCTTGACACGTGCGTAATTTTGTGCGCCATAATTGTAACCTGCAATGGGAATGAAACCTTGCGTAATTCCGAAAATTGGAAATAAAGCAAACATTAGCATCCTAGAGACAATGGCATAGGCGGTTACCGAAGTTTCACCGCCAAAATCAAATAAAATAGTATTCATTAATAAATAGGTGACACTCACCACTGCTTGACGCGTTAGTGTTACGGAACCCAGACTGCCAATTTCTGAAACAATTTTTTTATCTAATCCAAAATGACTCCATTTAATTTTCATTTCTGAATGTTTAGAGCTAAAAAACCAAAAAACAAAGGCAAAACAAAAGGCATAGGAACATGTTGTTGCCCATGCTGCGCCAGTCATTCCTAAGTCAAAAATGTTTATAAGAACAACATCCAAAATTAAATTTGAAACGGATGGAATCATCATGGCATACATTGCAAATTTTGGCTTGCCTTCTGCCCGAATTACAGTATTGCCCATCATACAAAGTGCCAAAAGAGGAACACCATACAATACAATTCTATAGTAGATTTTTGCGGGCTTATAAATAGTGCCTTTACCTCCAAAAACGGGGATAATTTCATCAATAAAAAATAGACCAAAGGTTATAAAGGTCAAAGTCAAAACAAGGGTGAGGGTAATTTGATTACCAAAAGTTTTTAGAGCTTTGGCTTTTACTTCTGAGCCCAAAGCTCGTGATATTATTGAAGACCCTCCAACACCAATGGACATCCCAAGGGCTGCAATAAAAAAGGAAACAGGCAAAACTACATTTATAGCAGCAATGGCTTGAGAGCCAATCCAATGCCCCACAAAAATGGTGTCAATTAAAATATTGAGTGACATCACCAAGATCCCAATAGAAGCAGGTACAGCCTGACGAATAAGTAATTTCCCTATGGGTTCTGTTCCAAAATCTGAAACTAATGGTTTGGTCATTTAATGCGATATTAGTGCTTTTTTGTTCCACTCTTCAATCCATTTTGCAAGTAACTTCACCCATTCCGAATTGTCATTCAAACATGGAATTGTAGTGAAATTTTTTCCACCGGCTTCATGAAAAATCTCTTCGCCTTCCATGGCAATTTCTTCTAATGTTTCTAAACAATCACTTACAAATGCTGGAGTAACGATGGCCATATTTTTTATGCCTTCTTTTCCCAAACGTTCTATGGTGCGGTCTGTATAGGGTCGTAGCCACGGATCAAAGCCCAAACGAGATTGAAACGATGTAGAAAAAGCATCTGGGTCTAGCTTAAGGTATTCGCCTACCAATCGTGTGACCTCTACACACTGATGCTTATAACAATAGGCATGAGCTTCTGAGGGTGTACTGCAACAGGACTTATCCATTTTACAATGAGACTTTGTGATATCACTTTTTCGAATATGGCGCTCTGGAATACCATGATAAGAAAATAACAAATGCTCATAATCTTTCCCCTTTAAATAGGACTTAATGGACTCAGAAAGCACCTTGATGTATTCTGGATTATTGTAAAAAGGCGGTAAACTTTCTAAGTTCATATGCGGAAAAAATTCTTGCTGCAATTGATCCGCCAAAACCAAAATGGTTTCAGTGGTTGCCATTGCAAATTGTGGATATAGAGGAATCATAAAGACATCTGTAACCCCTTTGTCACTCAACTCTTGAAGCCCATTTTTTATAGACATACTTCCGTAGCGCATCGCCAAAGCAATGGGTAAATCTATTTCTTTTTGAAGCTTTTCTTTTAAGCGTTCTGAGAGAACTATTAATGGAGAGCCTTCTTCCCACCATATTTTTTTGTATGCTTTTGCTGAGGCCTTTGGGCGAGTATTCAAAATAATACCTTTTACCAATAATGTTCGCGCCCATTTCGGAACATCAATAACACGTTCGTCCATAAGAAATTCCCCCAAATAGTTCTTGACATCTTTTGGATTTGGACTTTCTGGTGAACCTAAATTGACTAATAAAACACCTTTCATTTTTTATTGTGATTAATTTAAAGATTGGATATATTTTTTTGGAGTTGTACCATATTGTTTTTTAAATGCAGAAATAAAATGGCTTGCTGTACTGTAGCCTACTTTTAGCCCAACTTCGTTGACATTGTTGGTCCCAGATTCTAATAACTTACGGGCCACCTCCATTTTATAATCAAATAAAAAACCATAAACAGTTGTGCCATAAATTTGCTTAAAACCTTCTTTCAGCTTTTTTAAACTAATATCTATTTCCGCCGCAAGTTCTGTCAGCGTTGGGGGTTCGGCCATTCTTTGAATTATGATATCTTTTGCTTGTTTTATTTTTATAACATTCGCTTCATCGGCCAAAAATGGACATTGTTCTACATTTGCGTCTTCGCCTCTATTGAAATATAAACTCAAAAGCTCATATACCTTTGCCTTGCAATACAGCTCGCGAAGGTTTGAGTTCAAATTGTAATTTATTATTTGGTTGAGAACAATTGCCATTGAGGGCGAAATATAACCGTCTTTGTAATATTTTTTTTGCTTATTATCGTCTTTTAAAAAAGTGATGTAATTCGCTTCATGAGAAAATAATGCATGAAATTTTTTTATTGAAATCAATACAGAAACTACCCAAGTTTTTGGCTGAACAATCATGTGTATGGGCAAATCTCGTTGTGGATTGTACAATAGCAACGAGTTTTCTTCAGGAATATCTAGTGTATAAGTGTTGTTATTGAAGCAAAATTGTGTTGATCCTTTTAAGCAAAAATGAAGCTGTATAAATGAATTATCAATTGCTTTTTCCAGAAGCTGTGGTGCGTCAGTTTCATTCTGAAAGGTCATAACAAAAAAGCCGGGCTCAATGGATGTTTCCAAAAAAGTCCCTGTAGCGACATTTTTCTCGTTGGAGTTGGAAACGCTTAAATTTTCTTTATTTAGATTCATTATAAATAAATTTTGAAATAAATCTCTATTTAAACCTGTTGATAAAATTTGAATTGCAAAAATAAGGAATTATTACAGACTAACCCCTAAACGACAAATAAAGTTCCTCTAGCGTTATTTTTTATTTAACATAGATCTTATTTTTGCACGCAACCGCAAGTATTATCCCAAATAAATGGAGCAACACAAGGGCGATAAAAAAATTTCTTTTTATGTTATTGGTATCAGCTACAAGAAAGCAGATGCAAAATTGCGTGGAGATTTTAGTTTGAGTCCTACCAAAAAAGCGGCGCTCTTGGATCAAGCCAAGACTAAAGGTATAAAAAGTATTGTTGCAACATCGACTTGCAACCGCACCGAAATTTATGGTTTTGTTCAACACCCTTCAGAGCTTATTCATTTACTTTGTGAAAACACTTCTGGTAGTGCAAAAGCGTTCGAATCTGTAGCCTACATTCTTAAGGATGATGATGCCGTCGAGCATATGTTTAGGGTTGGTGCAGGGCTAGACAGTCAGATTCTTGGAGATTTTGAAATCATAAGTCAATTAAAATCAAGTGCTCGAGTTTCAAAAAAATACAACCTTCTTGATGCCTTTTTAGAACGGCTCATCAACTCCGTTATTCAAGCCAGTAAACGCATCAAAACGGAGACAAAACTATCGTCTGGAGCGACTTCTGTTTCATTTGCTTCTGTGCAGTATATTCTCAATTCTATAGAAGATGTTAATTCAAAAAATATTCTTCTTTTTGGAACAGGAAAAATTGGAAGAAATACTTGTGAAAATCTCATCAAGCATACCAAAAACGAACACATTACCCTTATCAATAGAACTCGAGAACGTGCCGAAAAAATTGCTGGAAAATTTAAAGTGTTAGTCAAAGATTACAGCCAACTTCATGAAGAAATTGATAAAGCTGACATTTTGATTGTAGCCACTGGCGCACAAAATCCTACTATTGACAAACAAATTATTCAAAATCAAAAAGCGCTATTAATTCTTGATTTATCCATTCCAAAAAATGTAGATGAGAACGTTAATAGTCTACCAAATGTTACACTTACTCATTTAGACGAATTATCTAATATTACAGATAAGACCCTTGCAAAAAGAAAAAAGTTTGTTCCTGTTGCCGAAGCTATTATTGAAGACATCAAAAGTGAGTTTTTAGCGTGGTTAGAACACCGAAAATTTGCACCAACGATTAAGGCCCTAAAAGCTAAATTAAATGTTTTTGCGGAAGCAGAAATTGAAACTCAACGCAAAAAACTTGAAAACTTCAATCAATCTCAGGCCGACTTGCTGAGTACTCAGATCGTTCAAAAAATTACCAATCATTTTGCGCACCACCTTAAGGACGAAAACAATTCTAGCGAAACCAGCTTGGAATTGATTCAGAAAATTTTTCAATTAGACACCTAAAATATGCCCAAAACCATTCGCATAGGAACACGAGATAGTCAACTTGCAATGTGGCAAGCAAAAACTGTACAATCACAATTAGAGCATTTGGGGCATACTACAGAAATAATTGCGGTAAAATCAACTGGAGATTTAGTCTTAAATCAACCTATTTATGAACTTGGTATTACTGGTGTTTTTACTCGCACTTTGGATATTGCGTTACTCAACGAGGAGATTGATATTGCAGTCCATTCTCTAAAAGATGTTCCAACATTACTTCCCAAAGGCATCCTACAAGCGGCTGTTTTAAAACGTGGGAATGTTAGAGATACACTCGTTTTTAAAAACAATGAAGAATTTTTGGCTCAAAAAAATGCTATTGTCGCAACTGGAAGTCTAAGAAGAAAAGCGCAATGGCTTGACAGATATCCAACACATACCGTTGTGGGTCTCAGAGGAAACGTCAATACAAGACTAAAAAAACTAGAAGAAAACAGCGACTGGAATGGTGCTGTTTTTGCAGCAGCGGGTTTAGGAAGAATTGGTCTTACTCCAGAAAATGCTGTCAACTTGGAGTGGATGGTTCCTGCACCAGCACAAGGTGCTATCATGATTGCTTGTCTTGAATCGGAGCGCGAAACCTTTGAAGCTTGTGCAACACTAAATGACGAAGACACACAGATTTGCACCACTATGGAGCGCACTTTTCTCAACAAAATGGAAGGTGGCTGTAGTGCCCCTATTGGAGCATTAGCTTTTATAAAAAATGAAGAAGTACACTTTCATGGCATCGTTTTAAGTGAAGACGGCACCAAGAAAGTAGAAGCAAAACGCAGTGCGCCGCTTGGTAAACATCACACTCTTGTAGAGGAGTGTTTAGAATTTATTATAGCTCGTGGAGGAAAGAATTTAATTGGTAAAACTACACTACAACAACAAGAGACTTCTATTTTTTCATCAAAAATTTTGAGTGAAGGTCAGAAAGATTTGTTTGTAAAAAGCATAAAAGTTGAAAGCTCCGATTTTATAAAAACCACTCCGAATAGGATTAAAACCTCACTCCTCAAAAAACCTCACGACAACGTCATCATCACAAGTAAAAATGGTGTTGAAGCACTTTTGAATAATTGTGCGGCTGAAGACCTAAAGTTCAAAACAATATATTGTGTAGGACGGCGTACAAAAAAACGAATTGAACAAAAAATTGGCCCTGTTAAGCACAGTGCCAAAAACGCAAAAATACTCGCTGAACATCTTGTTGAGTTTTTAGACGGAACGGAAGTTTCCTATTTCTGTAGTGATATTAGAATGGATGATCTCCCTACAATTTTAACAAAAAACAATATCAAAGTAAATGAAATAGCGGCCTACAGTACAAAACTCGAGGCGCCAAAACTTCCCGAATCTGTAGAAGGCGTAATGTTTTACAGCCCTTCAACGATTCATAGTTTTTTAAAAAATAACACCCCATCTTGTATTGCTTATTGCATTGGTGAAACCACAGCCAGAGAGGCCACAAAACACTTTAAAGATGTAAGAGTCGCTAAGATTCCTACGGTTGAAAGCGTCATCGAATTGGTGAATGAAAATTATATTTCTAAATAGAAAAGAATGATTAAAAACGATTTATTTTTAAGAGCTTTAAAAGGAGAAATTGTACAAAGGCCGCCAGTATGGATGATGCGTCAAGCAGGGCGTTATTTGCCAGAATTTATGGCCATTAGAGAAAAGTATGATTTTTTTACACGCTGTAGAACACCGGAACTCGCCAGTGAAATTACGGTTCAACCCATTCGACGGTTTGGCATGGACGCCGCCATCTTGTTTTGCGACATATTAGTCATTCCGCAAGCCATGAATATCGAAGTAGAGATGAAGCCCAATTTTGGCCCCTATTTGCCAAACCCTATTCGTACGCAAAAAGATGTCGACAATGTTATCATTCCAGATGTAAAAGAAGCGTTAGACTATGTCTATCAAGCCATTACAGCCACCAAAGAGCTGCTCGATGATGAAATTCCTCTTATCGGTTTTGCAGGATCGCCATGGACCATTTTGTGTTATTGTGTACAAGGTCAAGGCAGCAAAAATTTTGACAAAGCAAAAGCGTTCTGTTTTTCAAACCCTGTTGCAGCGCATCAGCTATTGCAAAAAATTACCGACACCACTATTGCTTATTTAAAAGAAAAAATAAAAGCGGGCGTCAATGCCATACAAATTTTTGATTCATGGGGGGGTATGTTGTCTCCTACAGATTATCAAGAATTTTCGTGGCAATACATCAATCAAATAATTGAAGCGCTCAAAGACGATGCTCCAGTGATTGCCTTTGGAAAAGGGTGTTGGTTTGCATTGGGTGAAATGGCAAAATCAAATGCTTCTGCCTTGGGTGTCGATTGGACATGCTCGGCTAGAAATGCTCGCTATTTGACAGGAGGGAATATCACACTTCAAGGAAATTTTGATCCTTCTAGATTGCTGTCTCCCCCTTCAGAAATTAAGACGATGGTGCATCAAATGATTGATGCTTTTGGTAAAGATAAATACATTGTAAATCTTGGTCATGGGATATTGCCTAACATCCCTGTAGATCATGCCAAAGCGTTTATTGATGCCGTAAAATCATATAACGCTTAATCGCCATAGCAATGAAAGACCGCTTTTACAACTATATAGAAACTCTTCAAGATCAGATTACTTCTGCGTTAGAAGCTATTGATGGTGAGGCCGTTTTTAAGCAAGATTTATGGCAACGCAAAGAAGGCGGTGGAGGTCGCACACGAGTCATTCAAAACGGTAATGTTTTTGAAAAAGGGGGCGTCAATATTTCTAAAGTCCATGGCCCACTTCCTAAAGCCATGCAAGCTTATTTTAATGTAGGTGAGGTTGATTTTTTTGCTTGTGGTTTGAGTTTAGTCCTACACCCAAAAAATCCAATGGTGCCCACCGTCCATGCCAATTGGCGCTATTTTGAAATGTATGACAAAAAAGGAACTATCGTAGATCAATGGTTTGGTGGCGGACAAGATTTAACCCCTTATTATTTGTTTGAAGACGACGCAAAGCATTTCCATAGCGTATGTAAAACAGCTTGTGATAAACACAATAAAACCTTTTATGAAGATTACAAAAAACGTTGCGACGAATATTTCTATAACAGCCACAGAAACGAAGGCCGCGGTATAGGCGGTTTGTTTTTTGATTATTGTAAAGCCAACAACGAGATGAATATGCAACAATGGTATGCTTTTGTTACAGAAGTTGGCGATAGTTTCTTGGAAGCTTACACCCCCATTGTTGAAAAAAGAAAACACCTAACATACACAGAAGCTCAACGCGATTGGCAAGAAATCAGGCGAGGGCGTTATGTGGAATTCAATTTAGTGCATGACAAAGGGACCTTGTTTGGCCTAAAAACTAATGGTAGAATTGAAAGTATTTTGATGAGTTTACCTTCGCATGTACAATGGGTTTATGACCATCACCCTGAAGAAGGTAGTGAAGAAGAAAAATTAATTGAAGTCTTAAAAAACCCTGTTGAATGGGCTGCTTCAGTTTAAAGCTAAAAGCTGTAAGTTTAAAGCTATAAGTTTAAAGATAAAAGTTATGGTCGATTATAAAAATTACAAAGTATGGCAAAAGTCTCATGAACTTGTGCTTGATATATATCAGATCACTTCAACTTTTCCAAAGTCTGAGCAATTCAATCTTGTTTCACAAATTAACCGTGCAAGCTTGTCTGTACCCACCAATATTGTAGAAGGTTGTGGTAGAGAAACTCAGAAAGAGTTAATAAGATTCCTCTATATTTCATCAGGTTCTGCTCATGAGTTAGAGTACTTGATTTTGGTGTCAAGTGAATTAAACTTTATCTCTACAAAAGATTCTAAAACACTTTTGAAAAAAATAGATGAAATTAAAAAAATGTTATTTTCATTAATCAAAACCATTAAAAAATCACTTTAAGCTTTTGGCTTAAAGCTGTAAGTTTAAAGATAAAAGTTATGGTCGATTATAAAAATTACAAAGTATGGCAAAAGTCTCATGAACTTGTACTTGATATATATCAGATCACTTCAACTTTTCCAAAGTCTGAGCAATTCAATCTTGTTTCACAAATTAACCGTGCAAGCTTGTCTGTACCCACCAATATTGTAGAAGGTTGTGGTAGAGAAACTCAGAAAGAGTTAATAAGATTCCTCTATATTTCATCAGGTTCTGCTCATGAGTTAGAGTACTTGATTTTGGTGTCAAGTGAATTAAACTTTATCTCTACAAAAGATTCTAAAACACTTTTGAAAAAAATAGATGAAATTAAAAAAATGTTATTTTCATTAATCAAAACCATTAAAAAATCACTTTAAGCTTTTGGCTTAAAGCTGTAAGTTTAAAGATAAAAGTTATGGTCGATTATAAAAATTACAAAGTATGGCAAAAGTCTCATGAACTTGTGCTTGATATATATCAGATCACTTCAACTTTTCCAAAGTCTGAGCAATTCAATCTTGTTTCACAAATTAACCGTGCAAGCTTGTCTGTACCCACCAATATTGTAGAGGGTTGTGGTAGAGAAACTCAGAAAGAGTTAATAAGATTCCTCTATATTTCATCAGGTTCTGCTCATGAGTTAGAGTACTTGATTTTGGTGTCAAGTGAATTAAACTTTATCTCTACAAAAGATTCTAAAACACTATTGAAAAAAATAGATGAAATTAAAAAAATGTTATTTTCATTAATCAAAACCATTAAAAAATCACTTTAAGCTTTTGGCTTAAAGCTTAAAACTATTAATTATGTATCCATTAAGAAGAAACAGACGTTTACGCGCCAACGCATCGATTCGAAGTTTAGTGCGTGAAAACAGCATTACACCAAATGACTTTTTAGTCCCTCTTTTCGTAGTTGAAGGCAAAGGGGTGAAGGATGAAATTCCATCCATGCCCAATTATTACCGTTTTAGTTTGGATACACTTCAAGCAGAGGTAAAACTCTTATGGTCTTTGGGGCTTAAGGCGGTTTTATTATTTGTAAAAGTTGATGACAACCTTAAAGACAATCGGGGTACAGAAGCACTGAACCCCAATGGGTTGATGCAACGCGCCATAAAAACCATAAAAAATACCTGCCCAGACATGTTGGTTATGACAGATGTTGCGTTGGATCCCTATTCTATATATGGCCACGATGGCATTATCGAAAACGGAAAAATCGTTAACGACACTACCGTTGATGTTCTGGCAGAGATGAGTGTGTCTCACGCCGAAGCTGGTGCCAACTTTGTGGCGCCTAGCGATATGATGGATGGCCGCATTTTATCCATTCGAGAAGCGCTTGAAGACCATGGATTTACAAATACTGGCATTATGAGCTACAGTGCCAAATATGCCTCCTCATTTTATGGCCCGTTTAGAGATGCACTGGATTCTGCACCAGCAGCAAAAGATCATATTCCGAAGGACAAAAAAACCTACCAAATGGACTATGCCAACCGCTTTGAAGCCCTCCGCGAAACCGAAATGGATATTGATGAAGGTGCAGACCTTGTGATGGTCAAACCTGGATTGGCCTATTTGGATATCATCAGAGAGGTAAAAAATGAATTTGATGTGCCTGTTGCAGCCTATCAAGTGAGTGGCGAGTATGCCATGATCAAGGCGGCAAGCGAAAAAGGATGGCTCGATCACGATCAAGTGATGCTAGAAACCACCATGGCGTTTAAACGTGCTGGCGCTGATAGCATTGCCAGCTATTTTGCTAAAGATGTGGTGAAACTTCTTGGTTAGAATCTTGGCAAATTCCTGAATTTTATTAGTTTTGTAGAGAGAACACAGCCCCCATCTAATCTACAACCATGAAAAACCTATGGCTCATCCCCGGTATTTTTAGACCACATATTTTTTTGAAAGTAGAAGAGCCCGTTACTATTTTGGTTGATTCGATAGGTCTTTTATTTAATGTGCATTTGCTCGCAAAGGGAACAAACACGATTTTAATTCTGTAAAGCAGTTGGGGCAAAATACTTGGAAACTAGTACTTTTTTGAAGTACAATTTTACATTAGGCGGAAAATGAAAAAAAATAAATTAAAATTACAGAAGAGTAAAGCATTGAGATCCAATTGGCTAATTACTTTTACCTCTACCATTTTAGGAGTTGTATTTGGTCTTGTAATAACTGATTATTACACGTCAAGAAGTAAACTAAAAAATAGAGATATAGCTTTAGGATTGATTAGCAAAGAAATCGAAAGTAACAATGAGATGTTAACCGAATATAAAGAGCAAATTGTTAGATTGGACGAGAGTCTTAAATATCTATTAAGCTCCTTTAGAGGAGATAAAGTAATGATTCATAAAGATTCGATAGAAACTTACAATAATAAAGCCGCTTCTTTCTTCCCTATAAAAAACAAGATAAATATCAGGGATTCTATTGAAATTGAATATTATGTAATAATTATGCACGACATTAACAGCCTAATAGGGCGGGATTTGAGTCTTATTGCATGGGAAACATAAAAAAACACTGATTATCTTGAACTAACTGATTTTAAGCACATAAGCGACCTTCAAGGTGTTTATAATAGATATTTAAATTTCAATTTAAATAACAAAGAATGGAAGAAATTGTATTACAATCCAAATAAACTTACTCAAAAAGAAGGAGTACAAAAAGCAAGCAATCTGCTACACAAATTACGTTTGAACTTAAAATTAATTAATGGTAGTAATAAGGGAAAAAATAAAAATAAAATACAAGGTATTTGAAACCCTTCCGATTTGGGAAGATTATAATTTTGAATCCGAAGAACTAGAAAAACAAACCACTTTGTTTGATGAAAGCAAACTTACCAAAGCAGACCTAAAAGCACTGTTATTTACTTGGAAAACCTATGATGGTGTCCACTTACTAAAACAACACAAGAAACCGACTTAAACGGCTACACAGCACATACAGTAATGAGAAATTATATTTAATGAATAAAGGTTTTACAACTGAAAACTTAAAAACTTTATTAGAAAAAATTGATAGCGATAAAAGTTTTAACCCCACCACCATTATTGCATTTGGCTATAATTTTTAGAGTAAAAACTTGCGTGAAATAAGCGAAAATATTAGGTCTTATGTCAATAAGAAAAGTATTGATATTGACTTTATAACACGGTATTAATATGAAAAATGAAATCATCTTATATCAAGCACACAAAACTACAAATAAAATAGAGGTTCGCATCGAAAATGAAACAGTGTGGCTTAACAGACATCAGATAGCAACTCTTTTTAATCGGGATATAAAAACCATTGGTAAGCATATAAACAATGCATTAAAAGAAGAACTAAAAGAATTAGCAACTGTCGCAAATTTTGCGACAGTTCAAAAAGAAGGCAGCAGAACCGTTACAAGGCAAATAGAACATTATAATTTAGATGTTATTATTTCTGTAGGGTATCGCGTAAAATCGTCACAAGGTATTCAATTTAGAATTTGGGCAAATAAAATTTTAAAAGCTATTTTATTAAAAGGGTATGCCGTTAATCATAGAATTAATGAAATTGAAAATAATGTAGGACAATTAAACGAAAAAGTAAATCAAATAGCTTTAAAGTTAGAAACCAATTTACCGCCTAATCAAGGTGTATTTTTTGAGGGACAAATATTTGATGCTTATGTATTGGTAAACAACCTACTAAAAACAGCAGTAAAAAAGGTGCTGTTAATCGATAATTATATAGATGAAACGGTATTAACTCTTTTTACTAAATATCCAGACATAGAGTTTACACTAATAACAAAACAGGTGTCAAAACAACTGCAATTAGATATTGATAAATACAACCACCAATACAAAAAGGTAACAGTAAAAACAAGCCAAAAGTACCACGATCGTTTTCTAATTATCGATAACCAAACCTACCATATTGGAGCAAGTTTAAAAGACTTAGGCAAAAAAATCTTCGCATTTAGCAAACTAAATATTGAAGTATTATGAAGGGATTTAATTTTGAAAAAAACCTTCAATATCAAACACAAGCAGTAAAAAGTAACGTATCTGTTTTTAATAATTTAGAAGTAGAAGAACCAGACCGTTGTTGTCTATAATTAAAGTAATAATGAAATTAAGGAACCAGAAACCTGCATTAATATTAATAGATGTACAAAAAGCATTTTTAAACGAAGACTACTGGGGAGGAAATAAGAATAATAAAAATGCCGAGGCCCTTTGTGGTAAGATTTTGGAGAAATGGAGAGAATTAAATTTACCTTTATTTCACATTCGACACAGCTCAAAAAATTTAAAATCCAAATTAAACCCGTTAGACAAGGGATTTGAATTCAATGACGCTGTATTGCCAATGAAAAATGAAACGATAATTACAAAAAATGTCAATAGTGCTTTTATCGGTACTAACTTAAAAGAGCAATTGGATGATTTAAATATTGATACACTTGTTATTGTGGGTTTAACGACAAATCACTGTGTGTCAACTACAACTCGGATGGCAGGGAATTTTGGATATAAAACCTATCTAATTTCAGATGCAACAGCAACTTTTGACAGAATTGGAATTAATGGAGAAAAATATGATTCTGAAACAATTCATTTAACAACTCTTGCCAGTTTGAATCTGGAATTTGCGACAGTATGGAACTTTGAAAAGTTAATGTCAGAAATTTGACTCAATAAAAAAGTACTTAACACAACAAAACCCAAACTACATTAAAACGCAGCTTAGCCAAAACGTTGCGCAAATCCATTCGTTCCAAAGACATTTTATGAACCACACGAAAGGAGTCTGACGGAAATTTCCGTGAAATAAAGAGCTTAAAATACAAAGCTTTTTTTTTGATTATCTTTAACCCAAATTACAAACAAAATGAAGATATTCAAACGTATTCTAAAAGGGGTTTTGGTTGCTATTCTTGGCGTCGTTGCTATCCTTTACATCACAGATACAGACTACCTCCTTAAAGCGGTAAGAACCATTTACGCAAAAGGGTATAGCACTGCTTATTTGGAGGATTATAAGGAATTTGACAATGCAGAAATTCAAAATGACACCCCACAACCCTGGCCAAAACACAAAGACTATAATACAGCTTCTGAAACGGAACGTCTTCAAAAATATAATGAAGCTTACGGCACTATCGCCTATGTCATCATAAAAAATGACAGCGTTTGGTTTGAAAATTATTATGATGGTTTTGATGAAAATTCCAAAACGAATTCATTTTCAATGGCCAAAAGTTATGTGTCTGGACTTATGGGTAAAGCCATCGAAGAGGGGTACATCAAAAGTTTAGACCAGCCCGTCAGTGATTTCTTTCCAGAATTTAGTGAGGGTTTAGCCGCAAAAATGACAGTGGGCGACCTGTCGTCTATGGCTTCTGGAACCAATTGGGATGAGAAATATTACTCGCCTTTATCCATCACTACAAGAGCGTATTTTGATGATGATCTAGAGAAAGTAATCCTTGGCTTAAAAGTCGTTAAAGAGCCTGGTCAAGCCTATAAATATTCGAGTGGTGATACGCAATTATTGGCCATGGTGATTGAAAAAGCTACCGGTAAGAAATTATATAACTATCTCACAGAAACTTTTTGGAAACCTTTGGGCAGTGAAAACCCCACCCTTTGGCAAGTGGATAGTGAGGGCCATGATCTTGTTAAGGCCTACTGTTGTATTGCCAGTAATGCCAAAGACTTTGCGCGCTTTGGCAAACTCTATAAAGACCACGGTAAATGGAACGGCAAACAACTTTTGGATTCTACATTTGTTGCAAAATCAATCACCCCAAGATTTGCTGAAAGTCCAGAATACGGTTACGGCTTTTGGATGCAAAAACGCGATGGAAAATCCTTTTTTATGATGCGTGGTCATCTTGGACAATATGTTATTGTGGAGCCCAAAGATAATATCATCATTGTACGATTAGGGCATCAAAAATCTCCAAATGCTGCAAGTCAAATTTTTTCAGATGACATCTCCATCTATATCGAAGAAGCCTATAAAATGTTAAACGATGCTCTCCAAACTCAACCTTAAACATATTCTATTTTTAGATATTGAGACTGTTCCAGAAGTTGAACACTTTTCGGATTTATCGTCGGAAAAACAAGACCTTTGGGCCCAAAAATCCCAATACCAACGCAAAGAAGACTTTAGCCCAGAAGAATACTACCCCCGAGCAGGAATATGGGCCGAATTTGGAAAAATCATTTGTATTTCGGTGGGCTATTTTGCATCTGGAGAACGCAAAAGAGCATTTAGAATGACTACATTTTCTGGTGAAGAAATCTCAATTTTAAAACAATTTAAGGCCTTGCTAGAAACACACTTCAACCACCCCAAACATTTGCTTTGTGCACACAATGGAAAAGAATTCGACTTTCCATATATCGCCCGTAGAATGCTGGTTCATAATATAAAACTGCCTTCAAAACTGAATCTTTTTGGGAAAAAACCATGGGAAGTCCCTCACCTAGATACATTAGAATTGTGGAAATTTGGAGATTTTAAACATTATACATCATTAAAATTACTAACCAATGTGTTGGGTATCCCCTCACCAAAAGAGGACATCGATGGGAGTGAAATTTATCGTGTTTTCTATGAAGAAAAAAACATAGACCGTATTGGTGCCTATTGTGAAAAAGACACTCTGGCCGTTGCGCAAATTTTACTAAGACTTCGAGGCGAAGACTTATTAGACAAAAACGAAATTGCTTATATTTAAGCGATGAACCACCACTCTATACTTAGTATAAAAAACTTATCTATTGCTTTTGAAAAGAATGGCATAACAAAACGTATTCTTCATGGTATAAGTTTTGACCTTTACAAAAACGAAATTTTAGGAGTTGTTGGAGAATCTGGTAGTGGAAAGTCAATGACGGCATTATCGATCATGCGGCTTCTAAAAACCCCGCTAATTAATGGCGAAATTATTTATAATGATATCGACATAAATAAAACGCCCTCTAGACAAATGGAAAGCATACGGGGTCATAAAATCAGTATGATTTTTCAAGAACCCATGAGTGCTTTGAATCCTTCCATGCGTTGTGGAACTCAAGTAAAAGAAATTCTTTTACAACACCATATTGTATCACCAAAAAATGCTAAACTGGAAGTGATCAAGTTGTTTGAAAGTGTGAAAATTCCAAGCCCTGAGCAAGCTTACACCAAATACCCTCATGAGCTTTCGGGAGGACAACAACAACGGGTAATGATTGCGATGGCAATGGCCTGCAAACCTGATGTATTAATAGCAGACGAGCCAACAACAGCTTTGGACGTTACTGTTCAAAATGAAATTATCGAACTGATTCAAGACCTGCAAAAAGAAACGCAAATGAGCGTTATATTTATCAGTCACGACTTAGCTTTAGTTTCTGAAATTGCACAAAGAACGCTAGTCATGTACAAAGGTAAAATTGTTGAACAAGGCCCTACTGCATCAATTTTTAAAAACCCACAAAATGAATATACAAAAGCATTAATTGCAGCACGCCCTGCGCTTGACGTGCGTTTAAAAAGACTGCCAACTGTTGAAGATGTTTTATCCAAAACAATGTCTATGGAGACCATTTCAAAAAAAATCCGAAATGAAAACCACAAAAAATTATATAGCAATCCACCGCTTTTAGAGGTGATAAATTTAGAAAAAATCTACTACTCAAAAGTTGGTGTTTTTGGTAAGCAAACAGCTTTTAAAGCGGTTAACAACGTCAGTTTCAAGCTTTATGAAGGAGAAACAATGGGTTTGGTTGGCGAATCGGGTTGTGGAAAATCTACTTTAGGAAAAGCCATTTTACAACTTGACAAAGCAACCTCTGGAACCCTTTTTTACAGGGGAAAAGATTTAAATAAAATGGCTTTGAAAACCATTCGGAATTTAAGGAAAGATATTCAAATTATTTTTCAAGATCCTTTTGCATCACTCAATCCAAGACTAACCGTTGGCGAAGCCATAATGGAACCTATGGCAGTACATAAGCTCTACAATGATTCCTCTGAAAGAGCACAAAAAACAAAAGAATTGCTTGAAAAAGTAGGACTAGAGGTGTCTGCTTTCAAGCGATATCCTCACGAATTTTCTGGTGGACAACGGCAGCGTATTGGGATTGCAAGAACCATTGCCTTGCAGCCAAAACTGATTGTATGTGACGAATCTGTTTCTGCTTTGGATATTTCTGTTCAGGCACAAGTATTAAATCTTTTAAATACTCTAAAAGAAGAGTTTGGATTTACGTATATTTTTATTTCTCACGATTTGGCCGTTGTAAAGTATATGGCCGATCAATTGCTGATTATGAATCAAGGAAAAATTGAAGAATTTGGCGAGGCCGACGAAGTTTATGCAAACCCAAAAAAAGAGTATACAAAACGACTAATCAATGCCATCCCAAAAGGGCTATAGTGTCATTTCTGGAATATTGCCTTGAACAATAAGTTCTCCTTCTGTTGCTGCTGCTATTTCTTCTACGCTTACCCCTGGAGCACGTTCAAGCAATTTAAATCCTTGAGGTGTAACTTCTATAACCGCCAGATTTGTGACAATTTTTTTAACACAATTAACGCCCGTTAATGGCAACTTACAGCGTTTCAAAAGTTTTGATTCGCCGCGTTTATTGGTGTGCATCATAGCAACAATAATATTCTCTGCGCTTGCTACCAAATCCATTGCGCCTCCCATACCCTTGACCAAACGCCCTGGTATTTTCCAATTGGCAATATCTCCATTTTCTGCCACTTCCATAGCGCCCAAAATAGTCAAATCAACGTGTTGCCCACGAATCATTGAAAAGCTCATGGCAGAGTCAAAATAACTTGCACCATCCAAAGCGGTAATGGTTTGTTTTCCAGCATTGATTAGATCTGCATCTTCTTCTCCTTCATATGGGAAAGGGCCCATGCCTAAAATTCCATTTTCACTTTGAAATTCGACTTCAATATCCTCTCTAACAAAGTTGGCTACAAGCGTTGGTATGCCTATCCCTAGATTGACATAGTATCCATTTTTTACTTCTTTGGCAATGCGTTTTGCGATTCCGTTTTTGTCTAACATAACACTTAGTTTTAGGGTTTTGGCGTTAGGGTTCTTTGTTCTATGCGTTTTTCATAATTCTTCCCCTGAAAAATCCGTTGAATAAATATTCCAGGAATATGAATTTGATTGGGATCTAGTGAGCCAACAGGTACCAATTCTTCAACCTCAGCAACAGTAATCTTGGCGGCGCCACACATGTTTGGATTAAAGTTTCTTGCTGTTCCTTTAAAAATTAAATTCCCTGCAGCATCACCTTTCCATGCTTTAACAAATGAAAAGTCGGCCTTAAACGCATGTTCTAAGACATACATTTTGCCATCAAATTCGCGGGTTTCTTTTCCTTCTGCAACCTCTGTTCCGAACCCTGCAGGAGTATAAATTGCAGGAAATCCAGCCTGTGCAGCTCTACAGCGTTCGGCTAAAGTCCCCTGAGGAATAAGCTCTACATCGAGTTCTCCGGACAACATTTGACGTTCAAATTCATCATTTTCTCCAACATAAGACGATATCATTTTTTTTATTTGATGCTTTTGTAATAATAGCCCTAGCCCAAAATCATCGACACCTGCATTGTTTGAAATACAGGTTAGGTTGTTGACATTCATTGCAACGAGCTCAGCTATTGCATTTTCTGGAATCCCACATAGTCCAAATCCGCCTAGAAGTAAGGTCATACCGCTTTTTACGCCTTCAAGAGCTGCTTGTACATGTTCTACTTGTTTATTAATCATAATACTATTTTAGAATTATAAGTTACTAAAAATTAAGTGTACTCTAAAAATCTAAACTAAAAATCTATGTCTGGTGTAATTTCTGGTGGTTCTGAGACGGCGCCATCCTCTGCTGTAATGTTGTCACATTCGGTCATGATGCTAAGTTTTTCGGGCTTTTCAAATTCCTCTTTAGAAATTTCTAAATCTTCATTATCGTAACATCCTTTCATATAATTGGCCCAAATAGGAAGGGCCATTGAAGCGCCTTGCCCATAAGTAATGGTTTTAAAATGTGTTGCGCGATCTTCGCCTCCCACCCATACGCCGGTGACTAAATTTGGTACCATCCCCATAAACCAACCATCACTGTGGTTTTGTGTCGTTCCTGTTTTTCCAGCTATTGGATTGTCAAACTCATAGGGGTATCCTGTTACAATTTCTTTATAAACAGTTTGATTTTTGGCAAAATTATGCCGTAATCTTTGACCAGATCCAAACTGAGTTACGCCTTCCATTAAATTGACAACAACGTAAGCAATTTCTTCACTTAAAACATCTTTAGTTTCTGGCGAAAATTGATACAATAAAGTGCCATTTTTATCTTCAATATGTGTCACCATAACAGGCTTAGTATAGACGCCTTTATTGGCAAAAGTAGAATAGGCTGCAACCATTTCATAGACACTCAAATCTGGAGTTCCGAGAGCAATAGAAGGAACAGCAGGAAGATCTTGCTCAACACCCAAGCTTTTTGCCAAATTGATAACAGGCTGAGGCCCAATTTCGTTCATCAATCTTGCGGTAATGGTGTTTCTGGAATTGGCCAAGGCAGACTTTAGGGTTTCAAATCCTGAATAATTTTTGTTGGAGTTTTTTGGAGCCCATGGTTTTACATTTCCAAATTTATTTGCTGGAATTGTAATTTGTGCTTTTGGAAGCGTATCACATGGCGATAACTGCAACTGATCTATGGCTGCGGCATACACAAAGGGCTTAAAAGTTGAGCCAACTTGACGCTTACCTTGCTTTACCATGTCATATTGAAAATGTTTATAATTGAACCCGCCAACCCAAGCTTTTACAAAACCTGTTTGAGGCTCCATAGACATCATTCCTGCTCTTAAAAATGATTTGTAGTAACGCATAGAATCCATTGGAGTCATTATGGTATCAATTTCATTATTAGGTGCTGTCCAAGAAAATATTTTCATTTTCGTTGGCTGTTTAAAGGACGCTACAATTTCGTCCACTGGCTTCTTTAAATCGTAACGCATTTTACGCCAGCGCTCAGAGCGTTTCATTCCAATTTTTAACAATTGGTCTATTTCTTCTTTTTCTAAATCCAAAAATGGGGCTGTTCGATTTCTTCGTGGTGTGTTTTGTACAAAAAACTCTGCTTGAAGTGCCTTCATATGACCTGTAACTGCTGCTTCTGCAATAGATTGCATTCGCGAATCTAGAGTTGTATATACTTTTAAACCATCTTTATAGATATTATACTTTTCGCCATTTGGCTTTCTGTTTTTTGGTTGATTGATCCATTCCTTTAAAAACGTTTTTAAATAGGCCCTAAAATAAGTTGCAATACCTTCCCTGTGCGACTCAGGTGTATAATTTAAATCTAATGGGGTTTGCTGTAAAGAATCCTTTATCTGCTCAGAAATAAAATTATACTTTGCCATTTGAGAAAGGACCACATTTCTTCGGTTTTTTGTGCCAACAGGGTTGCGTTTTGGTCGAGGATTGTATAAGGATGAATTTTTAAACATGCCTACCAACATTGCCGACTCTTTGAGATTTAACGCAGAGGGTTCTTTTCCAAAATATATACGGGCTGCACTTCGAATACCATCGGCATTGTTTCCAAAATCATAAATATTAAAATATTGTGCAATGATTTCTTCTTTGGTGTATTGCTTTTCCAAACGTGTTGCAATCACCCATTCTTTGATTTTTTGAGTAATCCTGCCAAGGGTATTTCTTGAGCCTTCTCCATGAAAAAGTTGTTTTGCCAATTGCTGAGAAATAGTACTTGCTCCTCCTCCTTTTCCGAGCTTAAAAAGCGCTCTTAATGTGCCTCGAGCATCAATACCAGCATGATCAAAATAACGAATATCTTCTGTGGCAATTAATGCATCTACTAGATGTTTTGGAAGTTCATCATAGCCTACAGGGGTACGGTTGTCTTCATAATAAAATTTACCCAAAGTTGATCCATCAGATGAAATGACTTCTGTGGCCAAATTTGTTCGTGGATTTTCTAATGCTGTGTGATCGGGCATGAACCCAAAAGCCCCAAAAGACGCCAACAGAAAAACAAATGGAATGCTTAAAATTCCAACTAGGAATAGTATCCAAAACCAACGTTTTGGTTTTGAAAAATCTAATTTTGATGTTGTTTTTTTCTTTGTCATTATAAATTTACTATTCCAAGTTTTCTATACAGAACCCTACATCCAAAACCCCCTCCAAAGCGCTTATCCCAGAAACTTCATCTAATGCACGCATGGCATGATGTATAGATATGGTATAGTCTCCAACCTCCGAAAACACAAAGGGCTGATCATGCCCCTTGTACCAAAGTTTATGTTCCTTTATAGACATAAGTCCTCTGCCTAGCATAGTGCCGTCTGGTTGTGCCATCATGTATTCTAAGGTGTCTTTTTCAATTTTCCCGTTGGGATATTTTAAATCAACAATAAGAAATAAATTGCTGTATTTATAACTATCTGATGTTCTTACTTTTATGTAAACGTTTTTAGTTTGAAGCGTATCGTTGACGGTAAAATTATAAGAAATTATTTGATTTTTATTCCATTCATTATCAACCGAAGTATAGCGATCAAATAAATTATTTTGATTACAAGATGTCATCAAAAAAACAACTAAAATCCCAAACGCCAATCTAGTTTGCATTTTTTTGAGTTTTAGGTCTTTTATTTCTTTGGTTGTGATCATTTCGGGGTTTTCGATTGTTTTTTCGTTTGTTGTTCCTTTGCCTTTTATGTCTTTTTGGCTTGTCAAAACGCGTTAAACTGTCTTGTCCAACAACGTTTTCAAAGTCAATTTTAGTATCTGTTGTTGCAGAAAGTTCGTCGGCATAGTCTTCTAAACTCGTGGCTTTCTTGCCTGCCTTGTTCAATGCAATAATAGCGTTGGATTGTACTGTTGTTAACTTGAACCAATTCATCCATTCACCTTCATAGGCATACCACATTATGCCTTTGAAAATATCTGTTTTTTGACATACGGCTATGCCTTTTTCTGTTTTGAGTTTGATGCTTGTTTTTGGAAACGCTTTTAAAGCGTCCAAATAGGCGTCTAATTCATAATTTAAGCAGCACTTAAGTTTTCCGCACTGGCCTGCCAATTTTAATGGATTTAAAGATAATTGCTGGTAGCGTGCTGCAGAGGTGCTTACCGATCTGAAATCTGTCAACCAAGTAGAACAGCACAATTCGCGACCACAGGATCCAATACCTCCAAGCCGAGCCGCTTCTTGACGCAATCCAACTTGTTTCATTTCTATGCGAATTCTAAATTCTCTTGCATATAACTTAATGAGCTCTCTAAAATCGACACGCTCATCGGCTGTGTAGTAAAATGTTGCTTTGCTGCCGTCGCCCTGAAATTCAATATCCGAAATTTTCATATTGAGCCTTAAATCTATTGCATATTGGCGCGCTTTGACTTGCATTGCTTCTTCTTTGTCTCTCGACTCTACCCATATATCGATGTCTCTTTGAGAAGCTTTACGATAAATTTTTAACTTTTTCTCTGGCGCCTCTGAAATTTTCTTGCGTTTCATCTGCACTTTCACTAACTCTCCTGTAAGAGTTACCATGCCAATATCGTGACCAGAATCGGCTTGAGTTGCTACTATGTCTCCTATACTTAGTGTAAGATTTTCGGTGTTTTCATAGTAGTGCTTACGCCCATTTTTAAAACGGACTTCTACCCAATTGAACGGTTTGGCATCATTGGGTAAGCTCATGTTGGAAAGCCAGTCAAAAACAGTCAATTTGTTGCACGAATCTGTACCACAAGTTCCATTATTTTTACATCCTTTTGGCTGACCACTTTTATTTGTTGCACAACTTGCACACCCCATACATTTATCTTGAATTGGCTTGTGTAGTACACAGGCCGTTATTTGTAACTAATTTTTATAGGTAAATATAGCGTATTTAAGAACTTAAAAAAAATTGGTTTTTACAAAGATGAATCTGCATGAGGTTTTGAGGTCTTTTTGAGTGTTTCAAAAATATTTCTAAGGTCTTTTTTATAGGGCAAATGGTCTGCTCTTCCTTTTTTAAAAATATCGTTGCTGTTGCCTTGCCCTTTTCGTAGTGCTTTTTGCTCTTCGTAAGGCAAACGATGGATTTCCATACATTGTGTGGAACAACAGTGTTCCATAGTTTCTTT
Source organism: uncultured Flavobacteriaceae bacterium (assembly GCA_947503105.1). GTDB lineage: Bacteria > Bacteroidota > Bacteroidia > Flavobacteriales > Flavobacteriaceae > UBA3537. Next base: position 549,943 of record CANNCM010000001.1, on the reverse strand, counting down.
GCATGAATCACACTGAATAAAAAGTAAATGACAGGCTTCATTGGCACAATTCACATGAATATCGGCAGGGACGCCACATTGATGACATTGTGCAATAATTTCATCAGATATTTTTTCGGCACGCCTTTGATCAAAAACAAAGTTTTTGCCCAAAAACTTATTTTCTAAACCTAATGCGTTTACTTGTCGGGCGTAATTAATAATTCCTCCCTCCAGCTGATAAACATTTTTGAATCCTTTATGCTTGTAATAAGCACTTGCTTTTTCACAACGAATTCCTCCTGTGCAGTACATGACAAGCTTTTTGTCTTCTTTGTGTTCTTTGAGCTGATCCTCTATCAAATCTAAAGAATCTCTAAAGGTATCAACATCGGGGGTGACTGCATTTTTGAAGTGGCCAATTTCACTTTCATAATGATTTCTCATATCGACCAAAACCGTAGTTTCGTCTTCAATGAGTGCATTAAATTTGACCGCATCAACATGGGTTCCAATGTCTGTAACATCAAAAGTGTCGTCATTAAGCCCGTCTGCCACAATTTTGTCTCGCACTTTTACTTTGAGTTTCAAAAACGAATACATGTCTTGCTCAATGGCAATATTAAGACGGACATTTTTTAGAAATGAAATGGTATCCAAATGCGTTTTAAAAACTCCAAAGTTTTCGGCTGGTACAGATAATTGTGCATTAATTCCTTCGTGAGCGACATAAATTCGTCCAAGGACATCAATTCCATTCCAGAACAAAAATAAATGGTTTCTGAGAAGTTCAGGGTTGCCTATTTTGGCATACTTGTAGAAAGAGATTGTTAGGCGGTCTTTGCCCGCTTTTTTTATAAGTTCTGCTCTTTCATTATTGCTTAAGTTGTTGTACAGTTGCATGCTATACTTGTTTTAAGTTCATGAATGTTTGAGCTACAAATGTACTATTTTTTATGATTTGAAATGATCAATCAATCTCATCGGCACAGTTGATTTAAAAAAAATAATCCGATGAACGTTAAAATTGTACAAAAAGCATTTTTTATTACTGTTGATTTTATAAAGAAATAGTATTTTAGCAGGACTATATCAAACCTAAAAAATTTATAAGATGAGCAACGAAAAAGAAGCAAAACTCAAAGCCTTAAAATTAACGCTTGACAAATTAGATAAAGCCTATGGGAAAGGCACTGTAATGAAAATGAGTGATGCACCAGTCATCGATGTAGATGTGATTTCTTCGGGCTCTCTTGGATTAGATCTTGCATTGGGTGTAGGGGGCTATCCAAAAGGTCGTGTTGTAGAAATTTATGGTCCAGAATCTTCTGGAAAAACGACGCTGACACTTCATGCTATTGCTGAAGCTCAAAAAGCGGGCGGCATTGCAGCCTTCATTGATGCAGAACATGCTTTTGATCGTTTTTATGCTCAAAATTTGGGTGTCGATATTGACAACCTCATCATCTCTCAGCCAGACAATGGAGAGCAAGCTCTTGAAATTGCCGACAACCTTGTTCGTTCTGGCGCTATAGACATGATTGTTATTGACTCTGTGGCAGCACTTACACCAAAAAGTGAAATAGAAGGTGAAATGGGAGACTCAAAAATGGGCCTTCATGCGCGATTAATGTCTCAAGCACTCAGAAAACTTACGGGATCTATCAGTAAAACGAATTGTACCATGATTTTCATTAATCAGTTGCGTGAAAAAATTGGGGTCATGTTTGGAAATCCTGAAACAACAACGGGTGGAAATGCTCTAAAATTTTATGCCTCTATCCGACTGGATATCAGACGATCTACACAAATTAAAGATAGTGACGGAACTGTTCGAGGGAACAAAACTCGTGTGAAAGTTGTCAAAAATAAAGTTGCGCCTCCATTCAAACTTGCAGAATTTGACATCATGTACGGTGAAGGGGTGTCCAAAGTAGGAGAAGTACTAGATCTTGCTGTAGATTTTGATATTGTAAAGAAAAGTGGTTCTTGGTTTAGTTATGACGAAACGAAACTTGGTCAAGGTCGCGATGCTGTAAAGCAAATGATTAAAGACAATCCAGACCTTATGGATGAGTTAGAGGAAAAAATCAAAACGGCTATAAAAGGAGAATCCGAGTAAGGGCTGAATTATTATTTACTCTAACTTCTTTCTAAAGAATTGAGCAATAGGTTATAAACTTCATTGCTCATTTTTTTTATGCTTTCCTTTTGATAATTTTCAGGGTTAAAAAAGGAATGCCCAACAGCTCTCATTTTTCCAGGACTTCCACTAAAAAAAGTGTACGACAATCGTTTCTTATTATCAAGAAAAGAAATCGGAACCAAAGGCAATTGATGGTCTAAAGCCAACCGAAATGCGCCCATTTTAAAGCGGTCTAAGGTCACCGATTCATCGGGCACCCCACCCTCTGGAAAAATACAAATGCTAAGCCCATTTTCTATACGCTTTTGTGCACTTTTGAAAACAGCTTGCCTGCTTTTGGCGTTGCTCCGATCAACTAAAATACAAGTGCGTTTGTAGAAAAAGCCAAATAGAGGAATACGTGCCAGTTCTTTTTTTCCAACAAACACAAAGGGATGATCTTTTACAATGACGAGCATCAACATAATATCGGTCATCGAAGTATGATTGGCTACAAAAATATAGCTCTGTCCTTTTTCAAGTTTCTGTGTCCATTTTACACGCCAATAAAACCCCATTCCTATCAGAATACACTTTGCCCAAATTCGCGCTAATTTAAAGAAGAAAGGGTACCAAGAAGATTTTAAAATTGAAACGAGCAATAAAGGAAATAAAATAACAATGGTTAACCCTACTAAAACATAGAACCAAACTCTATAGAATATCCAAAGTGGGTATTGTATCAGCTTCATCGATATCAAAACTACTAAAAATATTGAGCCTTTTGCTCAAAAAAAGTACCTTTGTATAGAAATCAAAGAAACTACAGCCACATGGCCAGAATTTTAACAGGTGTACAAAGTACAGGAACACCACATTTGGGAAATATTTTAGGCGCAATATTACCTGCAATCGAAATGAGTAATGAAAGTGAGAATGATTCATTTTTATTTATTGCCGATTTACATTCATTAACACAAATTAAAAACGCCGAAATTCTGCGTCAAAACACTCTCTCTACTGCGGCGACTTGGCTTGCGTTTGGATTAAATATCGAAAAAACTGTTTTTTACAAACAAAGTGATGTTCCTCAGGCCACAGAACTTGCATGGTACCTAAGCTGTTTCTTCCCTTTTTCTAGATTAGAGTTGGCGCACAGTTTTAAGGATAAAGCCAGCCGGTTAGAAGACGTTAATGGAGGATTATTTACCTATCCTATGCTTATGGCAGCAGATATTTTGTTGTATGATGCCAATATCATCCCGGTTGGGAAAGATCAATTGCAGCACATTGAAATGACCAGAGATGTGGCTTCGAGATTTCATGCCAAAATGGGTGACACTTTTGTTTTGCCAGAAGCTAAAATTCAAGAACAGACCAAACTTATTCCTGGAGCAGATGGGCAAAAAATGAGTAAAAGCAAAAATAATGTCATCGATATTTTTCAAAATGATAAAGCTTTGCGCAAACAAATCATGTCAATTCAAACAGATAGTACACCACTAGAAGCGCCTAAAGACTGGAAAACTTGCAACTGTTTTGCCATTTACTCTCTTCTTGCATCAGAGGAAAACACACAAAGTATGAAATCAAATTATGAAGCTGGAAATTATGGTTACGGTCATGCCAAACAAGCTTTATTTGAATTGATTTGTGACACCTTTTCAGAAGAGCGCAAACGCTACAATCACTATATGACTCACCCCGAAGATGTAGAAAAAGCCTTGGCTCTTGGAGCTCAAAAAGCACGTGCAGTTGCCACTACTGTTTTGGCTCGTGTTCGTGAAAAATTAGGGTACTAAATCAATTCGAATTCCTTTCCTGGCAAAGGACGAACTACACCTTTAAGCTCTAAATTTAAAAGCACATACGCCACCTTGGAAGTCGGCATTTTACAGTTTAATGCGATCAAATCTAAGAGGGTTCTGCCTTGTTTTTGTAAAAAATCATAAACTATTTTTTCATCTGAATCTAAATCAATAAAAAGTGCTTTTTGAATGGGTTTGGGTTGTAGCTCTACATCCCAGTTGAGAATATAGGGTACATCGGCTGGCACAGAAAGCAAATGAGCATTTTTAGTTTTAATTAAGGTATTGCATCCCATGCTTTGAATATCATTTGTGCGTCCGGGAATGGCAAATACTTCGCGGTTATAATCCAAAGCAAAATAGGCCGTTGCCAAACTACCTCCTTTTGCTCCTGATTCAATTACAATAGTCGCTTCACTTAGGCCTGCAATTAGTCTATTTCGCCGAATAAAATTTGAAGGATCAAACTTGGCCGTGCTCCAAAAATCTGTGACAAATCCGCCATTTGACTCCACCTCTTTACGGTATTTTTTATGCACAGCAGGATACGTCTTCTGAAGCCCTTGTGCCATACAACCAACCGTTTGCAAATTAAACTCTATTGCCGCTTTGTGAGCCGTAATATCTGCACCATAGGCAAAACCCGAAACTACTATAGGATTAAATACAGAAAGCTCCTTAATTAAATTCTCGCACTGCTTTTTGCCATAAGATGTAAGTTTTCGAGTCCCTACAATACTGATGACTGGCGAGCCCTCCCATTTGATATTGCCTTTTTGAAATAAAACAATGGGGCCATCAATACAATGCTTTAGGCGGTATGGATAATTGTCATCATTAAAATAAAATGCTTGAATATCATTTTTTTGAATAAATTCTAGTTCTTTTTCTGCCAAGTTCATCGTCTCGGAGCGATACAAAGCATTGATAATTACAGTGCCAATCCCGTCTATAGATTGAAGTGCTTGTTTTGAGGATTTAAATACCGCTTCTGGACTGCCACAGTGCTGAATAAGTTTTTTGGCGGTTATATCACCAATACTTGGAACAGCTTGCAAAGCCAACGCAAAGTGTAATTCTGTAGGTTTCATTTGGGGGATATTTGCATGTAAATATATAAAAACTAGATAAGAAACTTCTTCTTTTGGACTCTGGGAAATTCAAAAAAAATTTATACATTTGAGTTTATGCAATTGAGTTATTACATAAGCAATCTTCTTTACCGCTATGACTGTGTGGTGGTACCAGATTTTGGCGCATTTTTGGCGCATAAAATCTCTGCTGAAGTTCATGAAAATACAAATTCGTTTTACCCTCCAAAAAAACGCTTGTCTTTCAATGCACAGTTGCAATCCAATGATGGGGTTCTTGCAAATCATATTTCAGAAATTGAAGATATTTCTTATGAAAATGCACTATCAAAAATTGCAAAACAAGTGGCAACACTTAAACAACGTTTGGAGAATAAAGAAACTGTTGAATTGCAAAATATTGGCGAATTGCAAAATACTAAAGATGGACAATTACTCTTCGAGCCGTCTTATCGCTTAAACTATTTGACCGAAGCTTTCGGACTTTCACAATTTGTATCTCCAGCAATTTCCAGAGATACACACCTAAAAGTCGTTGAAGATATTGAAAATAAAATTCCGATTGTATTATCTACTAGAAAACGAAATACACAATCTGTTTTTAAATACGCCGCTGTGGCCGTTGTTATGCTTGGCCTTGGTGGTTTTTTTGGATCTAATGCCTATATGCAACACATCGAACAGCAAAATATTTTGGCTCAAGAAGAAGCAAATAATGCTTTAGACACCAAAATTCAAGAAGCTACTTTTGTTGTGAGTTCGCCTTTACCAACCATCACTTTAGACGTTAATAAATCTGCTGGAAATTTTCATATTGTAGCAGGTGCTTTTAGAATAGAGGCCAACTGCGACCGAAAGTTACGTCAACTGAAACGCCTTGGATACAATGCTCGAAAAATTGGTCAAAACCGCTATGGATTACATCAAGTTGTATACGATAGCTACCAATCTCGACAAGACGCCCAACGTGCGCTCTACAAAATCAAGCGAACACAAGATTCCTCAGCCTGGTTGCTCATTAAGGCATTGCCTTAAAATCTTTCATTTTATAGTATTTTAAATACGTTTCTTAATCTTATGATTATCAGTGCATACTATGTAATGTAGAGCATTTTTTGTGCATTTCTTTGAAGTTTTTCAACTAATTTTTGGATATTACTTTTGATTTTAACCCTCAAATCTACAACCGCAACATGAAAACACTATTGGTAAAGTTAATGATCACCCTTTCATTAACACTCTACTTATGTATGTACTTTTACAATAACAATTTGAAATTAAAAAGCATTGGAATCTTATTATTTGGGTGTTGTTTATGTATCATTATGATCTTAAAGCAAAAGAAAAAATGAATAAAAAAAGTAAAAGCTAATAATTGTACCTTTGCCAAATAGAATTAATTATAATGAATACAAAACATCCATCAGATTCAAAAACTATAGTTACCGATTTGGTTTTGCCAAGCGAAACCAACGCCATTCACACCCTTTTTGGAGGCGAGCTATTGGCGCGTATGGATCGAGCAGCAAGCATTACAGCACAACGCCATTCCGAACGTATTGTCGTAACAGCTTCAGTAAATCATGTGGCATTTAATCACGCCATACCACTAGGGAGTATTGTCACTATAGAAGCAAAAGTCTCCCGAGCATTCAAAAGTTCTATGGAGGTATATTTAGATGTGTGGTACACTGACAATAATTTTAATGCTCCAAAAAAAGCCAATGAAGCAATTTTTACATTTGTAGCCGTTGATGAAAATGGCAAACCAGTACAAATTCCAGAACTTATCCCAGAGAGTTCACAAGAGAAACAGCGTTTTGATGGTGCACTTAGACGGCGTCAGTTGAGCTTAGTATTGGCAGGGAAAATGAATGCCAGTGATGCCAGCGAACTCAAAGCTCTTTTTAAAAAAAAATAGTGCGCTAGAGTTTATAAATCCAGTGCGATGGGTTCTGAATAGAACTGTCTTTATAGATCCCAAAACTTAAAATGGTTTCCCCTGAGGCCTTGCTTGTAATCACCTCGCCAATCACTTGTTTTGTACTGACTTTATCGCCTTTATTGACATAGAATTTCGATAAATTTTTATACACTGTGATATAATTTCCATGACGAATCATAACGGCATTATTACCGTTTTTTGGGGTCATTATTCCTTGTACAGTTCCCTCAAAAACAGCACGAACTTGCTCGCCTTTGTTTGTTGCAATACGCACACCATTACTTTTTATTTTAATGGTTGGATCTATGGGTGATGGATTCGTGCCAAACCGCAATTTCACTACGCCTTTGGCCACTGGCCAAGGCAATTTTCCTTTGTTTGATGTAAAGTTTGCAGCTAGAAGTTTCTGTTCTGGAGTCAAAGAAAATGTAGCAGATTTTACAGACTTCCCCGCTTTTTTATTAGAGGCAGCAATGGCTTCTCGAATCAACTTTTGTATTTCTCTATCTAGCTGGTTCGACTCCTTTTGTTTGGTTTTAATTTGTGCCGAAAATTTTGATAAATTTTTCTGAATTGAGTTGATAAGCGATTGTTGATCTTCTAGCTCTTTGTCCAAAACCGCTTTTGCCGATTTATTTTCAGCAACAAGAATTTGTTTATCCTTCTTTTGACGCAATAAATCCTTATTTAATACTTGTAATTTTTCTGTTTCTTCTTTAATAATTTCTGCCTGCTGCTTTTGATAATCTGCATATTGTTTTATGTATTGTAATCGTCTGTAGGCTTGCTGAAAATTGGAAGATGACAACAGAAACATAAGCTTACTTTGGTTCGTTCTGTTTTTGTATGATTTTAAAATCATGTTGGCATAATCGTCTTTCAAAATCTTCAACTTGTCTCGCCGTTTAGAAATCTCACTTTGATTGGCATTGATCTCTCGTGTCAACAAATTGGCCTGCTGATTTGTGATGCGAATTAAATTTTTTCGAACACTAATTTTATAATTCAAATCTTCAACAACACTCACAACCGATTTTTTCTCTTGCTTTCCAGCAAACAATAGGTTTGTGATTTGTCTAATTTCTTGTTGCAATTCACGCCGACGCTCTTCTAGCTGTAATTGCCTTTTACTTTGAGCATAACCCCCAAAATGACTGAACAGCAAAAATGTAAAGAAAATAAATGCTAAATATTTTGTCTTATCGTGCATTAGAATTCTATCGGTTTATATCCAGTAGGCCGCTTATATGGAAAGCGCAAGGGTTGATTCAAACTTACGGATTTTAAATTCATTTTCAAGATTGTTTCCTTTTGATTTTCATCAACTTTTACGGTCACTTCTTGGGGAAATACCTGTTCATCTATCTCTTGATATGTTTGGTACTCCACATTCAATTTTCTATTTTGATTGAATTGAATAATACTCTGTCCATCCAATTTGAAATATCCCGGATTGATAAGATACAATACATCGAATAAAACGTTTTGTTGCTTGGGGCTAAGAGCATAAGATTTTGGATGCGGTTGCCTTTTCAAAGCATTGGGTTTGTGGCTAAATATAGCATGGCCCAAAAGTAAATTTTCGATATGATAAAAGTTGAGCTCTACACCCAAAAAATCCTTAATCAGGGCAAAATCACCATCAAAATAAGTGCGGTCTAGCTTATTGTACATTTGTACTTTTTCTGGTGTGATTTTTACGCGAACCATATTCAAAAACGCATTGATCCAAATGGTTTGATTGCGCTCCATACGCAAGGTGACAGTATGTGACTGTGACTTAGCACCTTCTATGAGTTCAATTTTTAATCGCGATTGTAGAGTCGTAAAATCAGACTTTTGTTTGTTGTGGGTTTTTAGAATTTGTTTTGCCTTTAATTTAGAATTAAGCGCCGATTTGGAAGCTATAGTTTGTGTGCTCTTACAACTAAAGATGAAACCTATTATTAGATAGAATAAAACTTTTCTCATTTCTTCGATTGTATTGCTTTGGCTTTATGGCTAAACGCCTTTGATTTTTTAATATTGTTTTGCTTTTTGTAAAGTTCGGCTAATAAATCGTAATACTGTGCTGCAACTTCGTTCTCTTCAAAAATATAGTCTAATCCAACTTCGAGGAGTTCTAAAGCCCGATCCCAATGTTGTAATGCCATTTGAGAGCCCCCAAAAACTAGATACAACTCAAGTTGAGTTGGAAATAATTCCAATTGATCTGTTGTAAATTCGATGGCCTTTTGGTATTGTTTTGTTTTCAAATAAAGCTGTGCAACTGTTTTGATGACCGATAGGTTTTCTGGATGTTCTGACAATACCTTTTCAAAAAACTGCAAGGCTTTGTCCTCCATATTTTGCTCTTGGTAATAGCGAGCCCATTCCAAATTTGAACGGTTAGACGTGTCTAAAGATTCTGCAGGCTGTACTTCTAGTAATACCGCTTTATATTCTGGGTTTTTTTGGACAAACTGCATAAAATCGCTTAACACTTTCACTTTCAAGTGAGGTTCTAAAATAGCGCTGCTTGTCACTATTTTCATTGAGGAAATTGCATTGTCATAGTCTTTATCATCCAAATAAAATTTATAGAGTGCTACATGGGCTATGTGAGATTTTGGATGATTTTTTAAAAATAATTTAGCCGTAGAAAATGCTTCTTGCTTTAAATTATATTGGCTTAAAGTGTAAATAAGATTCAGGAAATTTTGTTCATTTTCTACTGCTGCTTTAAGGCGATTTTTTAAAAATGTTATATGCCCTTTTTGATTTTGTGTTCGTCTGTATATTTCTATTCGTGTTTGATCGCGTTTTGAATTGAAACCATAACGCTCATCCATAACATCAATTTGTGCGATTGCTTCTCCATATCGTCCTGCACCTGCATATAAATTTACCAAATCTTCTTCGTAATCCTTGTCCCTATACAACAATGATTTTGCTGTTTCAATGGCTTTATCATAATTATTTTGATGTACATAGAGGTGGTATAATTTTTCTTTAAACCAAAAATTATCAGCATCTAAATCAATTGCTTTTTTTAGATTACTTTCAGATCGGCGATACGATTTGGTCTTAAAATAAAGATCTCCTAATTCGTAAAAAACAACAGCGCGTTCTGGAAACAATTCGGCACACTTGACAAATGCATCAATCGCCTTACTATAATTTTCTATACCTTTTTGCTTGAGGGCTTCATAAAAATGATTTTGAAATTGGAGATCTTTGGAAACTTTCGGTTGTGCCAAAAGACTGTCTCTTTCAGTTTGTGTGCTACCAACTGAACAGCATATCAAAAAAATTAATATAAGTTTTTTTTGAATCATTGGCGCCCTGTACTTCCAAATCCACCTTCTCCACGGCGTGTTTCAGATAATGTTTGAACCTCATTCCATTTGGCGCGTTCGTGTTTGGCAATAACCATTTGAGCCACACGCTCCCCATTTTTAATTGTAAACGTTTCTTTGGAAAGATTGACTAAAATTACTCCTATTTCTCCTCTGTAATCTGCATCAATTGTGCCTGGACTATTGAGGACCGTTAGGCCGTGCTTTGCAGCCAGTCCACTTCTTGGGCGAACTTGCGCTTCAAACCCCACTGGAAGTTCCATAAAAAGGCCGGTTGGTACAATAGTGCGTTCCATAGGATTAAGTATGATATCGTGCTCGATGTGGGCACGCAAATCCATACCTGCAGAAGCAAGGGTTTCGTAATGCGGTAATTGGTGAGAGGATTTATTGATGATATTAATCTTCATAGTTAGGATTTAATATGTTGTTTTAAAGCTGTTTTTTCTTTCAGCCATATGACAGTCATCAAAATTAAAATAAAAAGAATTCCAATGAAATATTGTTCTCTAAAAATATAAAATGAAAGGGCCGATAGCGTGATTGATAATACCAAGTAAAGCCCCATTTTTTTTACATTATAGGGTATGGCGTAGTGTTGTTGTCCAAAAGCATAGGAAATAACGGCCATTGTTGCATAGGCTGAAAGCGTAGCCACAGCCGAGGCCATATAGCCAAATTTTGGTATGCCTATGATATTAATAATAAGGGTGATAAGCGCTCCAAAAATTGAAATATACGCGCCATATTTGGTGCGATCTGTAATCTTGTACCACACCGAAAGATTGTGATAGACGCCAAGAAACAAATAGGCCAGTAATAAAATAGGAACAACGGCCATCGCTTCCCAATAGGCCTCGTTGGGGATCAAAATTAATTTTAGAACATCTATAAAAACAACGACAATTAATAAAATCAAGGCTCCAAAAATGACAAAAAATTCCAAGATTTTAGCATAATTCGTTTTGGCGTCAACGGCTTTTGCATTACTAAAAAAGAAAGGCTCGATACCAAGGCGGTAGGCCGTTGCAAATAGCATCATAAACAAGGCGAGTTTATAACATGCAGAATAGGTTCCAATAGCCGCTTTTGAAATATCCTCGGGCAAAAGGCGCTCTAACAAAATGCGATCAAAGGTTTCATTGATTGAAAAAGCCACTCCAGCGATAAGTACAGGAAAAGCATAGCGCAGCATTTTTTTCCAAAGCTTGACATTAAAAGTGTAATTCAATTTAAAATAAAAAGAAATCAAAAGTAAAAATGTAACCGCACTAGCAATCAAATTGGCGATAAAAATGTAGTGCACTTCGAAGTCGGAACGGTAGAAAAGTCCCAAAAAAGAAGACGATTCTGCCCACGATTTTAGCAATAAAAGTAAAATAATATTTAGGCCTAAATTTATACTAACGTTAGTGAGTTTAATCGCTGTATATTTTATGGGGTTCTCCACTGCCCTCAAATATGCAAAGGGTATAATGACCAAAGCATCAAAAAATAAAGTCCAGAGTACCAATACTATATAATCGGTATCGATATGCGTAATATTTGAAATGTGATGTCGGAGCAAATAGCCAATTCCCAAAACTAAAGTAGAAGTGAACAACAGTGAAATGGCAGAAGTGCTAAGGACTGTTTTTTTATTTTCATCGCTACTGAAAAATCTAAAAAATGTAGTTTCCATACCATAGGCCAAAAGGACATTAAACAAAACAAAATAAGCAAATATCAGAGAGACATCGCCATAATCGGCAACATTTGCGAGCACCGATTTGTCTGTGTGTAGTCGAACCAACAAAAAGCTGAGCATTCTGGGTACAACTGTAGCCAAGCCATAAATAAAGGTTTGTTTGTAAAGCGTTTTTAGGCGACTCAAAATTTTATTATTTGAGCTTAAAAATACACTTTTTAGACCAGATATAATAATTAACGAGAGGGAGGAGACGAAGGATAAGGAAGGGTTGGGCGCTGCGCTAGATTTATAATTTTATAATAGTAGCGCTTCTGATCGATTTTATAACTCAAAACACATGTATTTTTAGCCAAATCGAATGGCGAATGATCTCGTGATGAAAGCAATTGATTGTTGATTTCTGCCAAAGGCTCGTTGCTCAAAATCACGTCTTGTAGCTGTTGTTTTGAAGTTGAAAATCGCCCAAAAATCATTTTATTTTTAGACTCTGCTTGTACGCGCTGCCCTCGAAAATGAAGACTATCGGGGGCAATACCATTGAGGTTTTGAACAGGTAAAAACACATCAACACCACTACCGCCGCCTTGAGTCCCTGCAACCCAAGATTGATAATAGGGCGCTTCTATTTTTATTGGTATTTCTGATTGAAAATGTATTGAACGGGTGCTTTTACAGCACAATAGAAGAACTGAAAATAAGAACACAATTATAGAAGTATTTTTGAAATTCATAAAAACAAATATATCAAACTTCATTCCACAAAAAAAGCCCCGCAAATACGAGGCTTTTTAATGTCATATATAGTCTTTTAGCTATTCAATGCTTCTGCACCACCAACAATTTCTAAAATTTCGTTGGTAATTGCTGCTTGACGTGCTTTGTTATAGGTCAATTTCAATTGATCTCTAAGCTCTGTGGCATTGTCTGTGGCTTTGTGCATGGCTGTCATTCGTGCACCGTGTTCACTAGCAAAACTATCGCGAATAGCTTTAAACAGTTGCGTTTTTAAAGACTTTGGAATCAAAGTCTCTACGATTTCTGCTTTTGAGGGTTCAAAAATATAATCTTGGTTCGCATTGGTTGCTTCTGCATTAGGAACAATTGGTAAAAATTGCTCTGTCATTACAATTTGAGTCGCTGCGTTTTTAAATTTGTTATATACCAATTCAATTTTATCGACGCTTCTCTCTTCAAATTTTTGCATCAAAAACTCAGCAATTTGAGCGACATTTTCAAAGGTTAAATCGTCAAAGACAGAACTTTCATTGGACAAAATTTCGTAGTCTTTTGAAAGGGCGTCATTGGCTTTTTTTCCGATAGCCACGACAGATATATTTTGGTTGGCATAGCTATTGGCCAAATGATTGGCTTGCTTTATGATGTTTGAATTAAAAGCACCACACAAACCTCTGTTGGAAGTAATGGCAACAATAAGAACGTTTTTGACTTCACGCTGATCTGCAAATTTACTTCCGTTATCAGCATCTAAAGTTGCACTCAAGTTTTGTAAAAGTTCCGTCAGTTTATCGGCATAAGGACGCATCGCAGTGATGGCGTCTTGAGCTTTTTTGAGCTTGGCCGCAGACACCATTTTCATCGCACTGGTAATCTGCATCGTAGACGATACGGACGAAATTCTGTTTCTTATTTCCTTTAAATTTGCCATGCTTTAAATTAGTTCTTTAATTTAAAATTAATTGTATTTGGCTGATAAATCTTTTGCAACTTTCGTTAACGTATCCGTTACTTCATCTGTTAGTTTACCAGATTTAAGTGTTGCCAAAGCATCACTGTGTTTTGCTTTTAAGAATTCAATAAATTCTGTTTCGAATTCTTTGACTTTGTTTACTGGAACATCACGCAACAAGTTTTTTGATCCTGCATAAATAATCGCAATTTGATCTTCTACTGTATAAGGATCATTTTGTGCTTGTTTTAATATTTCTACGTTACGTTTCCCTTTCTCAATCACATTAAGTGTCACCGCATCTAAGTCAGAACCAAATTTTGCAAATGCTTCCAATTCACGAAATTGCGCTTGATCTAATTTTAACGTTCCAGAGACTTTTTTCATGGATTTGATTTGTGCACTACCCCCTACACGAGATACCGAAATACCGACGTTAATTGCTGGACGTACACCGGAGTTAAATAAATCTCCATCCAAGAAAATCTGACCATCAGTAATCGAAATCACGTTTGTAGGAATATAGGCAGATACATCCCCTGCTTGTGTTTCAATAATTGGAAGGGCTGTTAAAGACCCTCCTCCTTTTACCAACGGTTTTAATGCGTCTGGTAAGTCGTTCATATCTTTTGCGATAGTGTCATCATTAATCACTTTCGCAGAACGCTCTAAAAGACGTGAATGCAAGTAGAATACATCCCCTGGGTAGGCCTCGCGTCCTGGTGGACGGCGAAGCAAAAGCGATACCTCACGGTATGCTACCGCTTGCTTTGATAAATCGTCGTAAATAATTAAGGCTGGACGGCCAGTATCTCTAAAGTATTCTCCAATCGCAGCTCCTGCAAACGGTGCATATACTTGCATTGGTGCAGGATCTGAGGCGTTCGCTGCTACAATTGTAGTGTAGGCCAAAGCGCCTCTGTCTTCTAATGTTTTTGCAATATTTGCTACTGTAGAAGCTTTTTGTCCAACAGCAACATAAATACAATATACAGGCTCGCCTGCATCGTAAAATTCTTTTTGATTTAGAATAGTATCAATACAAACAGTTGTTTTTCCTGTTTGACGGTCACCAATAACAAGCTCTCTTTGTCCACGTCCAACAGGGATCATGGCATCAATAGATTTAATTCCTGTTTGAAGTGGCTCCGTTACGGGCTCGCGAAAGACAACACCAGGTGCTTTTCTTTCCAATGGCATTTCATAAACATCGCCTTCAATTGGGCCTTTACCATCAATTGGTGCTCCAAGCGTATCTACAACACGACCAACGATGCCCTCTCCAACATTGATAGAAGCAATACGTCCTGTACGCTTTACAGTAGATCCTTCTTTTACAACCTTGGACGCTCCCAAAAGTACAATACCAACATTATCTTCTTCTAGGTTTAGTACAATTCCTTCAAGACCTCCCTCAAATTGAACTAACTCTCCGTACTGTGCGTTAGAAAGTCCGTAAGCACGAACAATCCCGTCCCCAACAGTCAATACAGTACCGACTTCATCTAAAGAAGCTGTGGCTTCAAATCCTGAAAGTTGTTGCTTTAAAATTGCTGAAATTTCAGCTGCTTTTACATCTGCCATTTTAATCTATTTTTAACTCATTGAACTCAAAATGAGTTCTTTTTAATTTGTTATAAATTTATTTTTTATTTCATTCAATTGGTTAGAAACACTTGCATTGTATTGCTGATCTCCAACGCGTAGAATAAATCCACCTAAGATGGTTTCATCTACAATTTTGGTCAAGGTTACGTCTTTGTTTGATAGCGTTTTTAACTTTGCCATGACCTTTTTTTCAAGAGCTTCAGTCATGGGCACTGCTGTGGTTACCGTTGCTTGTTCTTTATTGTTGAGCTCATCGAACAAACGCTTATATTGTTGTGCTATTTGCTCTAATAAATCTACACGTTTGTTTTGTGCTAGAATGCTGAATAAAGATTTGACTTCTGCCCCCGATGTTGCAAAGATTTTTTCTAAAACAGCAGTTTTTTCAGAAAGTTTTACAACAGGAGACTTTAGTACTTCGTTCAATTCAGGATTTGAAGCAATAGCACTGGCAATTTGATTCATTTCTTCATGAATTTTTGCCGATGTATTGTTATCCTCTGCCACACTTAAGATGGCCTTAGCATATCGAATGGCTGCTCTTGTCCCTGACATATTTTTTTAGTTTAAACTAGCATCGTCTAACATCGACTCTACTAATTTTTCTTGCTTTCCTTTGTTTGATAATTCTTCTCCCAATACTTTTTCTGCAATAGAAATAGAAAGATCTGCAACTTGCGCTTTTAAATCTGCTATAGCTGCCTTTTTCTCTGTCTCAATAGCAGCTTGTGCTTGAGCAACTAATTTCCCTGCTTCTTCTTTGGCTTCTTCTTTAGCGTCATCAATCATTTTAGTTTTGAGTTCGCGCGCTTCTTTAAGCATCGCTTCACGCTCTGCACGGGCTTCTTTCAAAAGCTTTTGATTGTCTGCTTGAAGATTTTCCATCTCTTTTTTGGCATCGTTTGCAGCACTTAATGCATTTTTGATCCCTTCTTCACGCTCATTGACGGCGCTCAAAATTGGACCCCAAGCATATTTTTTTAATAGCAATAAAAGCCCAACAAAAAGTAATGTTTGCCAAACAAACAGTCCAAGTGAGAATTCTTCTAATAATTTTTCCATAATAATTTTATTATGATGATATTTTAAGTTTAATTAAAACAATCTTGCAACCAACCGTTGCAAGATTGTTTGTTTTGGATAAAGATTATACTGCAAATAATGCCGCAAATCCAATACCTTCAATCAAGGCTGCTGCAATAAGCATCGCTGTTTGAATCTTTCCGTAAGCTTCTGGCTGGCGAGCGATAGCTTCCATTGCGGAACCACCGATTTTACCAATACCTAAACCTACTCCGATAACAACTAAACCTGCACCTACCATTACTGGAATTTCCATATATATGTATTTAAAAATTAAACATTCATTATTAATTGCTCAAAATTACTAATGAGCGTGTGCTTCATCATGATGCTCGTGCTCCTCTGAAGCAAAACCAAAATATAAAGCCGATAGCATTGTGAAAATATATGCTTGCAACAATGCTACAAGTATTTCAATGAGCGAGATGGCAAAGGCCAATCCAAAGGATAATGGACTTCCCAACCAGCTTTTGAATAAAAACATCAAACCAATCAAACTCATCAATACAATGTGTCCTGCTTGCATATTTGCATACAAACGAATTAATAATGAGAATGGTTTAATGAATATCCCTAGCACTTCAATAGGGATCAATATGATGTACAAAAGAATTTTTCCATACCAAGGCATAGAATCTCCTAGTGGATCAAAAATGTGTTTCCAATAGTCTTTTGTTCCTGTAAAATTTGTGATTAAAAACGTTAATAATGCCAATGCAAATGTCACTGCAATATTTCCGGTAACATTTACGCCAAGTGGCGTAAGACCAAAAATATTTAAAAACCAAATAAAGAAAAACACTGTAAGTAAAAACGGCATATAGCGCATATATTTCTTTTCTCCAATATTTGGAATAGCGATATCGTCTCTGATGTAAAGAACAATAGGTTCAAAAAACCGTCCTACTCCTTTTGCTAGACCATTGTTTTCTCCATATGATCTTCCAAGTCCTCTAAAAAGGAAAAACATGAGCAGAGCTGTAATCATGATCATCACAACACTTTTGGTGATCGAAAAATCTAAGGGTTTTGTATTTGTTGGATGATTATGCTCATCATAATTGATGGTACCTTCGGCGTCTGTCTTGTAGATTTTGTTATGGTATAGTTTGTAATAATTACCATCAATCTCAGCAAGAGTTTCTCCGTGGTGAAATTTAGAAGAAGCAAAAATCTTTAGCCCTTCATCCCACAGGATAACAGGGAGTGGTGCGCCTATGTACTTGTGCTCGCCATCCTCGGTTGTGTAAGAAAATAAACTAAAATCGTATGAATCTTGAAGGTGGTGTTGAATATAAGCTTTTATCTCAGCTTTTTTATCCGTTTTGGGAGCATCTCCACCAGCCAATACCGTAAATGGCATTAAAAAGAAAATCAGCGTAATCGCTTTCAATGTTAATTTGCTTCGCATTGCAGATTTTTGTCGTTGTATAAAATCGCTGCAAAGTTATGGTTTTCTATCAAAAACAAAAACAATTTTAAGGACTTTATTTTTGGCAAAAAAAGCAACTATAGAAATTCATTCAAATTCTACATTTGGTTCAGTTGCTTGCTCAGAAAAAATGTCTCTAAAACAAGGCAAATAGTGTAAGGAACAAAAAATGAAACAAATTCGGATAATACAATTTGACCGTCCGCTTTGTAGGGGCCATAAAAAACTACAAAAAACACAAAGAATTTAATACAACTACTGCCCAAAAACAAAAATCCAATTTGATTGTTGTATTTGTCTTTTAAAGTGCTTAACCCCCAAAAAATGCCAATTGCCAATATCGCGTTAATGCTGTAGGCCTCTATAATTTGATGTTGAAATTTTGGCACATTCAAAAGTACATTTACAAAAATATGAATGATGAGTATTAGACTCAAAAAAGCGAATACGCGTTTGGAAAATTTTTGGGTAATTGAATTCATTTATTTTGAATTTTTTTAAGTTGCTTCAAGACCACATAAAGACCAACAGCAACGCCAAAAATTGCGCCAAGAGCAACGAATATTTTTTTGGAATGTTGACAATAAATGTCTAGCCATTTGCCTAGCCGAACAAAAACAAAAACTATGACTCCCATCTGAATGCCTAATCCAGAAAGGGCGGCAATATTTTTAAGCGGATTGTCCTGGTTTGACACTAGATTGTATCGTTGATTTTGATTGTGTTTTTAGCTCTTTTACAGCGTCTTTCATTTGGCAATTTGCGTTGAAAGATGCTCCAGGTTCTACTGCCAATTTTCCGGTTTGAACGTTTCCTTTTACTCGTGCAGTAGCCCGCAAACTTAGTGTTTCTGATATGGCTAATTCTCCTTTGAAACTGCCTTCGATATCCGCATTTTTACAGCTTAGACTTCCGTCAATAGCCCCTGTAGCACCTATGACAACTTTTCCTTTTGTGGTTAATGTGCCTATAATGGTACCTTCGATTCTAAAATCGCCCTCGCTCTTTAGGTCACCTTCAAAAGTAGTCCCTTGAGCAATTGTATTTTGCTGTGATAATTGGCTGTGCTGAGATCTAGGTTTTTTAGCATCTGTAAACATATTCTTTTGTTTTAATTTGTATACTCTTTTAAATAACGTTCTAAGGTTTTATGGATTTGTAGGGATCTATAATTTTCAGATGAAATTGCAAAAAATGGTCGTTCTAAAATATCATTATCTTCTTCATCTATTAAAGCGGTAAATCCTCGAGCTCCATTTATGCTTTTCAGTCCATGAACAACTACAAATGTAGTGTTTATATCATAGACGTCCTTGGAAACACGCAGTTCAAGCACCTCTTCTGTTTCAATCACTTTAGTCAATTCTTCTTTAAACATTTTTATAAGGTCTTGTTCTTTTGAATTAAATTTAAAGATTGTTTTAAAATGATTTCCTACAGAAAACTCTTCAAATGCATCATTTTCTAAACTTGACAACACATTGTCAATAAGGTCTTGTGTTTGTTTTCCTTCGGGACTATTTGGGTAATTTAAGGCAATATAATTCAAACCTTCTTTATAGGCTTTAAATCCAAACAGCCGCCCCTTGGCGCTTGCTTTCAACAATTCAAATTTAGGCACAATTTCATCACCTTCAAATCGAATAATTTCGTCTTCGCAAGAATCGATAACCTCTTGATATTGGCTCGCTTCAAATTTTTGATAAAGCGCTTTGTATTTTGCTTCTGGTCCCTGTGCATCATTATCGAGTATCGCTGTTGGATTTTTCAAAATTTGAGCATATCTAGATGTGGGGTAATCTTGTATGATTTGTTCTTTCATCGCTACAGACAATGCCTTTTCTGAAAGTAAAGTGTAAACTTTATACAAATTATATTTTGCCGGAAGCACTAAGCGATCTTCTGGATTTTGGCGCAATAGGGCTTCTAATTTATCTTTTGATCGTTTGTAGTCCTTAAATTTGTTTTTATAAATCAATCCCAACTGATAATACGCAAAATTTCGATCCTTGGCTATACTATCTACTACTTTAGGTTCTTTGGGTATTTGATCAATGTAGTACTGTGCAGTGCGTGTTTCTAGTGTGTTTTCTGATGTTGTTTCTAGCGTTTTATCATTTTGCACTACACTTGAGACTGATGTTTTGGACCAGCGCCAATTATCTGCCAATGGACGATTTCCCCAAATATTTGAAAATTCACTTTTACCATAGGCCACCGTTGCGGGTTCATAAAAATAAAACGTTCCTGCTTTTTGGGCTTTAGTGTTGGAAAATCCAGAAGAAAAACTAACAGCAGCATCCTTTTGTGCCTGTTTTTTCTGCTGTTCGACTCTCTTTTTTTCTATTAATTTATTAAAAAATTGTTCTTGCTCGTCATTAGACATTGCAACAAGATTCAAAAGACTATCATTGGTTTGTGCAATGGATTCATAATAAATAACGTCTTGAAGATTGTCTAATCGCTTTTTTACGGCCCTGTAAGGTTTGGAATTGGGTTTATAATTTAGAAGCGTGCTGTCATAATACGTTCCTGCGTCAGAATATCTAGATCTATCAAAATAAAGATCTGCAATATTGTGATAGCTCAATGCATTCAAATAGCTGTCCTCCGAATTCGTCCTCAAAGATTTATTAAAATAAGCAACCGCTAATGAATCGGAGTTTAATTTCAAGTAATGCTGTGCAATCGTATGATGAATACGATCCAAATATGGTCTGTGTTCTCTGTTTTCTTCAATATCTGACAATAGATCGCTAAGGCCATCTAGGTCTCCTTTATTATAATCAAAATTGAGAATTTGCTCCAGAAAAGCATTCACTCTGTAGGCTTTTGGAACATTCCTTTTAAGCTCAATAACCTGCTGAAAAGCTAAATTAGCGCTATCTTTTTTGCCCATTTTGTTGTAAAGCTGCCCTTCTATAAAATACAATCGCCCTTTAAAAAACTTATTTTTGGTGATCGAATAGGCGTTTTTCAAATGAATAAGTGCAGAATCTAATTTATTTGTGGTTATGAACGCTTGCGCTAAAGTGGCCTGTGCTTCTGCTTGATCATTTTTAGACAAGTCGTTGTTTTCAATCAACCCCTTTAAGTTTTCCAATGCAGTCACCTCATTTTGAAGTCGTAAGTTGGTTTTGGCACGCCAAATTTTGGCTAAATTGATATTACTACTTCCTGGATATTTAAATAAAACATAATTAAAGGCTTCAAGCGCTGGAATAAAACGTCCACTAAAATATCGCGATTGGCCAAGCAGAATATAGGCTTCATCAATTTGTGGGTTTTTCTCTTTCCCTTTGATATTCATTCCATGGGTTTGAACAGCTTTGACTGCTTTTTCTTCAGCACGTTCAAAATTTTGATTTTGCGTTTCACTTTCTTTAGAAAATTCATCAACTATGCTTAGCCGCTCAATGGGCAAAATCTCCCAATAATTATCTTTGTACGACTCTTCTATTTCCTTTAGACCAGCATCGAGTGCTAAGTTTCCATTGTACAATACATTGTATTTTGTGTTTAAAGAATGCCAATTACGATTCAAAAATTTATCTTTTTTGCGCGAGCAACTAGATATAAGCGCAAAGAGAAAAATAAAGCTTAGGATATGTTTAAATGTACACCTCAATTGTGGGACGTTTTTTTTATTTATAACTTAAAATACTCTATAAAATGTATACAAAGTTTGTAAAAATACTCATCTTTTTGAATAAAACTAATTTTTTATCTGGTTTTAGTATGATTTCAAGGATGATGTTTTTTTAAAAAATATAAATTTTGGCGGTCTATTAACAATATATCCGTTTTAATCTTTATTATTTTTGCTTTCTAAACATACACATACATATGGCGTCATTTTATCCGCTTAGCATTAAATCAATTCACCGTGAAACATCCTTGGCTGTTAGCATTAGTTTTCAAGTTCCCGAGGATCTAAAAAACTTATTTCATTTTGAAGCTGGTCAATACCTTACACTAAAAACAAAAATTGATGATGAAGAGTTGCGCCGCGACTATTCCATAAGTTCAAGCCCATCAAGTGGCGATTTGACAGTCACAATAAAAGAAATTGAAAACGGCTTGTTTTCCTCATTTGCAAATCGAGCACTAAAAGTAGGAGACGTTTTAGACGTTGCCCCGCCAAAAGGGCGTTTTACTTTTGTGCCAAATACGGACGATCAGGGCTCTATTGTAGGTTTTGCCGCAGGGAGTGGAATCACTCCTATTATGAGTATTCTAAAAACTGTTTTGGAATCAAATCAAACCCAAAAATTTGTGCTTGTTTATGGGAATAAATCTCCAAAAGACACTATTTTCTTTCAATCGCTTTCAGAACTTAAAGCACAATATCCTAACAGATTCAAACTCCAATATGTGTACAGCCAATCGCAAGATGATGATGCCCTTTTTGGTAGAATTGACAGAGGTAATACCAACTATGTCTTGAAAAATTTAATCCCTTCAGAGGCCTCTTCCACATTCTATTTGTGCGGCCCAGAGGGAATGATTCAGACTGTAAAAGATGTTTTATTAGAAAACCGTGTTACGGAAAATAAAATTTTGTTTGAACTCTTTACGGTAAGTACTCAAACAAATGAAGAAAAAAATATTCACAGCACTAGCCATGTTGAAACAACACTTTTGGTAGATGACGAAACCACCGTTTTTACGATGAATCCCGATCAGACTATTTTAGAAGCAGCTTTAAAACAAGATTTAGACGTTCCTTACTCGTGCCAAGGCGGTGTCTGCAGTAGCTGTATTTGTAGAATTACAGAAGGAACTGCAGAGATGCGTCAAAATAGTGTGCTTACAGATAGTGAAGTGGCAGAGGGATTGGTGCTGAGCTGTCAGGCTGTGCCAACTTCATCTAAAATTCATGTAGATTTTGATGATATTTAAAGGGCTTTTTGAACCGCTTTTACAATAAGGTCTTCAGGGATTGATTCCATCGCCTTTTCATACCCTTTTGGATACTGATTTCCATATACCGAAGTAGGAATTTTTGGAAACTGATTACGATCTGCAAGTAAACAATTTTCGAGGGGTTGATGGAATGGTGCAAATCCAGAATAGGGATGCGTTACCCCCCAAAGTGTAAGTACTTTTACTCCCATCATGGCAGCCATATGCGCATTTCCCGAATCCATAGCTAGCATAACGTTCAAGTGTGACATCAATTGCAATTCTTCTTCGAGTGAAAATTGTCCAGCCACAGAAATTACATTATCGTATTTTTTGGCTAAAAGGCGTAGTTGTTCTCCCTCTTTTTGGCCTCCGCCAAATAAAATTAGAGTACACTTACTTTCAGAGAGACTATTAATGACCTTTTTTATTTTTTCAATAGGATATGTTTTTGAAGCGTATGCTGCAAAAGGTGCAATTCCAATGTAGGGTTTTGCGTTTGTTTTCAATATTAACGCTATCTGTTTTGAAAGTGGAATTCTTTTTGAAAAACTAGGATTTTCCAAAGAAAAATCAAAGCCCAAACTACGAATTACATCCGCGTAGCGCTCAACCATGGGGCGTAGAGGTTTAAAAATTGTGCCAGAAATCAGTTGTTTTTTTTCTAAACGCCCTTTATCCAAAACACTCCATTTGTAGGCCAACAGCAACAAACGTAAAACCTTGGTTCGCAGCACATTATGCAAGTCTGCAATGGCATCAACTTTTAAAGATTTAATTTTTTTTGAAAGCTGTATTAATCCCCAAAATCCTTTATAATTTACATTTAAATCAACGCCAATAACCTCAACATTTTTAAGATGAACAAAAAGGGGGGCAAATTGTTTTTTGGTGAGAACAGAAATTTTATGTTTTGGGTGTGCTTTTAAGAAAGCTGCTACAACAGGCACCGTCATTGCAACATCTCCAAGAGACGAAAATCGAATGATGAGTATGTGCTTTGCAGTAGTTTGCAAATGGTTGGTTGTTTATTTTACCCCTCTAAGAACAGGGTTCAGTTCGTCGTCGTTATACATTTTCATCTGTTTATAGACTTTCATGTATTTGTCGCCATTGGCAATATCATTTAGGAGGTCGTCTATTGCCGTAGAAAGATCTTCTCTTTGTTCTAGTAGTGTGTCTAATTTCTTTTGACACGCGGCCTTGTGTGCGTCTGTGGCATCGGTACGTACCGTTTCTAGATGCATGTGGTAAATTTTCAAAGCTAAAATTGAAAGACGATCTATGGCCCACGCTGGACTTTCCGAATTAATTTTAGCATTGCTTTTGGGCTGAACCTCTTTGTGACGCTCTAAAAAATAACTATCGATATATTCTACCGTATCGGTTCGATCTTGGTTTGAAGCATCAATCATGCGTTTCAATTTCAAAGCCGCTACAGGATCAATATTAGGGTCACGAATAATATCTTCATAGGCCCATTGCACGGTGTCGATCCAACATTTTCTGTAAAGCAAATGTGCAATTAGATCTTCATTTTTGTCATATTTATTTTCGAAGGGTTGATCTACAGTATTCTTTATTTTATATGTAGCGATAACATCTTGAAAAATGGAATTGGCTTTACTAGAAAACATACTATTATTATTTATGCTGCAAATATAATGCAATTCTTTTGTTATAGACGGAGTAGGTCCTGAATATTGAATCCTATTTTTGTAAACGCTAGGCCTAAAATGACTAAAATAATAGCATTTGGCATCCCTTCAGATTTTTCATGTTCTGTAAAATTGGCCATGACAATAGACAAAGGAAAGAGTAGAAAAAGAAAGCTTGCTTCAGTTTTAGTTGGCGAAAAAACAGGAATTATAAATCCGAGAACAATAGCAAAAGACAGCATTAGAAATGTGAAACGTGTTTTGCTGACCTTAATCATCATAGTATTGAAAAGGCTGCTTAGGGTCCAAATCGTCAAGGTAATCAGTAATGTAATAGAAAGCACCAAAAAAATATCATTAAAGACTGAAAAATCTAAATTTATTTGTGGCATTAATTTTTTCCAAAACTTAATTTCATTAAAAATAAAAAAGTCATAAAATACAGCCAAAAGACCAATGGTAATAACTCCAAAAAAAACAGAAAATAGGTGTTTAAAAATATCTGATGGTAGAAGGAAAATTGCAAAAATTAGAGGACTAAAATACAACGCTGCAGGAGGGTGAAAAAGTGTCGCCAGGGCAATCCAAAATCCAGCATCAAATAATTTTCGCTTTATGTTGGTATTGGTTTTTAAGCTAAAAATTCGCCTGAAACTCAATAATACAAAAAGATTTGAACCCAAAACAAAAGCGTCTGAAAGGGATTGAGGCAATAACAGTATAAACAAGCATAAATAAAATGCAGCAAAGCTGTTATTTTGAGTTAAATCATTTTTTGTGATGACAAAAACAAAGACAAATAGCGTTACAAAAAACATGCACAATGCTGTAAATTCTTTGAGATAACTTACGGATAAAGTATTTGTTTGATAAGCCTCAAAGCGTTGAAAAACAAAAACACTCAACAGTAGAAATAAAAAAATTAAATAGTGCGAGGGTTTAGATGTTTTAAAAAAGCTTGTAATCATTTGACGTGTTGCTTATATTTGCAACGTAAATATAATATTATTCTGTGCTGAAGCATAAAATGATACACTTTTTAAAATCATATCATGAAAGATTTTTTTGCTGGAATCCAAGAATTATTTGAAACCGTATTGTTTGTTCCCTACAATGTGTTAAGAGAAGTTGAACTTGAAAATTGGTGGTTGGCCAATCTTGTTACATGGGTTTTTTTAGTGATTCTTGTGGTGAGTTTTACGTATTGGATGCTTCAACTAAAGTCTTTTAATGACAATAATGAAGAAGACAAAAGTATCTCTTCGCACTCCTATTTATAGATCAAATCCAAGATCTTTTCTATAATTCATCCCTTCAAAATTTATTTTTGAAACTTCAGTGTAGGCCTTTTCTAAAGCTATTTTATAATCCGTCCCAAACGCTGTAACAGCCATAACTCGACCTCCAGAAGTGACGACTTCACCGTTACTGTGTTTTGCACCGGCATGAAAAACTAATGCCTCTTGTACACTATCAAATCCTGATATTGTTTTGCCTTTATCATAGGCTTCAGGATATCCTCCTGAAACAAGCATAACGGTTGTTGCGGTTTGTGGATTGATGTCTAAATTAATTGTATTAAGCGTTTGATCGTTTATAGCCATAAAAATCTCCATCAAATCTGTATTAATTCTTGGCAAAACAGCTTCTGTTTCTGGGTCGCCCATACGTACATTATATTCTATAACTAAAGGTTCATTATTGACAACAATAAGCCCAATAAATATAAACCCTTTGTATGGTGTTTGGTCTTTTTTTAGACCTTCAACTGTTGGTTTTACAATGCGTTCTTCAATTTTGGATAATAGTACTTCATCTGCAAATGGCACTGGAGAAATGGCGCCCATCCCGCCTGTATTGAGCCCTGTATCGCCTTCGCCAATACGTTTATAGTCTTTTGCTGTTGGTAAAATTTTATAGTGCAGTCCGTCTGTAAGCACAAAGCAGCTTAGTTCTATTCCATCGAGGAATTCTTCAATAACGACTTTGGTACTTGCAGCGCCAAACTTCGAGTCGACCAACATGTTTTTGAGTTCTGATTTTGCTTCTTCGAGGTCGTTAATAATAAGAACACCTTTGCCTGCGGCAAGCCCGTCTGCTTTTAAGACATATGGTGGTGAAAGTGTTTCTAAAAATGAAAAGCCTTTTTCAAGATTATGGGCTGTAAAGCTTTCGTAGGCCGCTGTGGGGATGTTGTGGCGGTATAAAAACTCTTTAGCGAATTCTTTACTGCCTTCTAATGTAGCAGCAGCTTTTTGAGGACCTATAACAGCAACGTGTTTCAAAGCATCATCATTTAAAAAGAAATCATGAACTCCATGAACCAAAGGGTCTTCTGGACCCACAACAACCATTTCTATGTTGTGGTTTAAAACTGCAGATTTTATGCCTTCAAAATCGGTCACTGAAATCTCTAAGTTTGTAGCAACAGATGCCGTTCCTGAATTGCCTGGAGCTACAAATAATGTTGTGCAATATGGGCTTTGTGCAATTTTCCATGCAAATGTATGTTCTCGACCTCCTGATCCTAATACTAAAACGTTCATTGATTAATATGCTTTTTCGTCGCCTTTAATGGCTTTAACTATGGTTTGAATAATAATTTTAATGTCCAAAAGTAAGGACCAATTTTCGATATAAAAAATGTCATAGCGAACGCGGCCAATAATGTCTTTGTCAGACTCGACTTCACCTCTGTAGCCACTCACTTGTGCAAGGCCTGTAATTCCTGGTTTTACAAAATGCCTTACCATAAATTTATCAACTTTATTGGCATACATTTCTGTATGGCTTATCATGTGTGGGCGTGGCCCAACGACGGACATATCGCCAATAAATACATTTAAGAATTGAGGGAGTTCGTCTATACTCGTTTGGCGAATAAATTTTCCAACTTTAGTTATGCGTTGATCTGCTTTTGAGACTTGTATGATATCTGCCTTTTTGTTGGGTACCATGGATCTAAATTTGAAACAATTAAAAGTTTTATAATTATATCCATTTCTTTTTTGCGTAAAAAACACAGGGCCTCTAGATTCTATTTTGATCAGTAGGGCCAACAGTGGTGTAAGCCAAGACATAATAAATATTATGACGAATAGTGAAAAAAGAAGATCAAAAAAACGTTTTATCGCCAAGTTAAAGGAGTCATCTAAAGGAATGGATCTAAATTTTAGAACGGGAACAAGGCCATAAAAATCACGCTTTAACTCTTTATTTAAAACTGTATTTTGCTCTGGTACAAATTTGACTACTTTCAAATTATTATCTGCAAATTTTGTGATGGCCTTGACATCGGCAGGGTCTAGTTCTGAAAGTGCACAATAGATTTCATCCACATTTTCAGCTTTAATAAACTCAAAAAGCGCGTTTAAATCTACTTTTTTTCTGTTTTTAAAAGAAACTAATTTGGTGTTGATAAAGCCAGACTCTGGGGTGTTCTTAAAAAAATCTTCTAGGTTTTTAGCTTGTTTGCTCTCTCCAAGAATTATTGTTTTTCGAGTGTTTCCTTTTAAATATGCGCGGTAATTTTTTAAAAGAAAAAACAGCGTGTATTTAAAAAAAGAAATTAATACAAAACAAATAATTACATATTTGAGTATATTGTTAGGATTAATGTCGTTTTGAGGAAAAATGCCTGCATAAGCAAACATTATTAGTGTGAAAAACAATCCTTGTCTTATGATGAGATTGAATACACGAATAACACTAGAATAGCGATGAACTTCGTAGAATTTTGAAATCAGGACAGTAACAACCCATCCCAAAGTAATGATCATTATAAACTTGGCGACAGGAACTTGAGGCAATAGCCATAGCACCGCTACAAGATTGATCACTATGATATCAAAAGTGTAGAAAATGGGCTTAATCAGCCATGAATAACGTCCTTGTCTAAAAGTACTCACTTAGGGTTTGATGTGTTTAGAAAAGTCTTTATGATCGACTTTAAAAAGTTTTGATTCGGGTAATGTTCTAAAATATTCCAATGTCTTTTTCATGCCTTCACTTCGCTTGACTTTAGGCGTCCAATTTAATATTTTTTTTGCTAAACTTATATCGGGTTGGCGTTTTAAAGGGTCATCTGTTGGAAGTGGTTTAAACTTTATCCCTTGATGGCTGTTGCTAAGGGCTAAAATTTCTTGAGCAAAATCCAAAATTGTAATTTCATCGGGGTTGCCAAGATTTACGGGTAAAGTATAATCGCTAAACAGTAGGCGATAAATGCCTTCTGTCAAATCATCGACATAACAGAATGAACGGGTTTGGCTGCCATCACCAAAAACGGTAAGCGGCTCTTCTCTTAAGGATTGCCCCATAAAGGCAGGGATCACTCGACCGTCGTTGAGACGCATACGAGGACCATAGGTATTAAAAATTCGTGCAATGCGAGTCTCTAATCCATGAAAACGGTGATAGGCCATGGTCAATGCTTCTTGAAAGCGTTTGGCTTCGTCGTAAACCCCACGAGGGCCAATGGAGCTGACATTACCATAGTATTCTTCTGACTGTGGATGTACTAGCGGATCGCCATAGACTTCTGAGGTCGAGGCGATAAGAATACGGGCATTTTTGGCTTTTGCTAAACCTAATAAATTATGTGTGCCTAAAGACCCTACTTTCAGAGTTTGAATAGGGATTTTAAGATAATCAATGGGACTGGCTGGAGAAGCAAAATGTAAGATATAATCTATAGGTTGTGCAATATTAATATGATTCGTAACATCATGTTCTATAAACTCAAAACTGGGGTGCTTAAAAAGGTGCTGAATATTGTCTTGATCTCCAGTAATATAATTGTCCATGCCAATCACACGAAAGCCCTCAGCAATAAAGCGATCACAGAGGTGTGACCCTAAAAAGCCTGCGGCACCAGTGATAAGAACGGTTTTGGACATGATAATCTATTTGTCATGCCAAATATAATTAGATTGTTTGGTTTGAAAGAGTTATCTCATACAAATTAAAAACTCTTTTTAAATTTATAGAACAATTGGTTTATAGTTTGAAATAGTACGGTTGTATGTTTAGTTTAACTGCCATTTCTTTATTGTGGTGTCTAAACTTGAAGAGAGAAAAACACCTTTTTCTTGTTCTATGATTTTAAAAACAGGCCCAGAGTGTATTGGCATACTAATTTGAATAGAAAATTTATGTTTTTCAATCTTGTATATGTTGCCTTTCCAGCTTCCGCAGATCAATCCATTGTTATTGTAAAGGGCTAAATGAGTAATAAAATCATCGCTTAAATTGATCTTTTGTTCTTGCCTTGTTAATAAATTATGCCTAATTATTACACCATTGAGAGATGAATATATTAAGTCTTGTTCTTGAATTAAAAAATCTGTCACTAGCTCCTCATCTTTGTGAATGAGTTGTTGTTCGTTAGTGGTTAAATTGTAAGAAAAAAACTCGCCTTTATCAGTAACAAAATAAAGTGAGTCCTTAATGTATACCAATTTTCGACAAAATGCATTTAGCTTGATTTCAATTATTTTAGTGTACATTGGTTTTTTACTGTAGTCAATAAAAATAATTTTGTTTTCAATCAGACTAGCCACAAAAAATTCTTTTTCTGGCACAACCAAGAAATCTAATAACCTCGATTCTTTGTTGTAATAGGTATTGGTAACACTTGATTTGTTTATATCATAAAACCTAACCGAGGATACATTTCTTTCTAACTCATTTGAACCCGATATTATTGTATTTGATTCGTCGTCCAAGTAAAACTTCAGACCGTAACCGCCAATAAAATAATTGTGTTGCGTTCCGGTTTTTGGTTCGGTTAAGTAAATATTTCTCTTTTTCAAGAAGGTGATAGAGTCGTTGTGCATTATAAAATCTCTAATGCCAAAATCAGAGTCTACTAGGGTCTGAACATCCTGTGAAAAACCACTAATACTGAATAAGAAAAAAATAACGATTTTAAACCCTTTCATTCGTTTTTAGAGATAAGGAAATAATTAACACCAAAAGCGAATAATATTATTCCGTGGTGTCTTACTAAAATATTTTCAATGATAAAGATGGTAAACATGATTAGCAAGAACCCTGTAAATAATCTTTGGTTTGATGAATTTTTTTTGTACACTGATATACAACAATGAAATAGATAAATAAAAAAAATAATCAACCCAATAAGGCCAAATTTTAAAGTAATTGAGAGGTACTGATTATGACTATTTAAATTAGAGTCTAAAAAATAATATTTCCCGTTCAAATAATGTTGAAGGTTAATTACATTTTTTTCAGAATCTTGTAAATTTCCAAAAAAGGGTTTCTGCTTTATCGCCTCAATTGCTGCCTCCCAAATTTGAGTTCTATATTCTAAAGCATCTATATAACTTTGCTCAAGCTGTGAGGTGAACATATAGATTGATAGTGCTAATATTAAGAACACAAATCCATATTTAACTGCTGTTTTATTAGATAACTTTGGGGCTAAATAAAAAATGACAAGAAAGACAAATACAAGAATAGAAACTTTGCTATTTACACTGTAAAGTAACCAAAAAGTAATAAAGAAAAAAGTAGCGATTGAGATTGCTGTAAGCCAATTAAACTTCATGCCTTTTTCAGTTACAAATGCCATTAACTGATTTATGATAAAGAGTAAAAACAATGATAAATAAGTATGATGCAGATCTAAATAATATTGTATAGCAAATTGATCAAATGTAGTGTTTGTGATTATACAAACAAATAAAACATACCCTATTGCGATAGTCAAACCATACGATAATGATATGATTAATAGTTTATTAAAACTATATTCTCTTAATAGCATGGGGGCTATAAATAATAAGGCATAATGCTGAAATTGCCTGTCAAATTCAGCAACAGTGTATTGAATATCTTTTTGAATAATCGAGTTGGCGATAATGTAACAAAAAAAACATAGCGCAAAAACACAAGATTGCCGCACTGATTCAGAATAAAATAATTTAAATTGTAAAAGCGTACTTTGATAGATTTTAAGCACTGCAGCGACTACAAATGCTATGGAGCTTAAATTTATTGATAATGGCAATAAAAAAAACGTGAGAATCAAAGCAATAAATGAAAAATCTTTTTCATTTATTAGATGTCTTAACATATAATATTGGCTCTGTATTGTCATTCGCTTTTTGAAAAATATTTCAGCTTAAAAACTTCCCATAAAAATAGAGGCGTTGAGTACAAATATCGCTTAGTCAACCTCCAGGCGGTAAAACTCCTGTATAGCCACTCCATTTTAAGTTTTATCATCAAATTTGGTGCTCTTCTTTTCGTTTCTGCAATAAAATCAAAAACAGCTCCAATAGAGCAAATTACTCTAGATTTGATTTGATTTTTGTTTTCAAAAACCCATTTTTCCTGCTTTGGTGCTGTCATGCCAACAAATAAAATATCGGGCTGGAAAGCATTTACCTTTGAAATCATTTGACGGTTATCAAAATCTGTAAACTCAGTTTTAAACGGA
The DNA here is from genome assembly GCA_947503105.1 of uncultured Flavobacteriaceae bacterium. Lineage (GTDB taxonomy): Bacteria > Bacteroidota > Bacteroidia > Flavobacteriales > Flavobacteriaceae > UBA3537. Next base: position 518,129 of record CANNCM010000001.1, on the reverse strand, counting down.
GGAGAAAAAAAATCGAATCGTATATTTTTATAATGATTTTCTAGCTTTTCTTTTATTAATTGTAATGTGGTTTGGCTTGAACCTAAATAGAAACATTTTAACTTATTTTGTTCTGCTATATTTAAAAGATGTTCGTGAATATCTGATCCAGCAATTTTATTAATATTCTCCTTTTTAATTTTAGAGGCCATAAAAACAATACCTTCACCATCAGGCAATAGTATATCACTATCTGTTAAGGCTTTTTTAAACCGCTTGTCAGTTTTAGCAACAATATAAGAATGAGCATTGATGGTGTTAATTACAGTCATATGGTGCTCATTTATGGAAATTGTTCCAATGTCATCTGCATAAATATTGTAGTCTTGAATTGAAATTGTTTTCAAGTTAATTGAGTATTATCTTTAAGAATGTTATTAATTATTAATCTAAAATATTGTTTTTGTCTTTGTTTTGAATATAATTTTTCATAAGAGTCATATGCATTATTTCTAATCTTATCTTTTTCATTTAATGAAAGTTTCATCCATTTGTGAATAATTCTGATGAGATCATCAGAATTTCCATACTTAAAATGAATTCCATTTTTATTATTTTTGATAATAGAGAGTGGGGCGCCAATATTACTTGAAATCACTGCACATTTATTTGAAAATGCCTCAATAATAACCATTCCAAATGTCTCATTCCAAATGGATGGAAATATTAAAGCTTCTGTTTTTTGTAATTCTAAATTTATGTTTTTTTTGTTTAAAGTCCCTAAATACTCAATATTGCTATTATGTTTTACTGCTTGTACAACTTTACTTTTCAACGGTCCTTCTCCTACTATTTTAAGTTTATAAGGAAGCTTGTAAAATGATTCTAATAAAACATTAATGCCTTTCTCTTCTGAAAGTCTCCCTATAAATAAAAAACTATTTTTTTCTGTTTCAGTGTTCTTTGTAATATTGTCTCTTAATGTGAAATTTGGCTTAATTATAAAACTTTTATTTGGGATATCTAACTTTGAGTTTTTAAATAAGTTAATTGAGTTTTGAGTCAAACATATGTATTTATTTATTATTTGCCAAGTACCTATCTTATTGTGAAACCAAACGACGAAAGCCAGCCAAAAAGTTTGAACCCATGAGTTTCTGTACACCTGTTGCTGTATGGCTTTAAAAGGGAAGTTTTGGTTTAAACTTTGTAAAAATAATTTTCGTTTATTTAAGAGTGTGGCTGATGGGCACAGTAGCCTATAATTGTGTAGAGTTAATATTACTGGAACTTTTAATTTATTTATAGTTCTAAAGATTAGTGGGCCAGATGCAAAATGCCAGTTATGGACATGAACAATGTCTGGTTGAAATTGTTTCAGCTTTTTTTTTACTAAGACACTGCTCCAGATATTCCATATTGAAAACAAAAATTGAATAGCGCCTAATAAACCGGACTGATTTTGAAAAAAAATTGTTTCTACTTTATAATGCGTTTTTAATAATTCAACCTCTTGTGCTACAACTGAGTCTTCGCCTCCAAAAAATTGATATTTGGTATGTATTACTAAAATTTTTTTCTGGTTTTTTTCATTCATAGCTTTAGTAAATTTTTGGAATAAATTTTAAGAGGTTTTAAACAGAGCTCTTTAATATAACTATATGAAAAAATAACAGCCCTTAGAATTAACGAGAAATAATTTGAAAATATAAACATCCCAGCTTCTCTACGTGAAACAAATCCCTCTTTCAACCTGTTGTAAAATGACATTTGCGCACTTATACCTTCAAGTCTGTAATTAACAATAGCCTCGTCAATATAAAAAAAACTCTGCGGCGTTTGCAAAAATGCTTCTAAGACAAACTGATAATCTGAGAATGCTTTAAGTTTAATATTATATAAATGTTTTTTGTACTCGTTTTTTGCTACAAACATTGAGGGGTGGTGATAAGTCATGCCATAGTACTTAAATTTAAATGATGAAGGGTTAAATTTTTTTATGACTTTAGAATTGTCGAGGCCAATATCGTATCTGTTGGCATGGAAAATTGTTTTAGTTGGGTTGTTTAAAAACGCTTTAACCATTAACTCAACAGCATTTGGTTCGAACCAATCGTCACTATTTATCATCCCTATTAGCTCCCCTTTAGCAAGTTTGATGCCTTTATTCATTGCATCATACAAGCCTTGGTCAGATTCACTTATCCATAGGGTTATTTTGGTCTCATTATATTGAATAATATCCAAGGTGCGATCTGTAGACGCTCCGTCAATGATTAGATACTCTATTGGTTTATAGGTTTGATTGCTAACGCTATTTATCGTTTGCTGGAGATGTCTTTCTCCATTATACACAACTGTTATAATACTGACTAGCGGGGATCTATTCATTTGAATTTAATTAAGACATTTATTTCTTCATCGTTCATCTCTCTATATTTTTTACTTAAAACCGTTCCTGTTGCCATCCAAAATAAAATGAACGTTGGGGTAAAAGCAGGCCTCATTGAAACAATACTTAAAATGGAGATTATTAAAATATAGTAGCCCAAGCCCTTGATAAATCTGTTGTTGGATTTGAAAATTGCTGTATAACTAGCAGTCATAAAAAATATAAAATTTAGGGTCATTAAAGTAACCCCCCCCTTAAGTATCATTTGCAAATAACCTACTTCAATTGTTATTCGTGTAGAAGCATCTCCCCACCATGGTTGTTTAAGTATTTCAACAGTATACCATTTGGTATGTTCCATAAATTGACTAAAGTATGTTCCTAATGAACCACGGCCTACAATTTTCTCAAAAGAGCTTAATTCTGCCATTAATTCATTAAACAAAAAAGTCCTAGAGTCCTGAAAATCTATAAGAGAGGCTATAAAATTTGATACCAATTCATACCCAACTGTAAAAATCAAAGTTACTACTAATACAAAGCCAAAAATGATATACTTTATAAATACTCTTTTTATGTGGGCAGAAGCTAACTTATTTAGCATTAAAAATGAAAAAGTTATTGATAAATATAATAGATCCATTCGTTGCTTCACTTGCAGAGCAACGATAATCAAAACAGCTAAAATTAAACACACTTGTAATTTACTAATTAGAGAGAACCTATAAAGCCCTAATAAAAGCAACATATTAACTGGCCTTAAGAGCCAAGCCCATTGCAAATAACTATTGTCAAAAGCTAGTGATATTAAAAAGGCGATTATCATTAGCGAGAACATCAATCTTATAACATTAAGTACAATGGTCCAATTCTCAATTTTTAGTCCGAGTATCAGAGTTAGTGGTAGTGCCCAAGCCCAAGCCATATATACATTCCCAAAATTTGTAACCAAGTCCTGAAGGGAAAATGAAATCCCTCTGAGCATAGTAATAATACCCCAGAAAACCAGAACAGAAAACAAACCCCTAAGTGGTTTGGATATTTGATTTATTTTACTTCTATTTTTAAAAATTAGGGTTAATAACATAAATACAGAGAGAAGAAGAAACAGCGTAATTGATACCTTTATGATACTAATTCCTTTGGGCCTAACCAGAAAAAATAACATCACGTATATAACATTGCACATTAGTGCCCATTTTATCAATCTTTTTTCAGTTATATACATATGGTTCAAATAGTTAACAAACCTTTGCTATTATTCCTCCCTTAAATCTATTAAGTATTCCTTTTTTAAAAATAGTAAGGGGTTGTATTTGCCGTTAATTTTTTTTGTTTCTAATTCAAGGGAAATTGGGTTTTGAACGACAAACTCATTCAGTGTAAAATATTGAGTAAAATCTTCAGGATATATTTCTATTTCCCTTTTTCCATAGGATATTCTTATCCACTCGAATTCAAATTTTCTTTCGGTCTTATTGTCAAATCCTATTCGAAAACTATTAGATATGTTTTCTCCAAAATTAGCAGTTAAGTTGTCTAGGGTTGGGGTTGCAACAACTTCTTCATTTATTTGAATCCATGCATTTTGGGACGTGTTTGGGACTATATTGTAAAGCGCCAATTTAATTTCTCCAGCCTTGTTGGTTTTAAATTTAATATTAATAACAAAATCCTTTTTGGACCCAACTATGTCTTTGATAATGGTTTCTTTTGTTTTGTTTTGACAGCTAAACACTATTAATGATAATGCTATAAAAGTTAATTTCTTCATGATATTGATTTTATAGGTTTTTTTTGATTCTAGAAAGAATTTTAAATAAATGAGGTGCGTACTTTTTTATGATATTTCTAAAAATTATGTATCTATTATGATTCATTGAAGGGTCGTTTTTTATTGGTATCTTCCAGCTTTTCCCATATAGATCTTCTAAAAAGGATTCAACTTTGTGTGGTACTTGAAAGTTTTCTCCTAAAAAATTATAATCAACTGTATTCTCTAAATATTTTGCCTTTGCTATTAAACCTACATCGCATTTTCTATAAAAATAATTGATTTTTCTAAAGAAATAAAAGTCTATATACTCATTTTCTCTACTTATACTCAGTAGCTTTTTGTCATATCGAATTACTTCAAAACCACAATCAATAAATTTATGTAAAATTGCCAATAGGTCTTCTTTGTCTTCGTCAAGAACAAATAAATCAATATCCTCATCGTGCTTAATAAAGCTGTTTTCTCTTATGGCTCCTAACAAGGTTCCGTATATTAAGCCAAATTTCACATTATGGGCGTCTAAAATATTCTTAACTTCAAGTAGGTTTTTAGTAGCAGTTTCAATTACCAGTGTTTTTAAACCTGGGTAAAAGGTTTTTCCTTCAAATGTAATATCGCCGTTTCTAGTGTTTATACTTTGCTTCATTTTAATTTAATTTCGCCATAATTTAACTTTATTTATATAATAGACTCGAAAGACTAGCCCTGCCAACATATAAACAGAAATGGAAGAGGCCACAATATATATGTTTTTAGTTAAAAACAATCCTAATGATGCATATAAAATATATACAATTGAAGCGTATATTAAGCTATTGTTAGCATATTTAATGTATCCAAAGGCTGCAAGTAAAGGATATCCAATTATCGTGCTTACTATTGAGAATAACGATCCCGTAAAAACAATTACAACTATTCTGGATAACATTTCATCATTCTTATCAAAAAGAAGCAATATTAGTTTTTCGTTAAAATATAGAATTGGTATTAGCAGCAATATCGAAATTATTGAAACAATTAGTAATGTCTTTTTCAAAAAAATTTTATCCTTTGTTCTGCTCATGTATGGATAAATAGTCTGAGAAACAACAGACCCTAAGCTCATAAATGCATAAAATAGCTTTTCTGCAATTGAATAAAATCCTACAGTCATATTTCCGAAATACAATCCAATTATAGTAGTGGCGAAATAACGACTCCCGCTATTAGATAATCTTGATATAAAAAAATGAAAGCTGTTGTTAAATTGGTGAAGAATTATTTCTTTTTTTGGTAATAGTAATCGAACTGAAAATCTTTTAAAGACCAACCACAAAGCATAAACGCCTCCTATAATAGCTCCTAACGAATTTAATATTGGGACTAAAACAAAGTCCGATTGTGTTTTTACAAAAACAAAAATTAAAACTGTAAATATGATTCTAGATAATACGTTGACATAGGTAATAAATTTCATGCGTTCCATTCCCTGAAAAAACCATGAAGGAAAGAGAACATTTCCAACCACTATACCAAAAGTTGCATAATATAAAACTGCATATTCGCTAAAAGAGTCTAAAAATATTATCAAACATGATAATATAAGAAAAGATAGCAGAAGCATCAGTAATTTAATATACATCACTGCCGAAAAAATTTTTGAAACCATATCTGAATCATCCCTATTTACGGATATTTCTCTTGTAGCAGATAACTCAAACCCAAAGCTTACAAAAATATTAAAATACATTATGATTGATAAGGCAAAGTTAATTAATCCAAAATTTTCTACGCCTGTAACCCTTACCAAGTAAGGTAAGGTTATTAAAGGTAAGATCATGTTTATCCCTTGAAGGGCTGATAATGAAAAAAAGTTAGAGACTAGCCTTTTTTTGTCCTTAGAAAATTCTAATTTGTTATTAAACATTTCTTAAAACTTTTTTACATGTCAATTTAGAATAATCATTAATCTTGGAATGAAACAAGTCTTTAATTCTTTTCCTTTTGTTTGCAAATTCGTCATTGTCATGCACAATAACTTCATTTAAAAAATGCTCTAATTGATCTATTTCTGTCATTACCTCACCCGCCATATATTTTTGTGGGTTTTCAAAGATGAATCCTCTTGTACTGTTAAACTCTTCATAATCAGAAAAAACAAATCCAACTGGCTTATTTAACAATAAAAAATCAATATAAATTGATGAAAAATCTGTTAATAAAACATCTATTGAATTAAGAATGGAATACATTGATACTCCTCTTTTTACAAAATCTTCATTTTCAATAAAATCTATATTTGAATATTTTTTAAAGTGTTTCGTTTTCATAAAGTCCATCGGATGGATTTTTAAATAACATACCGAATCAAACTTTTTGAATATTTTATTTATTTTAACCAAACTTTGTTTGCTTAAAAAATCTATTTCAGGGCTTAAACTGCCATCAGTTCTAATATCACCAATAACCGATTTCCTGTAAGTTGGCATCCATAACACTGTCTTTTTGTATTCTTTTTGTTTGTTGAATAACTCATTAATTCCAATGGTGTTGTCAAAAATAAAATCATTCCTTGGTTGTCCTACGATTAGTACAGTTTCCTTTGGCGCTCTAAAAATTTTGGAAATCATTTCTTGATAAAATGGTGATGTTGCAAGGTGATAATCCGAAGTAATAACACTTTTGCTGTTAGGCCTGTCTAAGTAACCTACTTTTTTTAGAGGCATACCATGCCAAAGGTTAATTTTTTTTTGGAGATTATTTAAGCCAAAAAAATTGAACAAACCATGCGTATGGAAAATGGTTTTGGCTGTTAAGTAGTAATATATTCCTTTTAAAGAATTTTTTTTTATAACTAAAAAATTATCTTTTTTTGTATAATTTGAGGCTAGCTTAAAATACTTTTCTTTAATTGAAACATCTTTAACTAACCAAATGTTTTCATATTCAACAAACTGATTGCTAATGTATACGAACATAGCAAAACTGTTGTCAGAAAAATCAGGAAAACTGTGATAGACAATTCTTTTTTCTTTTTTAGGTATTAATTTACAAAAAAAGCGCACAAATTTTTCTAATGTTTTAATAAGCATAATAGAGTAATTATCGAAAAAACTATTTTGTCCTCAATTTTTCTAAAGTTTTATTTATTAAAGATGATGAAGTTCCTTTTGTGTATGGAAAATAAATGATTTTGACTCCCACTTCTTTAAATTTTTTATCCAATTCTTTCCATTTATCGTTTTCGAACCAATCATCTCCAACAAACATAACGTCATACTTAAGGCGTTTCCACATTTCAAATTTATCCATACTGTTTTGTGGTACAACGGCATCTACATGTTTAATATTTCTAACAATTTCCATTCGTTCAGAATGCCGAATAACCGCTTTTTTATTTTTATATGAAACCAATTCATCCGTTGTAACACCAACTATTAATTTATCGCAAAGACCTTTTGCGTTCTTTAATAAGTTTAAATGGCCAATGTGAAATAAATCATATACTCCCGATGTGTATCCTATTAACATTTTTTCGTCTCCTCTTTTAAACATATTTATCATTACTTTTTTATTTTTATTGTTGATATTACCATCTCCAATCTTTATTAAAATAGTTTTTTCTAAATAATTCAATATTAATAAACATCCAAAGAATCTGACCAGCTCTAGCTTCTGTCTTGCTCTTTTGAATTAATTTATTAACAGCTCCTTTTTTTAACCAATCAGCCTTATGTAACATTTCCCTGGCAAGTATTTCAAGATTACTAAACCATTCGGTCAAAGGGACAGGAAATCCAATTTTCTTTCTTTTAATAATTTCAGCTGGGAGATATTTATATGATACTTCTCTTAATAAATATTTTGGAATATCGAGAGATTCACTGTATGTGTTTGAAGAAAAACTTCTCGCTTTATTCTCTGCTTCATCACTGATCCAGCGAAGTTTTAGATCATAAGGTATGTCTCGATAGGAAAACTCTATTAAGCGGTGATCTAAAAATGGTACTCTTGCTTCAACTGAAGTTTGCATGGTTGTCATATCTACTCTTTGCAACAACCCTTTTACATGGTATTTATGAAAAAACTTGAATACGTTTTCTTCATTTGGTCTTTTGTCAAATTCAGCTTGAATTTTTTCATCAAATTCTTTACGGTATTTTTTTGATGTAGAAATTAACTCATCACGCATATCCCGGGAAACATAATCATATTTAGATATAAAGTAATCGTAAAATGACTTATTTGGTTCTTCGTTTTCAAAATCAAAAGGTGACCTAAAAATTCTTCCATATCCTCCCATTAATTCATCTGCGCCCTCTCCAGATAAAACTACAGTAATTTTTTCTTTTAGTTTTGCTGACATAACTGCCAAAGGGATTTCATTTGGTACTCCTAGAGGCGAATCTTTAAATTTTATAAGTCTTTCCCAATTATTAATATAATCTTCTCTTTTCATCAATATTTGATGATGACAGGTGTTGTATTTTTCTGCAATAATTTCAGAATACTCGAATTCGTTAAGCTCTTCAAAACCTATTGTATATGTATTTACCTTCTCGTTTTTATTAAGAGTGGTTATGGCAGTTATTAGACTTGAATCTACACCTCCGCTTAAATAAGTACCTAAGGGAACATCTGCAATTAATCTGTAATTAATAGATTTGGCTAGTTCATTGTCAAGATTTCTTGCTATTTCATCTTCATCATAGGTAGATTCCATATTAAACTCTTCTGGTAAATCCCAATAAGTGACTTCAGAAAATGATAAATCTTTATCAAAAGTGATAAAGGTGCCTGGATTCAATTGATAAATATCTTCAAAAAATGTGTATGGAGCTCTTACGTACCTGTTTGCTAAATATTCGTCAACAGCAGATCCATTGAATTTTGCTTCTACAAGTCCACTTTCCAAAATTGCTTTTATTTCTGATGAAAAAATTAGATTTTTTTCATCTTTATAATAATATAGAGGCTTTATTCCAAGCCTGTCTCTTACCAAAAATAAATTCTTGGTTTTTGAATTATATAGTGCAATCGCAAACATACCGTTTGCCTGATTTAAAAACCAGTTTATCCCTTTTTCCTGAATAGCTGCAAGAATTACTTCTGTGTCTGAATTTGTTATAAACTTATAGTCTAGCTGTTCCTTGATTTCCTGAAAATTGTAAATTTCACCATTATAAACCAAATGCCATTCATGATTGTTTGACCGCATCGGCTGGTTAGCAACATCTCTTGTGTCAATAATACTCAGTCTTCTATGACCTAACCCAAGGTTATTATCAACATATAACCCTCCAGAATCAGGCCCTCTATGGTATATAGAAGAATTCATTCTTTTAATTCGTTCTTCTATATTTGTAATATTTCTCTTGGAATAAACTCCAGTAATGCCGCACATAAGTATATTTTTATACTAATTACTATTTAAAGTTAATTTGTTTTTAATTTAAATTTTGTCAGTAACTTGGATTTCACTTAAATATTTAGCCTTTAGATACATTATTGGATTAAATTTATTTTGCCCCTTTTTTGTTATTAATTTTCCTGAAGCGCCGCCCTGGATCACAAACTCGTTAAATTTAAAATACTTGTCTAACTCATTTGGCGATATTACAATGCTTTTCTCACCATACATTATCTCTATAATTTTTATTTCTATCTCCTTTTCTTCTTTATTCCCTAAATTTATTCTGAAACTATTGGAAATATTATTTTGAAAATTAGCCTCAATGCTAGAAATTGTTTCTGACTCCTCAACTGTTTGGTTTATTTGAATCCATTTTTTCTGAAACTCATCCATCTCAATATTATACAACACAAAACTAAACATGTCTGTTTTATTAGTTTTGAAGCTTAATTTTACTGTAAATTCTTGTTTTGGTTTATTTGTACGAACATTGATTTCTTGGGACTTTTCACTTTTACAACAAAACAAGACTGTTCCAAATATTAATAAAACTATTCTTTTCATGTTTTTATTTAATTTAAAATTAATCTCTTTTAAAAATTATTATACCAAGTGTAAACACTTTTAACCCCTTCTTGAATACCTATGTTATGTTGCCACCCTATACTTTTTAACTTTGATACATCTGTTAGCTTTTTCATAGTACCATCTGGTTTATTTGTATTAAAAACTAAGTCGCCGTCAAAACCAACCTCATTTTTTATCAGCTCTGCTAATTCTTTAATGGAAACATCTTCTCCCGTGCCAATATTAATGTGGGTATTTCGAATTTCTTTTTGGTCACTATCATAAGTGTCCTTAAAGTTTCTGGACTCCATAAGAAAGATACAGGCGTCTGCCATATCTTCGCTCCATAAAAATTCTCTTCTGGGTTTCCCTGATCCCCAAATTTCTACAGAATCAGAAGTTACACCAAAAGATTTTAAGTAGTCCAAAGCCTCTTTTTCGGTTTTTAATCTTAAATCTTCTAAAACAGCTTTTATCTTACCTTCTGATAGAAGCTTAGCTAAATGCATTTTACGAATTAATGCAGGCAAAACATGAGAGGTTTCTAAATCAAAATTATCGTTAGGACCATATAAATTGGTGGGCATAACAGAAATAAAGTTTGTTCCATACTGTAAATTGTAGCTTTCACACATCTTAATCCCTGCAATTTTGGCAATTGCATAAGGCTCATTCGTATATTCTAAAGTGCCGGTGAGTAAGTCATCTTCTTTCATGGGTTGGGGGCAATTCTTTGGGTAAATACATGTACTGCCCAAAAATAACAATTTTTTTACTCCGCTAATATAGCTTTGATGAATTACATTGTTTTGAATCATCAAGTTTTCATAAATAAACTCTCCTCTATAGGTGTTGTTTGCAATAATCCCTCCTACCTTTGCTGCCGCCAAAAAAACATATTCTGGACGTTCTCTTTTGAAAAACTCCGCAACAGCAACAGAGTCAATAAGATCTAATTCTGAGTGCGAGCGTGTAATAATATTGGTGTACCCCTTATTGTTGAGGGTCTTGACTAATGCACTTCCTACCAACCCGCGGTGACCTGCTACATATATTTTGGCGTTTTTATCCATTACGATTATTCAAAATAATTTTTAATTGCAAAACCACCGTCTCTTAAGTATTGTTTCTTTTGCATCAATTTTAAATCGCTTTTCATCATTTCTGTTACAAGGTCCTGAAGTTCATATTTTGGAGTCCATCCTAATTTTTCTTTGGCTTTTGTTGCATCTCCAATTAGTAACTCTACTTCTGTTGGTCTAAAATATTTAGAATCTACAGCAACAACTTCTTTTCCAATTTCCAATTGATACTCGTTTGAGCTACAAGATTTTATATATCCTTTTTCATTTTCACCCTTACCTTTAAACTCCAATTCTACTCCAATGTGTTTAAAACACATCTTTACAAAATCTCGGACTGTTGTTGTTTTTCCCGTAGCTATTACCCAATCTTCAGCTTCATCGGCTTGTAAAATCATCCACATCATTCGGACATAATCTTTGGCATGACCCCAATCGCGTTGAGCATCTAAATTTCCTAAATATACTTTATCCTGAAGACCAAGAGCTATTTTTGAAGTCGCCCTTGTGATTTTGCGTGTCACAAAAGTTTCTCCTCTTACTGGTGACTCATGATTGAATAAAATTCCATTACAAGCAAAAATATTATAAGCTTCTCTATAATTTACAGTAATCCAATAGGCATACATTTTAGCAACTGCATATGGACTTCTAGGATAAAAAGGAGTCGTTTCAGACTGAGGCACTTCTTGGACTTTGCCATAAAGTTCAGAGGTTGATGCTTGATAAATCTTGGTCTTTTTTTCTAACCCTAAAAATCGTATTGCTTCTAAAAGCCTAAGTGTTCCAATGCCATCTGCGTTAGCCGTATATTCTGGCATTTCAAACGACACATGCACATGACTCATTGCTGCTAAATTATAAATTTCATCAGGTTGAACTTCTTGAATAATCCTTGTTAGATTGGTGCTGTCTGTTAAATCACCATAATGCAAAAAGAAATTTTGATTATCAATATGTGGGTCTTGGTACAAATGATCAATACGTTCAGTATTAAAAGACGATGCTCTTCGCTTTACACCATGAACAATATAATTTTTCTTGAGTAAAAACTCACTTAAATAGGCGCCGTCTTGGCCTGTTACTCCAGTAATTAATGCTGTTTTTTGCTGCATAAATTAATCTCTCAATTGTTGTATTACTTTATTCAAACTTCCTTGCCAATCTTTTAGTGTACAATCAAAGTTGTTTTCAATTTTTGTAGTCTCCAACACACTATACTTTGGTCGCTTTGCTGCGGTTGGATAGTCTTTTGTTGTGATGGGCTTAACCTCAATTTTCTTGCCAAACTGCGTAAAAATTTCTACCGCAAAATCATACCACGATATCGCTCCAGAATTACTGAAATGATACAGTCCGTAATTTGTGGACGAAGATAAAACTATTTTAATCAAAACCTCAGCCAAATCTCCTGCATATGTTGGCGATCCTATTTGATCGGAAACAACATTGATTTCATCTCGTGTTTCTGATAATTTCAACATGGTTTTCATGAAATTATTCCCATATTCTGAATACAACCAAGAGGTGCGTAGAATAAAGTAATCCTCCATAATCTCTTGAATGATGCGTTCGCCTTGCCATTTGCTTTTTCCATAAACACCTAGTGGATTAGGCATATCCGTTTCTATGTAAGGTGTTTGCTTTTTACCGTCAAACACAAAATCTGTGGAGATATGGAGGAGCTTAACTTGGTGTTTCTTACAAGCCTCAGCCAAGTTTTTAGGGCCGTCTGCATTGACCGCATAGGCCAAATCGCTTTGTTCCTCTGCCAAATCGACTGCAGTATAGGCAGCGCAATTGATACAATAATCTAATTCATTCTTTGAAAAATATGACTCTAGTTGTTGCTTGTTTGTGATGTCTAACTCTGGAAGATCTTGAAAATTAACATCTAATTCATCATTGTTTTTTACAACATCCTTTAAACACTGGGCGAGCTGCCCATTACCACCTGTTACCAAAATCTTTGTCATAACGCCAAAGATTTAAAATGAGGAAGTTCTAAGTCTTTTTTGGACAGCTGTAAGTGGCCATTCGGTAATTTCCAATCAATATTTAGAATTGGGTCATTATAGATGATTCCACTTTCTGATTCCTTATGATAGTAATTATCACATTTATACGAAAAAATAGCGGTATCACTCAGCACTACAAATCCGTGTGCAAAGCCCCTCGGAATAAACAACTGTTTTTTATTATCAGAAGACAATTCAATAGAAAAATGTTGCCCGTAGGTCGAAGATTCTTCTCGCAGGTCAACGGCAACATCCAAAACAGCACCTTGTATGACACGTACTAACTTTGCTTGAGCATTCTCTCCTTTTTGAAAATGCAATCCTCGAAGCACTCCTTTAGAAGAAAACGACTCGTTGTCTTGAACAAAATTGACTTCATATCCCAAAGCTTCTTCAAAAACACCTTTTTTGTAAGACTCATAAAAGCTTCCTCTGTCATCTGAAAACAAAGTGGGAGACAAAACAATACAACTATCTAAAGGGGTCTTAAATATCTTCATTTTTTATGAATTAAAGAGCATTAAATCTTTTTTACTCCGGTTTGTATTTTTCTAAAAACTTTAAAAATTCAAGCCCTAAAAGAATCACAAAAGTTAGTACCGTAAATAGTACTAAATAATATAGCTTTGTACTTAGATTTAATCCTAATAGTTCTTTGGTGTCATCAACAAACCCACTGTCTTGCTTGCTTGAAATAGCTTCAACAATGTTTTCCTTATCCTTAAGTTTACGGTCAATATCAACAATTTCTCGGCGTAATTCGATATCATTTTTATAAAGATCAAACTCGCGTGTTTTGTTTTTATCATTATTGCCTTCAAACGTTATTGAGGTTTCTGAAGTGGATTTCGACTCCATCTGTTGCTCCAAAACACGTTTGTATGTGCGTTGTAAAGAATCGGACTGCGCCAAAGATTGTTCTAGCGCTATTTTTTGTTGTTTCAGCTCTGTCAAATCTTTCGATTGTTCATTTACAAAAAATATATTCGTATGTATATCTCCAATAATATTATCAAAAACATTTTTAAAATTTGATCTCGTTTTGGATTTGATACTGATTTGCTGCAACTGGTGTTTGTAGTCTTTAATATTCTCCACAAATACGTCATATTCAACTTTAGATGCTGCTAAAGAATCTAGTCCACTAATGTATTTATCAAACATCACAACACGATCATTGTCTGTAATGATAGGCTCAATCTCCAAACCTATAATCTCTTCAGAAACACTTTTTTCTAACCCTAAAACACGTCCCAAAACTTCATAATCGCCGTCTTTTAATAGACTGTTATAATAGTCAATGGAGCCATACAAGTTTTCTCCAGTAGCATAATTTTGCTTTACTGTTATTGAAGATTTGTACGTTGGCGGCGAGGTTTTATCTAAAAGAAAACCAAGGGCTAAACCAACAACAGCTGCTATCAAAAAAATAAGTGCACATCTTTTTATAAAAAACACAAACCAAACAAAGGCCAAAAACAGTTGTTTAAAAATAGATCCAATAAACTGAAATAAGCGTTGGAATGCATTTCCAATCATTTTAAAAAGTTGTCCTAAATCAACTTCTTCTGATGGTTGTGAATTATTAGTAGTACTCATTAGTCTTTTATATTAGTTTATAATTTGTTTTAAAATTTGATGTGTAATCACATAGGTTGGTTTTACACCGCTAAGGCCCAATCCTCCAGAAGCCAGTGTGCTTCCGGTTTCCAAAGGGTTGTCACTAGCATAATAGGCATAACGTACTTTTACCTCTGGCGAAATACTGTTGCGGATTTTGGAAGCGGATTGTATCGCTTTTTGATAATGAACGCCTTCCATTTCCAAGCCAATCACATCCCAGGTGGATTCGTGGAAAAACCTTAAAAGTTCTTTGTTTTGTAAAGAGGTTCCCAAAACGGTTACCATGGCCCCTTCATAGACATCTACACCCTGCCCCTCAAAATCCTCTTTTTTTAATTCATTTTCAAAAGGGTAATTGTCTGCTGTTCCTTCAAAGATATGTGCAGAAGGTATCATAATATCGCCTTTCCCTCCGTCCAAAATTCCTGCTTTGCCCATAACAGAGATAGAATCAACATTTAAAAAATAGGTTTTTGCCTTGGTTTTAAAGGGTTTCAATAATTCGTCTATGGTTTCATAGGCTTGCTCGCCAAAGGCATAATCCATTACAATAATGACTGGAGGGTTTTCAGCTGTTTTTGATGAAGTTAAAATTGAATTATACTTAAAATCCACCTTAGCCGTGTCTATTACTTGAACGTCTATATTTGTCCCTGATTTATCGTCGATGTATGTCATGCCCTCCTTCAACGCCAATGCCTTAATTTTATTGCGCATAGCTGTATTTTTATCTGCACTTAATTCTTCATAAACAGAAAAAATACCGTTGGCTTTGTAACGCTTTTGTAAGGCCTTTGGCGCATAAAGTGTATTCATCACGCTGTGTAAATTTGCAGAAATGATGTGTATTGGTCGCCCAATAAGCTCCTGTTTTTCCAAACAGCTTTTTATAGCATTGGCCCATTGCTCTCCATGAATATGATGTCCCAAGCGTTCTCTCAGTACAGGGCTAAAGGTAATGATGCGCTTGTCATAATTTACAATTTCATTAATTGCCCGCTTGCCAAGCCAATAAATCAGATGTAAAAAATGATCGGGTTGGTGAGGAGTAGCAAAAGCAGCATACACAGAATTGATTTCATCAAAGGTGCGCCCCAGTATGTTTGCCGTATGAGTCACTGCAATTTCTCGCTCTTTTTTGCTTAGTTTTTTCTTGGATTGGATTGCTTTTTCTAGCTTTTGCCAATCTCTTGTTGTTTTGCCTTTTTCTCCAATGAGGACTTGACGGGCAATTTTGTGAGATTCAATATATAAAAACGTCAAATGTGTCAAAATATCATAAATCTCTGAGCGCCCTCTTGTGATTTCAATATTCATTTGCTCAAAATCGATGCGATAGCAATTTCGACGTCGTTTTGCTGGCACGATAACCTCAAAATGCGAATCTCCAAACCCTTCTGCGCTTGTTAGGTTGACATGAGAACACTGCTCAATTCCAATTGGCAATCGATCTACCACATACAAAAGCCCTTCCAATTCCGCTTTTTCTTCTGCAATAGTGCCATATATTTCTGGTCTTAATGAAAGTAATGCTTGTCGTAAAGTGGCTCCAGAAATCCCCATAGGTTTGTAAAATCCACGACTAAACAAATGACGCATGGTGATGTACATACGCTCGATAGCGTGCGAACTTTCTTGTGCTCGAGTTCTATTGAGTTTTTTTGTGGAGCTTTTCATTAGGGCAAATATACATTATTTGATGAGATTGTGTTTCTTTAAACAGTCTGCAATCTTCCGATCGTTCGATAGGCGTGGGGTTTTGTTTTGCCCCCCCAATTTGCCTATAGTTTTCATGTACGTTTTGAATCCCTCTTTTTTAACCTTAGTAATCTCTAAGGGCTTCAAAACTTTTCCTTGAATCAAATCCTTGTAATAGCTGTTTTGGTTTTGAAGGGCTTCATCCATTTTGTGAATGAACTGAGTAAGATCCTCTGGTTCTTTCTCAAACTCAATAAACCACTCGTGAAAAGGAAGGCCTGTCTCTGGGTTTGTTTCTGGTGCAACGGTATATTCTGTGACTCTAGCGCTAGTTCCTTTTACGGCCTCAATAAGCGCCTGATCAACTTCTTTTGCAATAACGTGTTCTCCAAAAGCAGAAATAAAATGTTTTATCCGTCCACTTACAATAATTCTAAAAGGTTTTAGTGAGGTAAACTGTACAGTATCACCAATATTATAGGCCCACAGTCCTGCATTGGTCGAAATTATAATAACATAATTCACCCCAATTTTTACATCTTTTAAAGTGATTCGTTTTGGGTTGTCTTCAAAAAAGGTGTCCGCCTCTATAAATTCATAAAAGATACCTGAATCCAGTTGCAATAACATTCCTTTTTGGTTTTGACGATCTTGAAAGGCAAAAAAACCTTCACTAGCAGGGTACAATTCTACGCTGTCTACCTTTCTTCCAATTAAGTTTTCAAATTTAGAACGGTAGGGTTCATAATTAACACCACCAAAAATGAAAAGACTGAAGTTCTTGAAAATATCCCCTACTTTTTGTTGTTTTTGTTGAACTAGTTTTTCAAAATACATCTGTACCCAAGAGGGAATTCCAGCTATTGCTGTCATGTTTTCTTGAAGTGTTTCTTGCACAATGGCATCCACTTTGGTTTCCCAATCTTCTATGCAGTTGGTCTCCCAACTTGGCATCCTGTTTTTTAGTAAATATGAAGGCACATAATGTGCCGAAATCCCCGAAAGACGCCCTAGTTTGATGCCATTCTTTTCACTCAAAACAGGACTTCCTTGTAAAAAAATCCATTTCCCATCGACAAAATCCGAATTTCCTGTTTCGTTGATATACACCAAAATAGCATTTCGTGACGCTTCAACCTGTGCTTTTATGGAAGGGGCCGTAATGGGAATATATTTTGCTCCAGAGGTCGTGCCAGAAGTTTTAGCAAAATATAATGGCTTTCCTGGCCACAGAACATTTGGCTTACCTTCGACAACTTGGTCAACATAAAATTTTAATTTTTCATAATCTCGAACTGGGACATTTTTTATAAAGTCTTCATGATTTTTTATGGCATCAAAATGATGATCCTCTCCAAATGTTGTGTGCTTTGCCGATGTTACCAATGCCTTAAAAACATTTTCTTGGGTTTCTATTGGATTTGATGCCCAAATGTTAATTTTTTTGGTAACACGTGCAGCAAATATTTTGGCAAAAAAGGATTTAATTGATGTCATATTTTACGCTAAAAGTCTATAAATGCTAAAGGGTCTATAGGGTTGCCGTCATTCCAAAGTTCAAAATGTAAATGAGGGCCAGTGCTTAGTTCTCCAGAAGAACCAGAAATTGCAATAACTTCTCTTGCCTTTACCAACTCACCTTGTGTTTTGGTAAGAGAGGAATTGTGTTTGTACACAGAAAGTAATTGGTTTCCATGATCAACAACAATAACAAATCCAGAGTCGGAGGTCCAAGAGGCAAGAACAACGCGACCGTCTGCTGCGGCTTTTACTGGTGTGTTTTTTGGAACTGCAATATCTACAGCATAATGCTGCTCTTCGATACTAAACCCTGAACTAACTGTTCCTTTTACGGGTGGAAAAAATACAAAGTTCTTCACGGATTGTGCCGATTCAAATAAATTGTACTTATCCTCATTATCCACTTTTTCTCTTAAAATCGAATCTGCGCGGGATGGGTTCAGATTTTCGGGATCGACCTCAGCTGCCAATGCCGCATATATAGAATCTTTATTTATCGTTTCAGAAGAAACTTGACCATTCAAAACGTCTTTTATCGAGGCCATGTAAAGCTCATTCATTCGAGTAAGGTTCATTAGAGAATCTGTTTTTTGCTCCAATGTGATGGCTTGTTTTTGAAGGGTTGGAGACGTGTAGCCAGGGATATATTCTCGAATTGGGGTGAATGCGATAAAAACAGTCGTAAAGCCAATCAAAAGTAAAGCAAATAGTGACCCAAAAATAAATACATTTAGACGGGTGAGCTTCATTGCAAATCGCTCCTCAAAAGTGTCTTCATTGAGGATAACCAATCTGTATTTATGCAATAACTTTTTGGTGAGTTTTTTCTTTTGCGATTTATTAGATGTTTTTGAATACTTCATCAAGACAAAATTAAATAAAAATTGTGCGATTGCTATAGTACTCTACCACTAATATTTTGATTTAGCATTTTAATTAGTGGAGAATTGTTAACTTTGTGCTTATAACACAAAAAATATGGATCTACATATATTACCCCTAGCGTTTGGCCCAATGCAAATTGTCCTTGTTGTTCTTGCTGTTTTGTTGCTTTTTGGTGGCAAAAAAATCCCTGAACTTATGAGAGGTTTGGGCGGTGGCATCAAAGAATTTAAAAAAGCTAGCCAAGAAGACGATGATGACAAAAAAGACGAAGAAAAGAAATAAAAAATTTCCGAAACTTCTTGTCTTTTTTATTGTATTGTAATTGATTTTATTATGGCCTCTAACTCAAAAACATAATCTCTTTTGGGTTCAGATGGTGCATAGACAAACCCCTCGGCTACGAGTAATCTGTCATTTTTGGTGTCTATAAAAGAATAATTTACAAATGGCCCCGACATAAATGCGCCTTCTACTTTCCACAAACTTCTAGTTTCCAAAACTTTAGTATTTGCTAGTTCTGTAAAAAACGAAAATGGAGTATATGCCGTTTCAGTTGTCATGAAATTTCCTTCTGTTGGCCCTGGTATGTGCTGTTGTGCAACAGAATCTCTAAGTTGAATCACACGTTGAGAAAAGGCCTCTGTAGTTTTAAACTCTTGTAAAGCTACGCTGTAAAGCAAGATATTAATGATCCCTGTTTTTGTGTCTCTTCTAATCCAAAAAAAGTCGTCTTCGTTTTTAGCAATTCTATAAACAGAAGGAATCTCTAGTTTTAGGCCCAATCCTTTTTCTATGGCAGCGGTATTGAATAGAGACTTTCTTGTGCGGCGTTGTCTTTCCTTCAATTCTTCGTTTTTGAATACGCTTATAATTTGAGAGGCATTTTGCTCAATTAGTTCTGCCAAAATTTGACGCGATGGCCCACTAACGACAACCATCTTTTGGGGCTTTGCATATGGATCTGAATAAAACTTAACTCCTTGCTCATCTGATAGTTGTACTTTTAGGACTGTTCTATTCATACGAACAAAGTCTGAGAAAACAGAACGTGGAACTTGACGTAAATCAAATTGTGGTTCTACCTGTGGAAGTCCATAGACTTCTGCTCCAATATAGCGCCTAATGGATTCTCCAACGCTTGTGCTCCAAAGATCGTTGTCCACAACAACCAAAAGGCTGTTGATGTTTCCAGAAGATTGAGACTTATAGACTTTCTTTGATGCGTTTTCTTTACATGAAATTAGCACCAGAGAAATCAATATTATGTTTATGAAAAATTTCATGTTATTTTTTATTTATTAAACGATTAATGTTCTTGACCAAGGTTTTTATATCTGCCAATATCGTTCCATTTTTTAAATTTTCTCTTTTATTACTTCTTTTTCTTATAATTACTGCTGTGGGTTTCTTGTAAAAATCGTTAGGCGGCTTCCTGCTTTAAGTTGATCGGAACGCAATCCATTCCATTGCTTTATTTGACTAATTCTTACTCTAAATTTTTTGGCGATTTTTCCTAAATAATCGCCTGGCTGCACCTTGTATCTTATTTTTGTGTCGAGTTTAAAAAACTTTGGCAGTGGTTTTTCGCGACGATCAAATTCCGCTTTGGCATATGCATAAATTTGATCTTCATTACTTACAAATGTTCCAACCATTTCAAGTGGCAATCTTAAAGCATAATTTTTGTTTTTTATATAAGGAATTATACCAAGTTTATATGAAGGGTTTAAAAATTCTAGCGTTTCCAAATCAATATCAATAACAGCGCTCACTTGTTTTAGACTAATCATTCTTTTGATTTGTATTGTATCTGTTTTGATTATTGGCATTTGATGTTTTGACACATTAAAACCATGCTGTGGAGCATACTCAAAAAGATACATCGTTGCCAAAAACGCTGGTAGATACCCAGCCGTTTCCCTAGGCAAAAAAGGACGAATGTTCCAATAGTTTTGATGCCCCCCCGAGCGACGAATCGCTTTTGTAACATTTCCCGGGCCCGAATTATAGGCGGCAAGAGCCAAATCCCAATCATTAAAAACCTTGTATAAAGATTTTAAATACTTTGCTGCTGCAATTGTAGATCGAACGGGGTCACAACGCTCATCCACATAACTACTGACTTCTAAGTCGTAATATTTGCCTGTAGAAAACATAAATTGCCAAAGTCCAGTTGCGCCAACTCTAGATTTTGCGTTTGGCCTTAACGCAGACTCCACAATGGCTAGGTATTTGATTTCAAGAGGGATCCCTTCTCTGTCAAAAATGTCTTCAAACAATGGAAAATAATACTGACTCAATTTCATGAGCCGCTCATAGAGCACTTTTCGCTGTTTGAGATATTTTTTTATGAGGGTTTCCAGAGCGGGATTGTAGTGTATATGAAATGGCGTTTTGGCATCCAACTGTTGTAGTCGAGACTGCAAGGTGTCTAAAGATAACGCTGCAAAATTGACCGCTTCAGAAGTGTTTTCATTTACGGCTTTTGAGATAGAATCATAAAGTGAATCGTCAAAAAATTCTGCTCGCCATTGGGCATCATAAAGCAGTGCATTATTGTAATCTTGAAGCTCAATCGCTGTTGTGTCAATGACAATTTTTGGATCAAATTGTTTAGAAATTTGTGTTTGTGAAAAAGACAAATTCAACAATAAAACAAAAATAAATGTCAATATCCTTTTGTTCGTCATAAGGGCGTTAGTTGTTTATGGCCGCAATTCCTGGTAGTGTCTTTCCTTCTAAACTTTCGAGCATGGCACCACCACCTGTGCTTACATAACTTACCTTATTTTGAAAGCCAAATTGCTTTACTGCAGCCACAGAATCACCGCCGCCAACAAGCGAAAAAGCGCCATTTTTTGTTGCTTCTGCAATGGAATCACCAAGGGCTTTTGTTCCGGAAGAAAACGTGTCTAATTCAAAAACACCAAGCGGGCCATTCCACAAAATGGTTTTGCTCTGTTGTACAACGTCATGGAAAATCGCTTTACTTTTGGGGCCACAATCTAGGCCTTGCCAATTGGATGGAATAGAAGTGATATTAACAACTTGCGTGTTTGCTGAGTTGTTGAAATCATCTGCGGCTAAAACATCTACAGGAAGGTGAACCTGGACATTTTTTTCTTTTGCTAAGCGCAAAATTTCTAATGCCAATTCCATTTTATCGTCCTCACAAATAGAATCCCCAATAGACCCCCCTTGAGCTTTTATGAAAGTAAACGACATTCCTCCGCCAATAATTAGATGATCAACCTTTTCAAGAATATTCTCAATAATTGTAATTTTTGACGAGACTTTGGCGCCGCCCAAAATAGCTAATACGGGCTTTTCTCCAGATGTCATTACCTTATCTATACTAATAATTTCCTGTTCTAATAAATATCCAAAACACTTGCGTTCTGGAAAAAATTGAGCAATTATACTTGTTGATGCATGGGCCCTGTGCGCTGTTCCAAAGGCATCATTTACATAAATATCCCCTAGTTTGGATAATGCTTCAGCAAAAGCAACATCCCCTTGTTTTTCTTCGTTATGGTATCTAAGATTTTCAAGCAACAAAACTTGTCCTGGTTTGAGGTCATTTGCCATTTGAATTGCATTCTCTCCAACACAATCCTCTGAAAATAAGACACTTACGCCCAAAATATCTTCAACTGTTGTTATGATGTTTTTCAATGAGAATTCTGGCTCATTGGCTTTTGGACGTCCCAAATGTGACATTAAAATACAACTCCCTCCGTCTTCTAAAACTTTGAGAATTGTGTTTTTTGCAGATTGAATCCTTGTGTCATCCGTTACGTTCAAATGTTCGTCTAGCGGAACATTAAAATCAACGCGAATAAGCGCTTTTTTTTCTTTAAAATTAAAGTCATTTAGTGTACTCATGGGAAGTAAATTATGATTGGTCGTTTAAATTTTTTATGGCCAAAGATACATATTTCAAAAGAGCGAATAAAATGAGATTTTCATAAAAAAATATATAATTCTACGTATTGATGAATGGGGTTTCAATGACTTCATTTGAATTAATTAAATTATATTTGTTAGATGACATTTGAAGATATTGTTGGTCAAGATCACCTAAAATCTTTTTTACAGAACAACATTCGTTCTGGACGAATTCCACATGCACAACTTTTTGTTGGAAAAGATGGGTTAGGTGCATTGGCCATGGCCATGGCCTATGCTTCTTTTTTGATTCAAAATGAAAACCCCGAACAAAAAATTAATGCGTTACAAAATCCTGATATTCATTTCTTTTTCCCTGTAGTTAAAAAAGAGAAGTCGAGCTCAACAGTCATTTCAAAAGACTATCTTAAAGAGTGGAGGGCGTTTATAAAAGAACACCCTTATGGAAGCCTGAGTGACTGGTACAACAGTATTGGGGCAGGAAACAAGCAAGGCGTAATTACTGTTGATGAAGCACAAGCCATAATCAAAACGCTTGCTATGAAATCTTTTGGAGGCGGCAACAAAATATTAATCATATGGCATGCCGAAAAAATGACAACGGCATGTGCCAATAAGCTTTTAAAATGGTTTGAGGAACCGAATCAAAAAACAAGTATTATTTTGATTACCGAGCAAGAAGACGCGCTTTTGAAAACCATACAATCTAGGTGTCAAGCAATCCACATGCATCCCTTTACGGAATCACAACTTACAAATACTCTGATTAAATATAAGGGCATGGATGAGGTCGCCGCTAAAAGAATTGCCCAGCGTGCCGAAGGCAATATAAACAGCGCATTTAAATTGATTGAACAGGAAGAAAATACGCTTGAATTTGAAGCTTTTTTTATCGATTGGGTGCGAACTGCATTTCAAGCAAAAACAAATAAAAAGTCTATAAACAAGCTCATGGCATGGAGTGAAACAGTGGCAAAGCTAGGGCGAGAAATGGAAAAACAATTTCTTTCTTATAGTTTAGATGTCTTTCGGCAAGCTCTAATGTTGAACTATGGGGCGAAAGAACTGGTTCATTTGAAAATCTCTGACAAGAGTTTCTCTTTAGAAAAATTTTCTAATTTTATTGATGCACAAAATATTGAGAAAATAAGTTCTGAAATAGAAAGTGCCATTTACCACATTGAGCGAAATGCAAATGGAAAGATTGTGCTCACCGATTTGTCTATTAAACTGACAAGGCTTCTTCATCAAAAACCATAGAATACATTTTTAAAAACCATAATTAAAATCTATTGTTTTTTACTAAACTATACCTTTTAGTTATTAGTTTTCGGCTTATTTAAGCGCTTTTAAAGACCTTTATTTTTAAAGTATAGGATTGCTTTTAATAGAGATCGGAAAAACGAATAAAAGAGCTTATATTAATTATCGTTGTGTTTAAGAACATAAATTAATGAAGAATACTCTCCGGTTCGTTGTGCTCTAACGTTGGACACAAAACCGAGCCATAGTGCCTTGAAAATTTTCATTTTTCCGTATTTATACTTTGTAGATAACAGACTGACATAGTACGCATCAAACCGCATGGGGTGTATGGTTTCAATTTCAAAATCGTGCTGAGAAAATAGGCGAGATATTGATTGCTGTGAAAAATGCCACAAATGTCTTGGAACGTCATATGCTGCCCAGAACTCTTTAAAATACGCTGCGTCGTAACTTTTATAATTTGGAACGGCAACAACCAGCCGTCCGTCTTTTGTTAGCAATTGTTTAAATTTTTTAATATGTAAATCAGGATGTGAAAGGTGCTCCAAAACATGCCATAATGTTATTACTGAAATGGTATTTAACTCCAATTTATCAATATGAGAATTACTAAAAATTGAATTGGGCGAAACAATATTTGCAGCTTCTCGCGCATCTTTTGATGTTTCTATGCCTATACTTTTCCAGCCGGCTTTTGTTGTGGCTCGTACAAAAAATCCTGACCCCGCACCAAAATCTAGAAGTGTCTTTTTATGGACAGAAAACTTCGATATTAATTTGATTTTGGATCGTAACGTATAGTTTCTAACAAGAAAATACACCCAGTCTAGAGGGCTTCGTTTTTTGGTTAGGTGAGAAATATAGAGCTCACTATTGTAATAATTAGAAAGGTGTTCTGCTTTAGGTTGTGGTGTTGTCACAAGCATGTCCAACTCTTTATTGAAACACAAAGCAAAAGGCTCTCCAGTAATAGAAAAATCTTTTGTTTTTAGATATAATTTTTCGCTCTTTTTCATTTGTTCCACGTGGAACAAAAATATAAAATATACCGATTAACGTCCTATAAAAACTAGTAAAACAGAAATATCGTTTGGGGAAACACCACTAATTCTTGAGGCTTGCGCTACCGTTGCTGGCTGGACCGCATTTAGTTTTTCTCGCGCTTCATAGCTCATTGACTTGACCTGAGAATAGTCAAAGTTTTTTGGGATTTTTACATATTCTAAACGCGTTAATTTGTCGGCATTATTTTTTTCCTTTTGTATATATCCGGAGTATTTGATTTGAATTTCTGCCTGCTCTATAACTTCATCATCTAAATCCTCTTGTTGAATGTAGGCCTCTACAGCTTCAAATTTTCGAACATCATTAATAGTTATGTTTGGTCTTGAAAATATCTTAAACATCTTATCTGACTGTTTGATAGGCGAGGAGTCTTTAGAAACTAATACAGGATTAGCTTCCGCGGGCTTAACACTTTGTGTTTTAAAAAATTCTACAAAATCATTCGATTTTTTTAACTTTAACTCCATACGCCTCAAGCGGTTATCGCTAGCAATTCCGAGGGCATGCCCTTTTGGCGTGAGTCTTAAATCTGCATTATCTTGTCTCAGAAGTGTTCGGTATTCCGCACGAGATGTAAACATTCTATAGGGTTCTTCTGTGCCTTTGGTAATCAAGTCGTCAATAAGAACACCAATGTATGCTTCGTCTCTACGAAGAATAAAAGGGGCCTTGTTTTGTACTTTTAAACTGGCATTAATTCCAGCCATAAGACCTTGCGAAGCCGCCTCCTCATATCCAGTTGTGCCATTAATCTGACCAGCAAAAAATAAGCCACTAATAGGTTTGGTTTCAAGGGAATGTGTAAGTTGAGTTGGGGGGAAATAATCGTATTCTATGGCATAACCAGGTCGGAAGAATCGGACATTTTCAAAACCTTTTACAGCTCTTAGCGCCTTATATTGAACGTCTTCTGGAAGAGAGGTTGAAAATCCATTGATATAATATTCTACCGTGTTCCAGCCTTCAGGCTCAACAAAAATTTGATGGCGTTCCTTTTCAGAAAAGCGATTGATCTTATCTTCAATTGACGGGCAATATCTCGGACCAATACTTTGTATTCTTCCGTTAAACATTGGAGACCGATCAAAACCATCTCTCAATAAATCATGAACTTCGAGACTTGTATGTGTCATATGACAAGACCGTTGAGATTGTAATGGGGTAGTGGTATTTAAGTATGAAAATTTTTGTGGATTGAAATCACCAGGTTGTTCTATCATTTTAGAAAAATCTAAGGAGCGACCGTCAACCCTTGGGGGAGTTCCTGTTTTCATTCGTCCCGACTCAAAACCTAAACTAACGAGCTGCTCCGTAATTCCTGTAGCTGCTTTTTCTCCAGCTCTTCCTCCACCAAAATTCTTATCCCCAATATGTATAAGTCCATTAAGAAAAGTTCCATTAGTCAACACAACTGTCTTTGCTTTAATTTCTAATCCGAGAGACGTTTTTACGCCGACAATTTTTTCTCCTTGTAGCAAAAGACCTACAACCATCTCTTGATAAAAGTCTAAATTCTTCGTTTGCTCTAATAACATCCTCCAATCTTCTGCAAAACGCATTCTGTCGCTTTGGACTCGCGGGCTCCACATGGCAGGGCCTTTGGATTTGTTCAACATTTTAAACTGAATTGCCGATGTGTCACTAACAATTCCGCTATAGCCGCCAAGCGCATCTATTTCTCGAACAATTTGCCCCTTGGCAATGCCTCCCATGGCAGGGTTGCAGGACATTTGAGCAATATTCTGTAAATTCATAGTAACGAGCAGTGTTCTGCTTCCCATATTGGCAGCAGCAGCAGCGGCCTCGCTACCAGCATGACCTCCGCCAACAACTATAACATCATAAATACCCTCAAACATAAAAGTCAATTATGTTCCACGTGGAACAATTTTGTGCAAATATACATCATATGTTTAAATTCAACTGCGAAAGATAGTAGTCCTCTTTTTGCCGCATCTCTTTTTTTTGGTCGTCAGTGCTATCTTTATAACCACAAAGATGCAATATGCCATGAGCCATAACGCGGCAAAGCTCATTTGTGGAAGACACATTATGAATAGATGCATTGTCTTGAATACGGTCTATGGAAATACAAATATCTGCAAAGACTTGTCGGCCTACGTTATAATCAAAGGTGAGAATATCCGTCAAGGTGTCGTGGTTTAAAAACTCTACATTGAGCTGATGCAGGTGGTCATCATCACAGAACAAAAAATTGATTTCTCCTTCTTCAAAATTCTCTTGAACAATGATGGCTTCTAACCACTCTAAAAGCTGAGGCTCAGGTGCTAGAATAAAGGTGGTGGTGTTATTAAAATTAATCATTCTTTAGATCGAAATAGCGCTGAACCTTTTTCTTCACATTTTGACGCAAAGGTAAGGGCTTTCTGTTTAATATTTCTTCTCTTCCAAAAAGACGCTTTATTTCTTCTTCCGTTAAGACATTTGAAGTCTTGAACTGGTCTCTATTCGTTTTTGACTGTCTTTTTGGTGACATTCCTTTTTTTAACAATGCGTCTTCGAGCTTAAGAAATTCATATTTCAAGGCCTTCATTTTAGAAAGCGTTTTCTGTGTAACCCCTTGACTTACAATTAGTTGCTCTAATTTCTCAAGAGAATCTAAGGTTGATTTTCCTTTGCCTAAAAATCCTTGTTGTTTTAGTAAATTTTCTAAATTTTGCCTTAATTCTTGTTGTTTTTTATACAACTGAAATAACGCTTCGCTAGACTCCTCAGGATCACCATATTGATCGGTTTCTGATGTGCCACCAGATGATGGGGAATTACCAGGGGTTTTTTCATTACTTTCCCCAGAACTCGACTCCTTTTTTTGACCCTTTTCGCCCTCCTTTTTCGAGCCTTCTTTTTGACCCTTCATCATTTGCTCCGCTTGCTTTTGCAAATCGTCTTGACTCATAATAATATCAGGCAACTGCATGTCGCCTTGGCCCTGACCAGGGTTTGGTTGCATTTGCATTTCGAGATTATTTAGAATATCGCTAAGCATATTCGCAAGATTATTGGATGATGTAATAGTATATTGCTGGGCCGCCTTGGCTTCATAATCTCTACCCTCGGCTAGAGAGCTCAATGTTTTATTGGTGTTGTAATATACTTGTGCTATTTCATCGTTAATGGTCTCTGAGATCATTGGTTGGCGCAAAGAGACAACAAACAAACTGTCATCAATATGCTCAAAATGAGTCTTCAAACTCATTTGTTTTTTTATATTTTTAATAGAAACGGATTGATTCATAAGGTCTTCTTGTTCAAAAGAAAAAACAAGAAGGTTGTCCAATATTTGACGCAGCATTTCTATATCTTCCGTGAGTTGTTGCGAGGATCCGCCGGCCATGCTTTGAGACATTTGTTGTGCAAGCTGTTTCATTTTTTGAGCTGCTTTCTGCTGGGCTTTACTTGCTTTTTGTAATGCGCTGGACGACTTTTCTGAAGTATTCGATTCTGTTTTGGTTAAATTGTTTTTAGCTTCGTTTTGATCGTTTTGTATTGACATTTCTTCTTGTTCTGTTTCGGGGATTGAAAGAGGCTTACTTAGGGTGTTGTTTTGCTTTCTAAGCGCCTTTAATTCCTTTGAAATATCATTAAATTTCTTGTTCAATTTGTCTTGATCTTTGCTGGTGTTTGTGTCTGTTTTTTGGGATTGTTGGTTTTGTTCTTCGCTGAGATTTTCAAGTTTGTTTTTCAACTGATCCACTTTTTTTGAAACATAATAACGTTTCGTTAATTCAAGCATTTGCTCTAAACTTTTTTCTTTGTTTTTCTTTTGTTGCCCTAGTTGCTGCAACTTCTCCAAAAGCTCTTCTTGATTCAGCTTTTTGGCTAAATCCTCTAATTCCTTTAGCATTTTTTCGTCTTGCTCCAAACGCTTGTTTTGTTCTTTCAGTCGTTCTGTCAAGTCTTCTTTGAAAGTGTCTGGTGTATCCTCAGGAAACTGATTTAGTGTTTTTTGCATTTGCTCATTAAATCGTTGAATCATTTCGTCCTGATTTTTTTGTCGTTTTAAAATGTCTTGGATTTTTTCCTGATCATTAAAATTAAGACCCTCTTTTTGAAGCTGCTCCTTTGTAAAATCATCAACTAAATTTTGCTGCTTTTCATATTTATTAAAAGTGTTTTCCAAGGCGTTAACTAATTCTTTTTGATTGTCTAGCTGCTCCTCTTTTAAGGAAGTATTGCTTTTGGATAGATAGGTAAACAGTTGAGATTTTGTTTTATTTGGGCTCGGAAAAGGATCGTTGTCGAAAACCTCAAAAAAGAGTTCATATGAAGTATCTGGTAAGAGCGCTAGGGGTCCAGGAAATTGATACGTAAAATCTAAGTTGTTGTCATAATCAATCTTTTCTGTCTTTTTTAGGTTGACGTTGCCTGTGGGGTAATACTGAATCTGCAATGATGAAATTCCGTAATCGTCATTAATTTGTCCATAAAAATACAATTGTTCAACACTGGTTTTACTGCTGCTTTGCTGAACATCAATTACAGGGGGGCGGTCCTTTACCACTCGAGCTTCATAGGATAGGATTTCATAATTTTTTAATTGTGTATTATTCGTGTTTATGTCATAAATCAAATCAGAAAAAACCCGTTTTGATAGTGTAAATTCATCACCATTTTTATTAAAATTAGAAACTGAATTTCCAGAAATAAAAGTAACGCTATCAGTAGATGTTGTTAAAAAAGTCCAGCTCATCTTGGTGCCTTCGGGTAGGACAATATTTCCAAAATTTGAAATCGTTTTGTTTTTAATTTTCGTGTAAGAAGGATAGTTTAACTTTAGGGATGAATTAATAATTTTTGGTGCAGTCAGAACTTTCAATTGATACAAACTAGAAACCACTTTAGCAGACGAAAGTTGAAACTCAATATTCTCTTTTGGATTTTTAAACGTGTATTGAAACTGTCGGTTATTTACTTTCTTTAAAAAATAGGTTTGATTTTCAAAATTGATTTCAACTTGATCTGGCACTATATCACCCTGAATTTTGACATCCAAAACATAAGGTTGATTTTCAATTGTTTCCAAAACATTATGAGCCAAAACAAACTCAAAAGGAGCGGGGGGGCTGTATACTGTTTTGTAATCGACAACACGATTCAAGCTTTGCTTAAAGCTCGACTGTCCTCCAGAAACATAAACTGCACCAATAATCATCAAAGGTAAAATAGCATATTTCAAATACTTTAGATTATCCTTAAACTGAACCGCTTTTTTAAAAGAAAGACCTCCAAATTCCTTAGTTTTTTGTTGAATACTTGCAATAACAAAATCTGTAGCAGGCTGATTATTTAACTGAATAACATTTAATAATTTGTCCTTAACTTCTGGAAAAAAATCACCAATTATTTTCGCTGCTTGCTGGTCGTCTATTCCAGATCTAATTTTTAAGTATTGTAAAAATGGAACGCACAATAGTTTATAGAACAACAGTGTTTCGAAAAAAACTAAAGACCAAAAGATAATCGTTCTCCCCAGCGACGAAATCCAAAAAAAATATTCAACTGAAATCCAAAAAAGAACATATAATAATCCAATCCCAAAGAAAAGAAGAGCGCCTTTCAAAAGAGCACTCACATAGTACCGCTTAACGAATTGCTCTAATTTAATTTTTATGTCTAGAAAAGGATTCAATTGTTCTTTTTATGGACTATAAATCTACAACAATAATTGAGATGTTTTGTGGATATTTATTACAACAAAAAGCAAACCATTTTTTGTTTGGGTGTTCGCTTTGGTGCATATATCTTTGCAACAATATTATATACAATGAAAAAACCTGTTCGTGTTCGTTTTGCGCCAAGCCCAACTGGACCACTTCATATTGGTGGAGTGCGTACCGCTCTTTTTAATTATCTGTTTGCAAAAAAACATAAAGGTTCTTTTGTTTTGCGCATAGAAGACACCGACCAAAATCGCTATGTTAAAGGTGCTGAACACTATATTATTGACGCTCTTAATTGGTGTCAAATTCCTTTTGACGAAGGCCCTGGAAAAGAAGGGGATTTTGGACCATACAGACAAAGCGAAAGAAAAGAAATCTATAAAGAATATATTGATATCCTCATAAAAAAAGGGAAGGCATACTATGCTTTTGATACTGCAGAAGATCTAGCGCGTGAAAGAAAAAACCATGAAGAAAAAGGTAAAACCTTTATTTACAATTGGCACAACCGAACAAAAGGAAGATTGGTCAATTCGTTGGTTTTAAGTGAAGAAAAAACAAAAGAAAGACTAGAAAGCGGTGCACCTTATGTGGTGCGTTTTCTTATGCCACAAGACAAGACTATTGAAATGAATGATATTGTGAGAGGGCAAATTAGTGTTGAAAGCAAGACATTAGATGACAAAATACTCTTCAAATCGGACGGCATGCCTACCTATCATTTGGCTAATATAGTAGATGATCACTTGATGCAAATTTCTCATGTTATAAGAGGAGAAGAATGGCTACCTTCTCTTGCACTTCACATGCAACTTTATGATGCTTTTGAATGGGAGGCGCCCCAATTTGCACACCTGCCTCTAATTCTAAAACCAACAGGAAAAGGAAAACTAAGCAAGCGTGATGGTGATAAACTTGGATTCCCTGTTTTTCCTTTAGAGTGGTCTGACAAAAATTCACATGCTAAGGGCTATAAAGAAAGCGGTTATCTTTCCGAAGCGGTAGTTAATTTTCTAGCTTTCCTGGGGTGGAATCCAGGGACAGAACAAGAACTTTTCAACTTAGATGACCTTATACAAGCATTTGATTTAAATCAAGTTAATAAATCAGGAGCACGTTTTGATCCTGATAAAATCAAATGGTATAATCACGCCTATATTCAAGAAACTTCCAATGCAGAACTTTCAAAGCAACTCATAGAAGCGGATCATAAATTCAAAGCGTTTGATCCAAATTATATTGAACTCATCGTTGGCTTGATAAAAGAAAGAGCCCAACTTGTCCCTGATCTTTTACATCTTAGTAATTATTTTTTTGAAGCTCCAAACGAATTCGATGAAAAAGCGCTAAAAAAAGCATGGAAAGAAAACTCTGCAGAACTTTTATCTGAAGCGGCTCTTAAACTCAAAGAAGCCAACGACGAAACTGCACATAGTTTAAAAACTGATATATCCAATTGGATAAAAGAAAAAGAAATTGGTTTTGGAAAAGTAATGATGCCGTTAAGAGTCGCACTTGTCGGTGCTTTAGAGGGTGTTGATGTCTTTGATATTATTTTTCATATCGGAAAAGAAGAGTCCATTCGCCGAATCCAAAGACTTATTGCGCATTGCCAAACTACAGGGGTCTAATGTCAGATAAATTTACTTACTTTTGTTCTCTTAATAGCAGGCAATACACCTCATGAAAAACATAAGAAACTTTTGTATCATAGCGCATATCGATCATGGTAAAAGCACCTTGGCCGATCGTCTTTTGGACTTTACAGGAGCCGTTACAGAGCGCGAAAAACAAAACCAACTCCTAGACAATATGGATCTAGAGCGAGAGCGTGGGATTACGATTAAATCTCATGCCATTCAAATGGAGTATGAATACAAAGGTGAGCATTACATACTGAATCTTATTGACACACCGGGTCATGTTGATTTTAGTTATGAAGTATCGCGATCTATTGCTGCCTGTGAAGGCGCGCTTCTTGTTGTTGATGCCGCTCAAAGTATTCAAGCACAGACCATTTCAAATTTATATCTTGCCCTAGAAAATGACCTAGAAATTATCCCTGTTTTAAACAAGGTTGACTTACCAAGTGCTAACCCAGAGGAAGTTACAGACGATATTGTTGATTTGTTGGGGTGCGATGCTGATGAGGTCATTCCTGCAAGTGCAAAAACAGGATTAGGAATTGAATCTATTTTAGAAGCAATTATAAATTTTATCCCTGCTCCAAAAGGCGATCCTAACGCTCCTCTTCAAGCCCTTGTTTTTGATTCAGTATATAATTCTTTTAGAGGCGTTGAGACTTATTTTAAAGTGGTCAATGGTAGTATTAAGAAAAACCAATCTGTGAAATTTATTGCAACAGGCAAAACATATGGCGCAGACGAAGTGGGAACATTAAACTTAACACAAACCCCAAAACAAGAAATTAAAACAGGAGATGTTGGCTATCTCATCACTGGAATAAAAGACGCTCGCGAGGTGAAAGTTGGAGACACCATCACAGATGCAAAAAACCCAATTCCAGAAGCCGTTGATGGCTTTGAAGACGTAAAACCAATGGTTTTTGCAGGGATATACCCTGTCGATACAGAAGAATATGAAGAGCTTAGGGCTTCAATGGAAAAACTTCAATTGAACGATGCTTCACTTGTTTTTCAGGCAGAAAGCTCTGCTGCTTTAGGATTTGGTTTTCGCTGTGGTTTTCTTGGAATGCTTCACTTAGAAATTATTCAAGAACGACTGGAACGGGAATTTAATATGACAGTCATTACCACCGTTCCCAATGTATCATATCATGCTTTTACAAGAAAAAACCCCGATGAGGTTATTTTATTAAACAACCCATCCGACCTCCCAGATCCTTCAACTCTAGACAGAATAGAGGAGCCCTACATTAAAGCAACGATTATCACCAAATCAGATTTTGTCGGTAATGTGATGTCATTGTGTATAGAAAAAAGAGGGCAAATCACAAACCAAACGTATCTCACCACCCAACGTGTAGAGTTGTCATTTGACATGCCATTAGCAGAAATTGTTTTCGATTTTTATGATCGATTAAAAACCGTTTCTAAAGGCTACGCCTCTTTTGATTACAGCCCTATAGGTATGCGCGTATCTAAGCTCGTTCGGGTTGATGTGCTTCTAAACGGTCAGTCTGTTGATGCATTATCCGCTCTAATACATTTAGATAATGCACAAAAAATTGGACGGAAAATGTGTAGTAAGCTTAGAGAGTTGATTCCTAGGCAACAATTTGACATTCCTATTCAAGCAGCTATTGGTGCAAAAATCATATCGCGTGAAACTGTAAAAGCCGTTCGTAAAGACGTAACCGCCAAATGTTATGGTGGTGATATTTCCAGAAAACGAAAGCTGTTAGAAAACCAAAAGAAAGGTAAAAAAAGAATGCGTCAAGTGGGTAGTGTAGAGATCCCGCAAGAAGCGTTTATGGCTGTTCTTAAGCTAAACGACTAAAGAGCTCTAAACAGAATCAACCTTATCAACACTTTTGATCGTATTGACGTGCTCTAGTTTAGAACCCCCCAATAGTCGGGACAGTACTATTTTCTAAGTTTGGCTAAATAAGGACTCCTATCTTTATAAATAATTACAGATATTTAGTATTTTAGCTTAGCGAGGTAATGTGTCTTACATTCAACGCTTTAAAAAATGGAAAACAAACCAAAAAAAGGTCTTCAGGGGCTAATTGAAAACTGGCAAGGCGATTTGGTCGCTGCTTTGAGTGTGGCACTTATTGCTTTACCTTTATCGTTAGGCATTGCTTTAGCAGCTGGTGCGCCTGCTATGGCGGGTATTTTCTCGGCAATTGTTGGCGGTGTAGTGACAACCTTTTACAGAGGCGGACATATTTCTGTTAACGGACCCGCCAAAGGGGTTATTGGCGTCATTCTTCTAGGTATTGCACTTATGGATGATGGATCAGGTCAGGCGTTTAATTATGTTCTGGCTGCTGTAGTTGTCTCAGGTGCTATTCAAGCCTTGTTAGGAGTCTTAAAGTTGGGCAGATTGGCAGATATCTTTCACAGTACGGTGATACATGGTATTCTAGCGGCAATTGGTATCATTATTTTTGCAAAACAGATCCATGTTGCAATGGGAACGCACTCTGATGATTCAAGTATTGTACAGAACCTTGTCGATGCTTTCATATTACTGCCACAAGCCAATCCGTTTGTGCTGGTCATTTCCTTGGCGGGTTTATTATTATTATTATTTCATTCTAAAACAAGCAATAAAGTTTTCGGCCTTTTGCCTGGCCCAATATGGGTTATAGCTCTTTCAATTCCATTTGTATATTTATTTAATTTCTTTGAGGTTCAAAATCTTTCTCTGTTTGGTAACGCTTACGAAGTTGGACCGCATTTATTATTGGATATTCCAGATTCCATTATGGATTCCATTATGCACCCTAATTTTAGTAAAATTAACACCATCGAATTCTGGACTACGGTTTTTTCTCTATTAATAATTACGAGTATTGAATCGCTTGCAATTGCAAAAGCAGTAGATAAAATCGATCCATACAAAAGAAAAACAGATTTAAATAAAGACCTTACCGGCATTGGTTTAAGCACAATGGTGGCTGGGTTCATTGGTGGTCTCCCAATTATTGCCGTAATTATTAGGAGTACTGTTAACATTCACAATGGCGCTAAGACAAAATGGTCAAACATGTATCAAGGGTTGTTGTTGTTGGTTTTTATTGTCATATTAGGGCCTGTATTGAGACAGGTTCCTCTCTGTGCTTTTGCAATTCTTTTGGTGTACACAGGATTTAAACTTGCTTCTCCTGCGGTCTTCAAGCAAGCCTATAGTCAAGGGCCTGAGCAACTGGTGTTTTTTATTGGAACAATGGTTTTGACGCTTTACACTAATTTGTTGGTTGGTCTAGTGGGAGGCTTATTGTTGGTATTAATTAACCATATGCTATTAGCTAATTTATCCATTACTCAATTTTTTAAAATGGTGTATTTCTCTGATCATAAATTAAAAAAAATATCAGAACAAGCATTCGATTTAAAAATTAAAGGCGTTGCAAATTTTCTCGGAATCTTAAGAATAGATAAACTCGTTTCCCAAATTCCTTTGGGGGCAAGCGTGAACATTGATTTGTCGGAAACAAGACTAGTAGGAATCACCTACATGGATTATCTTGTTGAATTTCTAAAATCCCACAGGGCTGGAGGGGGCAAGGCTTTTATAACAGGGCTGGACTCACATGTTTCTTACTCTACGTATAATAGGGCATTAAAAATTAGTTTAAACAGTTCGGCAGCTAAGCTATCGCAAAGACAAATAAGGTTAAAAAATTTAGCTGCTGAGAACGATTACCGATACAATAGTCAAGTTGTATGGGACACGACTTATCTCAAAACTTTTAAGTTTTTTGAAATTAGACCAATTGAGCGTAAATACAACTGTCTTAAAAGTACGTTTGACGATTTTAATGCATCATGGGAAATTTCTGACGTCACGTTCAACGAGGGTCAGGCCTTTACAGCTGAAACATTTAACACAACAGTAATGGTGTTAAAATTAAACAACAAGATTCCAATATTTTCGATGGAAAAAGAAGGTGTTCTAGGCATAATATTTGATAAAGTGATGTCATTCAAGGGTTACAAAAATATTGACTTTAAAATGTATCCAGATTTTTCTAAAAAATTCCTGCTTCATGGAAATGACGAAACAGAAATTCGTGCATTTTTTACAGAAGAAATTATTCGTTTTTTCGAAAACAACCCTCTTTTCAATATAGAAAGCAATGGCGAAGCGCTCTTTATTTTTAATAAAATTAAACTTGCACGAACCGATGAGACTATTGCATTTATAGATTTTGGTAAAGAACTAACTAGGCTTTTTGATTCTAAAAAACCATGACGCTGTATGTATTAAATACAGGTCATTTCAAGCTTGACGGTGGGGCCATGTTTGGGGTTGTTCCAAAATCAATATGGACCAAAACAAACCCTGCAGATCAAAATAACATGATTGATATCGCAGCACGATGTCTGCTGATAGAAGACGGTAATCGATTGATATTGATTGATACAGGAATGGGAAACAAACAGTCGGAGAAGTTTTTTAATTATTACTATCGTTGGGGAGAACAGGGTGTAGAGCAAGCTTTAGCCAAACATGGGTTTCATAAAGACGATATCACCGATGTTTTCCTTACACATTTACATTTCGATCATTGTGGCGGTGGCGTCGAGTGGAATTTGAAGAAAACAGGATATGAACTCACGTTCAAAAATGCAACCTATTGGAGCAATAAAAAGCATTGGTCGTGGGCAAAAACTCCAAATAAACGCGAAAAAGCATCTTTTCTATCGGAAAATATTGAGCCCATTGAACTCTCAGGAAACCTTAAATATATACAGTGCCCAAAAGAAAATATATTAAAAAATTCTCCGCTTGGATTTGATGTTTTTTTTGCAAATGGTCACACCGAAAAACAAATGATTCCAATGCTCAAATACAAAGGGAAAACCCTTTGTTTTATGGCCGATCTATTGCCAACTGCTGGCCATGTGTCATTGCCTTTTATTATGGGTTATGACACACGACCTTTACTTACCCTAGAAGAAAAAGAGGTTTTTCTAAACCTCGCTGCAAGTCAAAATTATTATTTATTTTTGGAACATGATGCCACAAATGAAATCATAACGGTCAAACACACAGAAAAAGGTGTAAGACTAAACAAAACCCATTCTTTAAACTCTATATTCTAAACACTATGAAAAACCTAACTCTATTTTCCAATCTGAAATACCTTGCTTTTGCAGGAATATTTTTACTAAACAGCTGTGGTTCCACAGCGCCTATTCTTTCTACTCCTATAGAAAACATTGATCAAACCCCAGTAAAATTTTCTGAACTAACAGAAGTTGAAAAAAAAGGGTGGAGTCATTTTGATTTAAAAAAAGACAATGTCCCTGGTGTTAGTCTAAACCTCGCTTACGAAAAACTTGTAAGGCCCAATGGTAAAACTGTTGTTGTTGCAGTAATAGACTCTGGGATTGATATCACACACGAAGATCTAAGAAACAACATCTGGATTAACGAAGACGAAGTTCCAAATAACGGAATAGATGATGACAAAAACGGTTACATTGACGATGTAAATGGTTGGAATTTTCTTGGCGAAGCCAACAATGAACAATTAGAATTTGTACGTCTTCTGGCAAGTAAAAATACCGCTCACCCAAGATACAATGAAGCACAAGAAACTTACGACAAAGAGCGTAAAAAGTTCTCTGGTCTAAAACAACAGTACACCGCTATCTTAGAACAAATTAACGCTGCAGAAAAAGCCGTTCTTGCGCACCTTAAAAAGGCGTCTTTTACTAAAGAAGACGTCTATGCAATCGAAACAAAAGACGAAACCCTAGGCCGCCAACTAAGCATCATCAAACAATCTTATGGTTTCGGATACGATTCTATTGAGGATTTAAAAAAGGATTTAAATAGAGATTTAGACTCATTTAATGAGCGCTTGGATTATAACCTAAATATTGATTTTGATGGCCGTTCTATTGTTAATGACGACCCCAACGATTTGAATGATAGAGACTACGGAAACAACAATGTCATGCCAAAAGAAGGGCGAAGCCACGGAACACATGTTTCTGGGATTATTGCAGCGACAAGAAATAACGGTATTGGGATTGATGGTGCCGCCAATAATGTAAAAATTATGGCAATAAGAAACACCCCAAATGGTGATGAATACGACAAAGACGTGGCTTTAGGTGTCTATTATGCTGTTGATAATGGGGCAAAAGTAATAAACATGAGTTTTGGAAAAGGCTTTTCTAATCATAGTGATTGGGTAAGAGATGCGATTGCTTATGCTGCAAAAAAAGATGTCCTAATTGTTGCTGCCGCCGGAAACGATGGAAACAACACAGACGAGGTCGAAAACTATCCCAACGATCAAATTGGTACAGGGGCAGAAATATCCGATACGTTTTTGAGGGTTGGTGCAACAACAAACGACTATAGCTCTAGTTTGGTAGCAGGTTTCTCCAACTACGGAAAAAGTAGCGTTGATGTCTTTGCGCCTGGAACTGAAATATACTCCAGCTACCCAAATAATAAATATGAGTTTGCTCAAGGGACTTCAATGGCGTCTCCTCTTGTTGCGGGAGTCGCCGCGCTCATTTTTTCTCAATACCCAAAACTGAGTGCTGCACAAGTAAAAACAATACTAATGGAATCTGGACTAGCAATACAGAAAAAAGTGAGTCTAGGAAATGGATCTACAGTAATGTTTAGTGCGCTTTCTAAATCTGGAAAATTAGTAAATGCTTACAATGCCTTGATAATGGCCTCAAGAATATCAAAATAAAACGATGAAAATGAAAAACATATTAACTGCACTTATCTTGTGCTGTACAGCCTCATTGTTTGGGCAGAGAAACGCAAATGCTTATTGGCAACAACAAGTAGATTATACAATGGACGTTGAAATGGATGTTGAAACTTTTAAATATGTTGGAACTCAGCAATTAATTTATACCAACAACGCTCCAGACACCTTAGAAAAAGTGTTCTTCCATCTATATTTCAACGCCTTTCAGCCAGGGAGTGAAATGGATGTACGCTCAAGGACAATTGCAGACCCCGATAGCAGAGTAATGAATAGAATTCAGAACCTAACACCAGAAGATCAAGGGTTTTTGAATGTTATGAATTTAACTCAAGATGGCGAAAAACTCAACACAACTCTTGCTGGAACAATTTTAGAAGTTGAACTAAAGCGTCCAATCTCGCCTGGTGAAAAATCAACCTTTAATATGAGTTTTGAAGGGCAAGTGCCACTCAACGTTAGGCGTTCTGGTAAAAACAGTTCTGAGGGCGTCGCTTTATCTATGGCACAATGGTATCCAAAATTGGCAGAATATGATTTTGAAGGATGGCATGCAGATCCATATATTGGAAGAGAGTTTCATGGGGTTTGGGGAAATTTTGATTTAAAGCTCACAATCGATAACAGCTATATTGTTGGTGGAACGGGCTACCTACAGAACGAGGAAGACATCAAAATCGTTTCTAAAACCAAAAAGAAAAGAAAGAACAAAACAAATACTTGGCACTTTGTAGCGCCCAATGTTCATGACTTTACTTGGGCCGCAGACCCCGATTATATTCATGATAAATTACAGATTGAAAATGGGCCAATGCTTCATTTTTACTACAAGAACACTTTAGAAGAAGAGTACAAAAAGCATTGGAAAAATTTACAACCAATTACCGCTAAACTTATGGCATTTTTCAATGAAAATATTGGAGTTTATCCCTACAAGCAATATTCTGTAATTCAAGGAGGTGATGGGGGTATGGAATATGCTATGTGTACGCTTATCACTGGAGAGCGAAGTTTTGAAAGTTTGGTGGGCGTAACCTCTCACGAATTAGCACATACTTGGTTTCAGTTTTTGATGGCGACAAATGAAGGCAATCACCCTTGGATGGACGAGGGCTTTACGGAATATATTTGTACAATGGCAGAGGTCGATGTCATGAATATTAGTGAAGAAACGTATTTTGATAGAGCTTATAAGCGTTATGTTAATTATGCAAAAAGCGGATTTGAACAACCACAAAGTACACATGCGGACCGCTATGAATACAACGGCGCATATAGCACATCTTCTTATGTAAAAGGTGCTGTTTTTCTAAGACAATTAAACTATATAATTGGCGATAAGGCCTTTAAAAAAACACTCCACGACTACTATAATGCTTGGTCTTTTAAACACCCAACACCAAATGATTTTATTCGTTGTGCCGAAAAGGCGTCAGATCTTGAGCTAGATTGGTACTTGACAGACTGGACTAAAACAGATAATGTTATAGATTATGGTGTTAGGACCATTGAAAAAACAGACAAAGGAACAGAAGTTACTCTTGAAAGAATAGGGTTGATGCCAATGCCTACAGAAATTGAAATAGAATATTCTAACGGTGATCTTGAGAGGTATTATATTCCATTACAAATGATGCGAGGAGAAAAACCAACAGCAGCAAAGACAATTATACTCAAAGACTGGGCGTGGGCATACCCAACCTATTCTTTTTTATTGAACAATGATAAAGATGTTACAAGTGTAAGCCTAGACCCCGATAAAAAAGTTGCTGATATAAATTCAAATAATAATCGTATTGTTTTAGAGAAAAAGTGAAATCTTTAAAAGGAAAAAAACACATTGAAATCTTATTTGAAGAAGGTATTTCTATCAATGTGTTTCCTTTTAGGGTTATTTTTATAGAAAGTAAGGAAAATGCGGTTGGTGTTTCTGTAGGGAAAAGAAACTTTAAGTTAGCTGTAGAACGAAACAAAATAAAGCGACAAATAAGAGAAGGCGCCAGAACACACTTTTGGCCGGTACTAAAAAACTCTTCTAAGGCATATAAACTGATGCTTATTTACACTGGAAAAGAAAAACCAGAATGGAAGCAAATGGATGAAAAAATCAAAGAGGCAGCAGAAAAATTTAAACAAAAAAATTTATGAAAAAGAAGATAGGGTTTTCATTGCTTTCTATTGCAATTGCATTGACGTTGGTAGGGTTTCGCTTCGATTTTTTTGAAATCGCAAAACAAATCGAAATTTATAATACGCTTTTCAAGGAAATCAATATGAGTTATGTAGATAAGACAAACCCTGCAGAACTTATGGAAAACGGCGTAAAACACATGCTTTCTGAGCTTGATCCCTATACTGTATATAGCAGTGAACAAGACGTTGAAAATGCAAAAATTTACCGCTCTGGTCTTTATGTTGGTATTGGTGCCAAAATGAAAATCATTGATAAAAAACTCGTAATTGAAGAACCCTTTAAAGGGTTGTCTGCTGATAAAGCTGGCCTAAAGGCTGGGGATGAAATTATTGAGATAAATGGTACTGCTTTATCTGATTCTTTTGAACAAGCCGAACTGTTATTAAAAGGAAAGAAAAATACAAAAGTTAGTGTCGTTTACAAACGCGGCGAGAAAGAAAAAAAGGTAGAATTAGTTCGTGGCGAAAAGAAGCCAAAAGCAGTTCCTTTGTATAAAATGCTAGATAACGACGTTGGGTATATCGCCTTAGATCGGTTTTCGAGAACAGCGTCGCAGGAAGTCGAATCGGCTCTAAAATTTTTACTTATAGATGAGGCGAAGGGTTTAATTCTTGACTTAAGAAACAATCCCGGTGGACTGCTTCAAGAGGCCGTTAAGATTGTAAATCTATTTGTTAAAAAAAATCAACTTGTAGTCTCAACGCGATCAAATATAGAACAATATAACAACCAATTTTTTACGCAAAAACAGCCCGTGAGCGAGGACATTCCTCTTGTTGTTCTTATTAACGAAAACAGCGCGTCTGCGAGTGAGATCGTTGCTGGTAGTCTTCAGGATTTAGACCGTGCTGTGGTTGTCGGAAAGAGAAGTTTTGGAAAAGGCCTTGTACAACAACCAAAACCATTACCATATGGTGCGCAAGTCAAAGTTACGATCTCTCGTTATTTTATTCCGTCTGGAAGATGCATACAAGCGTTAAATTATGGAGAACGATCGGTTACGGGAAAAGCCAAGAAAATCAAAAACAAAAAAGCGTTTAAAACTAAAAATGGGAGAATAGTTTATGACGGTGGAGGTATCAATCCAGATATAACTGTCGGTAAATTAGACCCTTACAAATTGGTATCTACTTTAGAAAAGGAGGATATAATTTTTAATTTTGTCAATGATTATTACTCAAAAAACAAGACAAAAGATTGGACTGATTTTAATTTAAACCCAAATGTTTTTAGAAGTTTTAAAGCATTCTGTTTATCTAAAAATTTCTCTTTAGGGACTTACACAGAAAAAGCTATAGAAAGGGCTTTTGATTATAGTAATGAAGAGCACACAAAGGAGTTGCAGTCGTCTCTTTTGCAAGTGAAAAAATCTTTGCAAAAAGAAAAAGAACTCGCTTTAGAACAATCAAAAGACATGATAATGTGGAAGTTATCGGAAGAAATTATAAAAAGAGAGTACTACAGAGAAGGGATGTACAACTTTTCTCTTTTGAAAAACAAAGCTGTTTTGGAAGCAAAATCAATCTTAAAAGATTCTAATCGCTATTATTCGCTTTTGAAATAATTTGAATATATTGAAGCATGCCAAAATTAATCTTCTTATTTATTTTTAGTGTTAATGTTATGATAGCCCAATCAAGCAGGCAGCATGTGGTGTACTTTGAAACCGATAAGTATATCGTTCCAGAAACCGAAAAAAATAGACTTTTATTGTTCATTCAAAACCTTGAAATAGAAAAAGTAACAAAAATATCGATTTATGGATTTTGTGATGATAGAGGTTCAGATAATTATAATTTAGTGTTATCTCAAAATAGAGCTGATGCCATAAAAAGCGTGTTTTCTTTAGGTGGAATAAAAGAGGAACTTATAAGTAATGTCGATGGAAAAGGAGAAGTTTTATTGAAAATTGTTGCTGCAGAAGATTTGAATATTATAAGGGGTTTAAATAGAAAAGTGGAAATTAATGTCGATTATAAAAATACCGAAAAAGAAGAAACACCAATAGTAAAGAAAGAAGAGCAAAAAGACGATAGAAAAAAACCAATAACGCTAGAAAGTACGCTATTGGTAGGTGATAAAATTGTTTTAGATAAAATTCTATTTAGAACAGGATATAGTTATGTTTTGAAGGAATCTATTCCAGTTTTAGAAAAAATATCGCGAATATTAAGAGAAAAAAATAATGTTTATTTTACAATTCAAGGACATGTGTGTTGTACCGCCAATGGCCGAGATGCTATTGATAGAGGAACAGGAAGGAGAAATTTATCTTTGGCTAGAGCGCGATATATTTATGAATACTTAATGAAAAGTGGGGTTGCTAGAAAAAGGATGAAATATGTTGGATTAAAACATAAATACCCGTTAGGAGGCGATCCAAAATTTGATCGTCGGGTGGAAATAGAAATAACGTATATAAAAGAATAGATTCTCACTCCTTTATCATGGAAATATGAGGAATTCCATCTTCAAGATATTCTTTTCCTTTTTCATAAAAACCTAAATTATTATAAAATTCTTTAAGATAGGTTTGAGCAGATATTTTTATTTTTTTGGTTTTAATGGTCTCATAAATAGCATTTACAGACGC
Organism: uncultured Flavobacteriaceae bacterium; assembly: GCA_947503105.1. GTDB lineage: Bacteria > Bacteroidota > Bacteroidia > Flavobacteriales > Flavobacteriaceae > UBA3537. Next base: position 474,086 of record CANNCM010000001.1, on the reverse strand, counting down.
TTTCATAAGATCTGTTCCATAGCAGTTATGACGTTCTTTTTTAGAAATCACAACACGCCCAATACTTGCCTCATCAAAATAATCACCAGGCCAAAAGATTCGTGTGTAACCTATGATTTCTGATTCTTTTTTTAGAATAACATGCAACGCTTTTTGATCTTTATCATCAATATCTTGATAAATACAGTCTTGTTCTACAATAAAAACCTCGGCTCGAAGTCGAAGAATTTTATATAATTCTATCTTAGAAAGGTCATCAAATGATTTTACTAAAATCGAAATCATTTTATATATTTAATTACAGCTTGGTATTTTGTCGACTCTTCTTTGGTGTCTTCCGCCTTCAAATTCTGTAGTGATGAAAGTATCTACCATTTCAATAATATCGTCTTCCGATGTATAACGTGCAGGAATACATAAAATATTAGCATTGTTGTGTTGACGAATGAGTTCTACAATTTCATTAGTCCAACATAAACCCGCACGTATCCCTTGATATTTATTCGCTGTCATAGCAACACCATTTGCACTTCCACACAAAAGAATGCCCAAATCCGCATTGTTGTTTTCTACATCTTGTGCTACAGGATGGACAAAATCTGGATAATCAACACTTTCATTGGAGTTGGTTCCGTAGTTATTTACCATTATATTTTTAGATTCTAAATGCTCTAAAATTTTAAATTTATAATCTGTTCCAGCGTGGTCATTTCCTATAGAAATTTTCATATATATATAATTAATTGAAGTACTGTAAACTTACAAAAAAATTAAAGTGTTTGTATTTTTATTTATATCCTGTTGATAAATAAACATAGTTAATGAAAAATAAATTTTATTTCTATTTAAAAATTCCTCATTAATAAAAATTATGATTTTAGAAAGTTTACTTATTATTTTTAATTCATATTTTATTTCAAAAATTAGGGGAGTTATAAACAATTAAAAATAGAACAATATATCAATTAACAGGTTGAATCAATAAAAATTAAAAAGTTATTGTAGAAATTAACAAGCAATTATAATCATCAATAGATTTTAAATTAAAGAAAAAATAAAATTATTATTATGTATAATGTTGATAAAGTTAATTTCAATAAAAAATGGCTGAATTTAAAGTTGTAAATTTGTAGCAATCAAAAAGCTGAAATGCCTAATAAATCAAAAAAAAATAAAGCTTTTAAAAAGCACACTTCACGAATTATATCCATACTTCAAACGTCATCAGCTTTAAATTATAAGCAAATCTCTATGAAACTTGGGATTCATAACCCTACTGAAAGAGCAGAGGTTATAGAATGTTTACATTTTTTAATGCTATCAAATCAAATAGAAGAAGTTAAACGAGGTGTATATTCTGTTAAAAGCAACAGCAAATATCATAAAGGTATTTTTGATCTAAGTTCTAAAGGATCAGGTTATGTTATTTCAGAAGACTTTGAGCAAGATATTTATATTCCATCCAATAAAACACTAGGAGCGCTTTCTGGAGATGAGGTTGAGTTCTATGTTCATAACAGAAAAAAGAAAGGCCGATCGGAAGGCGAAATCACACAAATTATAAAACGTTCTAAAACGGAGTTTGTCGGAATTATACAAATCAATAAAAACTTTGCTTTTGTTGTTCCAGATGATAGGAAAATGCCCGTGGATATTTATGTGCCTTTAAAGAAAACAAAGAACGCAAAAGAAGGCCAGAAAGTTGTAGTAAAAGTTGTAGAGTGGCAGTCAAAAGCGGAATGCCCAACAGGAAAAGTTGTGGAAATTTTAGGCGATGCAGGAGACCATCAAACAGAAATACATGCCATTTTAGCTGCTTATGGTTTACCTTATAAATTTGAAAAAAAAATAGAAGATTTTGCAAATGCTTTAGACACTTCTATTACAGAGGAAGAAATACAGAAGCGTAGAGATATGCGAGCTATTTTAACGTTCACAATAGATCCAAAAGATGCCAAAGATTTTGATGATGCCCTTTCTTTTCAGGTTTTAGAAAATGGAAATTATGAGGTAGGTATTCATATCGCCGATGTTTCTCATTATTTAAAAGAAGGTACTATTCTAGACGACGAAGCATACGAACGTGCAACCTCTGTTTATCTCGTCGATAGAGTGGTTCCAATGTTACCAGAAGTATTATCTAATAATGCTTGTTCATTACGCCCACTAGAAGAAAAATATACATTTTCTGCAGTCTTTGAACTCGATTCCAAAGCGAACCTAATAAACCAATGGTTTGGCAGAACAGTAACCTATAGCGATGCGCGTTTTAGTTATGAAGAAGCTCAATATATTATCGAAAATAATACTGTAGATATTCCAAAACACATTGCTTTAAATAACGATGGCTATAAAACTTCACATTCTATAAAAGATGCTATCACTACTCTTGATCAATTAGCAAAAATATTAAGAGTAGAACGAATGACAAATGGAGCAATATCTTTTGATAAGGTCGAAGTTAAGTTTAATCTAACCGCTCTAAATGAACCAGCAGGTGTCTACTTTAAAACGTCAAAAGATGCCAATAAACTTATAGAAGAGTTTATGTTGCTTGCAAATAAAAAGGTGGCAGAATTTATAGGAAAGCAATCACCAAAAAAAACATTTATTTATAGAATTCATGATGTTCCGGACCAACAAAAACTTGAAAGTTTACAACGAGTTGTTTCACAATTTGGTCATCAAATAAATATAAAAGACCCCAATCAAATAAGTACATCTTTAAATAAATTACTTGGCAGTGTTGTTGGAAAAAAAGAGCAAAATTTGGTTGATACACTAACAATTCGTTGTATGAGTAAGGCCGAATATTCAACACAAAACATTGGACATTATGGTCTATCATTTGATCATTACAGTCATTTTACTTCGCCAATACGGCGCTATCCCGATGTAATGGCACACCGTTTGTTACAACATTATTTAGATGGAAATAAAACGGCATCGGCGTCAAGCTTTGAAGAAAAATGTAAGCATTCTTCTGCGATGGAAAATTTAGCAACAAAAGCAGAGCGCGATTCTATAAAATATATGCAGATTAAGTATATGCAAAATAAAAAAGATACTACTTTTATAGGGGTTATTTCAGGGGTGACAGAATGGGGTATGTATGTAGAAATTATAGAAAACAAATGTGAAGGAATGATAAGAATTAGGGATATAAAAGGAGATTATTTTACCTTTGATAAAGATAATTATGCCCTTGTTGGAGAGCGAACAAAACAAAAGTATCAACTTGGTGATCAAGTGCAAGTGCATGTAAAAAACGCCGATTTAATAAAAAGACATTTAGATTTTAATTTAGTATAATATATAAAAATGAGACACTTATATTTTATTGTGCTATTTATTAGCATGCAGGTTTTTTCACAGGACCCCGTTACAAAAACACTTGGGGAGTTTTCTAAACTAAAAGTTTTCGATTTAATAAATATAGAGCTTATCAAATCTGATGAGAATAAGATTATTATTTCCGGAGAAAATAGAAGTGATGTTAGTGTGATTCAAAAAAATAACACATTAAAAATCCGAATGAAATTAAAGAAAATGTTTAATGGCAAAAACACCAAAATCAAACTTTACTATACATCTGTAGACGAAATAGATGCAAATGAAGGGGCAGAAGTTTCAGTAAAAAGCAAAATTAAACAATACGAAATTATATTAAAAGCGCAAGAAGGCGCACGAATAACTGCAGCTGTGGACACCAAACAATTAACAGTAAAAAGTATTACAGGAGGTGTTGTTACAACAACAGGAGAAACAACAAAACAAAATATTACCGTTCGTACAGGCGGTGTTTATGAAGGCAGTAATATAACGGCACAAAACTCTTCTTTGTTTATAAAAGCGGGTGGAGAAGCTTATGTAAAAACAACAAATGTACTAGAAGTTAAGATATTTTCTGGTGGAGATGTTTTTGTCTATGGAACACCAAAACAACTCAAACAAAACAAATTGTTTGGAGGACGACTTATTTTTAAAGATTAATAACAGTGATAGAAGACATTCAAGCGGCCATACCATTAGGTTTCTTCCTAGCTTTTATGATAGGCCCCGTTTTTTTTGTCCTCTTAGAAACTAGTATTGTCAAAGGGTTTAGGGCGGCTCTTGCTTTCGATTTAGGGGTTATTATTGCTGATATCATATTTATTTTACTTGCTTATTTTAGCAGTTATCAACTCTTAGAAAATTTAAGCAATCAGCCCGGTCTTTATATTTTTGGAGGCACCCTTTTGGCGGTCTATGGGGTGATTACGTTTTCAAAAAAACCGAACAAAAAGGAGTTAGAGACAAATTCAAAAACGCCTTTAAAAAACAACTATATACAATTATTTCTAAAAGGGTTTTTACTTAACTTTATCAATATAGGAGTTTTAGTTTTTTGGTTGGGAATAATAATTGTGGTAGGGCCAAACTTAGAAGGAAATGTAAATCGTTTCTTTGTTTTTTTTGGAGCATTAATCATTTCTTATTTTGTTACAGACCTTATAAAAATTTTATTAGCAAAACGACTGAAAGGCTACTTAACTCCAGAAATAATAATTTATATAAAAAAAATATTAGGTATTGTATTATCAATATGTGGTATAGTACTAATTACAAAAGGGTTTTTACCAAAGGATAAATTGAACCCAAAACAAATGATAGAAGAAATTCGATAAAAAAACCCCAACAGATGTTGAGGTTTTGTTGTTGAGGCGTCTAGCGGATTCGAACCGCTGTAAAAGGTTTTGCAGACCTCTGCCTAGCCACTCGGCCAAGACGCCAAAAGGACTGCAAATTTACGCAAAAAAAAAGGACACACAAGAGAATTAAACATTATTGCTTAAAGCACACAAAACAAAACATTCAATTGCACACAAAAAAAAGCATACATTTTATTGTAAATCCCATTTCTGGCAAAGGAAAAAACAAATTGGATTTTCACACCATTGCATCAGTATTAAATAGAGAAGAGTTTAAGATTATTATAAAAACCACCAAACACGCCAACAACGCCGCTTCTCTAACAAAGGCCTCTATTGAGGAAGGGGCAAATGCAATAATTGCATGCGGAGGAGACGGCACGATCAATGAGGTTGCTACTCTGCTTGTTGGTACTCCAGTAATGTTGGGGATTATAAGACTGGGTTCTGGTAATGGGCTTGCTTCACACCTTTGTATATCAAATTCAGTGAAAAAAGCTCTCGAAACGATTAAAGAGAATTACAGTATAAAAATTGATGTTGGAACAGTAAATGAACACTATTTTTTTAGTAACATGAGTTTAGGGATTGGCGCCCGGATAATAAACTATTATACAGGGTTTAAAAAGCGCCAAATCATCGCATACTTTTGGGCCGCTTTAAAGGCGTTGTTGCACAAAACCACCCCACAAATGATAGATTTAGAATTTGATGATTTTAAAAAAACTCTCGATCCTTCCGTTTTATTTGTGTCAAACTCTAACGAAATGGGGTATAACATATCCCTTACACCAAAGGCCTCTTTGCAAGACGGAAAACTAGATGTTGTGTTTACGGAAAAGTTGTCTTTTTTTGATAAACTAACGTTCGCCACACAGTTTATCTTTGATAAGAATAAAAGGTATAGCAAAGCAACCTATGTTCTTACAAATCAAATAAAGGTCACACACAAAAAACAGGAAGAATTCTTAACCCAGATAGACGGAGAGTCTCTGATTATAACATCAAAAACCTTAACAATTTCTATAAAACCAGCGGCCTTAAATGTTTTAGTTCCAAAAATTTAACTCCTGTTTTGTTCTAAAACAACAGTAACTTTTTCTACATCTCCTCCGATTGGCGGGTTTAGTTTTGAGACCGAAACGCTTGCCCATTCAACGTCGGGATATTCATCAAAAATACGGCTTATAATGCGCTGTACAACGGTTTCTAAAAGCTTTGATGCGATATTCATCTCTTTTACAACAATGGCATTGAGAGTTACATAATCAACAGTATCTGAAAGCCCATCTGTTTTTGAGGACTTCTCAAGACATGCCCTTACCGATACATCTACTCTATAGTTGCTGCCAATAATAGTTTCTTCTGTCAAACACCCATGATGAGCATAAACTCTTATATTCTCGACCTTTATAATTCCCATTTCTATAATTTTAGTTGCACAAAAGTAACATTTCTAATAAAGATATATCATCAATCTTTTTAATTGATTAATTTTGTTATTCAATTTTACTCAGAATACAATTATTTATGGCGACAGAAAGCAATAAACCTTTAAACTTTATAGAACAAATTGTAGAAGACGATTTGAACAACGGTTTGAGTAAAAAGGAGCTGCGTTTTCGATTCCCTCCAGAACCCAATGGTTATCTTCATATTGGTCATACAAAAGCGATTGGGATTAGTTTTGGTCTGGGAGAAAAATACAACGCAGCGGTCAATCTAAGGTTTGATGATACAAACCCAACTAAAGAAGAACAGGCCTATGTCGATGCCATAAAAGAAGACATTTCTTGGTTGGGTTATACGTGGGATCAAGAATGTTATTCTTCAGATTATTTTGATCAACTTTTTGATTGGGCTGTTTTAATGATTAAAGATGGAAAAGCCTATGTCGATTCGCAATCGAGCGCGGATATGGCCAAGCAAAAAGGAACCCCTACACAGCCCGGCGTTGATGGACCATATCGAAACAGAACACCAGAAGAAAACCTAGAACTATTTCTTCAAATGCGAAACGGAGATTTTGAAGAAGGCACTCATGTGTTGCGCGCCAAAATTGATATGAAACACACCAATATGTTGATGCGCGACCCCATCATGTATAGAATTCTTCACGCTTCTCACCACCGTACAGGATCGACTTGGTGTATCTATCCTATGTATGATTGGACACATGGTGAAAGCGATTATATTGAGCAAATTTCTCATTCGTTATGTTCTTTAGAATTTAAGCCCCACCGCGAATTATACAACTGGTTCAAAAATTGTGTATATAATTACAGTTATCAGAAATACCCCAAACTACCAAAACAAAGAGAATTCGCTCGATTAAACTTAAACTACACCATTATGAGCAAAAGAAAATTGCTCAGACTTGTAGAAGAGGGCGTTGTCGCTGGGTGGGACGATCCAAGAATGCCAACAATTTCTGGTTTACGAAGAAGAGGATATACACCAAAAGCGATAAAAAAATTCATCAACACGGTTGGTGTTGCAAAACGCGACAATAGTATTGATGTGTCTTTGCTGGAATTTTGTGTCCGTGAAGATTTAAATAAAACAGCACCAAGAATTATGGCTGTTTTAGATCCAGTGAAGCTGATCATCACAAATTATCAACAGCATAACACCGAATTTTTAGACGCAGAAAACAACCCTGAAGACCCGCAATCGGGAAGCAGAACCCTGCCTTTTTCTAAGACACTTTATATCGAAAGAGATGATTTCAAAGAAGAAGCCAACAGCAAATATTTTCGTTTAGCTCTTGGAAAAGAAGTGCGATTGAAAAACGCTTACATCATCAAGGCAGAATCGGTTATAAAAAATGAAGAAGGCGACATACAAGAAATTCATTGTACATATGATCCAAAAAGCTTGAGTGGCAGCGGTACAGAGGAGAGCCTTAGAAAGGTAAAAGGAACCCTGCATTGGGTGTCTGCCGCACACGCGATACAAGCGGAGGTTAGGATATACGATCGTCTATTTTCTCATGAGGCACCAGATAGTCAAGAAGAAGATTTTATGACATTTTTAAACCCTTCTTCTTTACACAAAACAACTGCTTTTGTAGAACCAAATATTTCAAATGTTCAACCCAACGATCATTTTCAATTTCAGCGCTTAGGGTATTTTTGTGTAGATCAAGATAGTACAGCCGCAAAAGTAGTGTTCAATAAAACAGTTGGACTTAGAGACAATTGGGTAAAAAAGAAACCAAAAGAAAGTGTTTCACAAAAACAAACTCCGACCAAACACGAGCGAAAACCGATTGATATCATAAAACAATTGGGAAAAAAATACACCAATTTACCAGAGCAAAAACAGTTAAAAGTTAAGGCCGAAATCCAGCAACTCTCCGCAGGGGTTCCTTATAAAGAACTGGAACCTCTTTTTGGCACAGCAGCCAAAAAAGTAGGAACCCGGATTGCAGCGCTTATCGTTCTTAAAGAACTTCTTTCTAAAGGACAAGAACGAAACCAACAGATAGATGAATTTATAGAAAAAGCCTCCGCAGACAGCAATAAATTACTAGCTGAAGAGGCTTCTGTTTTATAGATTGTACGGTTTAAAAAAACTATTCTTCTTTCTTTTTCTTTTTCATGGCTTCTCCTATTTGGTTGCTCGCTGTAAAACTAGCCACCATGTCATTCAGCATAGTGCTTCCTGCCTGTGGAGAATTTGGTAATAAAATTAAGTTACTATTTGACTCCCCGCCAATAGATTGAAGTGTATCGTAATGTTGTGTGACAACAATTAGCGCAGAGGCCTCTTGAGAATTGATTCCTACTTTGTTAAGGACTTCTACAGACTCTTCTAGTCCACGAGCAATTTCTCGCCTCTGATCCGCAATTCCTTGCCCTTGCAGACGTTTACTTTCGGCTTCGGCCTTTGCTTTTTCAACGATTAAAATTCGGGCAGCATCCCCTTCAAACTGAGCGGCAATTTTCTCGCGCTCAGAAGCATTAATCCTGTTCATTGCTTCTTTCACTTGGGCATCTGGATCAATATCTGTTACAAGTGTTTTGATGATGTCATAACCGTAATCCATCATCGCTTCGTTTAGCTCGGTTTTTACAGCAATTGCAATATCATCTTTTTTTACAAAAACATCATCGAGTTTCATTTTTGGCACCTCTGCACGAACAACATCAAAGACATAAGACGTAATTTGATCGTGTGGATAATCTAATTTATAAAAGGCTTCATAAACTTTCTCTCTAACCACCTTGTATTGAACAGATACTTTTAGACGAACAAAAACATCATCTAGGGTTTTTGTTTCAACAATAACATCGAGTTGTTGAATCTTTAGACTCAATCGCCCAGCGGTTCTATCAACCAAAGGAATTTTGAGCTGAAGTCCAGAATGACGAATGCTTTGGAATTTTCCAAAACGCTCAATTATAGCGGCTGTTTGTTGCTTAACGACAAAGAACGCTGCAAAAACAATAAGCGCTCCAAATACAAGAAAAGGGTACATAAAAAGTGACATAGGAATTTGGTTTTATATATGATTCGATATAAAGATAGCAAAAATGACATTAATTGAACTACAAATAATCGGCTGTCTTTTCGATTAGTTCTAGTCCAGACTTAATGAGAGGTCTGATTTCAGGTCTTCTTTGTCCTAAATCGACTAAATGCGTTTTAATTTTTAATGCAAACGAAGCATCATTTACAAGCTCCAAAAGCTCAATATTTAGCAACCAATCGTTAGGGTGTTTTTCTTTTAAAGCAATAAAAATAATCTCTAAATCAGGGTTAGAAAATTGTCCTGAAACTCGGAAATCTCTAACATTTTGATATAAATTTTCTAAAGCGATTTCTTTTTTAGTTTTCTCAACTTTGATTGTTTTGGTCTCGGAAACGCAGTAAAGGTCAGGAAAAGAATTGCTATCTGCAGCACCGGCAAAAGCAGAGGTTATTTCGTTGCCTATAGCCATATCAAAGACGCCATATTCTGGTTTAAATAGAATTTCCTCGCCATAGGTAACGATACAATCCTCCAGCTGAATAACCATAATTTTCCCTTTCACGTTTCGTATGCCAGTGATGTTTAGACCTTCTACTTTGATACCGCTTTCAAACTCAAAAGAAAGCCGCTGACCGTCATATAAATTATACGCCTTCAAATCCACAGGAGTCATGTTTTCTATAGGAAGATTGACACTTTTAAGCATTCCCAATGGTGAGCTATATCCGTGTTTATGTGTTTCTATACCGTGTCCCACAAGTTCTTTATCACGATAGGCCAATGCGGTAGTCCCCTCGGTTTTAAAATAAATCACTTTTCGGTCATCATTTAAGATGAGTTTTGTGAATACACCAGAAATTTGAAGTCCAGTGCTTAGTTCTATTGTTCCAACAGTTTTGGAGTCAATAAGTTTTTGTAGACCCTTGTAACCTCCTTTTCGAATACTTAGGGTGTTGGCAAATTCTTCTAAAACCTCCATTAAATATGCAAAATCTGGTGTGACATAAAGTTGAGGTTGAGGCTTTGTAATGTCGAAACCCATATGAGCAACATCTATAGAATATGGAATTTTTTCAACGTCATCACTCATACACCATTCACTTTCGCCAATAGATGACAAGAGCCCAGCACCATAAATTTTTGGGTTCTCCATACTGCCCACCAATCCGTATTCTACACTCCACCATTGCATATTTCTTATTTGTGCCATTTCAGAGAATTCGTGCTGCTGCCCCTGAAGGAGATCAACCTCTCTTTCTGCCGCCAAAACCTCACTTTCTTTAACCCCAGGCGCTTCTTTTAAAATAGAAAGTTTTCGCACAGCTTCGTACAAATCGATATCGTATTTTGAAAGTATAGCTTTTGAACCAATTTCTCCAAGGCGTCTTAAAAACTCTGCATAATCTGGGCTTGCTATGATAGGTGCATGACCAGAGGCTTCATGAATAATATCGGGAGCAGGAGTGTATTCAATATGTTCTAGCTGCCTAATGTCCGAGGCAATTACGAGAACTTTATGGGCTTGAAATTCCATAAACGCGTTTGGAGGAATAAACCCATCTACTGCAACTGCAGCCCAACCAATGTCTTTCAGAATGCGATTCATTCCATAAATACTAGGGATAGAATCAATATCAATTCCTGCTTTTTTTAATCCTTCAAGATACGATTCGTGTGCTATATTCTTTAGGTGAACAACATTTTTACGCATCACATATCTCCAAACAGCTTGATTGATTGGGGTGTATTGTTCATAATTTTGCGGGGCAATAAATTGCTTTAAATGCCTCGGAAGTCTTTCGACAATTTCTGTAGTGTGTATAGCAATAGGTTCCATAGCCAATTGAATTTAACGCAAAACACAGTGTTTTGATTTAAAAAAAGATGATTGGGTCTCTGCTAATTTACTAAATTTTTAGACATCTTTTTTAGCCCACAAAAGGACTTCTTCATTTATTTTAATGGACGACGGATGAATAAAGAAGATTTTTTCAGCACCAAACTCTGCTTCTATCATGAAATGTGTACCCTTGAAATAGCAATGCTTAACTTGCGCTTTTATCGTCCCTTTTTCAGATATTTTTATTTGATGAGCATAATAAATATCACCCTCTATTAAAGAGTATTCAGAAAAAAATGCGGCAACCAAAGGAAATTTTGGGTTTTTATAAAGGTCTTTTGTTGAGCCCTCCAACAACGTTTTACCGTTGTGGATCACAAGCATTTGATCTGCAAACGACAAAACATCATTTTTGTCATGTGTGGCGACAATACAAGCGATATGTTTGGACTTCAGAAAGTGAAACAGGTTTTTTCTTAACGCTTGTTTTTTAAAATTATCAATATGACTAAAAGGCTCGTCAAGCAAGAGAATTTCTGGTTGTTTTGCGAGGGCTTTTGCAAGAGCAACCCGTTGTTTTTGACCGCCACTAAGATGCTTTACTTTTGTAGAATGATAATCTTCAAGTTCAACAACAGCAAGAAGCTCTTGAATGCGCTTTTCTTTTTCTTTTGGATAGAAATTAGAAAGGTGTGTTCCGATATTTTCAGCAACGCTTGTATAAGGCATCAAGTCAAATTCTTGAGCAACATATTTCATAAAATCGTGCCCAACAACCAACTTGTCTTTTGGTCCTAAAATAGCGTTTTGATCCCAAGTAATTGAGCCGCTATCGACATCGTATTCGCCGTAAATAAGTTTTAATAAAGTACTTTTTCCCGAGCCGCTTTCTCCAACAACAGCCAGATATTCACCACGTTTTACCTCAAGGGAAATAGCACTAAGCGTTCTGTTATTCGCATAGCCAAAACAAATGTTTTCAACACAAAGCATTATGTGGTAGCGGTAAATACATGTTCTACCATGTATTCGGCAATTTGAATAGCGTTGGTGGCCGCTCCTTTTCTAAGATTATCAGCAACAATCCACATGTTTAAAGTATTAGGCATGCTTTCATCGCGACGTATTCTACCCACAAAAACATCATCTTTTTCATGTGCAAAAATTGGCATTGGATATGTGTTGGTGTCAGGGTTATCTTGGACCGTTACTCCTGGCATTTGACTTAAAATTCTTCTAATTTCAGTCAATTCAAAGTCTTCTTCAAATTGAACATTTACAGATTCTGAGTGCCCGCCTGCTGTTGGGATTCTTACAGCGGTTGCAGTTACTGCGAAAGAACTGTCACCGAGTATTTTCTGTGGTTCTTTGGCTAGTTTCATTTCTTCTTTGGTGTATCCATTTTCTAAAAAGACGTCGCAATGTGGTAATGCATTTTTGAAGATTTGATAGGGATAGGCCATTTCTTCGCTTTTGCCATGAATTTCATTTTCCATTTGGCGAACTGCTTTTACACCTGTTCCAGAAACGGATTGATAAGTGGACACAACGACTCGCTTCATTGTATAACGCTTGTGTAGGGGCGCCAAAGCCATTACGAGCTGAATTGTAGAGCAATTTGGGTTGGCAATAATTTTATCATCTGAAGTGATAACATTGGCGTTAATTTCTGGAACTACAAGTTTTTTTGTAGGATCCATACGCCATGCCGAGGAGTTGTCGATAACAACACAACCCGCTTCTGCAAATTTTGGTGCCCATGCTAAGGATGTGTCACCACCTGCAGAAAACAATGCAATTTCTGGTTTAAGAGCAACCGCTTTTTCAAGACCAACAATTTTACAGTCTTTATCTTTAAAGGTGATTATTTTTCCAACACTGCGTTCGGAGGCTACTGGAATTAGTTCGGAAACAGGGAAATTTCGCTCTTCCAACAACTTCATCATTATAGTGCCCACCATTCCTGTTGCACCGACAACTGCTATTTTCATTTTATATCGACTTAAAATTAAACAACAAAATTACTAAATAAGGTGTTACTTTTATTTAAATTTTAAATATAAAAAAGGGCAGATGGCTCCCCTTTTTTTAAAAAAACGATTATTTTTTTAGTAAATCTCTAATTTCAGACAAAAGAGCGTTGTCTGATGGACCGGATGCTGCTTCGTCTTCTTTTCTTTTTAAGGCGTTTATACCTTTGATGATTAAGAACATTACAAAGGCCACAATTATAAAGTCGATGGTGTGTACAAGAAATTGCCCCCACATTATTGCAGATTCTCCTTCTAAAACGCCGTCTCCATTAACAACGCCTTCTTGTAATATATATTTTAAATTTTTGAAGTCTGCCTTGAAAATAAGGCCAATCAAAGGAGATACGATTCCTCCTGTGAAGCTGGTTACAACATCTTTGAAGGCGGCTCCCATTACAAAAGCAACCGCGATATCGACGAGGTTGCCTTTTATTGCAAATTCTTTGAATTCTTTAAGCATAAATTTTAGATTTGGGTTAATACTGACACGAACATATTCAAAACGCAGAAATAAAACAAATTATTCTGAGATGAAAATACGTTTTATACGTTGAGAAATTCCAGTGAGAAGTTCATAGGAAATAGTGTTTCCGTTTTTTGCGAAATCTTCTGCGGTGGTGTTTTTGTCGAAGAGAACAACCTCATCTCCTTCTTTACACTCAATTTCAGTAACGTCTACCATAATCATATCCATACAAACATTTCCTACAATTGAAGCTTTTTGTCCAAGAATATAAACTGCGCCTGCGCCATTGCCATATTGACGACCAATACCATCGGCATGCCCTATTGGAAGAGTTGCAATTTTCTTTGGACAGTCTGAAATAAAAGCCCTATTGTACCCTACACTTTGTCCCGAATCAATATTATGAATTTGAGAAATAATTGTTTTTAAAGAGGCGATTGGTCGAAACTCGAATACAGTTTTTTCCATATTATCAAAGCCATACATTCCAATACCACAACGCACCATATCAAAGTGTGCCTCTGGAAAATTAACGACACCCGAGGTATTGCAAAGGTGTCGAATAAATGAATATCCGCACAAAGACTCAAACTTTTCGGTAATGTCTTTAAAGCGATTTATTTGATGAAGAGAAAATTCACGTTCTTTTTCATCTTCGCTAGCAGCCAAATGTGAAAGAACGGACGCCACATGAATACTATTATTAGAATTGATGATTTCTGCAACGTCTTCCATTTGATGTTGCGAGAATCCAAGACGATTGAGCCCTGTATTAAATTTGAGATGTACTGGAAAACGGTCTGTGGAATTTGTATTTGCAACAGCTATAAAAGCGTTTAAAGTTTTGAAACTGTATAAGCTCGGTTCGAGCTGAAATTTTAAAAGAAGATCAAAATTAACAGCTTGAGGGTGAAGTACAAGAATGGGTGTTTTTATACCAGCTTTTCTAAGCAAAACCCCTTCACGGATATAAGCTACTGCAAAATAATCGACCCCCAATTTTTCGAGATATTGTGCAATTCTTACGGCATCACTTCCATAGGCAAAAGCTTTCACCACAGCGAGCAACATGGTGTTTTCATTTATTTTGGTGCGTAGAATATTAAAGTTGTTTTTTAACGCAGAAAGATCTATTTCTAAAATTGTTTCGCCCACCACAAGAGTTAGTTTTTTTTCTTTTGATGGTCAATACTTATTGGCTCGACAACCTTCATATTTTTGATTTTTTCTTTGGTCATGGCTTTGTAAAACGCACTTCGACTAAGGGGTTCGTATTCTTTAACTTCACCCAAAAGAACTAATTTATCGTCATTTGATTTGCGAAAACTGTATTGTGCTAAATTTCCTGTTCTTGTACATACAGCATGAACTTTTGTTACATACTCTGCGGTCGCCATAAGATTTGGCATTGGACCAAAAGGGTTGCCTTTAAAATCCATATCCAAACCAGCAACAATGACACGTACACCTTTGTTGGCTAGCGCATTACAAACACTTACAATTTCATCGTCAAAAAATTGTGCCTCATCAATACCCACAACATCGCAGCCATCTGCTAGAAGAGGAATGTTGGACGCCGCAGGAACTGGTGTAGAACGAATTTCATTGGCATCGTGAGACACCACACGATCTTCATCATAACGCACGTCTATGGCGGGCTTGAATATTTCTACTTTTTGTTTGGCAAATTGAGCGCGTTTCAAACGTCGGATTAACTCTTCAGTTTTTCCAGAAAACATCGATCCGCAGATCACTTCGATCCATCCAAATTGTTCTTTAGCGTTTACTGTATTTTCAAGAAACATTTTGTAATTTTAGCGCAAGCAAATTATTTTTATTGCTTATTATAAAGGTGATGTAAATTTACTAAAAATAAAAGCATAACACTAAAACTTATTTCAACGTATTAATTTTGTTTTGTAATGAAAAAGAAACTGGAGTCTGAACTTATAAGTATAGCGCACAGGGTATTAAAATTAACGGGCAAGGAAGACTTGTCTAAAATGCATGAAGAAATTGCACAGTTGTATCAGAAAATAGCTATTCTTAAATTTTTAGAAGAGCAGTTTGATGGTGATCTTCCAGAAGAGATAGATACAAGCGCCTCATTTTTTGACGCGCTTGACGGCGCTTTCAACAATAAAGTTACAGATTCTATTGAGGTTGACCAAAAAGTTTATGTCAATATTGATAGCGAGGAAGAAGAAGCGATTATGGAACCAGCGATAGAAAAAATTAAGGACATTGTTGCGCAGATGCCTCAAGAAACAAGTGCTGTAGATGATTTGGTTGATGAAATAAATGAAGTTCAAGCAGAGCCAATAGAAGAGGATCTTTCGGCCTTAACACCAAGTTATAACCAGCTTCCAATTTTTGCCCCTATAGAAGACGAAGTTGTTGAACAAAATGAACCAGAGGCCACTTCTCCCACAACGCCAAAAGCGTCCTTAAATGATGCGTTAAAAGGCACAGGTTTTCAAATAGGACTTAATGATCGTTTAGCTTTTGTGAATCATTTGTTTGAAAACAATAACGAAGATTACGACCGTGTGATGTCTCAACTCACAACAATGGATTCTTTTGAGGAAATCTCAGATTTTATAGAAAACATTATCAAACCCGATTATAACAATTGGGAAGGCAAAGAGGATTATGAGGCCCGATTTTTAGACACCATTTCACAAAAGTTTACGGCTTAGAAAAATAAGTGACTAGATTGGAGCGCTTTTTTGCTCGTATATTTTCTTTTCTTTTTGTTTTTTGAGAACGAATTATGCCCGAATTTAATGTGGTTTTGCCATCTCCTTGTATTTTCATAAATACAACATTATTCACCCCACGAAATTCGTAGGTTTTTCCAGAATCAGGATGAAATAGTCTTATGAGCTCATCATTTATGACTGATAATTCAAAATGATCATTGTCATAAAAATCATAATTTAAGGAGAGTTTTTTTGTGTCGCTACTCGCTGAAATTGCACTTACATTATAGGTTCCTGTATAGTCCCAAAATATGTTATCTACATTACCAATAGCTTCATCTTCTGAGCTTTTGAATAAATTAGTATTATTCTCATTGAAAAAATAGAGGTAATTTTCACTGTCAAAATTGGTGTCATTGCCCTGAGTGCTAGTGAGAGTTTTCTCCCAAGTTTTATATTCCTGAAGAAAAAAATCAACGTTTTCAAAAAATACGTCATCGTAGTCAAATTCGCTACGCTGATATCCGTCTAAGAAATAAGAGGTGTCATTGGATGGATTGTATAATTCTATTGAGGTTGCAGTTTCTTGATACACTTCAAACCGTTGGTGTCCATCGATATCGTGATAAACATCCAAAACAATACCTCCAGTATCGTACGCCCCAACCACGATTCCATATCCATTACCTCGATCACCAAACCCAACCAAATTGTTATTTGCATATAAATTTCCATTGATAAAAGAAAGGGTAAACGCCATTTCCACAAATGCTGTTTGGCCATTTCCTCGAGTACTATTAATGTCAACAGACCAAAGCTCATATGTTCTCAAGAGTTGCTCTAACGAAATATTGTTATTGTTATGAGGGGCATAAACCTCATCAGTTTCACATGATCCAAAAAGAAACAGCAAATGAAAAGTTAGAAGAGAGAATTTTAGAGTTTTCATATATTTCATCATGTATCAGTTTTAAATTATTAAAGTATTTTCAAATTGCGTGCCAAAAGATTATATCACTAAAAATCAATAGATTACAAGCATTAATTTTTTAGTACTTTTGTCTGGATAAATTTCAGTAAATGGCATCAGAATTAAAATATGCAGTTTTTGGGAATGGCAGCTGGGCAACAGCAATTGTAAAAATGTTGAGTGAAAAAACCACATCTGTTGGTTGGTATGTACGTAAATCTCAAACCATAGATTATATAAAGGAAGAGCAACACAATCCTTCGTATTTAAGTTCTGTTGAGTTTGATGTCAATCGGCTAATATTGAGCGATGACATAAACAAAGTGGCGAGCTCTGCGGATGTGTTAGTGTTTGCGATACCATCAGCATTTATTTACGAGCAGCTCAAGATGTTATCTGTTGATATTTCAAATAAGATTATTTTATCTGCCGTCAAAGGGATAGTTCCAGAGACAGGGCTTTTGGTTGGAGAGCATTTTCATCAACACAGAAATGTCCCTTTTGATCAGGTTGCGGTTTTGGTAGGGCCATGCCATGCCGAAGAAGTTGCACTAGAGCGCCTTTCGTATTTGACCGTTGCTTGTACAAACACAAAAACAGCCAAAACGATAGCCCATCAAATTTCTAGTCATTATATCAAAACAAAAACTCATGACGATGTTGTGGGAGCAGAGTATGCAGCAATGCTGAAAAATATTTACGCTATTGCGGCTGGTATTGCTCATGGATTGGGATATGGCGACAATTTTCAAAGTGTTTTAATGAGTAATGCTATCCGAGAAATGAAGCGTTTCATCAAAAAAGTGTACAAAATGAAACGAAAAATTAATGAAACGGTTTATTTGGGGGATTTATTAGTTACAGGCTATTCAACATTTTCTCGAAATAGAATGTTTGGCAATATGATTGGTAAGGGATATACTGTAAAATCGGCACAAATGGAAATGAATATGATTGCAGAGGGATACTATGCTACCAAAAGTGCATACGAAATCAATCAAAATCATGAAAAATCTGCAAAAACCCCAATAATTGAAATGGTTTATGAGGTGCTGTACAACAACAAAAACCCAAAGCAAGCACTTAAGAAATTAACAGAAAAACTAGACTAATTGTTTTTTGAAGGTATTATAAACTGCTTTTAAATTGTTTTAGAAAGCGCATATCATTTTCACTCAACAAACGAATATCATTAATTTGGTGCAACAACAAAGCAATGCGATCTATCCCCATTCCAAAAGCAAAGCCAGAGTATGTTTTGGAATCAATCCCACAATTTTCGAGAACATTCGGATCGACCATTCCGCAGCCCATAATTTCTAACCAACCTGTGCCTTTGGTCATTTTATAATCTGTTTCTGTTTCTAGCCCCCAGTACACATCTACTTCGGCGCTTGGCTCTGTAAACGGAAAATAGGATGGCCTAAGACGTATTTTTGATTTACCAAAAAGTTCAGTTGTAAAGTATTGAAGGGTTTGCTTCAAATCGGCAAAGCTCACATTTTTATCAATATACAAGCCTTCTACTTGATGAAAAAAGCAATGAGAACGCGCAGAAATCGCTTCGTTGCGATATACTCTTCCCGGCGAAATAGTTCGAATCGGAGGGGTGTTGTTTTCCATATAGCGAACCTGAACAGAACTTGTATGAGTACGCAACAAAATATCCGGATTTGTTTGCACAAAGAAAGTGTCTTGCATGTCTCTGGCAGGGTGATGCTCGGGTAGATTTAGTGCCGTAAAGTTGTGCCAATCATCTTCAATTTCTGGACCTTCACTAACATTAAATCCTATTCTAGAAAAGATATCAATAATTTGATTTTTTACCAATGATATAGGGTGGCGTCCTCCAATGTGTATGGGCTCGCCTGGGCGCGTCAAATCACCAAAAGATGAAGCGTTTGAGGGTTGTGTTTCTAAACGTTCTTTTAGAGTGTTTACCTTTTCTTGAGTTGTAGCTTTCAATGTATTTATGGCCTGACCATATGCCTTTTTTTGTTCATTTGGCACCGACTTAAAATCAGCAAACAAATCATTTAAAAGGCCTTTTTTTCCTAAAAATTTTATGCGAAATGTTTCAAGTTCGGAGGCAGAATCTGTTGTAAAACTTTGGGCTTCGTCAATTAAATTTTGAATGCGGTCAATCATGGTCTTGAAATAAAAGCCAAATTTAAGAAATCTTATCTAATAAACTCGTGTTCAAGAAAATAGTTTACAATGGCTTCTTTCATTAGAACGCTTTGTTCACCAGCTTTCAAATTGGGCAATTGTGCCTTGATTTTGTAGTGAGGCCAACCGTCATCATCAACAAAATCAAGTTCGTAATATCCATAGGGCGACAAAAGGCGACAAATGGCGATATGCATCAAATTGAGTTTTTCATCTTTTTTGAAACGACGATGAAGTTGTCCAAGCTCTTGAACGCCAATGAGATAAATAATTCCATCCAGGTCTAGTGCCGCTCCATCTGCAAAGCGTAGAGATAGTTTGTCTACAAGTGTTTCCCAGCGTTTTTTTAATTCTTCGTCTCTTGCCATAATTTATTTTGTAAATTTAGACTCTAATTTTTCATTAAAGAAATATTAATTCAAATTATTTTATGCCTGTTATCGACATTATTCTTGGCGCGCTTATTCTGTATGGAATTATTAAGGGTTTTTTCAAGGGCTTGTTTGTAGAGGTGGCTTCACTTTTGGCTTTAATGCTTGGGGTATATGGCGCGGTTCATTTTAGCAATTATGCAGCAGAATTTTTATCGGGTTATGTCGATTGGTCAGAACAAACAATGAATATATCTTCTTTTGCCATTACATTTATTGTTATTGTTCTGGCGGTTTCCCTAGCCGGCAAGGCTTTAACAAAACTAGCCAATTTTGCGGCTCTTGGTCTTATCAATAAATTATTGGGGGCCCTTTTTGGGGGTCTCAAAATCACTCTGATTCTTTCGGTGCTGTTGCTTGTTTTTGAGCGCTTCAACACCACACTTTCAATGGTATCAAAAGATGAGTTAGAAGACTCTATTCTCTACCAACCCGTGGGGGCAATAGCCCCAATGATTTTACCTCGCTTTATCGATGAAAAAACCATATTGGAGCTTCCACAATTTGAAGATTCAGAAGAACAATAAACCTACTACTTAGACAAACTGCTTAAATATGTTTTGAATGACTTGTATATTCGTTCTTCAGGAATAAAATCGGGGATGATGTCGATGCGTTCCATCATATATCTAGGTTGTTTTAGGAGCCCTACAAACACCACATCTACGCCTTTAGCTTTTAAATCTTGAAGTGTATCTTCCATAACATACAATCCTGTTTGATCCATGTATTGCATTCTGCTAAGCCGAATCACAACTGTTTTTGCACCTTCTGGAATTTGCTTGTAAAGTTGTTGAAATTCTGCTGTTGATCCGAAGAAAAGGGGCCCTTTAATGTGTTTTATAAAAACCTCCCCTTTTAATTTTTTTGGGAAATTAATTTCATCTGGCCATGCTTCTTCCTTTAGTGTATCAACCTCGGAACGTTCTGCCGTTAGGTCGCCAATGAGCTTCATAAACATGAGACAAGAAATGACTAATCCTATACCGACTGCGAAAATTAAATCCCAAAAAGTTGATAAAATCAACACCGTTAGCATGATTAAAACTTCCGAACTTAATTTTACAGGCCCCCAAGCAATGTCTTTTGGTAATGCAGGAATAGCTTTTAGGCCTTTATAATCCATTACGCCAATTCCAACGGTAATTAAAATTCCAGAAAGTACTGCTGCAGGAATTTTGGAAGCAACAGGCCCCAACGCCAATAAAATAAAAAGCAGCAAGACTCCAGCGATCATTCCAGAGCGTTTTGTTTTTCCACCAGAATTAATATTGACAACCGTTCGAATTGTTGCACCGGCACCGGGGATTCCACCAAATACTGCAGCAATACTATTTCCAATACCTTGTCCAACAAGTTCTTTGTTTGGTTTATGCTTGGTTTTTGTCATATTATCGGCGACAACACTTGTCAACAACGAGTCAATTGCACCGAGAAGAGACAATGTGAGCGCTGTAAAAATATAGGGGCTTATACTGTCTAATTTAAAATTCGAAAATAGTTCCAGTTGGGGGATAGGAAGGCCATCAGGAATTTTTTCAATAGGCTTATACTCCAACCCTAAAGCAATAGCTCCACCAGACATTACAACAAGCGCAACAAGAGTGCTCGGTACTGCTGTAGTAATGCGTTTAAATCCAAATATGATTATTATTGTTCCGAGTGCTAAAAAAAATTCAAGCCAATTGATATTTCGAAGAGCTCTAGACATAACCTTGAGCGCACCAATAGTTCCTGAGGCTTCTTTAGCAGCAAGCGTTTTGGATTCTCTAAGAATATCTTCTTCAGAAATTTTGTTTGCTCTTTTTATGGTTTCTTTAAAATCTTCTAAAACCAGAATACCTTCGCCGGCTTCGTCTTTCAAAATATTTTCAAGGATGATTTCTTCCGCTTGTGGTTTAAATGTATTGACATAGTCTAAATCTTCTTTTGGATTGTATCCTAAAGAGGGTAAAATTTGAGTTAAAAGTATGATTACACCAATTGCAGTCATGAACCCAGAGACAACAGGGTATGGGATGTATTTTATGTATTTTCCGAGACCCAAAAAGCCAAGGCCAATTTGCATTAGTCCAGCCAAAAAAAACACCATTAAAATTGAGGGTAAAGCTTTATCAATATCGCCATCATTGGCGGCAACAATTCCTGCAATAATTACCATACTTACTGCAGTCATTGGTGCAGTAGGACCAGAAATTTGGGTGTTTGTTCCGCCAAAAAGGGCAGCAAAAAAACTTATAAAAATTGCACCATAAAGTCCGGCACTTGGTCCAAGACCAGAAGAAACACCAAAGGCTAGTGCCAATGGTAGAGCTACGATTCCTGCGGTGATGCCACCAAAAGCATCACCCTTAATGTTTGAGAATAGGTTGTTTGTAATTTTCATGATTTGTAGAGGTTTAGGGCATATTAAAAGGAATTAAAAAATGTTACATATATTATGGTAATAAAGTTAGAACTCTTTGAGAGCATTGTTAGAAATCCACCCGATATTCCCATCTATGAGTTTAATTTTTGACCAGGTGTTTTTGTATGATTCTATAATTTGAACTTTTGTGCCTTCATGCAAAACAAAAGCGGTTTCACTTCTGAGGTTGGGCTCAGTTTTTATATTAATTTCTTGCTGATAAATAATGCCAAAACGCTCATTGTCTAAGTCAATTTTTTTATTGAGTAAAACAAAAGTAAAAATGAGAATTAAAAAAGATACAATAGACATTACAAAAAAGATTCTTTTTGTTTTGGTGTTGTTGGAAAGATAATAAGCAATAAAAAAGCCGACAAAAACACACATGAGTAGAACACACAAGATAGCCCAGCCATCCACACTAAATGTATTTGCCGTTTTGTTGATAAATTTGGAGGTTTCCAGTTCTGGAATGGCATCAAATTGATCAATGGTCATTTGCTGTGCAAAATTCAAGTTGTTCTGAATCTCTTTATCATTTGGAGACAATTTTAGCGCTTTTTCATAATGATAAATACTAGGAGCAATCTTATTTAATTTATAATAGCAATTGCCCATATTAAAATACAATGCGCTTGAGTGTAGGTTGCTTTCTAGTATTTTTTCATAAATCGTAATTGCAGCTTCATATTTTCCATTATTGTACAAGGCGTTGGCTTCATCAAATTGTAAGTTTCCTTGAGAATAACCAAGTGTTGCAATCCACCAAAAGAAAAGAAGAATTACGTTTTTCATATTATTTTAATTGTTTGTCAAGTGCATTAATAACCTCAGCGGCTTTTTGATAATCACGCTCCATGTCTGCAACCTCTAGCGGAGTATATCGCGCGAGTTCACAAGACTCTAGCACTTCTAAAAATTGAGAAATGGGCTCTTTTTGAACTTCTTTTTGAGATAAAAGAATACTGATTTTTTCTTTCCTAAAATCACTCGTTTCTATCTTTAATTTAGATTTAAGATAATTGTGTAAAGCTTTCTCTAACGCCACATAAAATGCGTCTTTTTTGCCGATTGTTTTTTTTGCAGCACTCAAGTATTTTCGAGCAAGTTTATTTGATTTCCTCGTTTTATTTCCTTCAATATCCATGGCTCTTTGACTAAGTTTTCTAGTCAAAAGAATAACCATAGGGATCAAGATCAAAGGCCCTAAAAACAACCACCAAAAGAGCGAGGTATTATAAAATGGATTTTTGGCTATTGGCTCCAAATGACCATTAGACTTAAATGATGAAAATTGATTGGATAATGCAGTTACACTTGTTTTTTGCACACCTTCAAAAGGCGAATTTTCATTGGAGTTTGATTTAGGCCCACCAGTTACCGAAACGACCAACTCATTAGAGGAAAGTGTTTTGTATGTCTCTGTGTTTAAATCAAAATAAGAAAATGTGACTGTTGGAATTGGATACTGCCCTTGTGTATTTGGAACAACAGTATAAGTGTCGGAAATGCTGCCCCTCATTCCAGAAAGAGTTGTAGAAACTTTTTCAGAATGCTCAGGCTCATAGACCTCAAGAGCGCTAGGGAGGTTGGGTTTTGGGAGTTTAAATAACTTTAAGTTACCTTTTCCTGAGACTTCAAGTTTCAATTCGAAAGCTTCTGTGGCTTTCAAAGTACTTTTGTTTGACATCATATTGAACTCAAAATTTCCTACAGCGCCAGAAAAATCATTTGGCCTTCCACTGCTAGGAAGTGGCTTTACATTTATTGTCCTTTTACCAGCAGTTACAATACGATTTGTAGTGGTCATCATCAATCGTCCAAAGACATCTCTTCTTTTTGAAGGGACTTCAACACTCACGTCCAACGAAAGAGGTTCTATATTTAATTTTCCCGTCTTTTGTGGATAAAGCACCGTCTTTTTCAGAACAACATAACGATAATTTTCTCCTTTATATTTTCCTTCTTTGACTTGCTGTCCTTTAACGTCAATGTTTTGACTCCAAAAATCGTTGTAACGGGGGCTGTCCAACTCAGACCAATTTCTTACCCCAGTATTTTCTGCAACATAAAGTTTATATACAACACTAACAGGCTCATTTAAATAGGGGTTTGTTGTTGAAACTTCAGCAACCAAGTGGATACTTTCTGAGGCGATATAATTGGGATCATTTGGATCTTTTGGGATATCAACCGCAGCGGTAACGGTAATTTTTATCGGAGATGTTTTATACACCTCGCCATCAATTTCTATACTTGATTGCCCAATACTAAACGTCCCTCTTTTTGTTGGAGATAAGAAATAGGTATAGCTTTTTGAGAAAGAACGGACACCATTAATCCAAGAGTTGTTAATGGATTGACTAGGTCCTCCAACAACTTTGAAGTTCTCAAAACTAGGTGGAGTAAAATTATCACCATCTTCGTTCATAGTGAAATCTATCCGTAACCGCTCATTCACACCAAGTTGAGTTTTACTTGCTTTCGCCTCGAACTTGACTTGAGCAACTGCAAAACTTGAAAGAAAAATAATTAATAAAAGCGATTTTAACTTCATACACTACCAATCTTTATCCGTTTTTATTTTTACCCCCTTAATTTTAGAAGCATTCATTTTTTCTTGAACTTTCTTTTCTTCATTGTTCATGGCTTCAAGCAGGTTTTTGACTTGCTGAGGAGAGAGCTTTCCTTGTTGATTTTCATTTTTTTTCTGTGGATTTTTTTGGTCCCCTTTTTCGTCTTTTGGCTTTCCATTATTATCCTTTTTATCGGACCCTTCTTTTTCTTCTTTATCGTCTCCGTTTTGCTCTTTATTTTGCTCGTTTTTATCTTGTTGCTTGTCGCTATCTTCCTTTTGGTCGTCCTTTTTGTTCTCGTCCTTATCTTTGTCTTTTTTCTCGTCTTCTCCCTCGCCACCGCCTTGTTCTTTGGCGCATTCTTTGGCTAGCGCCAAATTATAACGACTCTCTTCGTCCGAAGGCTTATTTCTTAATGCATTTTTATAGGCCTCAACGGCCTCTTTACATTTTTTAGTTTGCATTAAGGTGTTTCCGATATTATGAAATGCGCGGTGTTTTTCTTCTTTAGTTGCATTTTTTGTAGCTTCAACAAGTTTAAAAAGCGCTTCGTCATAGAGCTCAGAATTGTAATACGCGTTACCAAGATTGTAGGCACTTTTTGCGTTTGTTGCTTTTTTTGAAATTGCTTTTCTGTAATATTTTTCAGCTTCTATAAAATTATCTTTTGAAGCGATATTCCCTTCGTAAACAAGCGCATCAGATGCTGTCTGAAGCTCATCGATTTCTTGTGCAAATAACAAGTTGCCAAACACCGATAAGAGCAGTAAAAACACAATGGTGTACGGCTCAATAGGATAGTAATGTTTATTTTTTTGTGTGCTTATCATCATAGGTTTTCATTAAACAAGTTTAGGCGTTTTAGCCAAGCTGTTTTACGTTCTAGAAATAGGATGTCCAAAATTAAAAAGAAAAGTCCTAATCCCAAAAACCACTGAAATTGATCTTCAAATTCTGCAAACTCTTTCGCTTCAAATTCTTTTTTATCCATTTTATTTAAAATATCGCCAATAGTTTCTATAACATCGTTGGTGTTTTTACCATCAACATACGTACCATTTGCCTCTTTTGCGATTTCAGAAAGAGTATTTGTGTTTAATTTTGTAATTACAGTGGCACCATTTTGGTCTTTTTTATAACTCATAACGATGCCATTTCTCTTAAGCGGAATGGGACCTCCCTTTTCTGTGCCTACGCCTATGGTAAAAATCTTTAT
The DNA here is from genome assembly GCA_947503105.1 of uncultured Flavobacteriaceae bacterium. Taxonomy (GTDB): domain Bacteria; phylum Bacteroidota; class Bacteroidia; order Flavobacteriales; family Flavobacteriaceae; genus UBA3537. Next base: position 448,108 of record CANNCM010000001.1, on the reverse strand, counting down.
CCCTTCTTCTGCGGCGGCTTCCGCCACTTCTAGACTCAAATCGTTGTGGTCCTCTCCATCAGAAATTATGACTAACACACGATTTGTCTGCTCTTCATCATTGTAGTAGCTTCTCGATAATTGTATGGCTTCATCAATGGCAGTTCCTTGAGAAGAAAGCATATCTGTATTTAGGTTCTGTAAGAACATTTTTGCAGAAGAATAATCCGTTGTGATGGGAAGTTGCGGAACCGCTTTTGCGGCATATGCAATAATTCCAACTCTGTCACTTACAAGGTTATTGATGATTTGTGTCGTTAGTTGTTTTGCTTTTTCTAATCTACTGGGAGCAATATCTTCGGCTAGCATACTTTTTGAAACATCTATCGCAAAAACAATATCGACACCCTCTCTTTTTACCGTTTGTAAAGACGTTCCAATTTTTGGATTGACCAATGCGATTATCAAGCATATAAAACTAAGCGAGAGTGTAATAAATTTTAAAACAGATTTGAACGCCGATTGGTCTGGACTAAGGCGCTCTAAGAGGGTTAAATCCGAAAATTTACGCTTTGTTCTTTTTTTCCATAACTGTGTCCAAAGGAAGACAAGAAGCATTCCCAAAAGGATGAGTAAAAGCCAAAACCATATATCTTCTTCTAATTGAAACATAATTATATAAAACTCCTTAAAAGTGTGTGTCGAAGCAAAAATTCTAAAACCAACAAACCTAATGCCACAAGGACCAGCGGTCGGAATTTTTCTTCATAATTATAATATTTAAACTCTTCTATTTCAGTTTTTTCTAGCTGATCTATTTCAGCATAGATGTCTTCTAGTTTTTTGTTATTTGTCGCTCGAAAATATTTTCCACCAGTCTCGGTGGCTATTTCTTTTAACAACTTTTCATCAATTTCAACTTGAATTCTAGAGTATTGAAATTTTCCATTATTTATTGCCACAGGCGAAAGTGCCATTCCATTGGTTCCCAGCCCAATGGTGTATGTTTTTATGCCATACTCTACAGCAAGTTCACTGGCCGTTTGAGGATCGATAAACCCAGAGTTATTGACGCCATCGGTGAGTAAAATGATAATCTTACTTTTGGCCTTGCTTTCTTTTAAACGATTCACTGCTGTAGCAAGTCCCATACCAATGGCAGTTCCTCCAGTAATAATGGTATTGTATTTTATTTCTCTTAAAGATTTTAGAATAATACCTTTATCGCTTGTAACAGGTGTTCTCGTATAACTTTCTCCAGCATATTCAACCAGTCCAATTCTATCGTTGGGACGTCTTGTAATAAATTTACTTGCCACTTTTTTTAATGCCTCTAATCTGTTGGGTTTCAAATCTTTGGCCAGCATACTTGCCGAGACGTCAATGGCCATTACAATATCAATCCCTCGCGTTGTTTTTGTTTTTGTAGAAACATCTACGGTTTGAGGTCTTGCCATCGCAACAACAATAAGCGCGAGTGCCAATGCTCTCATCACAAACAAACTGTGTTTTAAAATAGACCAAATTTGATTCCCTTTTACGAGACCGTTGCTGTTCGAAATTTCTAAAGTAGCGGTTTGCTTTTTGTGTTTTGTAATGTACCAAAGTAAAAGAGCGGGGATTACCAAAAGCAACCAAAGCAATTCTTTATGTGTAAATTCTATTCCTTCTAGCATCACTCTTGATTTTCTTTTATCAATTCAACAGAATTTATAATGCGATCTGCCATGTCTTTGGCATAAATATCGTCTGATTTCCAAACTAACACTAATTGCTGAAGTACTTTTGGTGTAGAAAAACCAAGTATTATAAAGTTGCCTTCTGCAAATTCTCCAGTCTCAAAATTTAGTGTTGTTGTGCCATACGTTTTTAACCCCTCTTGTCCATTGGGAGTAATAAATTGTTCCGTTCTTGGAATAATGTTGACAGCTCCTTTTTTCTCAAGTAAAGTAAGCTCCCTATTGGCTATACCAACAAGATCTATGGGTTCTGATGGTGGCTGAGCCGCGGGATCATCTGAGCTCAAAACAGAACTTTTAACTGTAATTTCTAACGGAACTTTAGAGTTCTTAAAACTGAAAATTTTGGTTTTGAATTTTGAACTGATCGTATCCTTTTTTGCGGGAATTTGTCGCTCCAAAACTTCGGGGGTTTGTACAATAATTCCGGGAGCACCGTATTCGCTAGTCACCCAATCATTATGTTCTAAAAGCAACTTACTTGGGTGGCGCAAGAGTGTGTCTTTGGCTGTTGTAAACCCAGAACGTATGCCAAAACCAACATATAAAGCAATTAAAGTACCAACTATACAAAGCCCTAACAGTCTTATTTTTTTTCTTTTTTCCTTTTTTTCAAATTCTTTTTGATATTCTAAATCTTTTAATAATTCCTCCTCTGTGGGCTCTGGCAAACCTTCTTTAACATGATCAATTTCTTTGTCAATGATTTGCTTGTCCATTCGTGCAATTTCAAAATCAGGAGTGGACTTTGCAAACTTCACCAGATCAGCTCGCTTTAGAGTTTCTTGAATATTCTCAATGGTTACTTTTTGGAGTGAAATTTCTTTAGAGTCTTTAAGCATATTTAGCCTTGCTACAAGCTCTTCTGTTGTGCTTTCAAGCGACTGATCATACACCTTTTCGTTGAGGTATTTTCGCAAAATAAATGTAAGATCGGAATAGAATTCTTTAATTTTTTCGTTTTCAAAATAACTATTCTCATCAAGTTTGCGTAGGGCCAATTTTGCTTGTTTGTAAGGGGGTAAAGCTGCAATAATCTCTTCCTCTGTTAAGGGCTTTTTTCGAAAAAAGAACCACCACAACCCACTACAAACTATCGCAATGATGAGGATAAATAACCACCAAAATTTTTCCCAAACTGATGGTTGTTTTTCAACAGTGATTATAGGTTTAATATCAAATAATTTTTGTTTTGTAGTATCGACAATCACTGGTCGAACCTTTATTTGAATAGAATCCGAATACAATGTTTTGTCTCCAACTAAAACTTTTTGACGGGGGATGGTAAAAGCACCAGAATCAAATTGTGTAAGGCCATACGTTTTTATAAGTTTTCGACGAATATCATATAAAACCGTGTCAACAGGGTAACTTTCAATGACTTCCATGGGTTGAAATGTTTGTCCTTCAGGAAAAATCACAACTGCTGTGCTATCAATTTCGGCTTCAATAGTGTACAGCACCTCTTCTCCAATTTTAATGGAGGTGGAATCAACAGAAGTTTTAAGTTGTGTATGCCCAATAAATGAAAGTAAAACCCCAATTAAAAAAGTAAACCTTTTTAGAAATAATTTGATATGTTGTGTGTTTATTTTCATTGAAAAGATTTATGCTCTTTGTTTGAAATAACCCAATAATTTTTTTACATAACTTTCGTCTAGTCTGCAATCTATATATCCTGCTCCAGCTTTTTTGCAACTGTCCTTAAAGTAATTTACTTGTGCGCGATAATTCGTTGCATAATGATCTCTAATTTTTTTAGAACTGGTGTTGATTAATGACGAAAGTCCTGTTTCTTGATCTACCATTTGAACAACTCCTAGATTTGGTAGTTCTACTTCATTTTTGTCATAAATTCTGATGCCAGTAATGTCATGTTTTCCAGAGGCAATTTTTAAGTTGTGTTGATACTCTTTGTCGATGAAATCAGAAAGCACAAAAACAATGGCTTTCTTTTTCATAACGTTGGATAGAAATTTGAGCGCCTCTGCAATATGTGTTTGCTTGTTTTGAGGCTTGAACTCTAGGAGTTCTCTAATAATACGCAGCACATGAGAGCGTCCTTTTTTGGGTGGAATATAAAGTTCAACCTCGCCCGAAAACAAAATCAAGCCAATTTTATCATTGTTTTGTGTTGCAGAAAAAGCTAGTGTTGCAGCGATTTCTGTGATGTATTCGCTTTTGAACTGACCATAAGTTCCAAAATTTTCAGAGCCAGAGACATCCACCATAAGCATCATTGTAAGCTCGCGCTCCTCTTCAAAAACCTTAATGTAGGGCTCGTTGTATCGAGCAGTGACATTCCAGTCAATATTTCGAACATCATCTCCAAATTGATATTGACGTACTTCTGAAAACGTCATTCCTCGGCCTTTAAAAGTTGAATGGTATTCTCCACCAAAAACATGATCGGACAAACGCCGTGTTTTGATTTCAATTTTACGTACTTTTTTTAGGAGCTCTTTCGTATCCATTGGTGTTTTGAATGCGGTTTTTTAGGCAATGAAAAAATTTGAGTTCAGTTCCATTAAGGAACCTCAATAACATTTACAATTTTATGGACAATATCTTCTGAGGTAATATTTTCTGCCTCAGCTTCATAAGTAATTCCTATACGATGGCGTAGTACATCCAAAACAACGGCCCGTACATCTTCTGGGATGACATATCCACGGCGTTTTATAAAGGCATAACATTTTGCCGCAGTAGCCAAATTGATGCTTCCTCGAGGCGATGCTCCAAAGGAAATTAGAGGTTTTATTTCAGACAGATTGTAACGTTCTGGATAACGAGTGGCAAAGATAATATCAAGAATATATTTTTCAATTTTTTCGTCCATATAGACTTCACGAACAGCCTTTTGCGCCTCTAGAATTTGTTTCACACTTACAACAGGTTTAACGCTCTCAAAAGCACCCTTTAAGTTGGCTCTGACAATTTGCTGTTCGTCTTCTAATTTTGGATAATCGATTACGGTTTTCAACATAAAACGATCGACTTGTGCTTCGGGAAGTGGGTATGTACCTTCTTGTTCTACAGGGTTTTGGGTTGCCATGACTAAGAAAGGTTTTTCCAAAATAAAAGTCTCATCGCCAATAGTTACCTGTTTTTCTTGCATTGCTTCAAGCAGTGCCGATTGCACTTTTGCAGGGGCTCGATTGATTTCATCTGCCAAAACAAAATTAGCAAAAATAGGCCCTTTTTTGATATTGAAATCATTGGCTTTTATGTTATATATAAGGGTTCCAACAACATCAGCGGGAAGTAAGTCTGGTGTAAATTGTATTCTACTAAAGCTACCAGAAACGGCTTGCGATAAAGTGTTTATTGCTAGTGTCTTGGCCAATCCAGGCACCCCTTCAAGCAATATGTGCCCCTGACCCAAAAGACCAATAAGCAACCGCTCTATCATATGTTTTTGGCCCACTATAACTTTGTTGATTTCTAACGTTAGTAGGTCAATAAAAGCACTTTGTTTTTCAATTTTTTCGTTTATAGATTTAATATCAATTGTTTGCACGTTTTCTTCCATTATTCGGGATCTATTAGATTAATATTGATTTTTGCAAGGTGTTAAAATTATTCTGTTGTTTCTGTTAATAATTGGTTAAAAATAAATATTTTTTTGAGAGAAAAAAGGCTTATGTTTTTTAAATTTAATATTAAAAAAATCATGCCAAAAATATTAAATTCTAGACTTGTTGCAGGAACAATGTTTTGGGGTCAATGGGGTAAGCAAATGAGCACAAAACAAATGACTGATTTGTTGGCCTTTTTTTATGAAAATGCCATTAACACTTTTGATCATGCCGATATTTATGGCGGGTACACTATGGAGGCTGCTTTTGGAAAGGCCTTTAGTCAAAGTTCAATTCCAAGAGATCAAGTCCAATTTGTTTCAAAATGTGGTATTCAATACACAAGTGATAATCGCTCTAATGAGATCATCCACTATGATACTTCAAAAGCATACATAATTGCTTCGGCTGAAGCCTCGTTGAAACATCTCAAAACCGAGTATTTGGACGCGCTTTTAATTCACCGACCTAGTCCTCTAATGCATCCAGAGGAAGTGATGAGAGCTGCAGAAGATTTAAAAAAAGAAGGGAAAATCTTAAATTTTGGGGTGTCTAATTTCTCTTCCTCTCATATGGACTTAATGCTGTCTGAAGGCGTTTTGGACATTAATCAAATTGAGTTTTCTGCTGTACAACACTCTGCTTTGTTTGATGGAACTTTGGATAGCATACTACAACATAAAATAACGCCAATGGCCTGGGGGCCTGTTCGGTCTTATTTTAGTTTAGATGATCAGGCAAAAAAACAGCGAATGAAAAAGGAGTTTTCGGAACTTTCATTAAAATATAGTGCAAGTGAAGATCAGTTGTTGTTGGCATGGATTTTGAAACACCCTTCGAAAATACATCCGATCATTGGCACTACCCAAAAAGAGAGAATCCAATCTGCACTTCAATCGCTTTCCATAGAACTATCTACAGAAGACTGGTTCAAAATCCTTGTGGCGAGCCAAGGCCACAACGTTCCTTAATTTCTAGAATAATGATTAATAAACGCTTACTTATAAAAAACCTACTTGCTCATAACGACGAGAACAGTTTTTATGACAAAAAGCGTCAAATTAATATTTCAGAAAAAGAGGGTAAAGCAAAGTTTTTGAAACATATCTGTGCGCTTTCAAACAGCAATCCAAAGAATAATTCTTACATCATCATTGGAGTTGACGACCCTTCAAATGACATTGTTGGAGTAGATTTTTTTGATGACAGTAAAATTCAAAATTTAATTAATGCTTACCTAGAACATCCTCCTATTATTCAATATGAAAACATTCCTTTTCCGCACCTTTCAGAAGATAAGGTAGTGGGGTTGGTGACAATTAGATCAAAAACAACAAATACCATTACCGCGTTACGAAAGAATATTTGGAAGTATTATGGCGGTTCGGTATTTTTTAGAGATGGCAGCATGAGCATGCCAAAAGTATTCGATTTGAAGCTTAACGACACCAATTCGAAAATCGTTGAGGCCATTGAGCAGCATGCTCAAAACAACATACAGTACACTTTAGACGGCGTTTTTGATTTTATGAAAAACAGAAAAGATTACAGCCCAACGTATCGTGTTTTTAAAGAATATTTTGTAATCTGCTGGTCTGGCCAAAAGAAAGTCGTTAAAAATCAAACCTTTTATTCGAGGGTCGATATTGCCCTTATTAACGAACAAGTTCGCCTTTTTTATTCTACATTAGATGAGGTTGAAATACGTTATGATAAAGATAGTTTTAAAATTATTGAATATGTTAATCTTGGATTAAATGGTCAAAATAAATATTTAAAGTTAGAAGAAACAAGCATTACTTTTTCTGAAAATGCTCAGTACAATATTGAGACAAAACTTTTGTTTCAGCCCCCAGTTTATGACAAAAAAAATCTTCACCATATTTTTAATATCAACAATGCTTTATTGGAAAAATTAAGGACACAACAAGCGTTAGAAAAATATGAGCAAGAAGATTTAAAAAATCTTCCAATAACATATTTAATTTGTCATTTCAATGGTTTTGATCAAGCATTAAAACAGCTTGAACTCTCTAAGCCTTTATTAGCCAAACATAGTGAGGATATTTATAATTTATATAAAGAGAGTATGCGTATTTTACGCAAGGTGAAGTATAATTAAACCCTGCATTTGCAGGGTTTTTAACGTATTATAACTTATCAATTCCACCGTCTAATTCATCTTGCCATTTGAGAAGTTTCTCCCATTTTCCTTCATAGGCCATTCTGGCTTGTTTTGGCCAGGTTCCAGGATTATGAATTCTATAGGCCTCACCCGCATTATTTAGGATTGATTGGCATTTTTGAACACTACAATTTGATAATGATTTCCAGGTTTTGATATTATTCTTATGGAAAAGCTCTTGAATTTTTGGCCCAATACCTTCAACAATAGTAAGATCATTTTCTTTGATGGTTTTACCAAAGACGCCTTTTGCCAAATTCGCATTAAAACTGTATGTAGATGCTACAGTTGAAGCAAGCGATCGTTTGTATTGTGGGGAGGTTTTCTTTTTATTCGCATTTAATTCTTTTTCAAGAGTTACCATTTTTTCTTTCCAGTCATCACAATTTTGACAACGCCCTTTTCCAAATAATCTCCCAAGGAGGTATCCGAAAAGTGCAGATAAAATTCCAACACCAAAGTGGATTAGTATACATGTATTCATAATGTTTTGTTTTTTTAATTAATTATTACTTCTGTTCTTCTATTTAGGGCTTTCCCTCTTTCAGTCTTGTTTGTAGCAATAGGCGCAGTTTCGCCTTTAGAGGTTGTGTTGATTTTGTTTGCGTCAACGCTATATTCTAACAATTTTCTTTTTGTAAATTCAGCTCTTTTTTTGCCAAGCCTCAAATTGCTTTCTTCAGACTTAACATTATCCGTATGCCCTACAATAGTGCAACTTACATTATCGGAGGCATTAAGATAATTGGCTAACGCTTTTAGTTTGTTTTTCTCTTCTTTGTATAAGAAAGTAGTTGCTTTTGCAGGTAAAAAGCGGACGAGTACCGGGTCTTTCATAAGGTCGTTTTTCATTGCACTTATTCTTTTAGAACGACCACCAATCCCTTCAAAGCTCTCTACAGTAAAAGCATAAGGCCCTCTAAGAATACCACTTTGATTTGGAGTTAGAGAATTGTCTTTTTTACCAAAAGCTGAAACTTGATCAGCAGATAACCCATGTTCTATTAAGAATTGTTTAATGGCTTTTGCTCTAGCCACCCCTAAGTTTTCAAAATGAGATAGATTATTCTCACCCTCTTTAAAATAGCCGGAGATGTTTAGCTTTTTGTCTTTATTATTTTTAAGATGTGTAATCATCTCCTTAATACAAGACAACAAATCTTCAGATAAAGGTTGCACTATAGCATGGTCCGATGACATGAAATTAAAATTGTCATTGCTGCTTATGGCGATATCACCGTCATCAAATGTAAAAGGAAACATTGTGGCGGCTTTTTCTTGTGAGGTCTCTTTTGCAATTGATGTTTTTGTACAGTTTTTATTGCAGCAAAAATACCAGTGCAGAAAAAAACCGATGATTAGGGTGGCCAAAATCCCTAACAAGTAGGTTGTTTTTTTACTCATAAAGCTTAGATATTAGTTCATCTAGCAGCACAATAACGTACTGCCTTATGGGTTTGGACACATAAAACAAAAAAAAGTCACATTTTTATGTGACTTTTTTATTAATTAATCTATCAACTAAAGTATTATAAATCAAATTTAATTCCCTGAGCCAAGGGAAGGTCTGTTGTGTAGTTGATCGTATTGGTTTGTCTTCTCATGTATATTTTCCAGGCATCACTTCCAGATTCTCTACCGCCACCAGTCTCTTTTTCGCCTCCAAAAGCACCTCCAATTTCAGCTCCCGAAGTTCCAATATTGACATTTGCAATACCACAGTCGCTACCAGCGTGAGACAAAAACAATTCGGCTTCTCGAAGATTATTTGTCATAATGGCTGAAGACAGGCCTTGTGCTACATTATTTTGTGAAGCAATAGCATTTTCTACTGTTCCAGAATATTTTAACAGATAAAGGACAGGTGCAAAAGTTTCGTGCTGAACAATATTAAAATTATTTTTTGCCTCTGCAATGGCGGGCTTTACATAACACCCACTTTCATAACCTTCGCCTTGAAGCACACCGCCTTCAACTATGATATTTCCACCCTCGGCAACGACTGCCTCAAGTGCATTTTGATAATTTTTCACAGCATCAGTATCTATCAGAGGCCCCACATGATTGTTTTGATCTAGCGGATTCCCAATACGCAACTGTTTGTAGGCCTCTACCACAGCAGTTTTTACTTTGTCATAAATTGACTCATGAATAATCAATCTTCGCGTTGAGGTACAGCGCTGTCCAGCAGTACCTACAGCACCAAATACAGCACCTATAACTGTCATTTTTATGTCGGCATCTGGTGTTACAATAATGGCATTGTTACCTCCTAGTTCTAGGAGTGATTTTCCTAGGCGTTCGCCAACGGTTTTTGCTACAATTTTTCCCATTCTTGTCGATCCTGTTGCAGAAATTAAAGGCACTCGAGTGTCTTTGGTTAATAGTGTTCCCACTTTATAATCGCCATTAATCAAACAAGAAATACCTTCTGGCAAATTGTTTTTTGCAAACACTTCTGCAGCAATTTTTTGGCAAGCAATCCCACACAAAGGCGTTTTTTCTGAGGGTTTCCAAACGCATACATCACCACAAATCCAAGCAAGTGCTGTGTTCCATGCCCATACAGCAACAGGAAAATTAAATGCAGAAATGATACCTACCACACCAAGCGGATGGTATTGCTCGTACATTCTGTGGCCCGGGCGTTCAGAATGCATTGTTAGACCATGAAGTTGACGAGAAAGCCCTACTGCAAAATCACAGATATCTATCATTTCTTGAACCTCTCCCAATCCTTCTTGAAGACTTTTTCCCATTTCATAAGACACCAATTTCCCTAACGGTTCTTTAAGATCTCGTAGGCGGTCACCAAACTGACGTACAATGTCTCCGCGTTGCGGTGCAGGCATTATTCGCCAAGTTTTAAAAGCTTCCGTAGCAGTACTCAATACATGTTCATACTGTTCTGGCGTTGTTTCAGACACGGCCCCTATTTGACCACCATCAACAGGTGAAAATGAGGCAATTATGTTGTGAGATGAAAACCAAGTATTTCCAGTTGAAGTACCAGGATTGTTTTTCTCAATACTTAGGGCTTTCAGAGCATCTTTGATATTGACCGTTTGTGACATATTTTTAGTGTTTTGGATTTATTATTTCCAGTTTTTATATGCCCTTAGGCATAGTTGACTGTTGTAGTATTTCTTTATTCCAGTAACTTCTTTTCCTAACCACGATGGGCGTTCAAAAGCTTCATCTTCGTGAGAAAGCTCAACCTCTGCGATGACAAGTCCGCTATTTTCTTTCAAAAATTCGTCTATTTCAAAGGTATGATTTTTAAAAGGAACAACATATCTTACTTTTGTGATGACTCCATCAAGACAAAGTGAAATCAATTGTTTAGCATCATCCACGTCTATTTCTTTTTCCCATTCAAATCTGGAGGTACCGCTTTCAGAAGTTTCACCTTTAATTGTGATGTAAGCGTCTTGATCACAAATTCGAATACGAACAGATCGTTTTGGGTCTGAGTTCAAATACCCCTGTGTCAACACCTGTCTTTTGATGACTTCAGATTTGTAGGCCTTGTTTTTGACCAAAAATTTACGTTCGATTTCTATCACAAAAAAATAAGGTATCAATTAGAAGCCTTAAATTTACATTATGTTGAGCGATTTACCAATTCGAAAAATTATTCATGTCGATATGGATGCATTTTATGCCTCTGTAGAACAGATGGATCGTCCTGAGTTAAAAGGCCTACCTCTTGCTGTTGGCGGAGGCCAACAGCGAGGCGTGGTTAGTGCAGCGAGTTATGAGGCACGAAAATTTGGTGTCCGCAGCGCCATGTCGGGTGCTTTGGCCGCCAAGCTGTGTCCAGAACTCGTTTTTGTATCTCCACGTTTTGACCGATACAAAGACATATCTGCTAAAATACGAAAGATATTTTTTGAGTATTCAGATCTTGTGGAGCCTTTGTCTTTAGACGAAGCTTATATTGATGTAACTGAAAACAAAAAAGGAATTTTAAGCGCGACATTGATTGCTAAGGAAATTAGAGAAAAAATTAAAAAAGAGGTTGGACTTACGGCCTCTGCAGGGATTTCTATCAATAAATTTATTGCCAAAGTTGCTAGTGATTACAACAAACCAGATGGCCAAAAAACGGTTCCTCCAGAAGAAGTAATACAGTTTTTGGAAGTTTTAGATATTCGTAAGTTTCATGGGATTGGGAAAGTAACCGCTAAGAAAATGTATGACCTTGGAATCTTTACTGGGCTTGATTTGAAACAAAAATCAGTCCCTTTTTTAGAGGGTCATTTTGGAAAATCGGGGCGATATTATTACAATGTTGTTCGTGGCATTCACAGCAGCTCTGTAAAGCCAAATCGCATTCGAAAATCACTTGCAGCAGAACGTACGTTTTCGAGTAATTTATCAAGTGAACTTTTTATTGTTGAAAAATTAGATCAAATTGCCCAAGAAGTTTCAAAACGTTTGCAGCGTCTTCAAATTGCGGGCAAAACCATTACTTTAAAACTCAAATACAGCGACTTTAAGCTTCAAACGAGAAGTAAAACTCTTACGTATTTTGTTTGCTCAAAGGACGTGATTTTGGAGCACACCAAAGAATTGCTTTTTCAAGAAAAACTGCAAAATTCTGTACGTCTTGTTGGCATCTCAATTTCAAATTTAAATAGCGATATTAAGAAACAAGTTGTGTCAGAAGACATATCAGTACAACTAAAGTTTGAGTTTTAGTTGTCTGCTTTTATTTCTGTGACTCGTAATGTGTTTACCATTCCTTTGTCTTGAATTGGCATTGCGGCCAAACTAATGACCATATCGCCTTCTTCTAAATATCCTTTTTTTAGTGCGATTTTATTGACGTCTTCAACAGTTTCATCCGTAGATACAAATTTATCATAATAAAAAGCACGTACACCCCACAGCAAATTGAGACGAGAAATAATTCTTTTGTTCGATGAAAAAACAAGGATATGTGCCTTTGGGCGCCAAGCCGAAATTTGAAAAGCAGTATAGCCACTATTTGTAAGCGTTGTGATGCCTCTTGCGTTAATTTGATTGGCCATATTTGCGGCATGGTAGCAAATAGATTTTGTAATATATCGTTTAGTTTTGATGTGCGGGTGCTTTTGTGGAACATGAATTAAATCGGAAGTTTCAACAGATTTAATGATATCCGACATCTTTTGAATGACTTGAACAGGATATTGTCCAACAGAAGTTTCTCCAGAAAGCATTACGGCATCTGCGCCGTCCATTACAGAATTGGCAACATCATTGACCTCTGCCCTTGTGGGAGTTAGGCTCGTAATCATTGATTCCATCATTTGGGTTGCAATTATGACAGGAATTCTAGCACGTTTTGCTTTAAGAACCAATTGTTTTTGAATAAGCGGAACTTCATGCGCAGGAATTTCAACACCAAGATCGCCACGAGCCACCATCAATCCATCGCAATAAGCTGCGATTTTATCAATATTTTCAACAGCTTCGGGTTTTTCTATTTTTGCAATAATCGGGATTTTATAGTCGCTGTGTTCAGAAATAATTGCTTCTAGCTCCATTAAATCTTCCGGGTTGCGAACAAATGAAAGCGCAATCCAATCGACTTCTTGCTCAATAGCAAAAAGCGCATCTTTTTTGTCTTTTTCTGTGAGTGCAGGTTGTGAAATATTGGTGTTGGGTAGGTTAACACCTTTCTTCGATTTTAATGGCCCACCTTGTATTACTTTGGCCACAACTTCATCTTTTTTATTTGTAGAAACAACCTCAAAAATCAGTTTTCCATCATCTAGCAAAATTTGCTCACCAGGCTTGGTGTCCATTGGGAAGCGATCATAGGTCATATATACACGCTCTTTTGTGCCTTCAAATCGAGTTCCAGTTGCAAAGACGATTTCATCTTCTGGAGCAACCACAACATCATCTTTCATAACACCAACCCTTAACTTCGGCCCTTGAAGATCGGCCAAAATCGCGGCATTATAGCCGTGCTCTTCATTGATCTCCCGAATGAAACGAATTCTTTTTTTCACCTCGCTGTAGTCTGCATGTGAAAAATTGATTCTAAAGACATTTACGCCAGTGGCAACCATTTCCAATAATAGTTCTTTTGAATCTATGGCTGGCCCCAATGTGGCAACAATTTTGGTCTTTTTTCTTTTGTATGACATTAATTTAGTATTAAGTAATCTTTTGATTTTAGTTTTTCAACATTTATGGTGTAGGTCATATTAATGGCAGGAATATTTAGTAATTTTAAAATTATTTCTTCTGTGTTGCTCTTCCCGTCGCTAACTTTTAAAAAATAATCAACTGAGGGATATTCGTCAAGTAAATAATGGGTCGTCCAGTTTTGTTCTGATTGTTCAGAAAACAATCCTTGACCTATTGAATTTTCTTCTACCAAGCAGCTGTTTTTTATCAAGTTCCACGTGGTTTTTAAATTTGAGTTTTCCCATTCAAACAAAGAAAAAGTGGCTATATTATCGCTAAAATCAACATCCTCTTTTGTGCGCTTTAATTTTGTTTTTAGGGCCTGATTTATAGAGAAAGCAAGACGATAATCTTCTAAGTCGCAATGGATAGCAAAAAGGGAATAATCAACATCCACAAAATCGTCCAAAACAAGCTTATTTATAGCCATAATTCAATTCAAAACTTTGGGGTAAATATAGAGATAAAAGCGCAAATAACACCTTTTTAACCTTTACCGAGCTGTTAAATTATTACGAAAACGATATCGTAAAAAGAGTTGTTGTAAACGATTGTTTTACAACTGTATTTTGCCTTGAAGTGCAAAATATCCGCGTTGACTTACTTTCTCCTCTGCTTTTTTTCTTGACGTTGCGCGTGCCTTGGCAATAACCTTTCCATCAATTTCTAGCTTAACAGAGAAATGCTTGACTTCGTCTATACCTTCGTCATGGCATTTAGAATAATTAATTTTCTTTTTTTCTTTTTGACACCATTCTACAATGAGACTTTTATAGCTGATGACTTTACCTTCTAGCTGATCAAGATCTACGTGTGGATCTATTACACTATCAAAAATGAATTTTTCACTCATGCTGTATCCACGATCCAAAAATACAGCACCAACGAGTGCTTCAAAAAGATTGCCATGAATATTATCACCAAATTTTGAGTTTTCCAATGTGGAGTCCAATAGAGATATCAAGTCAAGTCCTTTGCCTATTTTGTTCAAGTGTGAACGGCTTACAATCTTGGAGCGCATTTTTGTGAGATACCCTTCGTTGGCGTCAAGAATTGATACATATAGATAGTGTGCAACAACGGCGCCCAAAATGGCATCGCCAACAAATTCCAATCGTTCGTAATTGAACGGGTTGCCAATATCATCTTTTTTGTTTGTAGAGCGATGTGTAAATGCTCTTTCGTAATAGTGAATTTTTTTTGGCTTAAATCCCAATATAGGTTCTAGGGCTGTACTAAGTTCATTGTTTTTTTTATGGCGTAGCTTGAGTATATTTTGAATATAGTTCAAAATCTATTCATCTAAAGTTTTAAAAACAACGCAAGCATTATGACCACCAAACCCAAAGGTGTTGCTCATGGCAACATTTACTGTTCTTTTTTGAGCCTTGTTTAGGGTTAGGTTTAAATTTGGATCGATGTTTTCGTCCACCGTAGTATGATTGATCGTTGGTGGAACAATTCCATGTTGCATGGAAAGAATTGAAGCAATGGCTTCAATAGCACCTGCCGCACCAAGGAGGTGTCCTGTCATGGATTTTGTGGAGTTGATATTGATGTTTTTGGCGTGATCACCAAAAACTCTAGAAATTGCTTTCAGTTCGGCAACATCGCCCAATGGTGTAGAGGTTCCGTGTGTATTGATAGCATCTACATCTTCTGGTTTCAATCCAGCATTTGCTAGACAGTTTTTCATTACTGCGGTTACACCAATTCCTTCGGGGTGTGGCGCCGTCATGTGGTAGGCGTCTGAAGAGAGACCTCCACCAACCAGTTCTGCATAAATTTTTGCTCCTCTTGCTTTGGCATGTTCATATTCTTCCAAGACGAGAGCTCCAGCGCCTTCGCCTAAAACAAAGCCGTCGCGGGTAGCATCAAAAGGTCTAGATGCAGTTTCTGGACTTTCATTTCTTGTTGAAAGCGCATGCATTGCATTAAATCCACCCATACCTGCTTCATTAATAGTGGCCTCACTCCCTCCTGTTACGATTACATCACAATGTCCTAATCGAATATAGTTCAATGCATCAATAATGGCATTGGCGGAAGAGGCACAGGCCGAAACCGTAGTGTAATTTGGCCCCATAAATCCGTGTTTGATAGAGATATTACCAGGGGCAATATCTGCAATCATTTTTGGTATAAAAAAGGGATTAAATCTTGGAGTGCCGTTGCCTGTAGCAAAATTTGTAACTTCTGTTTGAAAGGTGTCAATACCTCCAATTCCAGCCCCCCAAATAACGCCTACACGAAATTTATCTACGGCGTCTAAGTTTAGTTTGGCATCTATGATGGCTTCATCAGAAGCCACCATAGCATATTGCGCAAACTTGTCTGTTTTTCTGGCTTCTTTACGATCAAAAAAGTCAGAAACATTATAATTTTTGAGTTCACATGCGAATTTTGTCTTGAAATGTTCTGTATCAAAATAAGTTACAGGAGCACAACCGCTTTTTCCTGCCACTAGGGCATTCCAATAGTCGTTTTTGTTATTTCCTATGGGCGTTAGCGCACCAAGCCCAGTGACTACAACTCGCTTTAAATTCATAAAATTAGTACTAGGTTTTATTTTGCTGCTTCTATGTAAGAAATAGCCTGACCAACAGTCGCAATGTTTTCTGCTTGGTCATCTGGGATTTGAATATCGAATTCTTTTTCGAATTCCATTATTAATTCTACAGTATCTAACGAATCGGCTCCTAGGTCATTTGTGAAGCTTGCTTCAGTTACTACTTCGTTTTCATCAACGCCCAATTTGTCAACGATAATCGCTTTTACTCTTGATGCAATGTCTGACATAATAATTAATTTTTAAATTTTAGTTAGGGTGCAAAAATAAAAAACTTTATTTTAAATATAATGAATACTCAAAAAATGTGCCGTATCTTTTTAATTATCAGAGAATCATCTGTAGATTTGAGGTTATATTAAATATAATATTCCTTTTTTTGTAAAATCATAAGCCCATAGATTAAAAAATTAATGAAAAAAATAGCTGTTTTTGCTTCAGGATCGGGGTCAAATGCCCAAAACATTATCAAATTTTTTCAGAAAGATCGTTCTGCAAACGTGGTTTTGGTGCTTTCCAATAATCCAAAGGCATTTGTTTTGGAACGTGCCAAAGCTCTTGGCGTAGATGCTTTGACTTTCGATAAAACGCAGCTTTTAGATCCAAGGGGCGTTTTAACTCAGTTATTGGACTATAAGATAGATTTTATTGTTTTGGCAGGATTTTTATGGAAGTTTCCAGAACACATCATCCGTAAGTTTCAACAAAATATTGTTAATATTCACCCTGCATTATTGCCAAATTTTGGTGGTAAAGGAATGTACGGCATGCACATACACAAAGCGGTTGTTGCGGCAAAAGCCAAAGAAACAGGAATTACCATTCACCATGTTAATGCGCATTACGACGAAGGCGCAATTATTTTTCAAGCCAAATGTCCTGTTGACGACAATGACACTCCCGAAGATGTCGCCCAAAAAATACACACCCTTGAAATGGATCATTTTCCAATTGTTATACGAGACCTATTGATCAGTAATGGCTAATTCGAAACAAAAATATTATACGGTTTGGAGAGGGCATCAAATTGGTGTTTTTGATTCTTGGGCCGATTGTCAGTTGCAAATAAAGAATTTTCAAGGAGCGCAATACAAGTCGTTTTCTACAAAAGCAATGGCGCAAAAAGCACTAGAAGGAAATTACAAGGATTATATTGGTAAGCATAAACAAACAAAAGGCGATCTTTCTGCTGCGGAATTGAACAGAATTGGCAGTCCAAATTACAATTCTATCGCCGTCGATGCTGCTTCTAGTGGAAATCCGGGCACAATGGAATATCGGGGAGTAGATACAGAAACGAAGACCTTACTTTTTCACAAAGGACCATTTCTAGAAGGCACCAACAATATTGGTGAGTTTTTGGCTTTAGTGCATGGACTGGCCTTGCTTAAAAAAGAAAAAAGCCATAAAATTTTATACACAGATTCTAGAACTGCTATGAGCTGGGTGAGAAAAAAACACTGTAATACAAAATTGAAGCGTAACCAAAAAAACGAACCTCTTTTTAAGCTTATCTCTAGAGCGGAAACATGGTTAAAGCATAATTCTTTTACAACAAAGGTTGTCAAGTGGGAAACGAAAGCTTGGGGCGAAATTC
Organism: uncultured Flavobacteriaceae bacterium; assembly: GCA_947503105.1. Classification (GTDB taxonomy): domain Bacteria; phylum Bacteroidota; class Bacteroidia; order Flavobacteriales; family Flavobacteriaceae; genus UBA3537. Next base: position 430,275 of record CANNCM010000001.1, on the reverse strand, counting down.
CAGCAGATTTTGGGAGGAAGTAGAGGGCGTTATGGTCTAAACTTTTATTTCATTAACCCTAGAAATTTATGTAGCTTTGTTGTTTAAAATTCTAAGAAGATTTCATGAGTAAATTATTGATTGTTGGAACTGTTGCATTTGACGCCATTGAAACGCCATTTGGTAAAACCGATAAAATTCTTGGCGGTTCTGCACCCTACATCGGCCTTTCGGCTTCTCAGTTTAATGTCAATAGCGCAATAGTTTCGGTTGTTGGAGGCGATTTTCCTGATAAACATTTAGACCTTCTACGCCATCATAACATTGATATTTCTGCAGTCGAAATTATTCCTTCTGGGAAAACATTTTTTTGGAGTGGTCGATATCACAACGACATGAATACGAGAGATACGCTATCTACAGAACTTAATGTTTTATCTGATTTTCAGCCTGTTGTGCCTACCAACTTTAAAGACGCAAATGTTATTGTGCTCGGAAATTTGCACCCATTAGTGCAGTTGAGTGTTTTGGATCAAACCACAAACGAAGACGCCTTGGTTATATTGGACACTATGAATTTTTGGATGGACAATACGCTAGAAGATTTAATGCAAGTTATAAAAAGAGTTGATGTCATCACCATAAACGACGAAGAAGCAAGACAATTATCAAAAGAAAGTTCATTGGTCGTTGCTGCACGAAAGATTCAGGAGATGGGACCAAAATATGTTGTCATCAAAAAAGGAGAGCATGGCGCTTTGTTGTTTAATCAGGAGAATGTATTTTTTGCACCAGCCCTTCCTTTGGAAGAGGTTTTTGATCCAACCGGTGCTGGCGATACATTTGCTGGAGGATTTGCAGGGTTTTTAACCAAAACAAATGATTTTTCATTTGAGAATATGAAAAAAGCAGTGATTTATGGTTCTGCACTGGCTTCTTTTTGTGTAGAAAAGTTTGGCACAGAAAGAATGTGTAATTTAGAGGCAAAAGAGGTCTTTCGACGACTTCAATTATTTAAAAATTTAACCCAATTCGATATTGAACTAACTTGATAAAATTTAATACATTTGATCATTGATGTTATATTTTAAGACACTAACCACACACAACACCACCCTCACACATGAGTGATGCAATTAAACATGAATGTGGCATTGCCCACATACGTCTTTTGAAGCCCCTTGAATATTATAAAGAAAAATACGGTACTGCTTTTTATGGTATAAATAAGATGTACCTTATTATGGAAAAGCAGCACAATCGAGGGCAGGACGGCGCTGGTTTTGCTAGCATTAAATTGGACATGAACCCTGGGGAACGTTATATAAGTCGTGTGCGATCTGTAGCACAGCAACCCATCCAAGATGTCTTTGGCCAAATTAATCAACGTATTAATGATGTATTAGAGCAAAATCCTGATTGTGTCAATGATATTTCATTACAAAAAAAACGTGTCCCCTATCTTGGAGAAGTAATGCTTGGACATGTGCGTTATGGCACATTTGGAAAAAATAGTGTCGAAAGTGTACACCCTTTTTTGAGACAAAACAATTGGATGCATCGCAATTTAATTCTAGCAGGCAATTTCAACATGACCAATGTGCGTCAATTGTTTAGCAATTTGGTCGAAATAGGGCAGCATCCCAAAGAATACACAGATACGATTACAATCATGGAAAGAATCGGTCATTTTCTTGATGATGCAGTATCTAAAGTGTATAAGAAATTAAAAAAGGAGGGCTACAGTAAGATGGAATGCTCTCCACTGATTGCAGAACGATTAAGTTTAAAAAAGATTTTAAAAAAATCGGCTAAGAATTGGGACGGAGGTTATGCTATGGCAGGAATGATTGGCCATGGCGATTCTTTTGTTCTTCGCGATCCAGCGGGAATTCGACCAGCGTACTATTATATGGACGATGAGGTTGTTGTTGTTGCTTCTGAACGTCCTGTTATTCAAACTGTTTTTAATGTGGCTTTTGAGTCTGTTCACGAACTGCCTCCTGGACATGCTATTATTACCAAAAAATCCGGGGAAACAAAAATCAATAAGATTTTGGAACCTACCGTACGCAAAGCATGCTCTTTCGAGCGCATTTATTTTTCACGAGGAAGCGATGCTGAAATATATAAAGAGCGTAAAATGTTGGGCAAATTGATTGTACCAGAAGTGCTTAAACATATCAACAATGATATAAAAAACACTGTATTCTCATTTATTCCAAATACCGCAGAAACTTCATTTTTTGGAATGGTAGAATCTGTAGAGGCCTTCTTGAATAAAGCAAAAACAGAAGAATTATTGGAAGGCAGGAGAACTTTATCTGCTGAGAAAGTCACACAAATCTTATCACAACACACGCGCATAGAAAAGATTGCCATAAAAGACGTCAAGCTAAGGACTTTCATTACAGAAGATAGCAGTCGAGATGATTTGGTAGCACATGTTTATGACATCACATATGGTGTTATAAAAAAAGAAGACAACCTTGTTATTATAGATGACAGTATAGTCCGCGGAACAACACTCAAGAAAAGTATTCTTAAAATGTTAGATCGGCTTTCGCCCAAGAAGATTGTTGTGGTGTCTTCTGCGCCTCAAATTCGCTATCCAGATTGCTATGGTATTGATATGGCAAATTTAGAAGGACTTGTTGCGTTTCGTGCAGCGCTAGCATTACTTAAAGATCAAAATAAAATGAATCTTGTTGAAGAGGTTTATGCCAAATGTAAAGCACAAGAAAACTTAAGCGATCATGAGGTTAAGAATTTTGTAAAAGAAATTTATGCACCGTTTACGCCAGAACAAGTTTCAGCCAAAATTTCTGAACTATTAAGTGCAACAGAGATTAATGCAGAGGTTGTGATTATATTTCAAACCATAGAGAATTTGCACAAGGCCTGTCCTCAAAATTTAGGGGATTGGTATTTTACGGGCGATTATCCAACAGATGGAGGAAATAGAGTCGTGAATCAGGCATTTATCAATTTTTATGAAGGTAAAAATGAGCGCGCCTACTAAGAAACTGCAGTTCATCTAAAAAAACTGCAGTTCGTCTAAAAAACAATCGTACTATTTAATTTAAGTCTATATTTGAATCACCATAACATAAGTAGGTTAAGTTCATGGTAGATTTGGGGCAAAAAAGGTGAACATCTGTTCACCTTTTTTATTTTACAACGTTTTGTCGACTTTTACTTTGCCTGCTCAAATCGCTTCGCGACTTCGTTCCAATTAATTACATTGAAAAACGCATTGATATAGTCTGGACGTCTATTTTGATAGTTCAAATAATAGGCATGTTCCCATACGTCAAGCCCTAAGATTGGTGTGCCCCCACAAGAGACTCCAGGCATAAGTGGGTTGTCTTGATTTGGAGTAGAGCAAACTTCTACTTTTCCACCTTTGTGAACACATAACCAGGCCCAACCAGACCCAAATTGTGTTGCAGCAGCAGTAGAAAACGCTGTTTTAAAAGCATCGATTGAACCATAAGCGTCTAGGATAGCATCCTTAAGTGCTCCTGAAAGTTCTCCTTTATCATTTGGATCCATAATGCTCCAAAATAAACTGTGGTTATAAAAACCACCGCCATTGTTACGAACAGCGCCATTAGACATGTCTAAATGTTCTAAAATAGACTCAATACTTTCATTTTCAAGGGGAGTTCCCTCAATTGCAGCATTCAATTTTGTGGTGTACCCATTATGATGTTTAGAATGATGTATTTCCATAGTTCTTGCATCAATATGAGGCTCCAAAGCATCATATGCATAGTTTAGTTTTGGTAATTCAAAAGCCATAGTGTATTTATTTTAAGGTTAAAAAATTTATGTCAAATTTACAATTTTCAATCTATATTTATTGATCTATGTAATTAAGATTGTTTATTTTGGTATAAATTTAATTTAGTGTCAACGTCTAGCTTTAAGATTTATAACGCCTCTGCCGGTAGCGGTAAGACCTATAATTTGGTTAAAGATTATTTAAAAATTGCTTTGACCTCTAACGCCTATTTGCCTCATCGGCATATCCTTGCTATCACATTTACCAACAAGGCCGTAGATGAAATGAAAAGTCGAATTGTGGCTGCGTTGATGCGTTTTTCTACTTCAGAAATTTTAAATTCAAAAGATGATTTGTTTTTCGATTTAGTCAAAGAACTCGATAAAACGCCAACATTTATCCATAAGAAATCCAAACTATTAATTCAGAAAATTTTACATAACTATGGAGGATTTGATGTATCAACTATAGATAAATTCAACCAGCGCCTCATTAGAACATTTGCCTACGACCTTCGTCTTCCTGTCAATTTTGAAGTAGAGCTAGACACCGACACGCTATTGCAAAAAGCTGTAGATCAAGTGATTTCAAAAACAGGCAAAGACAAAGCACTCACACGTGTTTTACTGGACTATGCTATTTCAAAATCTGAGGATGATAAAAGTTGGGATATTGCCTTAGACCTCTTCAAATCTGCAAAACTTTTGACACAAGAAACGGCCTTGCCGTATTTAGAAGTGTTGTCCAAGCAAAAGCTAGACGCTTTTGATGAATTGGAAACGAATTTAAATAAAGAGTACAACATTATAGAACGTCAAACAGTAGAGGCGGCTACACAAATTTTAGACCTTATCAAAGCAAGAGGGATTCAGGCTACTGATTTCACAAGAGGTTCATTACCAAAACATTTTGCTTCGTTAGCCGCAAAAAAATTCAATGTCAAATTTGATGCGGTTTGGCAAAAAAACATCGAAACAACTTCATTATATCCAAAAAAAACACCAGAAGAAATTTGTCAAAAAATAGACGATTTACGTCCAGATCTTGTGGCTACATTTGAAAGTACAAAAAAGGCAGTTTACCGCTTGAGATACCTTCTAAACATTAAAAAAAATCTAACTCCTCTTTCGGTTTTAACTCTTGTTCAAAATGAGATTGATAACATAAAAGAGTCACAAAACCTCCTACTGATTTCAGAATTTAATACCATAATTGGACAGGAAATTAAAAAGCAACCAACGCCATTTATTTATGAACGCATTGGAGAAAAGTTTAATCATTATTTTATTGATGAATTTCAAGACACTTCAGAGCTTCAGTGGTCAAATTTAACCCCTTTGATGGTCAATACAATTGCATCAGAAAACGGAAGTGTTTTGTTGGTTGGCGACGCAAAACAGTCGATCTACCGTTGGCGAGGCGGTCACCCCGAACAATTTATAAAGCTTATAAACAACAACCATAATTTGCCCATTGATGCTAGTATTTCTGATTTGCCAATCAACTACAGGAGTGCCAAAAAAGTTGTAAAATTTAACAACGCTTTTTTTTCATATTGTTCTAAAGTGATTTTTTCAGACAGCGCTCACAGAGCCATTTATGAATCTTCTTCACAGGATTTTCACAAAAAGAAAAAAGGCTATGTTCACCTTTCTTTTTTAAATTTTGAAAATGGGGATGACAAAGAGATGCTTTATGCTGAAGAAGTATATAAAACTATTGTGGAGTATAAAGCGTCGAGCAAGACAGCCACTTACAAAGACATTTGTGTATTGGTTCGCAAACGTAAAGAGGGGGTGGCAGTTGCCAATTATTTGATATCAAAAGGGCTTGACATTATATCAAATGAAACGCTGTTAATTGCAGAATCCAAAGCAGTGCAATTGATTATCAATGTTTTTGCAATCCTTCAAGAGCATGACAACGCTGCTGCTAAATTAAATATTTTAAATTACTTGATTGAAGAGCATAAAATAGAAGATGCCCATCAGTTTAGGTTGAATATGTTATCGTTAGATTCATTTTCATATTTTGCAGCGTTGGCTCATTTGGGCATTAATTTTGATTCTCGTATTGCCATTCAATTATCGTTGTATGAGTTAACAGAATACATAATAACAACATTTGAAGTGGTAAAAGGCACAAATGCACATATTCAATTTTTCTTGGACGTTGTATTTGAATTCACACAAAAACAAGCTGGTAGTATTGCACAATTTTTAGTGTATTTTGAGCAAAAGAAAAGCAGCCTTAGTATAGTTTCACCAAAAGGTATGGACGCAGTACAAATCATGACCGTCCATAAATCTAAAGGCCTTGAATTTCCTGTTGTTATTTTTCCGTTTGCCGAGCTGGATATTTATAAAGAAATAGAGCCAAAAGAATGGATGCCAACAGCTCATTTACACGAGCACTTTCCCTTTTTTTTGATGAATTATAATAAAGATTTCAAATATTTTGGAGCGGAGGGAGCGGCAAAATATATTGAGCATCAATCAAAACTCGAATTAGACAACATCAATTTATTATATGTGACTTTAACACGAGCCTCTCAACAGCTTTATATTATTGGAAGCGCTTCTGGGGCCTCTAAATCTGAAGAAGACTTTAGAACATATTCCGATCTTCTGATCGGATTTCTCAAAAACGAATCAAAGTGGATAGATGGTGTTTTATCATATAGCTTTGGGGAGATTGAGGAAATTGAGAGCAAAGATGTGTCAAAAACGCCAATGTTGCCTCAAAAGAAATTTATTTCAACGCCAAAAAATCAGTTGAATGTTTCAATGGCTACAAAGGCCGATTATTTTTGGGACAGCAGGCAGAAAGAGGCGATAGAAAAAGGGAATTTAATTCATCTTTTGATGTCAAAAGTTTATTTCCCGTCAGACATTCAAATAGCGCTCAACACCTCTATAGATGAAGGCTTAATTTCTCAGGAACAAAGCGAGGAACTTTGTCACATTATGGAGTCTATAGTTTTGCATCCGCAACTTAAATCTTATTTTAGCACAGGCATTGAAGTTTATAATGAGCGAGAAATTATGACCAGTACTGGACAAATCATAATCCCAGATCGGCTAGTGATTCATAAGTCAAAAAGTGCCGTAATTATTGACTACAAAACCGGGGGTTATTATGAAAAACATCAGCAGCAGTTAGAACATTATGCTTCAATTGTAAAGCAAATGGGTTATAAAATTGAAAAAAAAATACTAGTTTATATCCATCCCGAATTAGATATAAAAACATATACCTAAAACGAAATATGTACACAACAATAAAACAACACTTAACACAAGAACTTGAAAGTATAAAAGCGCAAGGCTTATATAAAAATGAACGGATCATTGTTTCTTCTCAAGGCGCTGAAATTACTTTAGACACAGGGCAAACAGTTCTTAATTTTTGCGCCAATAATTATTTGGGTCTCGCCGATCATCCAGAAGTGATTCAAGCCGCAAAAGACACAATGGATACACATGGCTTTGGAATGGCGTCAGTACGGTTTATTTGTGGAACACAGGATATTCACAAAAAGTTGGAGCAAAAAATCGCAGGATTTTACCAAACAGAAGACACGATACTATATGCAGCAGCATTTGATGCCAATGGCGGTGTTTTTGAGCCCCTTCTTACAGATGAGGATGCCATTATTTCAGACAGTTTAAATCATGCCTCAATCATCGATGGAGTACGTTTGTGTAAGGCCAAGCGTTTTCGTTACAAGAATAACGACATACAAGATTTGGAGACTCAGCTCAAGGCAGCAAATGAAAGTGGTGCACGATTTAAAATAATAGTCACCGATGGTGTTTTTTCTATGGATGGACTTGTGGCCCCTTTGGATAGCATCTGTGACTTAGCAGAGCGATACGATGCTATGGTAATGATAGACGAGTGTCATGCGACAGGATTTATAGGAAAGACAGGGATAGGGACTTTAGAAGCAAAGAACGTTCTTGGGCGAATAGACATAATTACGGGCACATTGGGCAAGGCCTTAGGCGGAGGCATGGGTGGATATACAACAGGAAAAAAAGAAATTATCGAGATGCTTCGACAACGATCAAGACCTTATTTGTTTTCAAATTCATTGGCACCAGCATTGGTTGGCGCATCCATAAAAGTTTTTGATTTATTATCTAATGACACCAGCTTGCGTGATAAATTAGAAGAAAACACAACCTATTTTAAAAAAGGACTCAAATCTCTTGGGTTTGATGTCATTGATGGAGATTCTGCTATAGTTCCTGTCATGCTTTATGATGCAAAATTGGCTCAAAAAATGGCCAATATGTTACTAGAAGAAGGAATTTATGTAATTGGATTTTTCTTCCCAGTTGTACCAAGAGAAAAAGCAAGAATTCGAGTCCAACTCTCAGCAGCTCATAAAAAATCTCATTTGGATACAGCCATAAAAGCCTTTGAAGCGGTTGGAAAAGCCCTCAAAATTATCTCATAACCAATTGATTACTAGTTTTTTTACTCCAAACACATAATTTATAAACTTTATATTTGTTTAGTGAATTTAACGTATTACTTTTGCAGCGAATTTAACTTCTATAATAAAAAATAAATTATGAAAAATTTTAAAAGTATAGCACTTACTTTTATGCTAGTCGCTTTTGTAGTGAGTGTAGATGCACAAACAGATGACAATCCGTGGCAAATATCTTTAGGCGTAAATGCAGTTGATGTTTATCCCGTTGGAGAACCTTCTCCACAAGGTGAGCTTTTTGATGAGTTCTTCAATGTAACAGGCCACTGGAGTATTTATCCATCTTTAACATCATTTGGTGTTAGTAGATATTTGAATGATAACTTTTCATTTGGTGTAACAGGGTCTTTCAATGTCATTGAAAAATGGGGTTCTGACTACGCTACAAACGAAACTGTTAAAGTTGATGAACTAAATTATTATGCCCTTGATGGTATTGTAAAATATAGTTTTTCTGAACTTTTAAGTTTAGACAAACTTGAGCCATTCGTTGGTTTAGGTGGTGGTTATGCTTGGATTCAAGAAGGGCCGTACAACAGCAATTCTGGAGGAGATTCTGATGCTAATATCGGTTTTGCTACTGTCAATGGAACAGTAGGAGTATCTTATTGGTTTTCAGATAATATTGGATTAACATACCAATCAAGTTACAAGCATGCTTTTCAAGACGAAGGAACAACACATTTCCAACATACTTTTGGTCTTGCTTTAAACTTTGGAGGAACAGACACCGATGGTGATGGTATTTACGACAAAAAAGATGTTTGTCCAGAAGTACCTGGGTTAGAAGAATTTAATGGTTGTCCAGACACAGACGGCGATGGAATTCAGGATTCAGAAGACACATGTCCAGACGTAGCAGGATTGGCAGAATTCAATGGCTGTGCAGATACAGATGGCGATGGTGTTTCTGATGATAAAGACGATTGTCCAAACGAAGCAGGTATAGCAGCCTTAAACGGTTGCCCAGACACAGACAATGACGGAGTTGCAAATGCACAAGACCAATGCCCAACAGAGGCAGGTGATGCAGCAAACGGCGGTTGTCCATGGCCTGACACAGACGGAGATTCAGTTTTAGACAAAGATGATAAATGTCCAAACGAAGCAGGTACAGTAGCAAATAATGGATGTCCAGAAGTTCCTAATGAAGAAGTACAAGCCAAGTTGACTAGTTACGCAAGAACCATCAACTTTGATTCAGGGAAATCTGATATTCAGGAAGCAGCAAATGAAACACTACAAGCGATTGTAGCAATTCTTAAGGAATTTCCAAAGGCTAATTTTGTTGTAGAAGGACATACAGACAGTACAGCATCAGAGAAATTTAATCAAAAGCTTTCTGAAGCTAGAGCCCAGAAAGTTGTAGATTATTTAACTTCTAATGGTGTAGATGCTTCAAGATTAACATCTGTAGGTTTTGGAGAAACTGCTCCAATAACTTCTAATGACACAAAAGAAGGTAGAACAACAAACAGACGTGTTGAGGTAAAACTTGCAAATTAATCGCATAAACCTCAAAAATAAATTTTTAAAACGCTTCGCTTTTGCGAGGCGTTTTTTATTTTTAGCGTATGGCAAGTTTTATATCAGACATACTTAATGCGCTTAAAAATCAAAACAAAGATATTTCAACATTAACGTTTATACTTCCCAATAAACGTGCAGGACTGTTTTTAAAGCAAGCCTTATCAAATCATATCGATCAGGCCAGTTTTTTGCCAGAAATATGCTCCATTGAATCGTTTATTGAGGAGTTATCTCAGTTAAGAAAAATAAGTTCCATAGAACTAATTTTTGAATTTTATAGCGTTTACAAAAGTCTCACACCAAAAGACAAAGTCGAAACTTTTGATCAATTTTCTAAATGGGCACCTATTGTTGTGCAAGATTTTAATGAAATTGACAGGTATTTAGTTCCGCCACAAAAAATATTTGATTACATCAGTGCGGTTCAAAAAATGAACCACTGGTCCTTGGAACCCAACCCCAGCACAATGGTAAAAGGGTACTTGCATTTTTGGCAACAAATTAAGCAGTATTATTTAGGATTAAATCAGCAACTTCTCAATAAAGGATTAGGTTATCAGGGTCTAATGTATAGAGCTGCAGTAGAACATCTAGAAGATTACATTCAAAACACAAGCCGTGGAGAGCATGTGTTTTTGGGGTTTAATGCTCTCAATTCTTCAGAATCGATTATCATTCAGGAGCTTTTACAGCAAAACCGAGCCCAAGTGTTTTGGGACATCGATCATAGTTTTCTAGACGCCCCATTTCATGATGCGGGCCATTTTATACGCCAGTATAAAAAAGAGTGGCGTTTTTTTGAAACCCATCCATTTAATTGGGCAACAAAAGAGTATCAAAGTGAAAAAAAAATAAATATCATAGGAACGCCAAAAAACATTAGTCAAGTAAAATATGTTGGAGAACTTTTAGACGATTTATATGAAATCAATGGTCTTGAGAATACGGCATTGGTATTAGCCGATGAGTCCTTGTTATTACCAATTTTGAATTCTATTCCCAAAAAAATTGAAAATATAAATATCACAATGGGCTTGCCGCTACGTCAAATTCCATTCGCCTCTTTTATTGAACAATGGTTTCAGCTTCACAGCACACTTTCTAAAGTGTTCTACTATAAAGACGTGATAAGTCTTTTATCTCATCCTTTTATTGCTCCATTATTTAAAGGTCATACGGATACTCTAAATGTTGTTTTTCAAACAATCAAGCATCAGAACTACACAACAATTACATTAAAGCAACTAGAAGAGCTTGCGCCAGTTTTAAGCGCTAGGCTTAAACTTATTTTTAAGTCTTGGGAAAACCAGCCTAAAACAGCAATAGAGCAACTAAAAACACTAATTTTCGAACTCAAGAAGTCTTATGAAACTCAAAAAGGGAATCATATTTTGCCCTTGGAATACTTGCTAAGATTTCTGGAATTGATCAATCAGATAGAACGCTATGATGCCGCTTATTCATATATAAATTCTATAAAAACCTTACAGAGTTTATACAGGGAATTACTGAGCAAGGAGACTCTAGATTTTAAAGGAGAGCCGCTCAAAGGGCTTCAAATTATGGGGATGTTGGAGTCCCGTGTTTTGGACTTTGAGACTGTGATTTTAGTTGCTTTGAATGAAGGTATTTTGCCTGCAGGTAAAACACAAAATTCATTTATCCCCTTTGATGTCAAGATAGAGAACGGTTTACCAACATACAAAGAAAAGGATGCGATTTACACCTATCATTTTTATCGCCTACTGCAACGTTCTAGTAATATTCATCTTATTTATAACACCGAACCAGATGTATTGAATGGAGGCGAACCCAGTCGATTTATTGCGCAATTGCAACTGGAAGGGCGTCATAATATTTCGCATAAACTTGTGGTGCCAAAAATTTCTATGCATAAACCAAAGCCAAATGAAGTTTTAAAAACACCACAAATTTTGGCGCAGCTCAAATCTATGGCTAGTGAGGGGTTTTCGCCTTCATCTCTTGGGCAGTACATTAGAAATCCTATTGATTTTTACAACTATAAAATATTAGGCCTAAAGCAACCCAATGATCTAGAAGAAACTATTGAGGCCAATACTTTTGGAAGCGTTATACATTACACGCTAGAAGATTTTTATAACCCCTTTGTTGGACATCAACTGGAGGTTGCAAAGCTTGAAGCATTGAAGCCCAAAATTGAAGACACAGTACTGCAATATTTTCAAAAACTATACAAAAAAGGTGACCTTTCTTCGGGCAAAAACTTTATTAGTTTTGAAATCGCTAAACGCTACATTCATAATTTTTTAGATGCAGAAATTCAATTCATCAAAGAGGGCAACGAGGTCATAATTCAGGCAATAGAAGAGACTATAGAGTTTGATTTTAATGTCCCAAAATTTGAATTTCCAATACAACTAAAAGGCAATGTGGACCGTATAGACATTTGTAATGGCACACAGCGGATAATTGATTATAAGACCTCAAAAGTTATACAAACAGATTTGAACTTGGTTGATTGGAATCAAATTACAAAAGATTATAAGAAGCACAACAAAAGTTTTCAGGTTTTGATGTATGCTTATATTTTAGACAAATCAGATCCTTTTAATGGCGCAACCCAAGCAGGAATTTTATCCTTTAAAAACTTAAAAGCCGGCATTTTAAACTTCACGAAAAAGCACAAAGCTGGAGCAGCGAAGCAACAGCACATAACCTCAGAGGTTTTAAATGCTTTTGAAAGTGAGTTGATCGGGTTATTAGATGAATTGTTTGATTCTAATATTCCATTTATTGAAAAAGACGTATGATTGTAAAAGCATTAAACAAAGAAATCATAAGGCCAAAAAAACATTCAATAGTCTATGATCTATTTTATAATGATGCCACACAAAAGGCACCATTAATCATTTTTTGTCACGGCTACAAGGGCTTTAAAGATTGGGGCGCATGGAATTTAATGGCAGAGTCTTTTGCTTCAAGCGGAGTTGCTTTTTTGAAGTTTAATTTTTCTCACAATGGTGGAACCGTCGATCAACCTATAGATTTTCCAGATTTAGATGCTTTTGCAGAGAACAATTATTCCAAAGAACTTGATGATCTAGAAAGTGTAATTGATTGGGTTTATAATGCTTATAAAAATCATACTTCACTAGATATTGATTCTATTGTGTTGATGGGTCATAGCAGAGGTGGTGGTATTGTGACTATAAAAGCCGCAGAAGATAATCGTGTACAAAAACTTATTACTCTTGCTGGAGTGAGTGATTTTAAGTCAAGATTTCCAAAAGGAGATGCATTGAAAAGCTGGCAAAAAGAAGGCGTTTACTTTGTCGAAAATGGACGTACAAAACAGAAAATGCCCCACAACTATCAATTTTATCTAGATTTCATAGCCAACGAAAATCGGTTAAGTATAGAAAAAGCAGCAACAAACATTAGTATTCCACATCTTATTATTCATGGTGATGCAGATGCTGCTGTACCTTTTTCTGAAGCAAAGCAATTATATAGATGGAGTCAAGCCAGTATAATTCATAAAATCACAGAGGGGAACCATGTTTTTGGCGCCAAACACCCTTGGGAAACACCAGAAATGCCACCAGATATGGTGCATATTTTTTCCAAAATATTGGAATTTATTAACAATTAGCTCTACTTCTTAAAAAAAACAGCATTTATCAAGTAATTTTTTTGGAATTACCGAAGTAATTTTTGTAATTTGGACTAAAATAAAATCATATTATGGGATATTCATTCAAAAATAGCAAAGGAAAAACGTATTTTTTACACACTAAAGACGTTGTCTTGAAAGGTGGAAGAAACCAAACAATTTATTATTTCGCAAAAGATGAGCGTTCAAACACGTGTGATCTTCCTGCTGGAAAAAAGATTGTTGAAAATGAAAAAACAGGTCTTCCATTCGTAAAGTCTGTTTAAATACGTTTCTCGAAAACAATTAAAAAACCCACTCAAATGAGTGGGTTTTTTTATGTGTCATCCTTTAATTTTTTTTAGTTATTCTTCAGTATACAGTATTTGCGCTACACAAGTATTAATTGTAGTAGAATCTAAATACAATTCGCTGCCTTTCAAAAGTTTGATTTTGAAGCGCTCTCCTGGTTTTGACAATAAAGTTCTTTGTAATTTTTCAATATTTTGTATTCGAATGATAAAATCTTCAGACCCAATATTTTCAATAACAACAAACGAGTACTCTTTCTCAGCATAAGGATTGATCGTTGCATCTTGCCCTTGTCCTTTGCCAATCATACACATACTTTGACCATCTGTAATTTCAAAAGTTTGCCCATAACTACAAGCAAAAATGAATAAAGCGGAAGCTAAGAGAAGTTTTTTCATTTTTTATAAAATTGATGACATCAAATATATAGAAATCTATTTTAGTTTTTGATAAAGAAGCGATACACTTCTAGCACATGGACTTTGGTGTAAAGAATATTAGGGGATTAGACACCCATGGATTAAAAATAAAAAAAGAACTTATTTCGATAAGTATATTTAAATTATATTATTATTAACACATATTTATATATTTAACATTATTTTTGATGAAAATTAATTAATTTAAAAGATATGATTAAAAATTTTATATACACGTGGTATCCTGTAATTTTAGCTTTTTTATGCCTTTTGTATTCAGTTTCTTTGGGCTATTTTGGTAAAATAGAGGAAGCTCAATATTCTGCCCACTGGCCAGGCACCATTTTATTATTCGCAATAGCCATAAGACAAAGAAGAAAATAATGGATGCAGGAATTTTTGTAATAGGGTTTATCGTTTTTGTTATTTATGTTTACTTCTTGATTTGGAACATATTCAATGGCACAAAAAAGCAAAGAGAAGAAAATAACTATGGGCAAAAGGTCGATAATATTGTTGCAGATGGAATGGGAGACTTTACACGTTTTCCAAACTAGAGTATTGAAATAAAATCTTGGGCTAAATTAATATAGCTCAAACCAAAAGGGTTTTTATTTACAATTTAAAGGGCCCAAATTTTTGACACCTCACCCTTTTCATTCAATAAAAAAACTTCAACCCCATCAAAGGTTTCACCTGTTTTTGTTGTTAGTTTAAGATAGCAGGTTACATAATTCCCGAGCTCAACAATATCCACAAGTTCTTGTTTAAGTTCAGCTTCAGAAACAAACCCAAAAATAATATCTTCAATTTCTTTTGCGCCTGTTGCTTCTAAATTTAAGTTTGGCGCCACCATATGATAATCCTCAGCACAAGGGACTTTAGACCACATTTCGTAACCTTTTTGCCATTCAAAGTTCAATTTATATTGTTTTATGGCCTCTGCAGTTGATGACAATTGGGCTGTTGACGCTTTTTTGGTTTTACAACATTCTTTTTCTTGGCAAGAAATAAAAGAGAAAATGACGAGTATTAGTGCTAATTTTTTCATTGTATATCGTTTTAAACGTTATTTTTTATTCCTTTTTGGTTATAATTTCGATGACCCCTTGCTTCCCCTTTTGGCCATATTTTTCAATTGCTTTTTGATCCTTTAGCACATTTATTTCTGCTATTGATGATGGTGATAAAGTATCAATCCGATTCACAACGACTCCGTCTAGAACATATAAAGGAGCAGGGTTTTTGTTGAACGAGTTGAGAACTAAAGCTTCTTTGTTTATTGATTTATCAGTTTTTTCACAAGATATTTGTAATATGCTTATAAATGAAAAAAATAGGATAAGAAAAACGCGTTTGTTCATATCTCAAATATAAGAAAATAAGATATAACTTGTAATTTAGTCACAACTAGATCCCAAACGAATTAAGCTATACTCTGCTGTTTCAAAATATGCTTTTGCACCATCACATTCAAAGGCAACGGGAGTTATTAGTTCGTTTCCAAAATTCAAATCCACAGTCAAAATAGCATCTTCAAAAGTATAATTATGTGTTCCTGGGATGTGATTTCCGTCAGCCGCCTCAAAGGCTTCATATTGAGACATACAATCGCCGCCAACACAATAATACGTATAACGAACACCTTCATGAAAGATGTACATTGTGTTCAAGCTGTTTTCTGGGTAAATCCATTTCCCCTCTATTGTGTATGCTGGTATTGGATCATCAACAGAATTGTCATCACTACTACAAGCGAAGATGAAACAAGCGGAGAGTACGAGTAGTTTTTTCATAATTCTTCCTTTTTTAGAATTTTAAAATAAAATATTAATCATAGTTAAAAAAAGTCTAATCATTATTTATTATCAATGTAACGCATCCCTTCAACACCTTTGCTCAAAATCACATCTATTTTGG
The DNA here is from genome assembly GCA_947503105.1 of uncultured Flavobacteriaceae bacterium. Lineage (GTDB taxonomy): Bacteria > Bacteroidota > Bacteroidia > Flavobacteriales > Flavobacteriaceae > UBA3537. The sequence goes on along the minus strand of CANNCM010000001.1, from coordinate 414,193 downwards.
CATCAGTTTTATTTTCATTTTCGAGATAAACAGCTTCATTTTTGCCAATATAAATTTTTGTTTTTCCCTTAGCGCCCAATCCAAAACTTTGAGTAACGGCTCCTGAATTTTTATCAATTGCCTTTACAATAACTGTAAAATTTGATTTATTTTTCAGTTGAGCAGAATAGTTTTTATCATTGTATTCCCCCAATATAAAAGTTTGATTTGCAGGAATTGTGAGACCCGATTTAAAAGTTGAACATGAGCTATTTAGTAAAACTGTAGTAAGCAATACTAATATCGTCTTTATTATTTTTAATTTCATAAAACTAAAGAAAGGGGGATAAAAATACCCCCCAATTATTGTCAATTAAATTTAAATAAGTAAGATTTAAAAATTAAACCCTACAGAAAGTTGAAGTACGCTATGCTTGAAACCGTTAGAATCTCCATCAGGGACATCAGTTAATCCCATTGAATAGCGAAGACCAAAATTCAATCCCGAGTCAAGTTTGTAGCCTGCCCCTAAATTCAAAGCAAAGTCAGTAGATTTTAAAAGATCTTTAATATCAGTACTTTCTCCATCAACATCAGCTTTAGCACTTGCAAGGAAGCCAATTTGAGGCCCTGCTTCAACACTAAACCCATCTGCAACATAAAATTTGGCCATTACAGGAAGATTGATATAATCTACTTTTCCCGTAACATCGCCATCAGCAGTATAACCTTGTCCAGAGTATAATAACTCGGGCTGAATAGAAAATGAGTCAGACATTTCAATTTCTGCAGTAACCCCTAAATGAATTGAAGTTCTACCATCAAGACCGTCTGCATCATCTCCTGTCATGCTTGCAAAGTTTAAACCTGCTTTTGCACCAAAAGTGACATTTTGGGCACTAATAGTAAAAGCCACTAATGCCATTGTAATTGTAAATAATTTTTTCATTTGTTTGTATATTTAATTTGTTTAATCAAATATAATAATAATTAAACAAAAAAATGATCCAAGTTTGATACACCTTAGCGCAGTAGCTTTATAGCAAAGCGTGTTGAGAAAACAACTAAAAGCAAATGTCTGTCAGTTTTTAGTACATTTGAAGTGTACTTTGAGATGTTTAAAATGAAAGTCGTGAAGTGCCTTTAGGTGCTTTTCGAAACGTGGTTAGAGAAGGTGATAGCATAAAAGCCCTCTCAACAGAAAAGGCTTTAGGGTGGAGCCAAAGGGCGTTAAGTCGAACTATTTTGGGGAGGATTTACATAAAATAAAAAACCCGCAGCTATAAAAGGTTGCGGGTTTTACTGTGGAGCCAAGAGGAGTAAAATCGAACTATTTTGGGGAGGATTTGATTGAAATGAATCGTTTCTTATCTTTGAAATATGAAGGATGCTAATGTTCAATCCATTTACCAAAAAACTATTGCTTTTGCAGCTGAACATCACGGCCAACAAAAATGCTTAATGGGCTTCCTTATATTGTTCATATATCAAATGTTGCCATGGAGGTTTTTATGGCGCACAAACAAAAACCGGATTTTAATCTTGAAATCGCAATACAGCTAGCTTTACTTCATGATGTCTTGGAAGATACAGCGCTAAGTTTTAAGGCGCTTGAGGACGATTTTGGCAATGTAGTCGCTGTGCTTCAAAAAATTAATATAGGACACGAATCTGTTTATGAAAGAGACAGTATACTCAACTTCAATAAGGGAATATTGATTAGCGAAACAATTGAAGACAATAAAAAATAAGAAAATATAGATTCAGCTGATAGAGTCAAAAATAAATTATGATATTATTATTATGTATCAATTATGTACTAAAAAATTAACTTTTTGTGCGTATATTTATATAAATAATTAAAATTAATAAGAATAATGAAATTAGAAATAGAAGTATTAGGTTCCATGTATTATGATTGGGATAATGAAGAATTTAGTTGGGATCTAGATAATATTATTAAAGTTAAGGTAGATAACGAACTAGTTATCAATAAACGCTTTGGAGAGTTTACAGTTAACGAAGACGAAACCGATTTGGATAATGGTATCTATAAACCAGATGTTTTGCCAAGCTATTATTTAATAGATTATGTCGGTTCTTGTACTATTAAAGCAGAATCCGGTGATATAATAACAATACCTTATGCCCATTGCAACTTAAAAAGCGAAGGTAACGTAACTATCAAGTACGGTAAATGGCACTTGAGGGCAGAATTAGAAGTTGAAAATGAATTTAAATTGAGTGATTTGGTTATTGTTCGTTTAGATAATTTGATTGATGCTATTGACTCTGGTGAACCTGGATTTGCCTCGCTTATATTATTGCCAGGTAAAGGAGCAATTAAGTTTAATGAAGTTGCTTCCAACATAAAAGACACCTATGAATGTTACATAGAATAAATATGGAAGAAAAAGAAATGACTCCAAGTAGCCATTTGATTGGAGAGCAATTAGCAGTATTCAAATAAAAAGAAGCAGAAATCGAAGGTGATTATTGTGCGAATGAATGGTCTGCAATACCAACAGTGCAATTGCGCATAAAAAGAAGTTGATAAGTTCGATTTAGAATTTGACGGAAAAAAATGTCAAACTACAAGAATCAATGATGTGCTGAGGCATATCTTACAGATAGACAAGGAGTTAGGTGAAAATAAAAAGGGACAAATCTTAAAAAATATGAGTTTGTCCCGTGTGGTGGATCAGAAGGGAGTAAAGTCGAACTTTTTTGCTGATGATTTAGTTATTTTTACAAAAAATTATTCCCAAGGATAAAAAATTATTCTTGGGAATAAAAAGTGGAGTCGCCGAGATTACAAAAAGCTATCTTCATGAAAACAAATTATTTCCCTTTTAACTTTGAAACAAAGGTGTTGAGTTTGAACTATTTTATTGAAAACTTGTTTAAGATTAAGTAAAACAATTTTAAATTCAGTTAGAGTAGATGATTGTTAATACCATCTCCTAAAATTTTAATAATTGAATAATATTCACTTGACTTAGCCGTCAAAATTTTAACTGATACATATATGCATATAACATTTGCATTTTTTTCTTTTCTTAAAAACCAGTGATAACCATTTTTGTGTTCATTACCGTAAAATTTATGTTTGTAAATGGTGGAGTATACTTTATCTTCTGTTTTATCAAATTCTTTAAGTGATTTATTTATTGTGTCGAAGAAACTGTCCAGTCTATTAATATCATCGAAAGTGCTTTCAGTTTGAGTAAATTCTAAATCTCCCTTTGCACCTCCGTTTAGGATGTGGAATGAGCCATTTTTTGAGGAAGAACACAAAAAATAAATAACAGTACTTTTCTCTTTAGTAGTATCCAACATATCACTTTTAAACTGTTCATAGTAAATGTTTTCTGATATTTCTCCTGAAATATACAAAGGATTAGTAGTAAGATCGAATTTGTATTTTGGATTCCAAACTGATCCACTAACAAGCTCTGAGCTGATATAATTTGCATTTAGATATTCTGACATTGCATAGGTAAAATGTCCTAAATACGGTTGAATTGCAGAATTTGATGATATAATTGTAATGTTTGATTTCTTATCATTATAGGTTCCATAAATTGAATTTTCATCAAAAGACTGTATAACTTCGATGTTATCGACTATGCTTAATTTTACTCCTCTTCCTTTATCAGCAATATTTATTAAATCTTCTCGAGAGAGTGTTAGTTTAAATTCTGCTGAGGCTAACTTTATAAATTTTCTTCTTATGTGAGATAAACCTAATAGTCTTTTAATTTTTATTGCACTTGCAAGAATTTCATAATTAAATGCAGTTAGTAATTTTTCGTTTTTTTCTTTAAGTTCTTCATCTACTTTAATTGCTTCAATTTCTTCTACAAAACCAGCCCCAATAATACCTGCTGGAACTGCAAACAAAGCAATTCCAAGTAAGCCAACAATGGTCGCCATTACCTGTCCCCAAAGAGTGATGGGTTCAAAATCGCCATATCCACCTACACCACCAATAAATTTAGAAAGCGACCAAACAAAAGAATCTATAATATCACCAAAATTATCAGGTTGGGCGCTATTTTCTATGTGATATAATAATGCTGAAAGTATAACTGTTAAAAAAACCACTAACTGCATAGATAGTATCAACTCTTTGCCCTTGTTTTTGATAGCGTTAACAACCAAGTTTTGAGATTTCATATACCTTCCAAATTTTAGTAATCTAAAAAGGCGAAGTATTCTTACTATTCTTATAAAACCATATCCTGTAGGAATAAATAAAGAAAAATAGAAAGGAATAATACTAATGAAATCAATCACCATATAGAATGATGTGATATATGAAAACCGTTGTTTTAATGAGGGTTTTTTTCCAGCAATTCGATAGGTCCACAATCTAAGTAAATATTCAATGCTAAAAAGAATACTAACTACAGCGTCAATGATAAAAAAATGATGATAGTATTTTACATTTAATGAAACCACGGACTCCAATATAACTTCAAAAGAAGAAACCAGAATTAGAAAGAGAATAAAAAAACTAATCCTCTTTTTTAAGGGAGTTTCTGGAGTATCATCGTTTAAAATGAGTCCTATTTTATAGTTTGTACTTTTCATAAGAATTACTTTTTGTTTGTTAAAAATTAAATTTTTATGCTATATAAATTTAACTAATTTTAGTACTATTTCATAAAAAATTATTCCCTAAAATAAAATTTATTTTAGGGAATAATGCCGTGGAGTCGGAGAGGAGTAAAGTCGAACTGTTTTAGTGATGATTTAGTTATTTTTACAAAAAATTATTCCCAAGAATAAAAAATTATTTTTGGGAATAAAAAGTGGAGCAGAGGGGAGTGAAGTCGAACTTTTTTTCAGAAGATTTATTAAAAATGATAAATCTTTAAGCATTGGGATCGTTGGTTCAAGTCCCGCTTTCAGTACACAACGGGATAAATCTTCTTTTTTAGATTTATCCCTTTTTTTATTTTTTTGATTTACTCTGTTAAAACGGGCTATTTTGTGCAAAATGGGGTTAATATCAGCGGTTCGAACTTTTTTATTTTCAAATTGAAAATTTTCAGGAAATATCGAACCAATTAGTCTTCTTTTATTGTCTAAATCACTTTTAAAGTATTGATTTTCAATACTTTCAAGTCCTTTTAGACCGTTTTTATACAACTGAAAAACTTCTTGTTTTTTCTCCAACTGTTTTTCTTTTTCTCTTAGCTCATCTATAAGGTTTTGGCACCTCATTTTTGCTTTTTGATATTCCTCTTTTGAAAGATCTCCATCAATGTATAAGTCTTGGATTTTAAGTAGCTTTTCTTCCAAGTTATTTAGCTTCTCATAATGCTTGGGGCCAATTCCACTTTCCTTATCAATTTTTTTACAAATTCCTCTTTGATAAGTTCAATGAGTAATTCATATGCATTTTGGTCTAGCGATATGGATTTTAAAAAATGATTAAACCACGAGTGAACATCATCTTTTCTAATGCGAACATCACATGGAGAAAAGCAGTGGTAGTAGGAGTAGGGTTTGTTGCGGCCTTTTGAGGTACTTGCCGAAAGCGGCTTATCACATTTTGGACACATCACAAATCCACGAAGCGGGAAGTTAGGATTTACTTTTTTGTGAGACTTCCCTTTTTGCCTTTTACGTCCATCTATAATTTCTTGAACCTTATCAAAAGTAGCTTTTGTCACTAAGGGTTCATGAATTCCATTAATATATTGTTCTCTTTCGTCCTTGTATGCTTTAATATATACTTTGCCACAGTACAAAGGATTACGCATTATTCTTGAAAATGCAGAAGAGCTGGATTTAAAACCTTCCTTTTTGAGCTTGCCAAATACTTCTTTAAGGTTATAAATCCCTGAGGCATTAGTTCAAACGCATCACGAATGTAATCTGCATCCTCGTTAGGAACTAAAACAGGCTTTTTAGACGCATCTCTACCCATTGAATAGCCCTTTGGCGGAGAGCTCACATAACGACCCTCTTTCATTGCTCGCCTTGTCCCTGCAATTACATTTTGGGAGCGTCTTAGGTTTTCTACCTCTGGAGCTGATAAGTACACAGCCAATAAGATCCCTTGCTCAGGGATGGACATATCCAAAGGCTGAGTGATTGCATTTACATTGATTCCCAGTCCTTGGAAAAGATTGATTTTGTTGTAAGACTCTGCTGTGTTTCTTGAAAACCGATCCCATTTTACAAACAACAGCTCGTCAACGTCTCTGTGGTTTTTTCTGCAATAGTCAATGAGCTTTTTCATCTCAGGCCTGTTGAATGTTTTTGCAGAATAATCTTCTCTAAAAATCGAAACAATATTTAACTAATTGTCATTACAATATTTTAGTAATTTTTGTTCCTGGTCTCTGAGTGAAAACCCTTTGTCTGCTTGTTCGTCTGTGGAAACCCGAACATATAAAATGACGTTTTTCATTTAGTTTTCGTTTAGCATGTTATTTACTACGATTTTAGAATAGTTTTCTAAAAACGCTTTTATTTCTTCTACTTCTTTAGTTGTAAATTTTTCTTTTCTATTTTGATTTAAGATCTGTGTTGCTTTTTCAATTTGCATCTTCCTGTGTGGCAAGTTGGCGGCGGGCCACCCCTTACGCTGTATTGATCAGGCTGACACGGCAGGAACTGATGTGGTGATACAAAATGCTTCATACTATTTGGTTAAGATGGTTAATTTATAATTGTCTTGTGCTCTAGGTTCAATAAGTAGCCTTGCTGTTTTGGGGAGTTTATTTTTTAAAAAGAAATCCGCCAGTTGCTTGGCTTTTTTATGGTCTTCACGAATGATAAGCGGTTTGATGTTATCGTTGTCTTTAAGTAGCTCAATGTACTTTGGAGATTTAAACATAATAATCTCTCGAATTTGATTTTCTATTTGACTGAGGTATGCAATATCTTTTTTCACCTTTTGAAACTCAACAGACACTATTTGTTCAATAAAGGGCATAAGAGGAATACACATATAAGCCTTATCGTTTATCATCTCCAAAAACTTTTCTGTAATGGCTTTATTACCATCTCTAATATGATACTCTCCTGTTTTAGGAAAGTAATAAAACGACATCGGCTTTTTGTCTATTAAAATACTTTCTATAACAGCATCACTAAATGGGTTTATCTCCATGCCATGAAAATGAAGCAGAAGCGGATCGTTTAAAATAGATTCATAAACCCCTAAAGTCGCATCAACAACCTTTTGCTTTTTCAAAAAAGCAATATGCTTTTCAAGCTTGGATTTAAAATACCCATTCTCGCGCGGCTCATTCCAAACCATTTTAGCAAGCTCAGCAAGTTTTGTCGTGTTGATACCAAAAGCACTAAGCTCATGAACTAAACACAGCCACAGTGCTTGAGGCACATTCATTTTAGCTTTTTTGCCAGCATCAAAAAAAGGAAGTACTTCTTTTGTTTTCCAATAAGTCACCATTCGAGGACTAATACCAAAATACTTAGGCAGTGTAAAGCGCTGGCCTAATAAGTCTTTTTTAAAATCTAAATCGCTGTTCACATACAAAATTTACACAAATGTAAAAAAAAATAAAAAAAATAAAAAATTCGAGGGCTTATACCAAAATACTTTGGCAGTGTAAAGCGCTGTCCTAATAAGTCTTTTTTAAAATCTAAATCGCTGTTCACATACAAATTTTACATAAATGTAAAAAAAAATAAAAAAAAATAAAAAGTATGTATAATTTTTCGTATATTTGAAAAATAAAAATAAAGGTCATAAAGAAAAATACAGAAACATGACCATCAGCCTTAAAGTAGCGTCAGAGGAAAAGATTATGCTAAGACGTTTGGCAGAAAAGTATAAGGTGTCTTTATCGGAATTTATGTACAATTTGGTGATGTGCTTTAAAAACCAATACGATTACATAGGTATGCTTTCACCAAAAGAAGAAAAATTAGCCGAAAATTTACGGCTTGAAAAAAAGAAAAATGCTAAACTGAACGTCCAAATACAAAATACAGATTTTAGAGTAGAGATGGAAATGAACCATCGCATTCAAATCCAAAATGAAAATCACGAACTTGCCTACGAGTTAAAAGAACAAAAAGCAATAAACACCGAACAAGCTGAGGAGCTTAAAAGGCAAAAAGAAATAACCCATAAAATTAATTAGATCATGACAAACTAAGAAAACAACAAAGAGACCAGCAGCTAAAACATGCCACGGCAGGAGTTGTTGGAATATTAACTGGATTTGCCATTAGGCGATAATTATATAAATTTAAAAAATATATGCGATATTTAAAAGTTGTTTTTCTGTTTGTTGGGTGCCTAAGCTTTAGCCAAAGTATTTCCAAACAAGTCATTGGTCCAGGCGGCCAAACTTTTGAGAATGGGAATAACAAACTCAGTTACACAGTTGGAGAAGTCACTGTTGGTGCTATGACTGATGAAGACGGCACCTATCAATTAGGCAATGGGTATTACCCCTCATTAAATCTATCTACGCTAAACACAGAAACTCCTGAATTACAACTTCAAGTAAAGGTCTTTCCAAATCCTACCAAAGAAGTAATTTATATCACCCATCCCACAGAACAATTCTTTGAAGTAAGGATAACAGATGTAAGTGGAAAACAAATCCTGCAAACAGCACATCAAAAACAGCAGCCCCTGAGCGTTCAAACACTAACCACAGGGACTTACTTTATAACAGTAACGACAAAAGAATCAAAACAAACCAATACCTATAAAATCATTAAGCAATGAAAAAATTTTACACTATTCTATGTATAACCATAGCATCAATTACACAACTGCAAGCCCAGGCCCCACAGGGGTTTAACTACCAGGCTACGGTTAGAAACAGCTCAGGAGATTTAATTGTCAATACCAATGTGGATTTCAAGTTCAACATTATGCAAGGCTCTCAAACAAACCTTCCTGTGTTTACAGAAATACACTATGTCCCAACAGATGACTTAGGACATGTCAATCTTGTGATTGGACAAGGCACAGCCACCACAGGTGTCTTTTCACAACTAGATTGGTCCTTAGGAAGTTATTACTTAGGCATAGAGCTCGATACAGGCAGTGGCTATGTGGCTATGGGTACTACACAATTACTCAGCGTTCCTTACGCACTTTATGCAGAAAACAGTGGTAACAGCACACCAACAACACCTAATTTAGAAGCAGTATTGGCAGAAAATAATTCTGCCAACAACCAGCAGATAAAAGACTTGCAAGACCCAACAGATGTTCAAGATGCTGCAACAAAGGCTTACATAGATGCTCTAATAACAAGCCTCCAAAGTCAGATAGATGCTCTGCAGCCAACCTCGGTCACAGACATAGACGGCAATTCTTATGATTACCTTACTTACGGAGACCAAGTTTGGACTGTAGAAAACGCCGAGATGGTGACTTACAGAGACGGCACTGAGATTCCGCAAGTCACAGATGCAACAGAGTGGGCAAATCTTACTACAGGTGCTTGGGCATTTTATAACAACGACCCCACAAAGCCAAGGCTCTATAATTGGTATGCTGTAATGGGTATACACGATACAGACCCTAACACCCCAAACAAAGAATTTGCACCAGAGGGTTGGCACGTACCCACAGATGCCGAGTGGACCACTCTTGAAAACTACCTTATCGCCAATGGTTATAACTATGACGGCACCACTACAGAGAATATGATAGCTAAAGCGATGGCCTCAACTACAGGATGGAATAGTTCAACAAATTCAGGATCAATAGGCAATGACCAAAGCACAAACAATAGCAGTGGCTTTAATGCCTTCCCTGAGGGTGACCGTCACAGCAATGGTTCGTTTGTCGATGAGGGTGACATTGCGATCTTTTGGACTTCCACTGAGGACGATACAAATAACGCATGGAACCGCTACTTGTACTTCAATTACAATGACCTAAACAGTTCCAACAGCCTCAAGCAATACGGCTTTTCGGTGCGTTTTGTCAGGGATTAAAAGTCTTGACACTTGACTCTTTAAGGGGCTGCTTTTAGCAGCCCCGTCTTTAAAACCAGCGCCGTCAGGCGCTTAAAATTTATTTTTGTGAGAACATACAGTGATTTACCTGTTTATAAAGCCAGCTATGATTTACTGTTGTTGGTGTATGAATATAGTAATCCGCTTTCAAGAGATTATAAATATCCCAGATAAAATCGAACTTGTTAGACTACTTTTGAGGGTGTTAAAAGATTTAAAACAATTAAGCTTAAAGCGTTTTACACAAATAAGTGTCTTGACAGAAAACATATCAAAACAACTAACCGGTTGGAAAAAGAGTTTAAAGTGAAATAACCAGAGTTTTTATTGTCAAGGCAATAAAAAGTGTGTTAGTTTAAATCCGGTAGTCCGCTGTTTTTAATAGCAAATACAAAAGTGACTACAATTTATTGGTGCTTCCCTGAGGGTAACCGTAACAACAATGGTTCGTTTAACAATGAGGGTAACAATGCAATCTTTTGGAGTTCCACTGAGAACAATACAAATAACGCATGGAACCGCAACTTGAACAACAATAACAGTAACCTAAACAGGAACAACAACAACAAGCAAAACGGCTTTTCGGTGCGTTTTGTCAGGGACTTAAGTAAAAGGCCTCTTTATAATAAAAGAGGCTTTTTTAGTAAATGAGAAACATAGAATTATTTGAAGAACTTTACAAGGCTTACTTACGCTGCTCAAAAGGAAAGCGAAAAAAACCCCAGACCATTAAGTTTGAAAAAAATCTTGAACAAAACTTATTATTACTTTGTGATGAATTAATAAATAGAAGTTATAAGCCAAGTCCTTATTCTGTTTTTATTGTAAACAAACCAGTAAAAAGGGAAATTTTTGCAGCTCATTTTAGAGATAGAGTCATCCATCATTTTTTAATGCAGCGTATAAACCCGCTGTTTGAATCCGTTTTTATAACAGATAGTTATGCTTGTAGAAAAGGAAAAGGTACGCTCTATGGTGTAAAAAGAATTTTTTAACCACATATATAATTGTTCACATAAATACACCAAAGACTGTTATGTATTAAAACTAGACATTTCTGGATTTTTCATATCTATCAGTAGAGAAATATTGCTTGTAATAGTTTTAAATTTTGTTGAGCTCAATTACCATAAAAAAGACAAATCCTTAATAAAATATTTATGCACAACAATTATTTTAACCATTCCAGTAGAGGGAGCTATTAAATTGGGGAGTTCTAAAAATTGGGATGGGCTTCCAAAGAACAAATCTTTATTTTATTCTAAATCAGGCCACGGTCTTCCCATAGGGAACTTAACAAGCCAGGTGTTTGCAAATTTCTACATGCATGATTTTGATTCTTTTGTAAAGGAAGAGTTGAAAATTAAGTACTATGGAAGATATGTTGACGATTTTATTATTTGCAATCAAAATAAAAATGAGTTGAAAAAATTAATTCCAGTCATAAAGCAAAAATTATTAATTGACTTAAAGTTGGAACTTCATCCTAAAAAAATATACTTGCAACACTACAAAAAAGGGGTTCAGTTTTTAGGTGCCTATTTAAAGCCTGGAAGAGTTTATATTGGAAATCATACAAAAGAGAATTTTTACCCTAAAAACCATAAATTGACTTTAATAAAAAACACAATAAGTTCAACACAAAATGACATTTTAGCTGTTGTTAATTCTTATTTAGGTTTAATGAGGCATTTCAATTCATATAAAATTAGAAAGCGACAAGTTTTAAAACTAATTAAAACTCCTAAATTTTCTTTTTACACCTCTAATGATTTCCTTAAAATATCAAAAAAACAGCATTAAATGCGATTTTGTCCAAAAGTTGCAGATAAAACTTCCAAAACGCTTTTTTGTATATATAAGCCATAGTAGCTTTGAATATCCTTTAAAATAAAAACACCTTGAAATGGGTGTTAAAAATAAAAGGGTTTTCGCTAACCGCCTGTTAACACACTGGTTAACAGCTAATTAATATATACCAAAAAAGCTATGAACGACAATCTAACAAACAAGTTTAAGACCCTTACTATAGGCACAAGGGTCACGGCAGCTCAAAAAAAACTCTACAAAGAAACCGCAGAGGGCCTAGGAATGGGGTTTTCGGAGTATCTGGCAGAAATTCTCCAGATGTATTATGACTGCTATAAGACCTACGGCAAACCAACGCCTTTAGAAACAGCTCTTGAAGAAGAAAATAGATCGTTAAAGCTTGAGCTTAAAAACACCAAAAGAAACCAGCAGAACGATTATGAGTGCACTCAGATCTTTATGAAAGATAGAGACAAGATGAGCAGTGAGCTTGAAATGCAAAAAAGCATTACAGCCATCCAAAAGGTTCAAATAGAAGAACAAACCCAAACAATAGCGGATCAAATACAAACCATCGAAGCGCTACAAGCCGAGCTTTTAAAAAAGAACAAATCTTTTTCTTTTTTCTAAATAGTTTGTAACATTACAAATAAATTGTAATTTTACAAAAAATAAGTACATGGACTTCACGCTTGATCCTTTTTACGATGATAAATATAAAGCTCCAGACTTTAGAGCATATATCTACACCCCATCGCTTGTAAAGACACGCCTTGATTTGGTTTACACTGATATTGTGAACTGGGAGCGTTCAGGGCTGTTGGACATAAATTATGGTGTAGATATAGACAAAACAGCTTATAAAAGCACAGCAGTGTGCTTTATGGAGTATGTATGGATGAGTATCGTATCACACTTAAGAGAGTTTGGGTTTAGTTATGAGGACATAAAGGCTATTGGGTATTTTCTTACCCAGCCTATCACTATTGAGGTTTTAAGAGCAGGGTTTTTAAAAAACCCCCAGTATTTTGAAAACACGTATACAAGTTGCTTGGATAAAAAAGCGATAAGCGCTATCACAAGCACCAAACAATCAGACGGTTCATATATAACGCTATTGGAGAGTCTTGTAAAAGACACGATACTACATGCTCAGAACATCCGTCTTTTGTTTTTTAAACACCCAGCAGCTTTTCAGGTTGTAAACAAAAAGTCTTTAGAAGAGTTAAGCTCCAGAGAAGATGGTAGTGGGTTAGAGGCTTTCCAAAAGGCTATCGAAAAACCGCACTGTAGTTTTTCACTCAGCGGTCTCACTCAGAAGTTTGTTCAAAAGAACACGGATTACACCAAGGAACAGATTATGATACTAAGTAAAACAGATCATAAAATCTTAACCCTTGTAAGAAAGCACCACAGAGCCCTAAAAAGTGTAACAATAAAATACAAAGACAAAACCCCCACTATGATAGAACTTACCTCTATGCATAAAGCAGAGGCGGAGAAACGGCTTGTTGAGTACATTAAAAAAGGGAGCTACATGACCATGGAGTTTAAAGTAGAAAATGGAGACCCTTTAATTTTTAACAGAACAGAAAAGCACAAGCTTTAACCCTTACCCTTATGTTACAGATGAGCAACAAACAAAAAATGATATACGAAGACTCAAAACCTGAGCTTCAAAAGACAAAGCGGCAACCCTATTGTAAAGAGCAAAGGCAAGCACAACCATCACAGTCATGGTGTCACTTACAAAATGCGAGCAGATATTAAATAAGGATAGAAAAGATAAGCTTACAAAGGACCAAATACAACAGATCAGAGATCTGTTGATTTTTATTGCACGGGAGCAAATAGCTTCTTGGAGCTAAATAGTGTTTTTAAAAAAATAAGAAAAGAACACATAAAATCACCAATACATTAAAAACAACATTTTTAGAAAATTATAAAAACATTAAAAGATTAAAATCATGAAAAAAGCAATTATCATGTGCCGCGTGAGCACAGACGAGCAGGCAAAGGGCTATTCATTAGATGTACAACACGAGCAGCTTGTAAAGTATTGCCAGAGAAACAATATTGAAATTGTAAAGAAGTACCGTGAGGATCATTCAGCTAAGAACTTTGATCGCCCTGAGTTTAAAAAACTGATGCAGTATGCCAAAAAACACAAAAACCAAATAGACTACTTGCTTGTAACAAGCTGGGACAGATTTTCAAGAAACACCACAGACTCTTTTGTTATGCTAAGGATGTTTGGAGCATTAAGCATTGAAGTGCAGGCTATAGAACAACCCATAGACTTTAATGTACCTGAGAGCAAAGCTCTATTGGCGATGAACTTAGTTTTTCCAGAAATTGATAATGAAAGAAGGTCAATAAAGATAAGGTCTGGAATAAGGGGCTCGCTAAAAGCTGGACGATGGTGTAGAAAAGCACCAGTGGGATATAAAAATAGTAGAGACAATCAAAACAAACCCTTACTTGTTCCAAGCGATAAGGCAAAGTACATACAATATGCTTTTGATGAAATGATTAGTGATAAATGCCAAGCGGAGATTAGAAGCGATATACAAAAAATGGGGCTTAAGATTAGCAGAAATAATTTATCTAATATATTAAGGAACCCAGTTTACTTTGGAAAGATTGTGGTTCCTACCAAAGATGATGAGCCTCAGACTTTGGTTGAGGGGGTGCATGAGGGAATCATCACAGAAGATACTTTTTATAAGGTACAAGAGATTCTTAAAAATAGAGTAAAGAGCAGAAACAGATCACAGTATAATAGGCAAAGAGAAGAGTTGCCACTTCGTGGAAAGCTACACTGTAGCAGATGTAAATCCAAGATGACAGGAAGTGCATCAAGAAGTCAAAACGGTAAGCGCTTTTTCTACTACCATTGTAATAGTTGCAGAAAAGAGCGCTATAATGCGATAAAATTAAATGATGTCTTTACAAGCATCCTTTCAGATTTTAAATTCACCAAGCAATCCAAACTACTTTATAAAGAAGTGCTAAAGTCATTAGCATTAAGTGACGACAAAGGACAAGAAAACAAAAAGCAGTTGCTAAAAGAAAAACTCCAACAAGTAGTCAAAAGACTAGAAAGTCTACAAGACTTGCTAGTGGATGGAAAGATAGATCATGATGCATATGATAGTGCCTATTCAAGATACTCAAGTCAGAAACAAGAAATCAAGGAGCAGCTTGAGAATTTAAATCGCCATAACAGCTCATTTAAACAGGATTTTGAGAAGGCTTACAAGGTTCTTGATGAGTTTGATACTATATACATCAACACAGATATTCATGGGAAACAACGCCTGATTGGTTCGATATTTCCAGAAAACATTGAATTTGACGGAAAAAAATGTCGAACCACAAGAATCAATGATGTGTTAAGATATATCTTGCAGATAGATAAGGAGTTAGGTCAAAAAAATAAGGGACAAATCTCAAAAAAATTGAGTTTGTCCCATTTGGTGGTCCCACTTGGGCTCGAACCAAGGACCCTCTGATTATGAGTCAGATGCTCTAACCAACTGAGCTATGGGACCAAAAGTGGCTGCAATATTACAACCATTTTTAAAATTATAAAAAGAATTCTATTCTTTATTATCCATATCTTGACACAGCTCCACCAGTACTCCACCAGATGATTTTGGATGTAAAAAGGCAATCAGCTTGCCGTCTGCTCCTTGCTTCGGGCTGTGATGGATCATTTCAAAACCTTCGTTTTTCAAGCGCTTAATCTCTGCCTCAATATCCTCTACTGCAAAGGCTACATGATGCACGCCCTCGCCTCGCTTTGCGATAAACTTTGCAATTGGACTTTCGGGGGTTGTGGCTTGCAACAATTCAATTTTACTCTCTCCTATTCTAAAAAAAGAGGTTTTGACCCCCTCCGAAGCCACATCTTCAATTTTATAATGTGCTACACCAAGCAACTTTTCATACACTGTATTCGAAGCGTTTAAATCTTTTACGGCTATGCCAATATGTTCTATTTTATTCATTCTGATACAAATTTAAACCAAAAAATAAGGCTTTTGAATAAATCCAGTAGAATTATAGTATTTTTGCCCTATGGAAAGTCAAAGACAAAAGAAAATAGCCTCGGTATTGCAACGCGATTTAGTAGAGGTGCTTCAAGGTGCAGCAAGAGAAGGTGGCATGCAAGGCGTTATTATTTCAGTGACAAAAGTAAAGGTCACCGTTGACTTGTCCATCGCCAAAGTGTACCTTAGTATTTTTCCCATTAAAGAGGCCAAAATTTTGGTTGATGGGATTTCTTCAAACGCACCCATCATAAAGCATGAACTGGCAAAACGCACAAAACACCAGCTTCGCCGTATGCCCGAATTGTTGTTTTTTATTGACGATTCTTTAGAATATATTGATCAAATTGAGCGTTCGCTAAAGGGCTCAGACAACCCTATTCTAAACGACAAATTACTTCAAAAAAGAAAAAAAAGATAATTGAATTTTTCGCTCTACATCGCTAAGCGGTATTTATTTACAAAAAGTAAAAACAAAGCGATAAACTATATGACCTTGGTGGCAGGGTTGGGAATTATTTTTGGAACAGCAGCGCTTTTCGTAGTGCTTTCTGGGTTTGATGGCCTAAAAGCATTTAGTCTGGAATTTACTTCTTTCACAGACCCCGATCTTAAGGTTTTTCCGAAGCAATCCAAAACTTTAAACCTTTCATCTGATCAACGAAAAAAATTGAATGCAATTGAGGGGATTGCTTCATTTTCAGAAATAGTTCAAGATAAAGTTTTGTTGAGTTGCGAAGACAAATATTTAGCTTTAAATCTGAAAGGAGTTGATGCGTATTATCCTCAACGGACTATAGATTCTATTTTAACTTACGGCGAATGGATGGAACCAGATCTTCCCCATATTGTAACCGGATGGGGCGCTTCTAATACTCTTGGATTTGGGATTTATGACCTTACAAAAACAATCCGATTATATGCCCCAAAACCAGGAAAAGGCCAAATCCTCTCTGTGAAAGGAGCATTCAAAAGCATGAAAGTTGTGAATGTTGGTATTTTTCAAATCAATGAATCTTTAAATAATTCTATGGCATACACTTCCATAGAAAATGCAAGATATTTGCTTGGACTCAAACAAAATCAAATCAGTGCTCTAGAAATTATAACCCTCCCCAATGCAAACTTGGAAGATATTAAAACTGAGCTGAATGCTGTTTTTGAAGAAAAAATAGCAATTAAAAACAGAATTCAACTCAACGACGCCCTATATAAAATGTTGAATACGGAGCACGTAGCTGTATATCTTATTTTTACACTCATTTTGATCATCGCGATATTCAATATCATAAGCGCTATTGTGATGATGATTTTGCACAAAAAAGAGAATTTAAAAACACTTTTTAGTCTTGGTGCTGATAAAAAAGAAATACAAAAAATATTTTTTATGCAAGGCGCAATCATGACCGTTCTTGGGGGATTGGTAGGCCTCTTTTTTGGAATTACATTGATAGTTCTTCAGTTGCATTTTGATTTGGTAATGATTTCACCAACATTACCCTATCCCGTAGCATTAAGGCCATTAAACATTGTTATTGCATTTGGGACTATTCTTGTTTTGGGACTGATCGCCTCTCGAGCAGCAGCTTGGAGTTTAAAAAAATTAAATCTCACCAACTAAACAAATTGATGCTCTGCAAAAACAGATTTAACTTCATCAAAAGTTTTGAAAACATCTGCACTATAGTCACTCGTTACCATTTTTGTTCTGTAGGGTTTAAAGTTTGGAATCCCCTTGAAGTAGTTTGTATAATGCCTTCTCGTTTCTAAAACCCCCAACACTTCACCTTTCCAATCAATAGCCATTTTTAAGTGTCTGCGAGCCGCTTCGACGCGCTCAACCATGCTTATGGGTGGCAGATGTGTGCCAGTTTCAAAATAGTGTTTAACTTGTTTGAAAAACCACGGATTCCCGATGCTTGCACGGCCAATCATAGCGCCATCTAGCCCATAAATATCACGCATTTCTACAGCGCGTTCCGGAGAGTTAACATCGCCATTTCCAAAAATTGGAATGTGCATTCTTGGATTGTTTTTGACTTCTGCAATAGGTGCCCAATCGGCACTACCCTTGTACATTTGTGCACGTGTTCGCCCATGTATAGAAAGCGCTTTGATGCCAACATCTTGAAGTCTTTCGGCAACGTCTACTATTCGAATAGAATCGTGATCCCAACCCAATCGTGTTTTTACTGTAACCGGCAAATGTGTGCGCTTGACCATTTCTGCTGTTAGTTTTTCCATCAGGCAAATGTCTTTTAGTATCCCTGCACCTGCGCCTTTGCTGACCACTTTTTTTACAGGGCATCCAAAATTAATATCAATAATATCTGGATTCGATTTTTCTACAATCTCTACGGCCCTGAGCATGCTATCTAAGTTCGCTCCAAAAATTTGAATTCCAACAGGCCGCTCTTTCTCATAAATATCGAGCTTCATTGTGCTTTTTGCGGCATCTCTTATAAGACCTTCGCTGGAAATAAATTCTGTATAAACCACATCTGCACCTTGTTCTTTACAAAGCGCACGAAAAGGGGGGTCGCTCACATCCTCCATAGGCGCAAGCAACAACGGAAATTCAGGCAGTTCTATAGCTCCAATTTTTACCATAGTTTATTTATAAAAATTCATTTCATCTAAATATACCCATACCGCTTCTGGCAATAATGGGCGAATATTTTTTCCTTCTTTTATGGATGTTCTAATAAACGAAGAAGAAATTTCAATCACGGGTGCATTTACTTTGTGTATAGTGCCTTTTAATCTAAACTCTTTTTCTTCTGAATAGAGTTTTCTAGGATATACATAAATGTGGTAGCGTTCCAAAAGTAATTCTGCATTTTTCCATTTTGGTAAAGTGACTAAGTTGTCTTCACCCATAATAAGCGCAAACTCGTATTCTGGGTATTTCTCTTCTAAATATGCAAGTGTATGAATGGTATAATTGGGTTGTTTGAGTTGAAACTCTATGGCACTAGGTTTAATTTTTGGATACTCTTTGGTAGCCAAATACACCATTTCGAGGCGCTGATTGTTGTCTAGAATACTTTGCTTCTTTTTCATGGGACTCTGCGGTGTGACTACGCACCACACTTGATCTAAATCGGAATGCTCTACAAAATGATTGGCAATAATAAGGTGTCCCACATGAATGGGGTTGAAGGTGCCAAAATAGAGTCCTATTTTCATTTTTTTGAATTCAAATTTTTAGGATTCAATAAAATTTAAAACAATTGTATGCGCTTCGTTTTGTGCTTTTTCTAGAATTTTATTTTCAACAATACAATCAAAAAGCGGAGCTGTAGCAAGTTCGGCGGAGGCCTTGGATATGCGCATATTTATTTTATCTTCAGACTCTGTTTTTCGTTTTTTCAATCGAATTTTAAGCTCGTCTATGCTGGGTGGTTTTACAAAAACGGCCAATGTTTTTTCAGGAAATTTCTTTTTAATACGTAATCCCCCCGAAACATCAATATCAAAAATGACATGTTTGCCCATAGCCCATATGCGTTCCACTTCGTTCTTGAGAGTACCATAAAAATTATCGCGATAAACTTCTTCCCACTCTAAAAAATTACCTTTTTTGATGTGGTTTTTAAACGCCTCTGTCGATAAAAAATAGTAGTCTTTTCCATCTACTTCATCGCCTCTTTTTTCTCGAGACGTCGCCGAAATAGAAAAAGCCAGATTTAGCTCTTTTTGTTTCAAAAGATGCTTTACAATGGTCGTTTTCCCAGAACCAGAGGGTGCAGAAAAAACAATAAGCTTTCCGTCAAACATAGTTATAGCACGTTGAGTAGTTGTTCTTTTATTTTTTCAAGTTCGTCTTTCATTTGTACGACAAGTTTTTGCATCGGCGCAAAATTTGCCTTAGAACCTATGGTGTTGATCTCTCTGCCTATTTCTTGTCCGATAAAAGCAAGTTTTTTTCCGTTAGATTCATTGGAGTTTAAATTTTTTAGGAAATAGTCCAAGTGATTTTTTAGTCGTATTTTTTCTTCTGTTATGTCGAGCTTTTCAATGTAATAAATCAGTTCTTGCTCAAAGCGGTTTTCATCAATTTTTTCTTTCAAATCAGCGATGCCTTTGTGGAGGCGTTCTCGAACGTGTGCTATGCGTTCAGGATCGATGTTTACAACCTCTTCTAGGAGTTTGTCAATTTTTGAAATTCGCTTTGAAAAATCTTTTTCAAGGACAGCACCCTCATCCTTGCGATAGTCTTGAATTTTACTCAAAACAACCTTCACTTCCTCCGAAATGATGTTCCATTCTTTGGGGTCTATTTCTTCGCGCTCTGAACTCACGGCGTCTGGCATACGAACGGCCATTTTGAGCCGTTCTACAGCGTCTGAAGAGGATATGTTTTCCAGTTGTTTCATATATCCTTTTACAACTTCGGTATTGATCTTCGAAGCAGCTTCTCCTTTATTAAATTCTACATAAAGAGAAAAATCTACTTTTCCACGCCCGAGTTGTGTGCCAATAATTTTGCGCAATTCTAGCTCCTTGGCTCTATACACAGAAGGCATCCGCATGTTTAAATCCAAAGATTTACTATTCAATGATTTTAATTCTAAACGAATGGTTTTTGTGGGTAATTCCACTACGGATTTCCCATATCCAGTCATGGAGTGTATCATGCCTTTTTCTTAAATTTATGGCTCAAAGATACAGAAAAGCCTACACTATTTGAACGGACTGTGTTGTTTGAAGCTTTTGATTTGTATTTTTTTGAAAAAGGGACGGATTAAAATATTGATAAATTTATTTTTATGTTTAATATAACAGCTCAATTCCAACGGCTCTGCGCCAACCGTAGATTTTATTTCTGAAGCCGTTCGGCCCAAGTTGATAATAGCCACTTTTTTTTCTAAACCCAAACGGATATAATCATTTAAAATCCTTGGATAAATCGCATGGATTTTATTTAAACTATAATCAAGTCCAATAAAGTGTGCGTCAAGGTGGTTTTTGTTTTTTAAAGCGGATAAAAATCCAACAATTTTATCCTCCAAAAAGTAACTCCAAACAATAAAATTATCGTTGTAAACATCTTTGAGTTTCACATAAGTATTTAAATCTAACACCTGCGCATTGAAGTTGGCATTATCAATGGTATTTTGATATAAATTTTGCAGCTCGTCTTTGTAATGTTCAATATCTTTTTTTGAAAAAATACGCCGTTTCAAAGCGTTGCTTTTGGAGTCTGCTTTATTGACTTTTACTCTATATTTTGATTTTAGTGCAGCTTTATAATCTTCAAAAGTTTTCCAATCGGCATTCAAAGTAATTAGCATGTTGGGCTCTACTTTAATGTTTGTAAACCCAAAACGCTCAAAACCTGAGGTGTACTCTAAAGCGTCGGTTTCAAAATCTTTGATAAAAATAGCATGTAGTGGCCGAACTGTTTTTGCAATCTTGTCTAAAGTTTTTCCAATTTGCAATACCATTTTTTTTCTGTCGCTTTGTTCAGAAAAGCTAATGCCGTGCTCTCCGCTCAAAAAAATGTTTCCACAAAACATAATTTTGATATGATCGTTACAAAAAAAGGAATTTAAAATTTTTCTAAAAAAAGGGGATACTTTAATATTTTTTAGAATGACATCGACACTCAGTTCTATAATTTGAACTAGTGCTAGCGCTTGGGGGGTTGTATTTTTCGAAACACAAATATAACGCACATCCACTTGCGTATTAGAGGCCTCAAAACTATGAAGCAAATCTTTCGAAAAATAGGCACTTTTGCTTGGATTGATAAGCTCAAGAAAACCAATGTCTAGTTGCTCAATTGATGAATAAATTGTAGTTGTCAAAAATGTTATTTTTTGGACACTAAATATACGCCAATAAAAATTAATAATGCCGCCAAACCTTTCACCAAGTCTAATTGATCGCTACCCATGGCAATAGCAAAAAGTCCTGCAAAAATTGGTTGCAAATACAGGAACGTACTTACTGTTGTGGCTTTTAAATTCTTCAGCGCTAAAGGGTTGAGAAGGTATGTTCCAAAAGTTGCAAAAACAATTACAAACCCGATAGAAAACCAAATATAAGATGGAAAATCGTTCCATTGGACAACACTAAGTTCTTGATACCCGAAAGGTAATACCATAAAAGATCCGAATAAAAACAACCATTTTATAAAATCGTAAGGATGATACTTAGCGGTCAGTTTTTTAATTAAAATTAAGTAGTAACTGTATGATGCTGCATTTACAAACACCAATAAATTCCCTAGTAAAATATTTCCGCCATTAGCAGAGGTTTGCCCGTATAAACTAAGCACTAATGCTCCAGAGAGGCCAAGTCCAACGCCAATAACTTTTAGTTTTGTAATCTTCTCTTTAAGAATTATGGCGGATAAAATGAGTACAATAATGGGCACAGTAATCATAATCACAGAGCCATTAATGGGAGTCGTGTATTGCAACCCTTTAAAGAATGTAAGCATATTTAGCGCTACCCCAAAAAATGCTGCGATAAATAGCTTAGGAAAATCTTTGCGGTCAATTTTTTTGGCTGGAACCAATAAGCTAAATCCCCAAAATAGAACAGTGGCGCAGACAACACGCAACACAATAAAACCAAAAGGCATGATATGACCACCAACAATAACATCGTTGGCAAAGGTGAAAGTTACGCCATAAAAAAGCTGCACCAAAACTAGAGCAACAAGTGCCGCATATCTATTCTTCATCTCTAAGAGCTTGTTTTGCCGCAGCAATAGTTTTTGCACTATTTCCAACAAAAATTTGATCTTTTATCACCAATACTGGTCGTTTCAAAAAGGTATAATGCTCTAAGATCAATTGTTTAAAATCAGCCGCATCTAGAGCTTTGTTTTTCAATCCCATTTCTTTATAGAGTCTTGCGCGTTTACTAAACAGCGCTTCATAACTTCCAGCCAATGTTTTTAGGTGCTCTAGATCGGCAGTTGAAATTGGAAATTCTTTGATGTCTTGAATCCAATAGTCCTCTGAAAGCGATAAGGTTTTTAGGATGCGCTGACAGCTGTTGCAACTTTTAAGAGAATAGATTTTTTTCATGCGATTGTTTCATTACATTTACAAAGAAAATCATTTCTGTATTAACTTTTTAAGTATTTGATTTAATTATGGATTGGAGTTTTGATATCACCCTAAAAACCAGAGCAATACTCTATAAATTTTTAGAAAATTTTTCTTTAGAACAACTCAATTCCGTACCTAAAGGATATCGAAATTCGATTTATTGGAATATAATGCACGTGGTTGTAACTCAACAATTGTTAGTCTATGGCTTATCCAATGTGCCAATGCTATTAGATTCTGAATATATTAAGGCCTTTAGAAAAGGCACAAAAACAGAGCAAGATGCATCACAAGATGATATAGAATATTTAAAAAGTCTATTAATATCGACCATTGAAAAAACCCAAAGCGATTATGCTGCAGGAATTTTTACCACTTTCACTTCCTATACTGTTTCTACCAAAAGCACCCTTACGAATGTAGAGGAGGCGATAGAGTTCAATAATTTTCACGAAGGAATTCATTTAGGCTATATTTTGGCCATGAAAAACACAATAATACCGCAATAATTATGTCATCAAAAAACATGAAGTTTAACACCAAAACAATTCATGGAGGGCAATCTCCAGACAAGGCATACGGATCTGTTATGCCGCCTATTTATCAAACATCTACTTACGCACAAACTACACCTGGCGGGCACAAAGGATATGAGTATTCTCGAACACACAATCCAACACGCCATGCCTTAGAGCAGTCTTTTGCGAGCATAGAAAACGGCAATTTTGGTCTAGCCTTTGGCTCTGGATTAGCGGCTATAGATGCAATTATAAAATTATTACAACCAGGAGATGAGGTCATTTCAACCAACGATTTGTATGGTGGCACATACCGATTGTTTACCAAAGTTTTTGAGAAATTTCAAATTAAATTTCATTTTGTTGGCATGGAAAATTCAAGCCATATAGAACATCATATTAATGCAAAAACCAAGCTTATTTGGGTTGAAACCCCCACCAATCCGATGCTAAATATTATCGACATAAAAGCAGTTGCAGCAGTCGCCAAGAAACATAATGTTTTATTGGCTGTTGACAATACGTTTGCCACGCCATACCTCCAACAACCTTTGGATTTGGGGGCAGATATTGTGATGCATTCTGCTACCAAATATCTTGGTGGGCATAGCGACGTGGTCATGGGAGCTTTGGCGGTAAAAGATAAAACACTTGCAGAGCAACTATATTTTATTCAAAATGCGAGTGGTGCCGTTTGTGGTCCACAAGATAGTTTTTTGGTTTTAAGAGGAATAAAAACATTGCACGTTAGAATGCAACGACATTGTGAAAATGGAAAAGCAGTAGCTGAATTTTTGGAAAGCCATCCCAAAGTCGAAACCGTTTATTGGCCTGGACTAAGCACACACCCCAATCATGATATTGCAGTAGCGCAAATGACTGATTTTGGAGGTATGTTGTCATTTACAACTAAAGGAAACAACTATGAAGAAGCCATAAAAGTTGTAGAGCGTCTAAGGGTTTTTACACTAGCAGAATCGCTTGGAGGCGTCGAATCCTTAGCAGGACATCCTGCAAGTATGACACATGCGAGTATTCCTAAAGAAGAACGCGAAAAAACAGGCGTTGTTGATTCTTTAATTCGATTGAGTGTAGGCATAGAAGACCAGCACGATTTAATTGAAGACTTAAGACAAGCATTAGACGGATAAAAATCAGGGATTTAGCTTTTCATATTTTTTATCACTTAGTTATGATATTCTTAATTTTAAACTAAATTTAGACGCAGTTATTGCGAATTTAAAAAAATATCTATTTATTTTTATGGATATCATATATTTGTACTATAATTAATAATTTTTAATGCTCCTAAATTAAATTAAATGAAAGAAAAAATTGAAGGCTTTTTAGACTTAGTCAAACAAAGAAACCACCTTGAACCAGAGTTCCTACAAGCAGTAGAGGAAGTTGCCGAAACTGTTATTCCCTATATTGTTAAGCACGATATTTATCATGGTAAAAATATACTTTTAAGAATGGTTGAGCCAGAACGTACAGTTACATTTAGAGTCAACTGGGTTGATGATGACGGCGAAATTCAAGTCAATAGAGGATACAGGATTCAGATGAACTCGGCTATTGGGCCGTATAAAGGAGGCTTGCGATTTCATCCCTCAGTAAACATGAGTATTTTAAAATTTTTGGCTTTCGAACAAGTTTTTAAAAATAGCTTGACAACGCTCCCAATGGGGGGTGGAAAAGGGGGAAGTGACTTTGATCCAAAAGGAAAAAGTGACAATGAAATTATGCGATTTTGCCATGCTTTTATGAGTGAGTTGTTCCGTCATATAGGGCCAAACACCGATGTTCCAGCAGGAGATATAGGAGTAGGAGGCAGAGAAATTGGGTTTTTATTTGGAATGTATAAGAAACTCAAAAACGAATTTACAGGGGTACTTACAGGAAAAGGTGTCACATGGGGAGGGTCTCTTATTCGACCGGAAGCAACAGGATATGGTACCGTCTATTTTGCTCAAAAAATGCTGCAAACTAAAGGCGATGATATAGAGGGCAAAACCGTTACCATCTCAGGGTCTGGAAATGTTGCACAGTTTGCAGCAGAAAAAGTGATTCAGCTTGGCGGAAAGGTCATTACTTTGTCAGATTCTTCTGGTTATATTATTGATAATGAGGGGATTGACGAAGACAAATTGGCTTTTGTGATGGATTTAAAAAACAATAAGAGAGGGCGAATCAGTGCCTATGTAAAGGCCTATCCCAATGCTACATTTATAGCGAAAAAAACGCCATGGAGCGAGCCTTGTGATATTGCTTTGCCTTGTGCCACTCAAAACGAACTTAATGGTTCCGATGCCAAAGTCTTACTTGAAAACGGATGCATTTGTGTCAGTGAAGGGGCCAACATGCCATCCACCAAAGAAGCAATTGCAGCATTTCATGAGGCCAAAATATTATTTGCACCAGGAAAAGCGTCAAACGCTGGAGGCGTTGCAACTTCTGGTTTAGAAATGACTCAAAATTCTTTGCGATACAATTGGACTCGAAAAGAAGTAGACGATAAACTCAAAGATATTATGGGCAATATCCATGATAAGTGTATTCAATTTGGTAAAGACGAAAAAACAGGATATATAGACTATGTCAAGGGAGCCAATATTGCGGGATTTGTAAAAGTTGCAGATGCGATGCTCGCTCAAGGTGTGGTTTAAATTTCTATTGAATTATAAATTCAAAAAGCTTCTATAAATTGTAGAAGCTTTTTTTTGTTTATGTATAATAATGATGTGTTTTGTCGTTTGATATAAATATATTTGATAAAATTTAACCATTGAGACTACAGTTATATACATCAATAGCATTTCTTTTTTGCATTAGAATTTTATTTGGTCAAACAAATAATAATGATGCGTGGGAAGGCTTTTTTTCCTATACTAAAATTAAAATCGTTGTTGATGGGGGAGATAAACTATATGCAGCTAGTGAAAACGCGGTTTTTTCTTATACCCCTTTGACAGCGCAACGAGAAACGATTACGACAATTAATGGTCTTTCTGGAGAATATATTTCAACAATCCATTATAGTCGTGATTATGACTTGCTTGTAATAGGTTATCAATCTGGGCTTATTGAGGTTTATAATTGCACAACAACAACAGTTTTAAAAGTTGTTGATATATTAAATAAAACTAGTGTACCACCAGAAAACAAACAAATCAATCATTTTTTTGAATATAATAACAGTATATATATCTCTACAAATTATGGTGT
Source organism: uncultured Flavobacteriaceae bacterium (assembly GCA_947503105.1). Lineage (GTDB taxonomy): Bacteria > Bacteroidota > Bacteroidia > Flavobacteriales > Flavobacteriaceae > UBA3537. The sequence goes on along the minus strand of CANNCM010000001.1, from coordinate 387,559 downwards.
TTCCGTCTATGATTTACAAGCTTTAGAATTTGGAGACACTTATTATATCGGGCAAAATGGCGCTCAAGTTCAAGTTAATCAAACTTATGTTAATGACAATCTTATTTATGCGGCCACCAATACTGGACTTAAAAGAGCAAATACGAATAGTACTAATTTGATTGATTTTCAAATGTGGAGTACATTATCGACGGGCAACTTCCTAGCGGTAAATACAATTCAGGGTGTAATTTACACTGTAAAAACAGATAATAAATTATATCAAATTAATGGAACTAATTTAATACTCCGTTTAAATTTTTCAAATGATGTTCTAGAGCTGAATAATAATACAGGAAATCTATTGATTGTGACTACAGCTGATATTCAGCGTTATGATTCAAACTTGAACGTATTGGAAAGCTATGCATTACCAGATACGTTTGATACTGCATTAACTTCAGGTTTGTTTATGGATAATACTATTTTTATTGGAACAGAAAACGAAGGCCTTTTAAAAACCACAGCATTAGCTTCCAATGAATTTTTGGCAATTCATCCAGACGGACCTCTACGGAACACGCCTTTTTCACTCCAATACCGTTATGGCAACCTGTGGGTTACTTTTGGAGATTACAATGTATTTTACAACCCTAGCCCGTTTAGGAAAATAGGATTTAGTAATTATGTTGATGAAGCATGGACAAATATATCTTATGACAGCATTCAAGAAGCCATTCAAAAACCTGTTTATAACCTTAACGAAATCGAAATTAATCCAGTAAATTCTAATGACATTTATATTAGTTCTTTTCATAATGGATTATTAAACTTCAAAAGGAACAATTCTATTGAACTTTTAGACGAAACAAATAGTAGTTTACAATCTTTGGTACTTGCCGGAAGCCCAAATTATAAAAGTATTCGAGTTTCTGACACAGAATTTGATGACCAGGGCTATTTGTGGACACTAACAAGTTTAGTAGAAGATCCTCTAAAAAGATATGATCCAGCAACCAATCAGTGGCAAACCTACAGTTTTAATGCTATTATTAACGATCCAATAAATGATGAGCTTGGTTTTGGAGCATTAGTCATAGCTGAAGACGGCACCAAATGGGTAGCAAGTTTCAGTAACGGAGTGATTGGCTTTAATGAAAATGGTAATTTAATAAAACAAATTGAAGGGGAAGATGCTGCAAATCTCCCATCCAATTATATAAAGGCGTTAGCATTAGACAAAAACAATGTGCTGTGGATAGGAACTTTCAAAGGCCTAAGAATTTTATACAACACTGCCAATTTTTTTAACGAAGAAACGATTCAAACAGAACCCATTATTATTCTGGAAGATGGGCTTCCAAAAGAGCTTTTGGAACTTCAATTTATAACAGATATTATAGTAGATGGTTCCAATAACAAATGGATTTCTACGGTAGATGCTGGTGTTTTTTATTTAAGCTCAGACGGAAAAAAAACCATTTATCACTTCACAAAAGACAATTCTCCACTGCCTTCAAATACTATAAATGCCATGGTTCAAGATGAAGACAACGGAACCCTCTATTTTGGCACTTCAAGAGGTTTGGTATCCTTTAGAGCAGGAGGCTCTAGCCCGTCCGATTCACTAGAAGATGCGTTTGTCTATCCAAACCCAGTTCGTCCAGGGTTTAATGTAGCCATTGACAAAGTTAAGATCAAAAATCTAAGCGAAAATGTCAACATAAAAATTACAGACATAGAAGGCAATTTGGTGGCCGAGGCACAGTCCAATATCAACCAACGGTTCAAAGGGAATAACTTAGAAATTGATGGAGGAACAGCCTATTGGAATGGTAAAAATTTGGCCAATAGAACAGTCGCTTCAGGAGTTTATATCGTGATGATTTCAGATATTGATAACTTAGAAACAAGAGTTTTAAAAATTATGCTTATTCGCCAATGATTGTTTCGACAAAAGCAATAGTACTTTCCAAATTAAAATACAAGGATCACGACCTGATTGTAAAGTGTTATACAGCGTCTAATGGTGTGATGAGTTTTTTGGTAAAAGGTACATTTTCTTCCAAAAAAGGAAAATTAAAACCCGCTTATTTTCAGCCCCTTTCCATGCTTCAAATTGAAGTTGATTATAAAAATAACAGAGATTTACATTATTTTAAAAATGTTCGATTATTACATTCTTACAAGTCGCTTCATACTCAGATTTTAAAATCGACTGTTGTTATTTTTTTGGCCGAAATATTAAGTACAATTTTAAAGGAAGAAGAACCCAACCCCAGTCTTTTCGAATATATTGAGACCACATTTTTGTGGTTCGATACAGTAGAACAAAGCCGTTTGTTTCATTATAAATTTCTGATGGGGCTTACAAAATATATTGGATTTTTTCCAGAACTTACAGACCCGAGTTTGCCTTATTTTAATTTAGAAGAAGGTAAATATCAGAACGAAGCCACTGGAGCGTTTTGTATTTCGGGCAACAAACTAATTTTATTTAATTCAATCTTAGGTACGAAATTTGATACAAGTAATGAAAAATTAATGAGTTCGACAGAAAAGCAAGAATTACTACATATGATATTCGCGTATTTTAAATTACATTTGCAAAGCTTCAAACCTCCAAAATCCCTTGCTATTCTGAACCAGGTATTTAATTAAAATGAAGCCATTTTTTATTTGTTTTTTATGTTTTTCTTTGTGGACTATATCTGCTCAACAAGTTGTTGTCGTTGATGAAATCAACCTAGAACCTATAACAGGAGTTGCAGTTTTTAATTTATTCAAAACGAAAACGGGGATATCAGATTTTGACGGAAAAGCATCACTAGAGCGCTTTCAGAGTTTTGAACGTGTGTATTTCCAGCATATTTCCTATCACAAAGAATCTATGTTGAAATCAAAAGTTGGAGACACTATTTTTCTATCACCAAAATCAACAAACTTAAACGAAATTGTAATCTCTGCATCTAAGTTCGAACAAAGTAAAAAAGAAGTTCCACAAAAAATCATTAGCATTACTGCTCAAGATATCCAAAAAGCGAATCCTCAAACCTCTGCCGATGTGCTTTCTAGTAGTGGACGCGTTTTTGTGCAAAAAAGTCAGCTAGGAGGAGGAAGTCCTATGATACGAGGATTTTCTACGAATCGAGTTCTCATTACCGTAGATGGTGTTCGTCTCAACACTGCAATTTTTAGAGGAGGGAATGTTCAAAATGTAATTTCAATCAATCCATTTAATGTCCAAAATACTGAAATCATTTTGGGTGCAGGATCTGTCATTTATGGAAGTGATGCCGTTGGCGGAGTGATGAATTTTTATACAACAACACCACAATTGTCCAAAACCGACTTGCCAGAGGTTTCAACTAAAAGTAACTTAAGATATTCTTCTGCAAATGCCGAAAAAACAGTTCAACTCGGTTTAAATTTAGGATTGAAAAAATGGGGCTTTCATACCAGCATCAGTTTTTCAGATTTTGAGGATTTAAAAATGGGAAAAACAGATATAAAAGAGTATCTCACACCATTTTATGTGACGCAAAGAAACAATCAAGATATTTTGATGCCCAATCACAACACTAGAACACAGAAATTTACGGGATTTAGCCAACTTCATCTTGCACAAAAAGTAGTTTTTGAAGCTTCCGAAACACTCACTTTCGATTTTGGACTGCATTATGCCACGACCTCAAATATTCCAAGATATGATAGACTAATTGTTCAAAATCCTGATAACACCTTGAAATATGCAGAATGGGATTATGGCCCACAACAATGGCTATTGGCCAACTTGCAATTGACAAAATTAAGCAGTAGATCAAATTTTTATGATAAAATAAAAACAACACTTGCCTATCAAAAATTTGATGAAAGCCGAATAAGTCGAAAATTCGAATCCATTTATAGAAAGCATAGAGCCGAAAAAGTAAACGCATTATCTCTAAACCTTGATTTTGATAAAACCCTTACAGATAAAATAAATTTATCATATGGAGCAGAATATATTTATAACAAAGTGGGCTCCAATGGTATATCTATAAATATTGATGATAACTCTACTGAGAGCATTGCCTCGCGCTATCCAGACGGTGCAGAATGGTCTAGCTTGGCGGCGTATTTAAGTTTTAAGTATAAGCCAACGGACAAATTAACGTTTCAATCTGGAGTGCGTTACAATTCCATATTTATCAATGCCGATTTATCATCAAATGCTCAATTTTATGAGCTGCCATTTTCTAATACAAATTTAGAAACCAGTGCTCTGACTGCTACGGCAGGGTTCTCTTGGGAACAGAGTAAAACTTTTTTATGGAAACTGAATGCAACAACTGCTTTTAGAGCTCCAAATATTGATGATATCGGAAAGGTATTTGATTCTCAACCAGGCATGGTAGTTGCTCCAAATCCTCATTTGAGTCCAGAACATGCCTATGGAGCTGAATTGGGATTGACTCTTAATTTTGATGATACTGTATTGTTTGATTTCTCAACATATTATACCTATCTAGACAATGCCATGACTAGAGATGCTTTTAGGATCAATGGTATATCAGAAATCGTTTATGATGGTGAATTAAGTACAATTCAAGCGATTCAAAACACATCAAAAGCTTGGATTAGTGGATTTGAGGCAGGCCTTCGCGCACGAATTTCCAAAGCCCTGGAACTCACGTCACAATTTAGTGTAACAAAAGGACGTCAAAAGCAAGGTCAAAATAGAGACGTCCCAATGCGTCATGTAGCACCAGCGTTTGGGAATGCCCATATTATATGGAAACACAATAAGATTACAGTAGATGGTTATATCAACTACAACGCGGGCTTAACTTATGACGATATTTCTAACGAATTGTCAAAACATTTGTTTGCTTTAGATGAAAATGGAAACCCTTATGCGCCATCGTGGCACACATTTAACCTTAGAACGCAATACAATTTCAGTAAAACAGTTTCATTTGTTGGTGCTATTGAAAACATTTCAAACAAAGGCTATCGTCCTTTTGCATCAGGAATAAGCGGCCCAGGAACCAATTTGATTTTTGCGATTACTTACCAAAATTAATGGCTCCTGCAAAAAAAACATACACTGTTGAAGACGCACTAGCCAAACTCAAAAAGTATTGTTCATATCAAGACCGTTGCCACAAAGAAGTAGCCCAAAAACTCAAGCAGATGCAAATGATTCCGCAAGCATCAGAACAAATTATCATCGTACTTATTGAAGAAAATTTTTTGAATGAAGAACGTTTTGCAATGGCGTATGTTCGAGGAAAATTTAGAATAAAAAAATGGGGAAGACGACGTTTAGTCTCAGAACTAAAGCATCGACAGATTTCAAAATATATTATAAATACAGCTTTAAATCAAATCTCTGAAGACGATTATAAAGCTACTTTTGATGCCCTTGCCAACAGAAAAGCAGCTTCAATCACAGGAAGTTCTAAACTAAAGAAAAAGAAAAAACTGGCAGACTATCTCCTTTACAGAGGATGGGAATCTCATCTTGTATATGAAAAAGTCAATCAGCTTTTTAACTAAATCGTGATGTTTCTAAAAAAAGGCACGAAGGCCAAATAGAACATTGCCTTTTGGCATAGGCACAATGCCAGTTTCTACATATGTAGCATTAAAAATATTATTCCCACTAATACTAAGTTCCAATCCTGAAATCATAAGTTTCAATTGTGCATCGACTACGCCATAGCTTTCGCCCGTTGCTCTTTCGGCATACTTATAAACAATACTCTGAGACAGGTTTTTTGTAAACTGAGTCCTTAAATTTGCAGTAAAATGATGCTTCAAAGAGTTGATGATGTATTTTGAAAAATTTGAACGGACTGCTTTTAAGTCTTCATTTAGGTAGGTGTACCCAAAGTTGAAATTTTGTGTGTACTGTCCAATATTAAAAGGCGAGGCAAACTGCAATTCTATCCCGTTAGAGTTTAAGCTTTTGAGGTTGTTAGATTGCCATTTGTCGTCTTCATTTTCTTTTGTGTAATCGATCAAGTTGTCAGAATCTCTATTGAAAAATGCAATTGAAGCTGTCATTTTTTTGCCAAAATATTTCAAACCAACTTCCTCAGAAATTGCTTTTTCGGGAACCAAATTCTCATTTCCAACATCCTTGCTACCAACATAATAAAGATCGTTATATGTTGGAACACGATACGTATAACCTGCATTGGCATATGCCCTAAAATTTTTGTTTATGGTATAACCCAAATCAATTCCTGGGAAAGCATTAAAATCAAATTCTGAAAAATAATTTATAGCAACACCAGGAGTAACATCTAGTTTATCTTCTAAAAATGAAAACCGATGTTCTAAAAAGAAATTTCCCGTCCAGCGATTTCTATCCCCCAAACGATTACTGTTCATGTCTACTTTTGCAACATCAATACCAAACCCAGTAACACCTAATTTTGAATCATAAGAGGCATTTACTTGTGCCCCTATTTTATTGGAAATATGTAAATTTCTATATACAGAAGGCCTATTTCTAATGTATAAATACAGGTCTTGATTGCGTTTCCAGTAGAGTTGTGGCGAAATCTTCAATCGCCCACGATTCCAGCTAGTAGAAATACCCACCAAACTACTCTGAGTTTCTTCGTATTGTTCTTTGGCATCAATAGCATAAAACTGATTGCCTCCAAATTGACGCTCCGAAAAAGTTGCAATAATATCAATGGGGTTTGTATGCGTATTAAAGCTACTTTTTAGAAAGTAATTTTGATTATTGAAATCTGTATTATAACGGTATCCATCAGAGCTATTGACGGAGGCATGCCCCATAAGATTTGTATTCCCTAAGCTTTTTCCAAGCGTAGCCGATGAATGCTGCTGGTTGAATGACCCCAATTGAAAGCTCACATTATTTTTTAAATTATCCTTAGATTTGGTGACAATATTTATAGCACCCGTAAATGCATTTTGGCCAAAAATCCGTGCTGCTGGTCCTTTGATGATTTCGATGCGCTTGATTACCTCTAAAGGCAACGCAATATTTAAAGTATGATGTCCTGTTTGCGGATCTTCTACTTTTATACCATCTATAAGCAAAAGCGTTTGATCGAAACTTCCCCCACGAATATACAAGTCCGATTGCATCCCATTGACCCCTTGACGGCGAATGTCTATACCGGCCTCTTGTTGTAAGAGTTCTGCTAGATTTGTGGCAGGGCTTTGTTCAATAACTTCCGCACTAATTACGCTAATTGTTCTTGAATTATCTTTAAAAGGCAAGTCTATTCTTGTCGATTTAATCGTGATTGAATCTAATGATTCCATCTGTTGAGCCATACTGTATTGCCCAGTAAAACTTCCAATAAGCAGCAATATTCTAAATGTCATTTTCATTTTAAACTATTTTAGTAAGTTTCAAAAGAAGTGGCAAAGGTATATAAATCTACAAGCTAAGCTAAAAATTATTGAAGAAATACTGTCAAATGTTTCGCTTTAAATTAAAATAAAGTACAATTTCTACTTTCAAAAAAAATAGAAATACGGTACCTTTAGCTCATGTTTGCTTTGGTCGATTGTAACAACTTTTATGCATCTTGTGAACGGGTTTTTGACCCTAGTTTGCAAGGCAAACCCATTGCTGTTCTATCTAATAATGACGGCTGTGTTGTTGCACGAAGTGATGAGGTCAAAGCACTTGGTCTTCCTATGGGCGCTCCTGCATTTAAGTACAAAGCATTTTTTAAGGAACACGATGTACGTGTTTTTTCATCAAATTATCCACTATACGGCGACATGAGTAGTCGTGTGATGGGTATTTTGGAGCAGTTTACTCCCGATGTTGAGGTGTATAGTATTGATGAAGCTTTTTTGCAATTTAAAGGATTTGAGGAATATGATTTAAAGGCCTATGGGCATGAGATTCGTAATCGTATTTTGAAATGGACCGGAATTCCAACTTGTGTAGGAATTGCACCGACAAAAGCCCTTTGTAAAATTGCCAACAAAATCGCTCGAAAATTTCCTAAAGAAACAGGAGGCGTTTATAGTATTGATAGCGAAGAAAAACGCATCAAAGCTCTAAAATGGACATCCATTGATAAAGTATGGGGCATTGGCTATGCGCTGAGCAAGCGCTTGGCTCAAAAACAATGTAAAACGGCCTATGACTTTGTACAGCTCCCTGATCTTTGGGTTCGAAAAACATTTTCTATCACCCAATGGAAGTTGAAGAAAGATTTAGAAGGAATTTCTAAAATAGACATGGAACACGTCAAAAATAAACGTGCTATAGCAACCACCAGAAGTTTTGAAACAACACTTACAGACCTTACCGATTTAAAGGAGCGCATATCTACCTTTACAATGAGCTGTGCCGAAAAATTACGTCGTCAAAATTCAAGTTGTCATATGTTGATTGTTTTTTTGCGCAGTGATCGCTTCAAAACAAATACCGAGCAATATCGAGCAAGTACAATGGTAAGTATTCCTTTTCCTACGGATTCAAGCTTGATTCTTAGCTCAGCTGCTGTAAAGGCAATTAGTTCTCTCTACAAAAAAGGAATTTACTACAAAAAAGCGGGAGTAATTCTTACAGGAATTGTTCCGACACACAACCATCAATTACAACTGTTCGAGCACGAAGACCCGCGACACAAACCTTTAATGCGTACCATAGATCATATTAATAAAAAATTCCAAGCACCAAAACTTAAATTAGCCAATCAAGATTTAACACGTCTGTGGAAAATGCGCCAAAATCATTTATCGCCACAGTACACCACCAATTTAAAAGATATAATTACAGTTCAATGTCAAAAAAAACCGATCAAGCTTTAACTTTTTTTATTCCAACACCACCAGAAAACAACTTAGGAGCCATTTATTTTGATACAGGGATCTCTGCAGGATTTCCTTCGCCTGCCGATGATTTTAAGCAAGACCGATTGTCATTAGATTCCGAACTAATTAAAAACAAAGAAGCCACTTTTTTTGCACGAGTAAGCGGTCAATCGATGATAGATGCTGGATTGAATGATAATGATTTATTGGTTATAGATAGAAGTCTCACCCCAGAGCACAATAGAATAGCTGTTTGTTTTTTGGATGGAGAGTTTACAGTAAAACGATTAAAAGTTGAAAAAGGAGAGGTTTGGTTGCAGCCAGAGAATAAACACTACAAGCCGATACAAATCACCCCTGAGAATGACTTTGTTATATGGGGTATTGTTACCAATGTGATAAAAAAAGTATAGCCTAAATTTCTTTACGCAACCTGGCTACAGGAAGGTCAAGTTGTTCTCTGTATTTTGCCACAGTACGCCGTGCAATGGGGTACCCTTTTTCCTTAAGAATTTTCGCAAGCTTTTCGTCCGTCAAAGGTTTTTTCTTGTCTTCTTCAGAAATTACGGTTTTCAAAATACTTTTAATTTCTCGTGTAGAGACTTCTTCGCCTTGATCATTGGTCATCGATTCACTAAAGAATTCTTTTATGAGTTTAGTGCCATAGGGCGTATCTACATATTTGCTATTGGCTACTCTAGAGATTGTAGAGACATCCATTTCTATTTCATCGGCAATATCTTTAAGGATCATCGGGCGAAGTTGTTCTTCATCGCCAGACAAGAAGTATGCTTTTTGATAGTGCATTATGGCACTCATTGTAAGAAGTAATGTTTGTTGTCGTTGTCGGATGGCATCAATAAACCACTTAGCAGCATCGAGTTTTTGTTTGATAAACAAAACAGCTTCCTTTTGTGCCTTAGATTTTTCTTTTGAAGCTTTATAGCCAAGCAACATTTCATTGTAAGATTTTGAAACGTGCAATTCTGGCGCATTTCGGCCATTGAGTGTAAGTTCCAATTTGCCCTCTACAATCTTAATGGTGAAGTCTGGAACAACATGCTCTATAGAACGCAAGTTATTAGAAAAGGAGCTGCCAGGTTTGGGGTTCAATCGTTCAATTTCCAAAACAGCATCTTTGAGTTGAATTTCCGTAATGTCAAATTTCTTGAGAAGTTTTTGATAATGTTTTTTTGTGAATTGTTCAAATGCATTCTCGATCATTGCTGCTGCAAGCTCGGTATTTGGCGTTTGTACTTTTCTTTGTAATTGAATCAAAAGACATTCTTGCAAATCTCTAGCACCTACTCCAGCAGGATCAAGTTGCTGTACAACTTTTAAAACCTTTTCAATGGTTTCAATATCGGTATAAATATTTTGTGTAAAGGCCAAATCGTCCATTAGATCTAACAATGGTCTGCGGATATAGCCGCTATCGTCTATACTTCCAATAAGAAATTTGGCAATTTGATAATCATCATCTTTGAGTCGAAATGTATTGAGCTGATCTGTAAGTTGTTGTGTGAATGAGGTTCCAGCCGCATAAGGAATTGTTTTGGAGTCATCATCGGCACTATAATTATTGGCGTGCAGTCTGTATGCAGGAATTTCATCATCGCTGAGGTATTCATCCACATTGATATCATTGGCCTCAATGTGTTCGTTATCTCCAAAATCTTGATCGGAAAAGGCATCATCAAAATCATCTGTTTCTTTGTCTTTACCGCGTTCCAAAGCAGGGTTTTCTTCCAGTTCTTGTTTGAGGCGTTGCTCAAATGCTTGGGTTGGTAACTGAATGAGTTTCATTAACTGAATCTGTTGTGGAGACAGTTTTTGTGATAGTTTAAATTGTAAGTACTGCTTTAGCATTGCTTATTTGGGTTTGTATAAAATTAAAAAAAACAATTGAGAATCTTGAGCTCTAGTTTTGATTAATTCTTGCATTATTGCTTGAATAGCACCTAAAATTCGGCATTTAATGGCGTTCTTGGGTATGGAATAACATCTCTGATGTTGCTCATTCCTGTAGCAAACATGACGAGTCTTTCAAAACCAAGTCCAAATCCAGAATGTACAGCAGTTCCGTATGTTCTAAGATCTAAATACCACCAAAGCTCTTCTTCTGGAATATCGAGTGCTGCCATCTTTTCTTTTAGGACTTCTAGGCGCTCTTCACGTTGCGATCCACCTACAATTTCTCCAATTCCAGGAAAGAGAATGTCCATGGCGCGTACCGTTTTTCCGTCTTCATTCAAGCGCATATAAAATGCTTTGATATTGGCGGGATAATCAAATAATATAACAGGGCATTTGAAGTGTTTTTCAACTAAAAAGCGTTCGTGCTCACTCTGTAAATCTGCACCCCATTCTTGGATTGGATATTTGAATTTTTTCTTTTTATTGGGTTTGCTGTTTCTTAAAATATCAATTGCTTCTGAATAACTGACGCGTTTAAAATTATTGTCTAAAACAAATTTTAATTTTTCTGTTAAACGCATGGCGCTACGTTCATTTTGTGGCTTTGATTTTTCTTCTTGTTCTAGGCGTTGCTCAAGAAAAGCAAGATCTTCTTCATTGTTTTTGAGGACATAACGGATCACATATTTTAAGAAATCTTCTGCAAGATCCATATTTCCTTCTAAGTCCATAAATGCAACTTCGGGTTCTATCATCCAAAATTCGGCAAGGTGTCTAGAAGTGTTGGAGTTTTCGGCTCTAAAAGTTGGTCCAAATGTATAGACTTTACCAAGTGCCATGGCGTAGGTTTCTGCTTCTAATTGCCCCGATACTGTAAGGTTCGTTTCTTTTCCAAAAAAATCTTTTGTATAATCTATTTCTCCAGAATCTGTTAGTGGTGGATTTTTTGGATCTAATGTTGTTACCCGAAACATTTCGCCAGCTCCTTCGGCATCACTTCCAGTGATAATGGGGGCATGCATATAATTGAATCCATTTTTATGAAAGTAATCGTGAACAGCAAATGATAGCGAAGAGCGTAAACGCATAACAGCACCAAAAGTATTGGTACGTGCTCGAAGGTGAGCCTGTTCGCGCAAGAATTCTAAAGAGTGTCGTTTTGGTTGTAAAATTGTTTTTGAGACCAATTCGGGGTCTGCATCTCCGAGGAGTTCTATACTAGAAACCTGAATTTCTACATCTTGTCCTTTACCTTGACTCTCTACAAGACTTCCTTTTATATGGACTGCCGCAGCTGTTGTAATGCGTTTCAGCAGGCTGTCTTCCATAGATTCAAAATCTACTACACATTGGATGTTTCGTAGTGTAGAGCCGTCATTCAAGGCAATAAATCGATTTGCTCTAAAAGATTTAACCCATCCTTTGACCTCTACTTCTATGTGCTTTATGTCTTGTGCAAAAAGTTCTGCTACTGTACTGGTAATCATGTGTAACTAAAATTAGCCACAAATATAAAACTTTAGAAACAAAGAAAAGGATATTTATTCTTCTTTGGTATCTTCAATCTCTGGGATGATATTCAGTGGTGGTTCTTTCAGAACTTGCTTATTAGCAATACTGCGTTCTAGGGATAACAGTAATACTGGTAAAAGCAACAAATTGGCCATCATTGCAAGCAATAGAGTCCCAGAGATAAGAGCACCTAGCGCAACGGTGCCTCCAAAGTTGGAGGTGATGAATACCGAAAATCCAAAGAACAACACAATTGAGGTATAAAACATACTGACCCCAGTTTCTCTTAATGCTGCAAAAACAGATTTTTTTATACGCCAATGGTTTGCCAGTAATTCTTGTCTATATTTTGCCAAAAAGTGAATGGTGTCGTCAACCGAAATTCCGAACGCAATACTAAATACTAAGATCGTGGATGGCTTTATTGGCACTCCCAAATAGCCCATTACGCCTGCAGTTACTAAAAGCGGGAGAAGGTTTGGGATCAAAGAAATAATAATCATTCTAAAGGATCTAAACATGAAGGCCATAAACAATGAAATGAGGATGATGGCCAATGCCAGTGAGAGGATTAAATTTCGAACGAGAAAACGGGTTCCCTTTTGAAATAAAAACGCTTTTCCTGTCAAAGTTACAGTGTAGCGATCTTCAGGAAATAGTGAGTTGATTTTCTCATTTAAGCGTTCTTCTATGCGTTCCATTTTATCAATTTCAGCATTTTTCATAAATGTTGTAATGCGTGCATATTGTCCTGTAGAGTCCACATAACTTTCTAGCAAACTCACATCGTTTGTCGTGTTTTTCGCATACGATAAAATGAATGCATTTTCTTGAGCAGTGGGCAATTGATAGTATTTTGGATTTCCATTATAATACGCTTGCTTGGCATATTTGACAAGCCCCACAACAGAAACTGGTTTGGAGAGTTCAGGAATTTCTTGAATAACCTCCTCTAGAGCGTTCATTTTTTTTAATGTAGATCTTTTTAAAACTCCTTTTTTACGTTTCGTGTCAATTAGAATTTCTAATGGCATCACTCCATTAAATTCTTTTTCATAAAATTCAATATCTTTAAAAAATTCTGCACTTTTAGGCATGTCTTCCAATAAACTTCCAGACGTTTTTATCTGATAAATTCCAATAATACTAGCAATTAATAAAACGAGCGAAATGGAATAAATAGTAATGTTTTTGTGCTTTACAGTGTGTTCTATCCAGTCTCCCAATTTGGTAATCCATCGCTTATTAAGGTGTTCCAAATGTTTCTCTTTAGGCATGGGCATATAGCTGTAAACAATTGGAATAATAAGCAGACATAGAATAAAAATTGCCATAATACTTAATGACGCTACAGTTCCAAATTCTGTAAGAAGTTTGCTTTGAGTAATCACAAATGTAGCAAAACCAGAGGCTGTTGTTGTGTTAGTCATTAGGGTTGCATTTCCCACTTTTGTAATGACACGTTGAAGCGATTTGGCTTTATTGCCATGTTTGTTCACTTCATGTTGGTATTTATTGATTAAGAAAATACAATTCGGGACACCGATGACAATGATTAGTGGTGGTATGAGTGCTGTGAGTACTGTAATTTCATATTCTAGTAGTCCTAATATTCCAAACGTCCACATGACCCCGATAACAACAACACACATAGAAATGAATGTCGCTCGGTAGGATCGAAAAAATAAGTAGAAAATAAGAGAAGTAATAAGTATAGCAGCCAAAATAAAGACTTCAATTTCATCGATTATATTCTGGGAATTGAGTGTTCGAACATAGGGCATCCCCGATGCTCTGACGTTTAGATTGGTTTCTTTTTCAAAAGCTTCAATTTTCGGAATTAATTCTTCCATAATAAATTCTTTTCTTACGGAAGTATTAACTATAGCTTTTTTCATGTAAACAATAGAGCGTATTGCTTTGGAGTCTTTATTGTAAAGAATCTCATCATAAAATGGGAAATCTGAAAATAATGTTTTTTTCAGTTGTTCTAGTTCTTGTTTGGAACGGATAGAGTCATTGATAATTGACTCAAAATCAAATTGTTTACTCTTTTTGTTTTTTGTTAATTTTCTTAGGTCTTGAAGTGTAATAATGGCTTCAATATTATCATTGTTTTGAAAAGATTTACAAAACGTATTCCAGGCATTGAGTTTTTCTATAGAAAGCAGTGTGCTATCTTTCACACCTAAAACAATGACATTACCTTCCTCTCCAAAAACATCTAAAAAGGTATTGTATTCAAGATTAATTGGGTGACGGTCTGGCAGCAAGTTGGCTTCCGTATAGGTGAATCGCATTTTACCCCATTGAGATATCATGAGACCTGTACCTAGCCCAATTAAAATTAGGATGATAATTCTGTTGCGTAAAATAAGTCGTGCAACAGCCTCCCAAAAACCTGAAGTTAATACTTTAAACATACCTTATTTTGAAGTCGTCAAAGGTATGGAAATCCAACTGATTATGATGCATAATTTAGGAGCGCCTTTTTTAAAAAAAAGTTAAATTAATTTTTACAAGACGGGTGAATTAAACCGTAAGGATTTCTTTTTCCTTGGCAACAAAAAGCGCATCAGATTTTGTAATATGAGCATCGGTCATTTGCTGGATATCGGCCTCGGTATTTTTTTTCAAATCTTCAGAGATGTCACTAAGTTTTTTTAGCTCATTATTGGCTTCTTTTCGCGCCCCTCTAATAGATATTTTTGCATCTTCAGTTTCAGATTTCGCTTGTTTTGCAAGTTCGCGTCGGCGTTCTTCTGTAAGAGGCGGTACATTAATGATGATACTTTCGCCATTATTCATAGGATTGAAACCTAGATTGGCCACCATTATAGCATGTTCAATATCTTGAAGCATATTTTTTTCCCACGGCTGAACTGTTATGGTACGACCATCGGGGGTGTTGACGTTTGCCACTTGAGATAGTGGGGTTTGTGTACCATAATAATCTACAGTAACACTTCCCAACATTGCTGGGCTTGCTTTTCCAGCACGGATATTTACAAATTGTTTTTCAAGGTGATTCAAAGCCTTTTCCATGGCTTCCTTGGTGCTATCGAGGATAAATTCAATGTCTTCGTTCATTTTTCAATTAACTTACTGTAGTTCCTATTTGTTCTCCGGAAACAATTTTTAATAAATTTCCTTTTTTATTCATATCAAAAACAATGATGGGGAGTTCATTTTCTTGACTCAGCGTAAATGCTGTGGTATCCATAACTTTTAATCCTTTACTTAAAACATCATCAAAGCTTATAGAGTTGAACTTACTCGCTGTTGCATCTTTTTCTGGATCAGCAGAATAAATACCATCTACTCGTGTTCCTTTCAAAATCACATCCGCTTCAATTTCTATCGCACGCAAAACAGCCGCAGAATCTGTTGTAAAATAAGGATTACCTGTTCCACCTCCAAAAATAACAACACGCCCTTTTTCTAAATGACGCATCGCTTTTCGGCGAATAAAGGGTTCTGCCACTTCATTAATTTTTATTGCCGATTGAAGACGCGTAGGGATATCTTCATTTTCTAATGCACTTTGCAAGGCCAACCCATTGATGACTGTGGCTAACATCCCCATATGATCGCCCTGAACACGGTCCATACCATTACTAGCACCAGCCACACCTCTAAAGATATTGCCTCCGCCAATAACAATGGCAACTTCTATACCTTTCTCTACAATTTCTTTGATATCTCTGGCATATTCTGCAAGGCGTTGTGGGTCTATTCCGTACTGCCTTGTACCCATGAGGGCTTCGCCAGAAAGTTTCAGTAAGATGCGTTTGTATGTCATAATTGTTTTGATCGTTGCACAAATATAAGCAATATCTTAAATTTTTAATGGCATAATATTTGTCTCTATTTAGCATGTTCACAAAAAAACCCAAGTCCTATGAAATTTAATTATTATTATTTTCTTTATTTAGTGTTGTTTGTTTCTTGTAAACATCAACAGAAAGACCCAACTCCAGCAATTCTCAATTTTGTAAATAACACATACCTTTCTGAAGAAGATTTGAGTCATTTAGATCCTGAGTATAACTACTATCAATATGAGGTAGTAGACCTTAACGGTGATGGAAAACAAGAATATATGATTGCATTTTCTAGTTCCTATTTTTGTGGCTCTGGGGGCTGTACGTTTATCCTTTTGGATTCAAATTTTAGCATGATTACAAAATTTACAGTCACACAACCTCCTGTATATATTGACACAAAAAGCACCCATGGGTGGAATAATCTTTTGCTTTGGTCTAATGGAAATTTTCATACAATGCACTATGATATTGATGTACAATCATATCCAAGTAATCCCTCTGTCGAGCCCATTATTAAAGTCAACAAAAAAGCACAACTTCAAGTGCTGTTTGATGGCAATTCAAGTTTAGAAAAATTGACGTTCCAATAAAAAATCTATTTGATAAAATCTCCGATTTTGACCACTCTTTTTATGTTCTGCACTTTCGGAGTTTGTTTTATTTTTTACAAAAAAAAGACTGCCTTTTCAGACAGTCTTTGTGTAGTATATAAATGTAGGAAATTAACCTAAAGTTACTCTTTTAAATCCAGTAACTTCAACTTCACCATAAGAAGCAACATATTTAGAAACAGTGCTTTTTTCGTCTTTAATAAAGTTTTGATCTAACAAACACTGTTCTTTATCGAGTGTTGTATTATCCGAGATAAATCGATCCATTTTTCCTGGTAAAATTTTATCCCAAATTTGTTCTGGTTTTCCTTCAGCTTTAAGTTGTGCTTTTGCTTCTTCTTCGGCTTCTGCTAAAACTTCTGGAGTCAATTGAGCCATAGAAATGTACTTCGGTACATTTTTAAGGGTTTTTCCTAATCTAGCAAGTTCAATATTGTCTTTTTCAATAACGGCAATACGCGCTTCAGTTTCTGAAGCAACATAGGCAGGATCAAAATCTTTGTAAGACAAGCTCGTTGCACCCATAGAAGCGACTTGCATTGCAAGGTCTTTTGAAAGGGTTGCAGCATTGTCAACATTTGCAGAAAGACCAACAACGGCTGCAATTTTATTGATGTGCACATAAGCCCCAACGTAAGGAGCTTCTACTTTTTCGAATGCTTTCAGGTCTAATTTTTCACCAATAACGCCTGTTTGCTCAATAAGTTTATCTGCAACTGTCATTCCTCCAAAATCTGCAGCCAAAAAACTATCTTTAGAATCGTGGTCGAGTGCAATTTCTGCCAATTGGTTTGCCAACGCAAGGAAGTTTTCATTCTTCCCAACAAAATCAGTTTCACATCCCAAAACAATGGCAACGCCAGAGGTGTTATTGCTGTTTACTTTTGCGATTGCCGCGCCTTCTGTAGATTCGCGGTCTGCTCTTTTGGCAGCAACTTTTTGTCCTTTCTTACGGAGTATATCAATGGCATTATCAAAATCCCCTTCTGCTTCAACAAGGGCTTTTTTGCAATCCATCATACCTGCGCCAGTGGCTTTTCTTAACTTATTTACTTCAGCAGCTGTAATCTTTGTCATGATTTTTAGTTTTAAAAAAAGTCGGAAAATTTTTCATAAGAAGAACTCTACGACTTTAATTATTTTATGAAATTAATAATTTATTCTTCTTCTTGTTTTGCGGCTTCTGCAACAGGAGCAGCAGCTTTTGGAGCGGCATCTTGAGCTTTACCTTCCTTTTCTGCTTTTCTGCTTTCAAGTCCTTCGGCAATACTTTCTGTTACTGTAGATAAAATCTTATGGATTGACTTTGATGCATCATCATTTGCAGGAATAACAAAATCCACTTGTCTTGGATCTGAGTTTGTGTCTACCATTGCAAAAATTGGAATATTTAATTTTTGTGCTTCTTTGATGGCGATATGTTCTCTTTTGATATCGACAACAAAAAGTGCTCCAGGAAGACGCGTCATGTCGGAGATTGAACCTAAGTTTTTTTCAAGTTTTGCTCTAAGACGATCAACTTGAAGACGTTCTTTTTTTGAAAGTGTATTAAAAGTTCCATCTTTTTTCATTCGATCGATGGCCGCCATTTTCTTTACTGCTTTACGAATGGTTACAAAGTTTGTAAGCATTCCACCGGGCCAACGCTCGGTGATGTAGGGCATATTCACATTTGATGCTTTTTCTGCAACAATGTCTTTTGCTTGTTTTTTGGTGGCAACGAAAAGGATTTTTCGTCCGGAGGCTGCAATTTTTGCTAGTGCTTTTGAAGCTTCTTCTAGTTTTGCAGCAGTTTTGTAGAGATTAATGATATGAATACCATTGCGCTCCATGTAAATAAATGGAGCCATATTTGGGTCCCATTTTCTTGTGAGGTGTCCGAAGTGAACACCATTGTCTAGTAAGTCTTTTACTTCTACTTGTGCCATTTTGTGTTAGTTTACGTTCTGTTGAATTAGCAATGAACAAGTGGCTAATTTTAGGCCTTATTCATTTAGATGCTAAACTAAATCCTGACAGTTGGCCTGTCATGGACAACAATAACTGGTTTATAAAATATGTGTTAACGCTTAGAGAATTGAAATTTCTTACGCGCTTTTTTCTGTCCAAATTTCTTACGTTCTACCATTCTAGGGTCTCTTGTAAGTAATCCTTCTGGTTTCAAAATACTTCTGTTTTCCTCATTCAGTTCGCACATCGCACGAGACAATGCTAAACGGACAGCTTCTGCTTGTCCTGTAGAACCTCCACCAAACACATTCACTTTTATATCGAAGTTACCTTCGTTTTCTGTAAGTGCCAACGGTTGATTGACTTTGTACTGAAGTGTAGCAGTTGGAAAATAGTCTTTAATGTCTTTATTATTGACGGTTATATTTCCTTTTCCTTCAGAAACATAAACTCGTGCTACAGCAGTTTTTCTTCGACCAATTTTGTGAATAACTTCCATTAGTTAACGTCGTTTAAATTAATTGTTTTTGGTTGTTGTGCTTCATGTTTGTGACTTGAACCAACAACAACGTCTAAGTTGCGAAATAACGCAGCACCCAATTTGTTTTTAGGTAGCATTCCTTTTACGGACTTTTCAACTAATCTTGCAGGATCTTTTGAAAAAAGTTCTGTCGCTGTCAAAGACCGTTGTCCACCAGGATATCCTGTGTGACGGATGTAAGACTTGTCGTTCCACTTATTGCCAGATAAGTTGATTTTTTCAGAATTGATAACAATTACATTATCACCACAATCAACATGAGGTGTAAAGTTTGGCTTGTGCTTTCCTCTTAAAAGAATCGCTACTTTTGATGCCAAACGACCTAGTGTTTGTCCTTCTGCATCAACTAAAACCCACTGCTTGTCGCTTGTGGCTTTGTTTGCTGATATTGTTTTATAACTTAGGGTGTCCACGTTAAAATATTTTTTTATTATACATTTCTCCTAAAAAAAGAGTTTGCAAATCTACAATTATAAATTGTTATTAACAAAATCTTCTGCCCCTTATTTTTTTTAACTCTTCTTTAGATGGATTTTATTCTTTATTTATCTGTTGTGCGTTAAACTTTTCTAAATTTATTCGCGCCATTTCACACAGTCTTGTACATTTGTACAGAAATTATTTCTAGCCAATCCCTATTTACATGAATTTATGAAAACTAATTTTTATGGATTTTATCTATGCGTGGTCCTTTTTTTGCCGCGACTGATCTTTTCTCAAACCATTCCACCAAAACAATACACCACAAAAGAAATTCATCAAAAAAATGCGCCTACATTAGATGGTTTTTTGGATGATGATGTATGGAACGATGTGAAATGGGGTGAAGATTTTGTTGAAGTGAACCCCGACGAAAATACGCCTCCTTCCGAACAAACAAAATTTAAAATTTTATATGATCAAAAATATTTATACGTCGGCGTATTGGCCTTAGATTCTGCTCCAGAAACCATCACCAAAAGACTGACTAGGCGAGATGGTTTTGATGGCGATAGAATTAACATTCTTATCGATAGTTATCACGATCTTCGTACCGCTTTTCTTTTTACGGTGACTGCTGCTGGAGTCCGTGGCGATGAGCTGGCGACAGAAAATGGCAATGATATTGATGACAGTTGGAATCCAATTTGGAGCACAAAAGCTCAAATTATTCCAGAAGGCTGGTCTGCAGAGCTAAAAATTCCACTAAGTCAATTGAGGTTTGGCAACGCCAAAGAACAAGTCTGGGGCTTAAATGTTGTTAGAAATTTATTTAGAGAAAACGAATTATCGGCCTGGGATCGTATTCCTGTGGGGTCTCCCGGCTGGGTCAGTGAAGCAGGAGAACTTAGAGGGATAAAAAATATAAAACCACAAAAGCAATTAGAAATTCAACCTTTTACAGTGACTCAGTTGCAAACCTATGAGGCCGAACAAGGCAATCCTTATCTCGATGGACAAGATGTTAAATTTAACGCAGGAATAGACGCCAAAATTGGAGTCACAAATGATCTCACTTTAGACGTGACTGTTAATCCAGATTTTGGTCAGGTAGAAGCCGATCCTGCAGCGATTGCATTGGATGGTTTTGAGGTTTTTAACAGAGAACAAAGGCCATTTTTTGTTGAAAACAAAAATATTTTTGATTATCGTTTTGCGGATAACAGAGACAATTTGTTTTTTTCAAGAAGAATAGGAAGAGCACCGCAGGTATATCCCTCGACACCATCTGGATCTTTTATAAATAGACCACAAAATACTACAATTTTAGGAGCTGCGAAGTTTAGCGGAAAAACTAAAAATGGCTGGTCTATTGGCGTTTTAGAAAGTATGACAAGTACGGAGTTTGTGGAAATTAATTCAAATGGAGCAATTAGTGAAGCTGAGATAGAGCCGTTTACAAATTACTTTGTAGGAAGAGTTCAAAAAGATATGAACGAAAGGAACACCTTTTTTGGGGGAATGTTTACAGCGACAAACCGTTCTATTTCTGATGCTACATCAGAACTTAGAAAATCGGCCTATTCTGGAGGCATCGATTTCAGGCATCAATGGAAAAACCGAGCCTATTATGTGCAAACAAATTTTGTGATGAGCCATGTCGCTGGAAGTCCAGAGGCGATACAATCTACCCAAGAGAATTTGACCCATCTTTTCAATAGAGTTGATGCCTCTCATCTGGAAGTTGACCCCAACAGAACAACCTTGACGGGGACTGGTGGGCTATTTGATATTGGAAAAGTTGGCGGCAAAAATTGGAATTATAATACCGGATTCAAGTGGTCTTCTCCAGAGTTGGAACTCAACGATATTGGTTTTTTACGCAGAGCAGATCAAAAATTTCAATTTTTCAATCTTAGGTACAACATTGCAAAACCGGTTTCTGTTTTTAGAGAGATCAATTTGAGGGTCAATCAATTTACATCCTATGATTTTGAAGGAAATCACAATAGGACACAATATGATTTTCGATCACGATTAAATTTTTTAAATAATTGGGGTGTCAGTATTGGATGGACTCACAAGCCAAGGATTTTCTTAAATTCAGCCTTACGAGGGGGCCCAAGATGGCGGTTTTCAAAAGAAAATTTTAAATTTTTATTTATTAATTCCGATGATCGAAAAAAATTCTATACAAGACTTGGTGTCATCCATTCACAAGCCGAAGAAGATAATTTTTCTTTTCTCAAGCTAGAAGCAGGATTGAATTATCAACCTTTCAATGCATTAAATATTTCTATCTCTCCAGAATTTGAATCACGGCCAAATAAGACGCAATATGTCACGCAAGTCGATCATAACAATTCAAAGCGCTATATACTAGGAACTATAGACAATCAAACGCTCAGTGCTTCTTTCCGAATAAACTACACGATCAATCCCAATCTTACGATACAGTATTATGCACAGCCCTTTATTTCTAGAGGAAGATATTCAGATTTTAAATATGTCACCAATGCTACTGCCGAAGGTTTGAACGATCGTTTTTATGCCTATAACCCTTCTGAAATCACACTAAATAATGGTTCATATAGCGTTGATGAAAATACAAATGGCACTTTAGATTATAGTTTTGAAAATCCAGATTTTAACATTGTACAGTTCAATTCTAATTTAGTGATGCGTTGGGAATATATTCCTGGCTCGGAGCTATTTTTAGTGTGGTCTCAGGGGACACGAGCCACAATTTCTGCTACAGAAAGTCTTGTTGATGGATTTCAAACAGGGATTTTGGACCAACAACCGCAAAATATATTTTTGATTAAAGCAACCTATAGATTCATATTGTAATTATTTTGCTACAATCTGATCTTATTTCTTTAAAGATTATATTGATTTAGATGTAATTAAGGATTATCTTTGCAGCGCAAATCAGAAGCATTCTTCTTTTTATGAACCCACAAGCAGTCCCATCCATAAGTATTGCTAGTCGCTTTCAGGATTTTAAAGCCATCACAAAAATGGGCTTGTCTTTGAGTGTTGTTTTTTCGTCCATTGCAGGCTATCTACTCGCTGCAGATCAAGTAGATTATTTAATTTTATTTCTTCTTGCTGTAGGGGGATATTGTATGGTTGGCGCCTCCAATGTGTTCAATCAAATCATTGAGCGTGATTTGGACAAACTCATGATTCGAACACAAAACAGACCCCTCCCAACGGAAAAAATTTCCGTTACAATGGCTTTTACTTTGGGCATTATATTGACGGTTTTTGGACTTTCTGTGTTGTATTACATCAACCCCAAAACAGCAATGTTTGCGGCCATTTCAATTTTTCTATATACGAGTGTATATACGCCGCTAAAACAAAAAACACCACTTTCTGTTTTTGCTGGTGCCATTCCTGGCGCTATTCCTTTTATGTTGGGGTGGGTAGCATACACAGGAAAATTTGATCTTGAACCAGGCATGCTTTTTATGATCCAATTCTTTTGGCAATTTCCACACTTTTGGGCTATTGCATGGTTTTTAGATAGTGATTACAAAAAAGCAGGATTTTTAATGCTGCCAACCGCTGCAAAAGACAGAGGGACAGTTCTACAAATCATTATCTACATTACTTGGACTGTGTTGATTTCACTTGTTCCAGCATTTGGTGTTACGGGGGCTTTACAGCTCTCCTTTCCTGCTGCTGTTCTCATGGGTGTAGTTGGCCTCGTTTTTTTATATTTTGGTTTTAGACTTTTTCAACATCAAACGGACAAAGTAGCCCGTGAGTTGATGCTAGTTAGCGTTATTTATATTACCGTTTTACAACTTATATACGTTTTAGATAAATTTATTTGATATGGATTTAACACAAGGAACACTACAACACAAAAAAGGCAGAGCAAAAAAAATGATGCTCTGGTTTGGGATTGTTTCCCTAGTCATGTCTTTTGGAGGGCTCACCAGTGCTTTTATTGTTAGTAGTACAAGAGAAGATTGGCTCACAAACTTTGAACTTCCACAAGCATTTACAGCAAGCACAATTATTATTGTTTTGAGCAGTATTGTACTTTATTTCTCAAAAAAGGCACTTTTGAAACAACACAATCAATTGAGTATTTCGCTTCTATTGGGAACTTTTGTGTTGGGCTTGGCATTCATTTATACCCAACTTTCAGGATTTAGTGAAATCATTCAATCTGGATATAATTTCACAGGCCCTACAAGTAATATCACAATGTCTTACATATATATCATAGCTGTTGTACATATTTTACATGTTTTGGCGGGGCTAATTTGTCTTATTGTAGTCATTATCAATCACTTAAAAAATAAATACACACCAACAACTATATTAGGATTTGAATTGGCCTCAACGTTTTGGCATTTTGTTGACATTTTGTGGCTGTATCTCTTTTTCTTTTTATATTTCTTTAACAAAATAAATTGATTATTTTTGCACAACTCAAAAAATTATTTCAACTATGAATTCTACGGTAGTTAGCACAGGAACAGAAGGAAAAACTTGGGGTGGCGGCAATCAGCCACTAAAAGCAAGTTATGGAAAAATGATGATGTGGTTTTTCATTGTTTCAGATGCTCTAACATTTTCTGGCTTTTTGGCCGCTTATGGTTTCTCAAGATTTAAATTTATAGATTATTGGCCCATTGCCGATGAGGTATTTACACACGTTCCTTTTTTGCATGGTCAAGAACTCCCAATGATTTATGTTGCTTTTATGACATTTGTATTGATCATGTCTTCGGTAACAATGGTACTTGCTGTTGACGCAGGTCATCAAATGAAAAAAAACAAAGTCATTTGGTATATGTTTTTCACCATTATTGGTGGAATCATATTTGTTGGATCTCAAGCATGGGAATGGGCAACATTCATTCAAGGAGACTATGGCGCTGTTCAAACCAAAGGCGGAAATATTCTTCAATTTGGAGCGTACAAAACCATAGATGGCGAAACCGTTTTTAAAAGAGTACCCGTTGAAGAATTTGCAGTAGCAGCGCATACAGAACGCACACAGCATCAAAATAAAAATGGACTTTGGTTCGTAGATGAAGGGGCTTTACCAGCATTTTCTGTAGAAGATATCTACCATGGGCTAGAAGCACACCCAAATATTTTGATCCGTACTCAAACCATCAACGAAGAAGGCGAAAAAACGGTCCTTTCTAGAGCCGAATCCCTAAGTCAATTGAAAACAAACGGAAAGCGTTATGTGAAAGGAGCAAACTTGGAAGTTAACGAATACGGCGCGCCACTATTTGCCGACTTTTTCTTCTTTATTACTGGCTTTCATGGATTTCACGTATTATCTGGAGTCGTTATCAATATTATCATTTTCTTTAATGTTATTATCGGTACTTACGAGCGCAGAAAAAACTATGAAATGGTAGAAAAAGTAGGGCTTTATTGGCACTTTGTAGATTTGGTATGGGTATTCGTATTCACATTCTTCTACCTTGTTTAATACTATAATTTTTTAAAAATGGCAGATCACGCACATCAACTAGAAATTTTCAGAGGTTTAATCAAATTTAAATCCAATACTCAAAAAATTTGGGGAGTACTTCTACTTCTTACAATTGTAACAGCTGTAGAAGTTGTTCTGGGAATATATAAACCAGAAATTCTTATGAGTCCTTCAATGACACCATTTGAAGGCGGTCTTGGAGCAACACTTTTAAATATTATATTTTCTGCTTTTATATACACCAAAAGTTTAAATCTAATTTTCATTGTCCTTACCATCATAAAAGCCTATTATATCACATGGGACTTTATGCACATGCGCGATGAAACAAAATCTCTTAGAAGACTAGTCGTATGGACTGCAGTTTTCCTAATATCTTACCTGATCTTTATTTTGTTGCAAGAAGGCGGTTATATTGAATCTGTTTATACCAATGGATTCATCAAAAGAGACTTTTAAAAATTAAGAATATATTATAGAAAAAAAGGCGGTTAATTATAACCGTCTTTTTACTTTTGTACCATGATGGACTCGAAAATCAAAAAACCTCTAGTGCTTTCTGTACTGTTTTTTCTTCCAGTACTGTTTTTGTTGTTTCTCTATCCATCTAAGCACAACTACAATACCCTTGATATTGTTAAAAGTAATCTGCCAGAACTCCGTAATTTTCTAACCGAAGACGGCTCAAATGTCTCCCTAGAAAACCATTTGACTGTGCTTGGCTTTTTGGGAGAGGACCCTTTGAAAGATGCTACACCAGCACTCAATTTAAAAGAATTAGTTTACGATAAGTTTCTTGGATTTAAGCGATTTCAAGTTGTTATTCTTTTACCGGAAACTGCAAAACTTCGAGCTCAAGAATTACAAAAAGAACTCAGTACTTTTGAACCTTTAAAGTACTGGACTTTTGCCTTTGGCTCTGTCGATGATATTAAAGAAGTTTATACCAATTTAAAAAGTTCTAAAGCACTACGCTCCGATTTGTCCTCCAATGAAGTGTTTATTATAGATAAAGAAAAACACCAACGCGGACGTTTGGACGATCGAACAAAAGCCCAAAAAGAAGAAAATTTTCCAATGTATGGGATGACTTCATATAATGTTCTTGAAGTCTCCGAGTTGAAAAACAAAATGAGTGAAGATATCCGTATTCTATTTACAGAATACCGCCAAAAACGAAAAGGAAATTTTAGCTCGACCACGCGTAGGGCAGACGATATTTTAAACAATGAAATCAACTAACTATTCATACGTAGGCATCGCCTTTATTATTCTTGTTTTTGGGATTATTTTTGTTCCAAAAATAATTGAAAGAATACAAAATAAAGACATCACTAGAATAGAAAGCCGAAGCGAAGATGTCAAGTTGCAAACAAAAGACGATACTCAACTTTCATATTTAGTGATCAATGGTGAACGAAAAAAAGTCATGCCTTTTAGCTTTACCAATCAAAATGGCAAAACCATCACCAACAAGGACTTTGAAGGGAAAGTGTATTTGGTAGAGTTTTTCTTTACCACTTGCCCCACAATTTGTCCAAAAATGAATCAAAATTTAGTCGATATTCAGAATACCTTTCCTAAGCGCGAAGATTTTGGAATTGCCTCTTTTACCATCAACCCAGATTTTGACACTGTTGAGGTCTTGAAAAATTATGCAGATCAATATGGTGTGAACAATCCAAATTGGCATTTTCTAACGGGACAACAAGATGCTATTTACAACCTTGCCAACGTCGGGTTTAATCTTTATGCTGCAGAAGTAGAAGGTGCTGCAGGAGGTTTTGAGCATTCTGGAAATTTTGCACTCATAGACAAAGAGGGCTATATTCGTTCTCGAACTGACGATTTTGGTAACCCAAAAATTTATTATAAAGGAATTATTAGCGAAAGAGAACAAATAAATGACGAAGGAGAGTCTGAAGAAATTTCAGCGTTAAAAGAAGATATTTTAAAATTACTTGAACATGAGTAACACACCAAAACCAATTGACACTAAACTTAAATTATGGATCAATATTGTATCCATTGCGATCCCAGTTGTTGTAGCACTACTTTTTGGAATTCGATTACCAAACGTTGAAGCACTCACATTTCTACCGCCCATTTATGCCTCCATCAATGGAATTACAGCGGTAATACTCATTGCGGCACTTCTTGCGATAAAAAACAAAAAAGTCTCTCTGCATGAAAACCTCATGAAAACCGCAATTGCATGCTCTTTAGTTTTTCTTTTAATGTATGTGGCCTACCACATGACAAGCGACCCTACACCCTTTGGTGGAGAAGGAGCCATAAAGTACATTTACTACTTTATATTGATTTCCCATATTCTACTTTCTATCATTGTGATTCCTTTAGTTTTACACAGTTATGTTCGTGCCTATTTGAAGGATTATGCAGCTCACAAGAAAATTGTAAAATATGCCTACCCTGTTTGGCTCTATGTGGCCGTCACTGGAGTAATTGTTTACATGATGATTTCACCATATTACGCCTAAATTTTTGAAAAGAGTTTGTACATATTTAGTTCTCATTTGTTTTGGCATCTATGCTAATGCTCAGTGTGCAATGTGCAGAGCCGTATTGGAAAGTGAAGCAGGGCAATCCACAGCCAAAGGGGTCAATGATGGAATTGTTTATCTAATGGTTATTCCATATGTCCTCATTGGAGGATTAGCACTATTTTTGTATAAGTATTTAAAGAAAAGTTCTAATACCCCTTGAAATTAAAGAGTTCGTCAAAAGAAATTTTTAGTTCTTTTACGATTCTTTGAAGTGTAAAAATAGTAACGTTGCGTTTGCCATTTTCAATATTTGAATAGCTTCCAAAATCCATTCCACATTTTTTGGCCATCGCTTGTTGAGACAGATTTTTACTCTTTCGAATAGTTTTAATTCGATGGCTTAATTTTTTTAACAACAATTGTTTTGCTCTTTGGGAGATCATAAGTAGGCTGCGTTTTTTAATGATTATTTATACGATTTATTACGCCGGGGCCAACGCAAAAGATGAACTAAATATAAAGAAAAAAATAAATCCAACAGAAAAGACCGTTTCATTTTTTGAAGCAAAAAAAATAAATTCACATTTCGTTCTATTATTCTAAATGAAAGTGTAACAAAACATCAGTTTTATCGTCATACTCTTAGTATTAAAAAAAGAATCAAAATAAATACATGTTAAAAATTCAAAAACTCCATAAATCTTATCCAATAGGAAATTCCAGTCTTCATGTGTTGAAAGGGATTGATCTTTTTGTAGATAAAGGAGAAATGGTAGCCATAATGGGTTCGTCGGGGTCTGGAAAATCTACACTTCTCAATATTATTGGAATGCTTGACGAGGCAGATGAAGGGGACTATATCTTAGATGAAGTTCCTATTAAAAATCTAACCGAAAAGAAAGCAGCGGTTTACAGGAACAAATTTTTAGGGTTTATTTTTCAGTCATTTAATTTGATTAACTACAAAAACGCATTAGAGAACGTTGCATTGCCGCTATATTATCAGGGATTGAAACGTAAAAAGCGTCAAGAAAAAGCTAAGTTTCATTTGAAAAAAGTAGGACTTTTAGATTGGGCAACACACTTGCCTAGCGAACTTTCTGGAGGTCAAAAACAGCGTGTTGCTATAGCAAGAGCACTGGCCTCAGAGCCAAAACTTCTTTTGGCCGACGAGCCAACAGGGGCATTGGACACAACGACGTCTTATGACATTATGGCTTTTTTGCAGCAGCTCAATGACGAGGGAAAAACCATCTTGATCGTAACACACGAAGAAGATATTGCTGCAATGTGCAAGCGTATAGTACGGCTAAAAGATGGTGTGATTATGGAAGATAATGTTGTAAAACAAGTAAGAGCAGAAGCACATGTTTGATGTTGATCTTTGGCGCGAAATATTTCAAAGCATAAACAAAAATAGAACCCGAAGTCTACTTTCTGGGTTTACGGTTGCTTTTGCCATTCTTTTGTTTACCATTCTTTTTGGTCTTGCCAATGGTCTAAACAATACCTTTTCTGAAGCTTTTGTAGACGATGCTGCCAATGCGGTTTATATTCGTTCTGGGCGCACAACTAAGGCCAACAAAGGGCTTCAAGCGGGGCGTAGAATTCAATTTAAAAATCAAGATTATGATTATATCAAATCAGATTTTGATCCAAGTATAGAGTTTATAACCTCCAAACTTTTTCGAAATGTATCTGCGAGTTATAAAAATGAAAAAAACAATTACTCCTTAAGAGCTGTACATCCCGATCATCAATATTTAGAAAAAACAAAAGTCACTCAAGGCCGCTATATCAATCAGCGCGATATGCAGACACAAACCAAAACTATTGTTATCGGAGATTTGGTGCGTCAAGATTTGTTCCTGAAAGAAGACCCTTTAGGCAAATACATCAATTTGAGTGGCATTCCATATCAAGTTGTTGGCGTATTCAAAGATGATGGCGGCGATGACGAGGAGCGTATTATATATATGCCTTTGACTACGGCACAACTTATCTATGGAAATAATGATTATGTCGATCAAATCAATCTGACTTATAATCCAAAATATGATTATGATCAGGCCATTGATTTTAGTTTGGACTTAGAAAAAAAATTAAAAGAGCGTTTTTCAGTAGCTAAAAACGATCAACGCGCCATTCGAGTTTTCAATATGGCCATGCAAAACAAAGGGATCAATCAAATGACCTCTGTCTTGGGGATTTTAATTCTAATTATTGGTATGGGGACGCTCATTGCAGGGATTGTTGGAATTAGTAATATTATGATTTTTATTGTAAAAGAGCGTACAAAGGAAATTGGGATTCGAAAAGCATTAGGCGCTTCTCCTCGAGCTATTATTTCTATTATTTTGATAGAGTCTATACTAATTACCACAATAGCGGGCTATTTTGGGCTTTTGGCTGGTGTTGGTGTTTTGGAGTGGTTTGGTCCAAGTTTGAAAACGTATTTTATCACAAATCCAAGTGTAAGTCAGTCTTTGGTATTGGGGGCGACATTTACACTGATTGCAGCAGGGACTTTAGCAGGATATGTCCCAGCAAAAAAAGCATCAAAAATAAAACCCATTGTAGCACTAAGAGACGACTAACATGATAAAATTTTTATTTCAAAGAGATACATGGCAAGAAGTCTATGATAGTGTAACTAAGAACAAATTACGCACAGCAATTACTATGGTTGGAGTTTGGTGGGGAATTTTGTTGTTGATAGCACTTTTGGGTGCTGCACGCGGTATGGAAAATTCTTTTAATCGAATTTTTGGCGACTTTGCAACAAACAGTGTTTTTGTGTGGGGACAAAGTACAAGCATGCCATTCAAAGGGTTTCAGGAAGGAAAGCGCGTGCGCCTCAAGCTGAGTCATGTCAATAAAATAAAAGACAATGTAGAAGGAGTAGAGTTTTTGGTGCCAAGGAATCGTAATCAGGGCTTGGTGGTTCGAAATTTTCTTTCCGGGACTTATGGAATAAATGGCGATTATCCGCTCTTGGACAAGGTTCAAAAAAAGAAAATGATGAAAGGGCGTTTTATCAATCAAAACGACATCAACAACAAGAAAAAAGTGGCTGTAATTTCGGAAGACATCTACAAGCAACTTTTTGAAAAAGACGAGAATCCAATAGGCGCCTATATACAGGTAAATAGTATCAACTTTACTGTTATTGGTGTTTTTCAAAACGGGGATGTCAGTATGGGGCCAACCAGCGATATCCATATCCCATTTTCAACCTTTCAGCAGCTTTATAATCAAGGCGACAATATTGGTTGGATTGTAATTACAGGTAAAAAGGAGTACAATATCAAACAAATTGAAGAAGACGCAAAGTTGTTGTTAAGAAATTTAAATAAAATTCATCCTCGCGATAAGAGAGCATTTGGAAGTTTTAATCTTGGAAAAGAGTTTAAAAAAGTTACTGGATTTTTGACAGGCATGCAGTTTTTAACGTGGTTTGTTGGAATAGCGACTCTGATAGCAGGGGTGTTTGCAATTGGAAATATTTTGCTCATCACAGTAAAAGAACGCACCAAGGAGATTGGTGTGCGACGGGCATTGGGGGCAACGCCTTTTGAAATCAAGCGTCAAATTGTTGTTGAAGCTGTATTTTTGACGATGACTTCTGGACTATTAGGCATCATTTCAGGAGGCTGGATTTTAATAGTTATCGATCGGGTCTGGGGTCAAGGAGACGACGCTACGCTTGTTAACGCATCGGTCTCTATTTCTGTTGTGTTTGTAGCCCTCATCATATTAGTTATACTTGGAACATTAATTGGATTGATACCTGCATTTAAAGCCACAAGTGTCAAACCTATAGAAGCATTAAGAGAAGAATAAATAAATTATAAAAATGAATAAAACAGTAAAAATTATTTTAGGAATTGTATTGCTATTACTTTTAGTATATGTATTAAAATACTTTAAAGACTCCAACACTAAAGAAGTGGTGGACTATAAGACAGAGCTACCATTTTATACCACTTTGGACACCAAAATTGTAGCCACAGGGAAATTAAATCCAGAAGAAGAAATTGAACTGAAACCTCAAATTTCTGGAATTGTTGACAGAATTTTAGTTGAAGAAGGCGATTTGGTTCAAAAAGGCGATTTGATTGCCAAAATTCGAGTGGTTCCAAATGAACAAGCTTTGGTTAGTGCTCAAAGTCGAATCAAAACAGCAAGATTATCATTCGATAATTCAAAAACACTTTATGACAGAAATAAGGCACTCTACGACAAAGGTGTAATTTCCAGACAAGATTTCGAGAATACTGAACTGAGTTTAAATCAAGCACAAGAGAACTACATCCAAGCACAAAATGATTATCAAATCATTAGACAAGGATCTATTTCTGGAGGTGGCTCTGCCAATACGAATATTGTCGCTCAAATTCCAGGAACGATTTTAGAAATTCCAGTTCGTGAGGGAGATCAGGTTATTCAAAGTAACAATTTCAATGCGGGGACAACAATTGCTACTGTAGCCGATATGAGCAAGATGATTTTTGAAGGCAAGGTTGATGAATCGGAAGTTGGAAAATTAGACGAAGGCAAGGAAATTAAAGTAATTCTTGGCGCCATTAATGAAAAAGAATTTCCAGCAAAGCTTACTTTTGTAGCCCCCAAAGGGATAGAAGAAGCAGGAGCAGTACAGTTTGTCATCAAGGCCGATGTAGAAGTGGAATCCAGCAATAAAATTCGTGCTGGGTATAGTGCCAACGCAGAAATTGAAGTAGAAAGCAAAGACAGCGTCATGGTCATAAAAGAAGCATTACTACAATTTAATAGAATTACAGAAAACCCATTTGTAGAAATTCTAAACGACAATGGAAGCTTTCGAAAAAAAGATGTAAAAATTGGAATTTCCGATGGCATCAATGTTGAAATCATAGACGGAGTTGAAGAAAATGACAAGATAAAAGTTTGGAATAAAGCTTCTGAAGAAAACAACGAAGATGAAGAAGAGGACAATGATTAATATTCAAACCAAAAAAATAATGAAACACCTACTACTCCTAGTTTGTACTTTTTGTACAATCGCAGCTTCCGCTCAGAAGAAATGGACGCTAAAAGCATGTGTAGAGCACGCTTTGGAAAATAATATTTCTGTTAAGCAAAGTGAAAATTCTTTGCTCACAAACGATCAAGATATCATTGCCGCAAAAGGAAATTTTATGCCTTCACTATCGATGAGTGGATCGCAGCGTTTGAATTTGGGAAATGTAGAGGTTTTTGATGGCAATTTTGTCGATCGAACTTTTCATTCTACAAATCTTGGGATCAACATTTCTCAAACCATTTTTAATGGGTTTAGAAATACAAATATTTACAAGCAATCTTTAATAAATAAAGAAGCCAACGAAGAGGAGTACAATCGAATAAAAGACAATGTTGCTTTGAATGTTGTGAACTCTTATTTGAATGTATTACTAAACAAAGAAAACTTAATCATAGCACAAGCACAATTTGCGTTTTCGACAGAACAATTGGAGCAAGTAAGAGAGTTGGTAGCGGCAGGCACACAACCACAAGCCAATGTGTTTGATTCTGAAGCCACACTGGCTAGTGACGAACAACAACTGACAGTTGCACAAAATAATTACACATTAGCGCTTTTGTCATTATCTCAAGTCCTACAAGTTCCTTTTGAGGGCTTCGATGTAGAAATCATTAAACTTGATACCCCTTCTCAAGCGTTGATGTACGACGATGTACAACCTATTTTGGAGCACGCTTTCAACAACAGAAGTGAGATTAAGGTTGCAGAAAAAAACATTGAATCTGCGGAGCTGTCAAGAAAAATTTCAAAAAGTGGATTTTATCCCACACTTACTTTTGGATATGGTCTCAATGCAGGAGCAAATTTTTCTAACCTTAGTAAATCCAATTCCTTTTTTCAACAAATTAATGATAACAAAGGACATAGTTTCAGTTTAAATCTAAACATTCCTATTTTTTCTAGATATCAAAACAAAACAAATTTAGCCAAGTCCTCCATTCAGGTTGAGAATAGAAAACTAGCTTTGGATCAAGCAAAATTAGATTTAGAAAGTAATATACAAAGAGCTTTTATGGATGCCAAAGCCGCTTTAAAAACGTATATATCGTCTCAAAAATCAGTAGCATCCAGGCAACTTTCTTTTGAAAATGCGCAACAGCGTTATAATATTGGAGCGCTCAACGCCTTTGATTTAGAACAAAATAGAGTACAACTTGTAAATGCACAATCAAGTCTTGTGAGAGCCAAATATGATTTTGTTTTTAAAACAAAAGTGCTAGACTTTTATCTCGGAAAATCACTAGTATTGTAAAATGACATACATTCTAAACATAGAAACCTCTACCACCAATTGCTCCGTTGCACTTTCAAAAGATGGAGAGCTTATGTGTTTAAAAGAAGACAATAGCCTAAACTATTCTCATGCAGAACGTCTTCATGTATATATTGATGAGGTTTTAAGTGAGGGGAAGATTTCAAAGTCTGAATTATCCGCTGTAGCGGTGAGTAAAGGCCCTGGGTCCTACACAGGCCTGCGTATAGGAGTTTCCGCTGTCAAAGGGCTTTGTTTTGCGCTAGACATTCCTTTAATAAGCATTCCAACGCTAGAGGCCCTAGCACATAAGACACAAATTCAAAAGGGGTATATCATCGCTATGCTCGATGCTCGTAGGATGGAAGTGTATGCCTCTGTATTTGATAGTAACTATAATTGCATAGTGCCTACCGTTGCTAAAATATTGAATGAAAATTCATACTTTGATCTTTTACAGAATCATCCAATTTATTTTATTGGCAATGGCGTAGAAAAAACCAAAACAATACTTCATCATCCTAATGCCAATTTTGATTCTCAATTGCCATCTGCAGCGCAAATGTGTAGTTTATCTTTCAATAAATTTCAAGTACAAGATTTTGAAGATGTTGCCTATTTTGAACCTTTCTATTTAAAAGACTTTATCGCAATTCCATCAAATAAAAATTAAGCTTGTTTTTGGATTTCAACAGCATGAGGATAGGGAATTTCGATACCAGCTTTGTCAAGAGCTAATTTGCAATTTTCGGTAACCCCAAAATAAACACTCCAGTAGTCTTCTACCTTGCACCACGGCCGAACGGCAAAGTTTACTGAACTGTCTGCAAGTGCTTCAACATCAACAGTTGGCTGAGGATGCTTCAAGACCTTATCGTTTTGTTTTAAAACGTTCAACAACACCGATTTGGTTTCCTTTATGTCTTCGTCATAACCCACTCCAATAGTCAGATCTACACGAAGTTTTCCTTCAGAAGAAAAATTAATGATATTACTATTTGCTAATGTTCCGTTTGGAATGATAACACGCTTATTGTCGGGGGTTACAATTTGAGTCGTGAAAATAGTAATATCTTTCACAACACCAATTTCGTCATGGGCTTCAACAAGATCTCCAATTTTAAAAGGTTTAAAAATGATAATTAGCACTCCACCAGCAAGATTAGACAAAGCGCCTTGAAGCGCTAATCCAACGCCCAAACTAGCAGCGGCCAAAGCTGCAGCAATTGCAGTTGTGTCAATTCCAAGTTTTGAGACGACCGCTATAATTAGTAATAGTTTTAGGCCAACACCAATCATAGTGCTGAGAAAAGTTTGAAGAGTGATATCTACATTTCGAGAAGTCATTATTTTTTTGGCAAAGCGGACGACTCTTTTTATGATAAATAATCCAACAATCAATAACCCTAAGGCGTAAATTACGTTTGGGCCGTATTCAATTAAAATTGTTTTTGCTTTTTCTAGGTATTTTTCCATAGTTAGTAAATTTGGGTTGGGCTCATTTTGATACTGTAAACTTAAAATAATTTATAGAACTTACAAATTGTAGTTTATCTACTTTTTATGATTTACCATTGATGATATAATTTTATGCAAAAAGAACCAAAACATTGTACCTTTGAAGTCAAACGACAATCCATGAAATTATTCATTGTACCCACACCCATTGGAAACCTAGAAGACATCACGCTTCGTGCTATTTCTACGCTAAAAAATGTCGATTTGATTTTGGCCGAAGACACAAGAACATCTGGAAAGCTGCTCAAGCATTATGAGATTTCTACGCCCATGCAGTCACATCATATGCACAATGAACATAAAACTCTTGATGGAATTTTAAAAAAACTCACAAACGGCATACAAATCGCTTTGATTAGCGACGCAGGCACACCAGCCATTTCCGATCCTGGATTTTTGCTAACAAGAGCCTGTATAGCACACAACATCCCTGTTGAATGTTTGCCAGGCGCAACCGCTTTTGTTCCAGCACTTGTCAATTCTGGCTTACCAAATGACCGCTTTATTTTTGAGGGGTTTTTACCCATAAAAAAAGGGCGTCAAGCCCGACTAAAAGTTTTAGCTCAAGAACAAAGAACAATCGTACTTTACGAAAGCCCTCATAAAGTATTAAAAACGTTGGCTCAAATTTGTGAATTTTTTGGAGAAGAGCGTCAGCTTTCAATTTCAAGAGAACTCACCAAACTTTTTGAAGAAACAAAGCGCGGAACAGCAAAAGACATATTGAATTATTACACTGCTAAGCCAGCAAAAGGAGAAATTGTAATTGTAATTTCTGGTTGTTAGACAGGATGAAGTTAATCATGCTTACCTTTATTCCAACCATGTTTTTTTAAGTATTTCGTGCCACTTTCTACAGCACCATTTTCGAGACTTGTTCCCATAGAATCATTCCAGCGGTTCAAATAGCCAAATAATGAAATCACACCCAATAGTTCTACAATTTCACCCTCATTCCAATGCTCATACAATCGTTTTTTTAAATCTTCATCCACAGCATTTGGAACCCTTGATGCAGCCAAACTAAAATCCAAAGCTACCCGTTCTGCTTCACTAAATGCAGGATGCGTTTTGTAGTCCCAGATATTATTTAATTGCTCATTTTCAGCACCATAACGCTCTGCTGCTCGAATGGCATGTGCTTGACAATAGCGGCACCCTGTAGCATTGCTACTTACCCAGGCGATCATACGTTTGAGCGCAGAGGTAACCCGGCCTTCATTGGCCATGACCGCTTTATTTAAATGAATAAAGGCCTTACTTATAGCTGGACGATGCTGCATTGTAAGTACTGAGTTTGGGCAAAACCCTAAAGTTTCATTAAAAAAATCTGCAAGCAATTGTGTTTCAGAATCGTGGTCTGGGCTTAATGGAGTAACTAATGGCATTGTTTGAATTTTTAATAGTATTTTTGAGTTCACAATAAACAAAAATTATTATGGCCCACAAAACTACAACCCATTGGAAAGGCGGAATGCTTTTCGACTCAGATAATCCGAGTGGCAATCATGTGCTTATGGATACTACCGAAGAGGGTGTGCCTCAACAAAAAGGGGTATCTCCAAAAGCAATGATGCTTTCTTCATTGGCAGGCTGTTCAGGAATTGATATTGTTGATATTCTCAAAAAAATGAAAATAACAGATTATAATTTACAGATTGATGTGGAGGGAGAACTTACAGAAGAACATCCAAAATATTACCACACGGTTCGTGTCAATTATTATTTTTCTGGCCCTCATATAGATCAAAAAAAATGCAATAGAGCAGTCCAGCTTTCTGTAGAAAAATATTGTGGCGTGATGGAAATGTTTCGCAAGTTTGCCACAATACATACTCAAACTCATTATAATACTCAACCATAAATGCGTTGGACGCTAAAGCCATCTTCCGATATTAATACCACCAAAACCTTAGCAAAAGCACTTGGGGTGGACTATCCGATTGCTGCCTTGTTGGTTCAGCGGGGCATCACAACTTTTGAGCAAGCCAAAACATTTTTTAGACCTCAGTTGAAAGATCTACATGATCCTTTTTTGATGAAAGACATGGACAAAGCTGTTGGAAGAATAGAGCAGGCCTTGGCCAATAATGAACGTATTTTGGTTTATGGAGATTACGATGTTGATGGAACAACTTCTGTTGCACTAATGGCCACTTATCTCGAATCAAAAAGCACACAAATTTCTACCTATATCCCCGACAGATTTGAAGAGGGTTATGGCATTTCATACAAAGGGATAGACTATGCGCTTGATCATAATTTTGATCTTATTATTGCCTTAGATTGTGGTGTAAAAGCAATAGATAAAGTTCAATATGCCAAAGACAAAGGGCTCGATTTTATAATATGTGATCATCATTTACCTGGCGAAAATATTCCAAATGCAGTTGCTGTTCTCGACCCCAAAAGATCCGATTGTAATTACCCTTTTAAAGAGCTATGTGGTTGTGGTGTTGGATTCAAATTGATTCAAGCTTTAGGCCAAAAACATGGTGAAACGATAGAAGACTTAATACCTTATTTAGATTTGGTAGCTACTGCAATTGGCGCTGATATTGTTCCAGTTATTGGAGAAAATAGAATTTTAGCATATCACGGAATAGAGGTCATCAATTCTGATCCTCGACCTGGTTTTCAGGCTTTGATTCAAAATATAAAAAAGGAAACATTAACCATTTCCGATGTGGTTTTTGTTATCGCCCCAAGAATTAATGCTGCAGGGCGAATGAAACATGGAAATTATGCTGTTGCATTGCTCAAGGAAAACAATATTAAACAGGCCGAAATTGCTGCAAAAGAAATAGAGCTTTTTAATACCACTCGAAGAACTTTAGATCAGGACATTACAAAAGAAGCACTGCATCAAATCGAAGAATTGGATGAGTTTGATCACTCTACAACAGTAGTTTATGATCCTTCATGGAATAAAGGCGTGATTGGAATTGTGGCCTCAAGATTGATAGAGACCTACTATCGGCCAACTTTAGTATTTACAAAAAGTGGCGATTTCTTAGCTGCCTCTGCCCGATCTGTTCGCGGATTTGATGTCTATAAAGCCCTTCAACATTGTAGCGCATATATTGAACAATTTGGAGGCCATAAATATGCTGCAGGATTAACCATTAAAGAAGAAAATTATGAACTTTTTAAACAAGCATTTGAAAAGGAAGTGTCTCAAAGTATTCCGTCTCATTTGACCACTCCAGAGGTCCTTATCGATCTTGAATTAAGCATAACAGACATCACTCCAAAATTTTATAGAATTCTTAAACAATTTGCACCTTTTGGTCCACAAAACATGTCGCCAGTTTTTATGACTTCAGCTGTGATGGATTCTGGATATGGGAAATGTGTAGGACAAGAGGATAAACATCTAAAACTATCAATATCTCAAAACAATAGTCCAACAATCAATTGTATTGGTTTTGGTCTAGGAGATCAATTAGAAGTCATAAAAAATAAAACGCCATTTAAAATTGCCTATTCAATTGACGAAAATGAGTGGAATGGTCGCGTAAGTTTACAGCTCAAACTGAAAGACATTAAACCCTAAAGTATGGCCAAAAAAGATCCTTATGCTGCTTTAAGATTCAAGGAATTTAATATTTTTCTTTTGTTGCGCTTTGTCTTAGTTTTTGCGTGGTCCATGCAGTTTATTGTCATCGAGTGGCAAGTTTATTCTCTAACAAAAGACCCTCTGTCCTTGGGGATTATAGGATTGATGGAAATTATTCCTGCCTTGAGTATGGCCTTGTTTGCAGGACACATTGTAGATCAAAGAGAAAAACGCAACTTATTTTTGTGGTGTATTGCTTTATTTTCTTTGATCAGTTTTGGGTTATTTTTTCTCTCCGACGATTCCGTTTCAAGTTCTTGGAGTTCCTCATCTATTTTATATGCTATTTATGCTTTTGTATTTTTTGGAGGATTGTTACGTGCATTTTTTGGCCCCACGATTTTTTCATTAGTAGCGCTTATTGTTCCTAAAAAAGCATATCCAAATGCGGCGACATGGAGTAGTTCTACATGGCAAATGGCTTATATCTTAGGCCCTGCAGTCGCAGGATTTACCATAAATTGGATTGGCGTCCATTGGTCGCTTTGTATTGTATTTATGTTAGTTGTTTTCGCTTTTCTTTTGGGCTTATTGATATCAAAAAAACCAGTATTAAATCCAAAAATTGGAGAGCCTGTACTACAAAGCTTAAAAGAAGGGGTTCGATTTGTGTTTAAAACAAAAGCGATTTTAGGAGCCTTAACACTAGATATGATTGCGGTTCTTTTTGGTGGCGCTGTCGCGCTATTGCCCATTTTCGCACAGGATATTTTGAAAGTAGGTTCAGAAGGTTTTGGAATACTACGTGCTGCACCTGCTGTGGGCGCTTTTCTTACAATGTTAACCACTGCCTATATCCCAATTAGTAAAAACGCAGGGTTGAAATTATTGGGGGCAGTCTTTGGATTTGGGGTTTGTATCATTGTATTTGGAGTATCGTCTATATTCTGGATTTCTGTTGTTGCACTTTTCTTTAGTGGTGTTACCGATGGCGTTTCTATGGTGATTCGACAAACCATTTTACAGCTCAAAACTCCAGATCATATGCGTGGGCGGGTGTCTTCAGTAAATTCTATGTTTGTAGGATCATCCAACGAATTGGGTGCTTTTGAAAGCGGCCTAACAGCAAAACTTATGGGAACTGTTACCGCGGTAGTTTTTGGTGGAACAATGACATTAATTACTGTTATAACAACAGGCCTTGTTTCTCCAAGTTTCCGAAAATTAGATTTAGAAAGTGATTTAGAAGCTCACGAAAATAATGATTAATTATCTCTATTTCGTAAAATCAATAGCATAGCTGTATTTAAACCCAAGGATAGATTTGTCAGATGTAATGTCTTCAAAGGTATCGTCTTGTTTTGCAAAAAATAACGCAAAAGTTCCTACATTTTTGAATTTTCTAGAAATTCTAAATGTATAACGGTGTCTATTAAATCCTCCTTCAGAATTGACGCTTTTTGTCTCATTGAAAAGTTCACCAAAGAGTCTTAAGTTTAATTTGATGGGTTTTATTTTATAACCTAATCCTATTCGGAAACGCAGCTGTTCTTTGTGGACATCTCCTTCGTTTTCAGAAAAACCAAGCTGGTTTTTGTTCTGATATCTCAAACGTAATAAAACAGAAACTTTTTCTATTTTATATTTAAAACGGGCATCAAACTGATATCTAAAAAAAGACTCAAGACCCTGTTTGTTTCCAACATCATCATTTCTTGTGATGTAACGTACACCACCACCAATATCAAAGTTTTTAAAAACTTCATAATTTACTTTAATTTGTGTAAAGTAATTTTTGGTGGTCGTAATATCATTACGCAATCTTAAATGTTCCGAAATAGAGAAAGACAGTTTTTCTGTGGCCTTAATATCAAGTTCAACTGCTGACCATCCTTCTAAATCGGTATTTTCTTGGCCAAAAACTTTCAGAGGCAAGATTTGTGATATAAAGAGTGTAACCAATAATAAGCGATATAATTGAGATTTCATTGTCATTTCTTGTAACGAATTTTTATTTTGACGGTTTGTTTTTCAAAGTCCACTTCACCAATATCAAGTTTTAAAATTTCAACTCCTAGGGAATTTTCTAGCTCCTCTCGCAGTAAATTGTTTTGTTTTGGTTTTATATTTTCTAGTGAATTATATATAATATCTTGTGTGCCGAAATCTTTTGGTGCAATTTTTTCTTTTGGCGTTATTCTTTGTAAGCTCCAATAACGGTCTAGATAAAATATGACCACAAAAATGAAAGTATTGGCCGTAATAATTTCTATAAAACTCATTTTTTTATTGGAAAGCGCATTCATTACAGACACCCCTAAAACCACAAACAAATAGGTCATTTCTCTAACTTTCAAAGGCTCTGTACGGTATCTAAGAATTCCAAAAATAGCAAACAGACCAAGAGCTAAGCCTAAATCTAGTTCGTATTTTTTGAGCGTAAAACACAAGAAAAACACCATAACACCAACCAGATAAAAGGTGAATAAATATTCTGTTTTTTTTGAAAAATGGTAATACGATAGCCGAATGATGGCAGTGAGGTAAAACATATTAATACCTAGACGTAGCATCATTTTATAAACATCATCATCAAAAAAGGGGATTCCAAAAAATTCCATTTTTAAAAATATTGGTTAATAAAAATTTAATCTCAATTTGAGATTATTTGAGCTCAAGTTTTTTTAACGAGAGTTCTTCACCATCAAAAACGCCGTAGGTAAAGTGCGCGATCCAATCGCCAAGATTGATATATGTAGAACGGGGGTTCAATTTAATGTTTAAAGGTAAGTGACGGTGTCCAAAAACAAAATAATCAAAGTGTTTTTCTTCTAATTTTTTTTGTGCATATTGAACGAGCCACTCTTTTCTTTCGCCCAAAAACTTGACATCATCATCGCCAGAGATGAGCTTATTTTTTAAAGAAAGATATTGAGCAAAGCGTACCCCAATATCTGGATGAAGCCATCTGTAAAGCCACTGAAAAAGAGGATTTACAAACACTTTTTTCAAGCGCTTATATCCTTTGTCGTGTGGGCCTAAACCATCACCATGTCCGATAAAAAATAAGGTTTCATTAAGCTGAAACTGTTCGGGTTTGTGATAGACTTTTATGTTTAATTCGTCTTCAAAATAACCATTCATCCATAGATCGTGGTTCCCCACAAAAAAATGAATTTCTATGCCATGATCAGTAAGCTCTGCTAATTTTCCAAGTACTCTTGTAAATCCTTTAGGAATAACATGTTTGTATTCAAACCAAAAATCAAATAAATCACCTAAAATAAAAATGACAGCAGCATCATTTTTAACATGATCTAACCACTCTACAAATTGCTTTTCTCTAAGTTTTGATGCACTAGAGTTTGGCGCCCCAAAGTGGTGGTCGGAAGTGAAATATATGTTTTTCCCTTTTGGGAGGTCAATGGATGTCATTTTTAGTTTTAATTATCGCTAGCGTACCACTCTGCAAAGCTTGTGGCTGTTTCTTGTAATTTTAATGCAAATAATTTAATATTTTTTGGCAAACGATTTTTGATTTTCTCTGCAAAATCAATGACCATCATTTCGCTGGTGGGTTGATAATCTACCAAAAGAACGTTATGCCCCCTGGAGTCAAGCTCTTTTGCCAACTCTACATGTGGGGTGTTTTTATTGAAAACGGTTGCATGATCAAAAACATCGACAATCTCCTCTTTGACAATTTTTTTTAAATCTGAAAAATCAATCACCATTCCATATTTTACATTTGAAGTCTCTGAAATAGGAACCCCAATGACTGTAACATCCAACCGATAGCTGTGTCCATGAACGTTCTTGCATTTTCCATCATACCCATAAAGCGCATGGCCAGTTTCAAAGGAAAATTGTTTGGTAATTCGAATATGAGTCATGGTCAAATATCTTATTTAGAGTTGTATCATTAGAACAAAGTTAGTGCTTTTGAGTGTGTGGCAAAAATTGTTTCCTGAATTTTATGACCAAAGGAATCCCTCTGGCAATCATCCACAAGGTAAATGCAATAAAAATGCCGTGTAATTTTAGGTTTAAATAATCTGAAATTAAAAGCCCAGGGATGAAAATCACAACTGTTGCAGTGACAAGGACATTTCTCAAAACTTTCATTTTTCCCAATCCTTTGAAAATACCGTCAAACACAAATGCAAGTGCACAAAAGGGCTGCATGATCAAAATAATCCAAAAGACATCATAAAATTTTGATAGCACCTGAG
This sequence comes from uncultured Flavobacteriaceae bacterium, assembly GCA_947503105.1. GTDB lineage: Bacteria > Bacteroidota > Bacteroidia > Flavobacteriales > Flavobacteriaceae > UBA3537. The sequence continues at coordinate 344,385 of CANNCM010000001.1, read as the reverse complement.
TTTCAGAGGTAAAAATTGTTCCAATTGGGGTGTAAAAAACAGCGCCAATTCCAGCCATAATTAGACCCACTATTAATGCTTTTTTGGTGAGGCGCTGACTTAATTTGACAAGGGTTTCAATTTGTTGAGCACCGTATAATTTTCCAGATAAAATATTACCAGCACTGGCGTAACCATCAACGGCAAAAGCAGCAAAAAACCACAAATTGATTGCAATGGTATAGGCTGCAATGTCATTAGTGCCATAGGCCGTTGCAAAACTAGTTGCAAAATACAGTGCCAAATTTAAGGCAATTGTTCTGATGATGAGATTACCAATCATGAAGAGAAACTTGGAAAGCTCTTTATTGATTGGAGTCGTTGGTTGCAGAGGAATTGACGTGTTTTTTAGCATTAAAATCGTGGCGATTATAGCCATTAAAATTTGAGAGATAACACTTGCTAAAGCGGCGCCTTCGAGCTGAAGCGAGGGGATGATATCAGATATTCCATAAACCAAAATAACATCTAAAAAAATATTGACAATTGTGCCAATAATTGCAATGATCATGGGATAATATGTGTTTTGTAGCCCTCTAAAAACACCAAATACCGCAAATGTGTAGAGTGTAAAAGGAAACCCAATAATTCGGATTTCATAATAATTTACACTGTATTCCAAAAGTGTTCCTGTTGCATTATAGAATTCAAAAATTGATTTTGAAAACGGGAGGGTGCCAAAACAAATTAATAGACTCAAAACCAAAATAATAGCAATAGCTTGAGCAGGTAGGTTTTTGACCTCATCAAGTTTGTTGGCTCCTAAATATTGAGAAATAATTGATGAAATGGCCGAACGAGATTGACCTAAAACCCAAATCAACATGGATAAAAATGAAGTGACAATACCAACCGCTGCGAGGGATTCTGTGGCATTGTTTGGGATGTGTCCGACAATAGCAGCATCAGTCAATGAAAGGATGGGCTCCGAAATTCCAGCAATAATGGCCGGTATGGCCAACGTATTGATCTGTTTGTTAGCAATGCTTGTATTCAATGAAGGCTAAATTAGACCCAAAAATACATAAAATCAGAACAAAACAGGGGCTAAAACACAAGTTCATAACAAAAGAAAGGGTCTTTACTTTGTTTTGGAAAATAGATATTTCCAAGGCGCTTGTATCCTCTTTTTTCATAGAATTTTTGATTGCGTTTGTTTTGAGAAAAGGTATCCAATCGAACAGAAAGATACCCTTTTGTTTTTGCATAATTTTCGGCAAAAGTCATCATTTGCTGCGCAATTCCTTTGCCTTGAACTTTTGGATGAACAGCAAGGCGGTGGATATAAATATTTTTATCTTTTGTGAGCCATTTTATAGGATTATATTCTGTATCCTTGAGGGTTGTTATAGTGATGCATCCCACACAAATAGCGTCTTGCTCAAAGACATACAGCTCTGAACGTCTGATATCATTTTCAAAAGCGTTTCTGTTGGGGTAGTGTTCGTTCCATTGGAAAATTCCTTGATGAACCATGTGTTTTGCACAGGCTTGTGTGATTTTCATAATGGTATTTATGTCAAGAACAGTAGCTTTTCGGATCATATTTGATAGTGCATAGAAATATTTGTTTAAATTTACGCCAAATTTTGGGGATGTAGCTCAGTTGGCTAGAGCGCTTGACTGGCAGTCAAGAGGTCGTCGGTTCGAATCCGATCTTCTCCACGAGTGTTACCGCTACACTACATTAGTTTAATTAAAGCCCACCTAGTCGGTGGGTTTGTTTTTTAATACTATTTTTGTACGTTTATAGATCCAAATTCCAGTGTAGGCCACGGTCATAAACAAAAGCGTATAAATCACTAAAGCAAAAATGTTTCCTTTGTTTAAAAAAAGAGCGGAGATTGTGTGTGTTTCATGATCTAAAACGCCTAAAATAAGAGCTAAGGTTAGCGACAAAACAAATACGCTGATGTGTGCTGTTTTTCTCATTTTCTAAAACTACAACTTTTTTATAAAATTTCTTGATTTTCTTTTTATAGATATTCTATTAATCGTAATATTGCAATTAAATAATCTATAGATTATGGGTATAGCAAAAACAGAAATATTTTCAGAGCAACAAAATGATATTGCTCGTTTTGCCAAAGCACTTGGCCACCCTGCTCGTGTCGCTATTTTGCAACATTTGTTCAAGATGAACAGTTGCATATGTGGAGATTTGGTTGTGGAAGTTGGACTTGCACAAGCAACAATTTCTCAGCATCTCAAAGCGTTAAAAGCGTTAGGGCTAATCAAAGGGAATGTTGAAGGTACTAGTGTATGTTATTGTATTGATACCGAAAATTGGGTAAAAATGAAGCATATCATTTCGGGCTTTATCAACCATGATATAAACCCTCAAAACTGTTGCTAAATTTCATTTAAATAAAAATAAAAAATCAACCAAATGCTGTTTAAAACAATAGAAAATCAAATTGAAAAATTGGAGGTCAATTCAATTGCTTTGGAACGTCAAAACGTTTTGCAACCTCTTGTAAATTTTATACAAACAAGGATCGAAAATAATGCCACTGTACGGCTCAATTTTATATGTACACACAATTCACGAAGAAGTCATTTGTCTCAAGTCTGGGCCCAAACGCTGGCACATTATTATAAAATCAACGCTATATTTTGTTACTCTGGTGGAACGGAAGCGACAGCATTATTTCCAGTAGCGGCCCAAACTTTAGAGCATACAGGTTTTGAAATAGAAATAATCGCCAATGGCAATAATCCAATTTATGCCATTAAATATTCAGACAATGAACATCCAATCCTAGGGTTTTCAAAAAAATTTGATAGTAATTTCAATCCAAATTCAGATTTTGCTGCTATTTTGACGTGTTCATCAGCGGACAAAGAGTGCCCATATATTGCCAATGCAGCAGCTCGAATTCCTATAACATACGAAGATCCCAAAGCATTTGACAGCACGCCTCAACAAGCCGAAAAATATCAAGAAAGAAGTTTGCAAATAGCAACGGAGTTGAAATTCGTTTTTTCACAAATTAAACACTAAAAACATGAGCAAGAAAAAATTAAGTTTTTTAGACAAAAACCTCACTTTATGGATATTTATCGCAATGGGTATCGGAGTGAGTTTGGGTTACTTCGTGCCTAATGTTCCAGAAATCATCAATGGATTGAGTAGTGGTACAACTAATATTCCTATTGCGATCGGACTTATTGTAATGATGTATCCACCATTGGCAAAAGTGAATTATTCATTATTGCCAAAAGTATTTCAGAACACAAAAATACTATCTATTTCATTGATACTCAATTGGGTTATAGGCCCTGTACTCATGTTCATTTTGGCCATCACCTTTCTTAAAGACTATCCAGAGTATATGGTCGGTTTGATTCTCATTGGATTGGCGCGTTGTATAGCTATGGTTTTGGTATGGAACGATCTTGCTGAGGGGAGTACAGAATATGGCGCTGCTTTGGTAGCGCTCAATAGTGTGTTTCAGGTTTTTGCTTACAGTTTTTATGCATGGATTTTCATCACAGTTTTACCTCCTTATTTTGGGTTTGAAGGCGCCATTGTCGATATCTCCATACAAACGGTTGCCGAAAGTGTTCTCATATACTTAGGGATTCCTTTTTTATTGGGTATTTTGAGCCGTCAAATTTTGATTAAACTAAAAGGCGAAGCATGGTACACCACAACGTTTATTCCAACAATATCGCCACTAACACTCATCGCATTGTTGTTTACTATCGTCGTTATGTTTTCTTTGAAAGGCGAATTGATTGTAGAAATCCCAATGGATGTACTTATCATTGCGCTTCCTTTACTCATCTATTTTGGAGCGATGTTTATCATTGGATTTTTCTTCACTAAAGCCATGGGCGGCGATTACGACAAAACAGCATCTGTAGCATTTACTGCAGCAGGGAATAATTTTGAGCTTGCTATTGCTGTAGCCATCGGAGTTTTTGGGCTTAATTCTGGGCAAGCCTTTGCAGGGGTTATTGGTCCTTTGGTCGAAGTTCCAGCACTTATTTTATTGGTTCGTGTTTCGTTTTGGTTGAGAAAAAAATACTTTACAACAATCAAAAACTAACGCTTTAGTTCTTGTGGGCACCATCACAAAACGGAGCGTCCAAAGTTTTCCCACAGTTACAAAGCGAAAAACGATTACGAGTAGGAATAGTGTTGCCTTCGGCATCTAGAAGTGTCACTTGTTTGGCGTTGGTAACGACAACTTTTCCAGTTGCAGAAATTTGTATTGTGGGTTTGGTCGAATTCTCCATGGTTTATTTTTTTGTAAAGTTAGTATTTTTAAAATTTTTTTAAAAAATTCGGATAAAATAAATAGATTTGCTCCTCCAATTCGGGATGTGGCGCAGTCCGGTTAGCGTACACGGCTGGGGGTCGTGTGGTCGCAGGTTCAAATCCTGTCATCCCGACTAAATATAAGCTTGAGTTCTTGTAGAAAGTTAACTTTATTAAGAGACTTAAGCTTGTATTTGCAATGAGGGTTTCTAGGATTCTTTAAATCCTGTCATCCCGACTAAATATAAGCTTCAATTTTTTTAATAATAGCATAGCTATGAATTAAAATTGAAGCTTTTTTATCGAACAATCAACCGTTTTGTAATTACGGTACTATTCGTTTTAATGGCCACAATGTAAAGACCTGAAACTAAATCTGAAATATTCAAAGCGGTGTTGTTTTGGTTGATATTATTCTGACTTAAAATCATTTTACCCGTAACATCAAAGACCTCGATATCTTTAACTAATTTGTTTGAATTTAAAGAGATTTCAACCTTATTTCGAGCTGGGTTTGGATACATTTTAGCTGTTGTGATTTGATCTGTTGAATCCAAGCTTAGCGGCGATTGTTGGTAAACGCGAACATAATCAACTTCCATAGTTGCGTTTTCGAAACTTTCCGGGATTTCTCCACCCAAAGCTCCACCCATCGCTATATTTAAGAGGATATAATGTGGATTATCATAAGGGATTTGCTCTATATTTGCACGTTCAAAAAATACAGTATCATCCAATAAAATTTGAATCACATCTTCTGTCCAAATTAAAGAATATGTATGATAAATTCCACTAGAATCATTGATACTTGTCGTAGTTCCTTGATTTTCATATTCACCAGTAAACGAATTTCTGTAATGCATATAACCGTACGAAACACTTTTGTCCCAACCATTTTGTTCCATGATGTCTATTTCGCCACAGTCTGGCCAACCCACGCTACCATAGGTACTCCCAAAATAGTTTCCTATTTCGTTAATATTAGCCCCAAGCGTCCAAATGGCAGGCCATGTTCCTGCCTCTGAAGGGAGTTTTGCACGAACATCAATTCTTCCATATTGAAACGCATATTTTGAATTCAAACGCGCTGAGGTATAGTTTTTGGGCACTCCATTGTAGGTGTAATTTTCTTTAATGGCTTTGATTTTTAGTGTACCATCGCTCACAAATGAATTTTCAATTTTATCGGTGTAATGTTGCACTTCATTGTTGGCCCAATTTGTGCCATTTATTATAGGGATGATTTGATGGTGCCATTTGGTTGGATCAGGAGCACCAGAATAGTCCTCAAACTCATCACTCCAAACCAATTCGTCAAACATCAACGTAGAATCGTTACCACCATCAATATTATCTATGAAAAAGGTGCCAGCTAGGTTTTGACCTGGTGCAACAAAAAGAGCAATTCTACTAAAATTTCCAGAGATGCTTTGTGTGCCCGATTCGCCAATTATATGAGCTTGCGAAAAATCAAGTTGAACCTCAGACCATCCGTTTCCAGGCACAGTTGCCTCCACAAAGGCCTCGCCAAATCCAGAGTCGCTACCTTCAAATTTTACTTGTATAAGTGTAGCGCTACCTAGTGTTGAGTAAAAATCAAAAGTGATAAGTTTAGATTGATCAAAATTGATGTTAGGGTTTAAGTCGAGATAAACCCCTTCGTACAAATTTTGAGCTGTATTTTGAATGACACCCACAGTATTGGAAGGATTTGAAGAATCGGTTTGAGTGTAAAATACACAACCGCCAAAGCTTGTAAAATTGTCTTGATTATTTTCGAAATCTAGAGGTAAATCTTGTGCTAAAACAGCATTAAAAACAGATATTATAAATAAAAAAACAAGTCTCATTGCTAAAATTAAAATGGTATTACAAAAATAGGCATCTATTTATAATTTAGATGTAATTTTTCAAAACAAATAACTTGCTTTTTAAAATAAATAATTATATTTGATAATAACCAAAAATTTAAATTATTATGAAAAAACTTTTTATTAAAATGTTTCTTTTTACAGCTTTAGTTTCGAACGCACAGGGCATAATGGTTGTAAACGAAATTGATACTGCATCGCCAGAAAATTTTTCTACAATGGTTAATCATTGGATGACAGCAGTCAAAACAGGAATGGAAATTGATAATATGCAATCTTATGTTTTTGCAGAACAAGGGAGCAAAAAAATGCAGTTTTTGCAGTGGTTTGACTCCAAACAAGCAATGGTAGAGCAAATGGATCAGCAAGAGGCAAGCCAAGAGAAAATATGGGCTGCTTTTCAAGAAATGGACCCACTTCCAGACGGTGCTTTCGAAGCTTTTAATGAGGTTACAGATTTTAGAGAATCATCTGTTTGGGAATACATGCCAGAGTTAAGTTCAATTGCAGAAACATGGGAGCCTCTTTCACAAGAAGAAAAAGATGCAAACACCTACAGAAGGATACAATATATAAGTGTTTCAATGAATTCTGACCAAGATTTTGAGCAATGGAATAAAGATATAAACGCTTTGGATAAAAAGTTAGGCGTGAGCTACCATTATGCGGTTTTTAAGTCTGTTTTTGGTGCAAAAGATGCCGATTATATGATTGTATGTGTGGATAAATCACGGTTTGATTACCATAAAAATTGGGCAGAAAGAATGAATGTTAGAACTCAAAGTGAGGCGTTTAAAACCTTAGTTTCAGAAAATAATTTAGAGAAATGGTCTGTTGTTGGAGAAGCACATTGGGATCGTGTTGTTGAGTTGACTTTCTAAGACACAACAAAAATTTTGCTTTCAAAAGGGGTCAAAGAGCCCCTTTTTTTATTAATTAAACGTTAAATAAACTTTAAAAAATGGGATTTATTTGTAAGTTTGCTTCACTATTAAATCACAATGAAAACAAACAGATCAAACTGCCCACTTACAAGTGCTCTAGACATCGTTGGAGACAAATGGTCGCTACTTATAATTAGAGATATTTTCCTGGGAAAGAAAACATTTACAGAGTTTCTAAAATCTCCAGAAAAAATTGCTACAAATATATTGTCAAACCGTTTGGAATTACTTATCAATAATGGTTTGCTTAATGTTACTAAATTGCACAACGATCAAAAAACTAAAATCTATTACCTCACTGATGCAGGAATAGAAATGTATCCTATTATATACGAAATGATGCAATGGAGCAAAAACAATCTAAAAAAGAAATTTGGTCCAATAGGAGAGCAGTGGTTTAAAGATATTGAAGGGCTTCAACCTAAAAGCATAATTTCAAATACCACAACCAACTATAAAAAATCTCGCAAAGCAATCCTAAGCCAGATGGTATAGTTCACAAACGGCCTTGGTACTTTACTAAATTGTAAGACTATTTTTTGTAGAGTCTTAATTTTTTTAGTTCTTTGTGAATAACCTTAGAACTACTATATCATGAGACAATTTTTAACGCTTACCTTACTTTTTTTTATATCGTTGGGTTATTCTCAAATCCTTAACCCTGTCAAATGGGAGCTAGAGGTAGAGCAACAATCTAATACAGAATATACTCTTGTTTTTACTGCTAATATCGATGCAAATTGGGCAATATACGCCCAGGACGTCGAAGAAGGTGGACCTCTTCCTACTCTATTTTCCTTCGAAAAAAATTCAGCTTACGAACGCATTGGAAAAACAACAGAAAGTAATATAAATAGAGTTACAAAACACGACCCTGTTTTTGATATGGTGGTGTCCAAATTTTTTGATAAAGCAGAATTTCGACAACGGATTAAAGTTTCAGATACGGCTTTCACATTAGCTGGCAACATTGAGTATATGACTTGCGATGACACTAAGTGTACCTATAAACCAGACAATCCATTTCGCTTTAATTACAGTTCAGAAAAAGGATTTGTTGTTGCAGAAAGTTCGACAATTCAAGGGAAAGATATATCCCAAAATGCCAATAAGATTTTATATGGAATTTCTCCAGAGCAAATTAAAAAAGCAACAACTCCGTGTTCTACTCAATCAGAGTCTATGACACAAAATGTTGCTCAACAAAATTCTTTGTGGCGTATTTTTGGGCTTGGATTTCTTGGGGGACTATTGGCATTACTCACACCCTGTGTGTTTCCAATGATACCACTAACCGTTAGTTTTTTTACCAAAAAAGCGGGAGATTCAACCGCCAAATCTGGATTGTCAAAAGCCATACTTTATGGTGTGTTTATTGTATTGGTATATCTTATATTGAGCATCCCTTTTCATCTTCTAGATTCCGTTAATCCCGACATATTAAATGAAATCTCAACCAATGTTTGGCTTAATGTCATTTTCTTTATCATTTTCATATTTTTTGCCTTTTCATTCTTTGGATATTACGAACTAACCCTTCCTTCGAGCTGGACGTCCGTTACAAGCAAAGGTGAAGGTGTAGGTGGAATTTTAGGGGTCTTTTTTATGGCCCTCACCCTTTCGATTGTTTCATTTTCATGTACAGGGCCAATATTAGGGTCGCTCTTGGCAGGGTCACTTTCTGCCGATGGAGGGGCTTGGCAGCTTACAGCTGGAATGGGAGGATTTGGCGTAGCTCTAGGGTTGCCTTTTGCCCTTTTTGCAATGTTTCCAAATATGTTGAATGCATTACCAAAATCTGGAGGTTGGCTTAACACAACTAAAGTTATTCTAGGATTTTTGGAACTTGCTTTAGCGTTCAAATTTTTATCCAATGCAGACCTCGTACAGCACTGGGGGATACTAAAAATTGAAGTATTTCTAGGCATTTGGATTTTGGTCTTTTTGGGGCTGGCCCTCTATATTTTTGGTAAAATTAAATTTCCACATGATAGTCCTTTGCAAAAATTGTCTTTCTTTAGAATAAGTTCTGGGATCTTAGTTTTTGCCTTTGTAGTGTATCTTGCATCAGGATTTCGAATAAATGAAACTACAAAAACATTTACCCCACTCACGCTTTTAAGTGGACTTGCGCCACCTGTTGGTTATAGCTTTCTATATCCGAACGACTGCCCAAACAATTTTGAATGTTTCAAAGATTTAAAAGAAGGTATCACCTATGCATCAAAAGTTAACAAACCAATTCTCTTGGATTTTACAGGATATGCTTGTGTAAATTGCCGAAAAATGGAAGAACACATTTGGCCAAAATCAAACATAAAACCTTTTTTTGAAAAAGACTATGTATTAATTTCTTTGTATGTAGATGATAAAAAAGAGCTTCCAGAGGATCAAAAACTAACCGTAAAACGCCAAGACGGTGGCACACGTGTGCTTGAAAATTATGGCCATAAATGGGCCCACTTTCAAACTCAATTTTTTCAATCCAATTCGCAGCCCTATTATGTATTACTTAGCCCAGATGGCAAAACAGTCCTGACACCACCCGTAGGGTATACGCCTGATAGTCAACAATATGAAGCATTTTTAAATTGTGGTTTAGAAGTTTTAGCGAAGCCATAACTATTTTGTAGCTAGGAGGTTATAGCAGAAATATTTTAGTATTTTTGAAAAACTAAACATCTATACATGCTCGAAAGTTTTTTGAAATTCTTGGAACTAGGATTGTATCACATTGTCAGTTTCAGCAGCTATGATCACATTTTATTTGTAGTACTTCTTACACTTCCCTATGTGTTTAAAGACTGGAAACGTCTGTTAATTTTAATCTCTGTCTTTACGCTTGGGCATACGCTTAGTTTACTTCTCGGCGTTTTTGGTATTGTCAATTTAAATGTCAATGTAACAGAATGGCTCATCCCAATGACACTATTTTTTGCAGCATTATTCAATATTTTTTCACCTAGAAAACCAACCGACAATCGCTCTTATTTGATGTTGGGAATTGTAATGTTTTTTGGACTCATCCATGGACTAGGTTTTGCCAATGCATTTCAAACGATGGTCAGTGCCAATGAAAACACCTTTCTATCTGTCATTGAGTTTGCTGTTGGGATAGAAATTGGACAGCTTATCATTGTATTTTGTGTTTTATTTTTAAGTTTTATTTTTCAAAATATATTTCGGTTTTCAACACGAGATTGGGTGATGGTGAGCTCCGCTGTTATTTTAGGATTAATGCTGCCATTAATTATTCAAAGCCCATTATTTTCCTAATCAAAAATTGCAATTTCGCTTCAAACCACTATCTTAGATTTGTGATTTAATAGCCATCAAATGACTGACAACAAGCAACTAAAATATGATAAAGCCTATTTGAGAATGGCCAGAGAATGGGCAAAACTTTCTTATTGTCAGCGCAAGCAAGTGGGTGCTATTATTGTTAAAGATCGTATGATAATTTCTGACGGCTACAATGGCACACCCACCGGTTTTGAGAATTTTTGCGAAGACGAAGAGGGGTACACAAAATGGTATGTCCTTCATGCAGAAGCCAATGCCATTTTGAAGGTAGCCGCATCAACGCAGTCCTGTAAAGGTGCTACGCTGTACATTACGTTATCGCCATGCCAGAATTGCAGCAAATTGATACATCAAGCAGGCATCATACGCGTCGTTTTTAGCAAGGCCTACAAAGATTTATCTGGGGTAAAATTTTTAGAACAAGCAGGAATAGAAGTGGCTCATGTAGCGCTCTAAAAGTCATTTTAAACCTATAATTATGGCTTTGTCAACCTCTCAATTTTTTTCACTACTCGAACAAGTGTCGCGATCAGAATAGCACAACCAGCAGCAATGCTTGTCACTACAGCTGTATGACTATCGCCCTCCAAAGGGGCTTCAAAATTGATTTTACTAATATTAAAAATCAATATGATTAGTGCTATTACAGAGATAATATAAGTTGTTAATTTCATATCTTAAAGTAAGAATTTTATGTTGGAAGTAAATAATTTTACAGCAATTGCGAGCAATATTACACCAAATATTTTACGAGTGATATTGATTCCATTTTGTCCTATAAAGCGTTCAATTTTTGCTGAGGTTTTCAATACAGCAAAAATCAAAATAACATTGATAACAACCGCCAAAATGATATTTTCTATTTGAAATTCTGAACGCAAAGACAATAAGGTTGTCAAGCTTCCAGGCCCAGCAATCAATGGGAAGGCCAGGGGGAAAACCGTAGCATTGAGTGAAGAACCCTCATCTTGCTTATAGAGTGTAATGCCTAAAATCATTTCTAGAGCAATAAACAATAATATGAAAGCCCCCGCAACAGCAAACGAATGCACATCAATCCCCACTAATTTTAAAATACTTTCTCCAACAAATAAGAAAATAATCATGATTATACCAGCAATAATAGAAGCTTTTTCGCTTTGTATGTGGCCAGCTTTTTTTCTCAAATCAATGATAATAGGAATATTGCCTACAATATCTATAACAGCGAATAGCACCATAAAGGCCGTAAAAATTTCTTTGATATTCAAGTTCATATGTAAGATTTATGTTGTGGCAAAGGTCAGTATTTTTTTTATAATCAAATCAAAAACTACATAATATTTTAGTGAATAATTAATGTTATAATTTCTATCTTCGCCTCATGTTTCAACTTGGAAAAACAATTGTTTCGGAGGCTATTTTAGACAAAGATTTTGCATGTAATCTTTCTGCATGTAAAGGCGCTTGTTGTATTGATGGAGACGCGGGCGCACCATTAGATAAAGAAGAAACAAAACAGCTTCAAGCCATTTATCCGAAACTAAAACCCTACCTGCGTCCAGAAGGCATAGAGGCCATAGAAACGCAAGGAGTTTATGTCACTACAGAAGATGGCGAATTTGAAACACCATTGGTAGATGGAGCAGATTGTGCTTATGTGATTTTTGACGAACACCAAACAGCACTGTGTGGTATTGAAGAAGCCTACAACCAAGGCGATATCGATTGGAAAAAACCAGTTTCTTGTCATTTATATCCAATACGAGTCAAAGCGTATAGCGAATTTTCAGCTGTAAATTATCACAAATGGCATATTTGTGATGCCGCTTGCAGTTTGGGAAAAGAGTTACAAATTCCTGTATACAAATTTGTCAAAGACGCACTGATTCGAAAATTTGGAGCGCCATGGTACAAAGAGCTTGAAAAAATTGCTGCCAATAAATCTTTGAAATAAAAGTTTTTGGATTCAAAAACAAATCACTTTAAATAAAAGTGATAAAAGACAACTTCAATTTCCTTTTTAGATTTTTTGCCTTTTTAAGAGAGAAGAGAGTTGTAAGTTACTGAAAATCAAGTTATTAAGTTAAACACAGAATCTCAATATTGTAAGAAAAAACCTACTCGTTGTTAAAAACTTAAGAACAATGTTTATAAAAATGACTTTTATTTAAACCTACAATTTTAAATCTTTGTTAGGTGCTATAGAAACCAATTTATAAAACAAAAAACCATTCAAAACATGCCACAAGTAGAACCGATTCTAAAAGAAAACAAAGACCGTTTTGTTATATTTCCTATTCAACACCACGACATATGGGAGTGGTACAAGAAATCAGAGGCCAGTTTTTGGACTGCAGAAGAGATTGACCTTCACCAAGATTTAACAGACTGGAATGAAAAGCTTTCGGATGACGAGCGTTATTTTATCAAACACATTTTGGCCTTTTTTGCGGCAAGCGATGGTATTGTTAATGAAAACTTAGCAGAAAACTTTGTAAATGAAGTTCAATATAGCGAAGCAAAATTCTTTTATGGGTTTCAAATTATGATGGAAAATATTCATAGCGAAACCTATTCACTTTTGATAGACACCTATGTAAAAGATGAGGCAGAAAAAGATCAACTTTTCAATGCTATCGAGAATTTTCCTGCCATTAAGAAAAAGGCAGATTGGGCTCTCAAATGGATAGAATCTCCAAGTTTTGCAGAACGCCTTATTGCGTTTGCAGCTGTAGAAGGTATCTTCTTTTCAGGTGCTTTTTGTTCTATCTTTTGGTTAAAAAAACGCGGCCTTATGCCAGGGCTTACGTTTTCTAACGAATTGATTTCTAGAGATGAAGGCGTTCATGCAGATTTTGCAGTTCACTTGCACAACAACCATCTCATAAACAAAGTACCCAAAGAGCGTATAAGAGAAATTATTGTTGATGCTCTAAACATTGAACGTGAGTTTATAACAGAATCACTTCCAGCAAGTTTGATAGGGATGAACTCAAAATTAATGTCACAATACCTAGAATTTGTAGCAGATCGACTTCTTTTAGAGTTGAACTGTGAAAAAGAATATAACACCTCGAATCCATTTGATTTTATGGACATGATTTCACTTCAAGGAAAAACAAACTTCTTTGAAAAACGTGTCTCAGAATATCAAAAAGCAGGAGTCCTCAACAAAGAAGAAGAGGACACCAACAAATACAGTTTCGATACAGATTTTTAGGACTCTGTTTTAATCGTCGAAGCAAACACCATTGTTTAAACATTGATAAAGTAGAAATACCTTATCACCTTTTAATAAAAAATAACTGAGCATTTGTTCGAGTACGAATGCGATAGAACAACCAACTAACCGCTTTTTTGGACGCACCTAAAAGCAAAAAAATTAAAAATACTATGTATGTAATAAAAAGAGACGGCAGAAAAGAAGAAATCATGTTTGATAAAATCACAGCAAGAGTGAGAAAACTTTGCTATGGTTTGAATGAACTTGTAGATCCTCTGAAAGTTGCCATGCGTGTCATTGACGGACTCTATGATGGCGTAACGACCAGCGAGCTGGATAACCTTGCCGCCGAAATTGCAGCAACAATGACAACTGCTCATCCAGACTATGCACGCCTTGCCGCACGTATTTCGGTCTCTAACTTACACAAAAGCACCAAAAAAACCTTTAGTGAAGTTATGCACGATTTGTACACCTATGTCAATCCTCGTACCGGAAAAGACGCTCCATTGCTCTCAGATGAAGTGTACAACGTCATCATGAAAAATAAAGAAAAATTAGATTCAACAATCATATACAATAGAGATTTTGGATATGATTATTTTGGATTCAAAACCCTTGAACGCTCCTATTTATTGAAATTGAACGGTAAAATAGCAGAACGTCCACAGCACATGCTTATGCGTGTATCCATAGGGATTCATCTTGATGATTTAGATGCTGCTATAGAGACCTATACGTTGATGTCCAAAAAGTATTTCACACATGCAACTCCAACACTTTTCAACTCTGGAACACCAAAACCACAAATGTCATCATGTTTCTTGTTGACAATGAAAGAAGACAGTATTGATGGAATTTATGACACATTAAAACAAACTGCAAAAATTTCACAATCTGCAGGAGGAATTGGATTAGCAATGCATAACGTTCGTGCAACAGGCAGCTATATTGCTGGAACAAATGGAACGAGCAATGGTATTGTTCCAATGTTGCGTGTTTATAACGATACCGCACGTTATGTTGATCAAGGTGGAGGAAAACGAAAAGGAAGTTTTGCAATTTACCTAGAACCTTGGCATGCCGATATTTTTGATTTTCTTGATTTAAAGAAAAACCATGGTAAAGAAGAAATGCGTGCTCGCGATTTGTTTTATGCAATGTGGATTCCAGATTTATTCATGAAGCGTGTCCAAGAAGATGGCAGTTGGACTCTCATGTGCCCAAATGAATGTCCTGGTTTGCCAGACACGCACAGCGAAGAATTTGAAGCCCTATACACTAAGTACGAAGAAGAAGGAAAAGGTAGAAAAACAATAAAAGCTCGCGAACTTTGGGAAAAAATTACTGAATCTCAAATTGAAACGGGAACCCCTTACATGCTGTACAAAGATGCTGCAAACCGCAAATCAAATCAGCAAAACTTAGGAACCATTCGGTCTTCAAATTTATGCACAGAAATTATCGAATACACATCACCAGATGAAGTTGCTGTTTGTAATTTGGCCTCTATTGCTTTACCAATGTTTATCAAAGATGGTGAATTTGATCACAAAGAATTATTTAGAATCACAAAGCGTGTTACACGCAACCTCAATAAAGTAATTGATCGTAATTACTACCCAGTTATCGAAGCCGAGAACTCAAACTTTAGACATCGCCCTATTGGACTAGGGGTTCAAGGTCTGGCAGATACTTTTATTAAATTGCGTTTGCCATTTACAAGTGATGAAGCCAAGAAATTAAATCAAGACATTTTTGAAACGATTTATTTTGCAGCGGTTACTGCTTCAATGGAAGAAGCAAAAGCCGAGGGGCCTTACAAAACGTATAAAGGATCACCAATAAGTGAAGGCAAATTCCAATATAATTTATGGGGCCTAAAAGACGAAGAACTCAGTGGACTTTGGGATTGGGGAAAACTCCGCAAGCAAGTCCTTAAACACGGTGTTAGAAACTCACTTCTTGTTGCGCCAATGCCAACAGCAAGTACTTCTCAAATTTTAGGAAACAATGAATGTTTTGAGCCCTATACTTCAAACATTTATACGCGACGTGTACTGTCTGGAGAATTTATTGTGGTGAACAAACACCTCTTGGAGGACTTGGTTGAACTTGGACTTTGGAACGACGGCTTAAAACAAGACATCATGCGTGCCAACGGATCTATTCAACATATAGATGTGATTCCACAAGAAATCAAGGAATTATATAAAACCGTTTGGGAATTGAGCATGAAAGACATTATTGACATGTCACGTCAAAGAGGTTATTTCATTGATCAATCTCAATCCTTAAACCTCTTTATGGAAGGCGCAACAATGGCAAAACTAACCTCTATGCATTTTTATGCTTGGAAAAGTGGCCTAAAAACAGGGATGTACTACTTGCGTACCAAAAGTGCGGTGGATGCGATTAAATTTACTTTGGACACAAAGCAAAAACAAGCACCAAAGACCGAAGCCGGTACGGACCCTCAAGTCCTTGAACAACAACAACAAAAGGCAGCCAAAACAGCACAAAAGTTTTCTAAAGAAACAACAATGGATGCAGAGGTAGAACCAATGTCTGCCGAGGAGATGAAGGCGCTAATTGAGCAAGCCAAAGCTTCCGAAGGGGACGATTGCTTAATGTGTGGGTCTTAATTTAAAGTATTTTAAAAATAAAAAACCTCGCTTGTTTATAGCGAGGTTTTTTTATCCATACTATTGCTGCTTATCCTATTGAGTTTTTATAAGCCGTTTGATATTCTTCTAACAAACTAGCTGTTGCATTCAAAAGATCTTTAGTTTCTAGCAGAAGACTAAAATATAGCGTTGTATTTTTCGGACTTGATTCTTCTGTTCTAGTTCTTTTTATTTGTATATCAATATTACTTTTCAAGATATTATTGATACTATTTTTATTCTCTCTTAAAGCCTCAATTTTATCAAAAGTCTGAGTTTCAAAGACAATCTCTGCTTTAGAAAATAAGACTTCTATAGCATTGCTGATCTCACTTAATTCCTTGATTTGATTGAATTTTAGTTTTTTATGATTATTGTTAACATGCTTGTAATTAACCTTCGAGATATAATCTAAAGATTGTGCCATGTCTTGTAAATACCCAAGAATTTGAATATAAAAATTACTAGCCCCAACACTTGATTCGTCCAGATTTTTGATAAAGTAAAATATATTGTCCCTGAGCTCATCAATTTCATCGGAGAGCTTTAGCACTTGTTTTTTATTTTTTTTAAGTGCTACCAAATCTTGTTTTGCCAATGAAAATATAGATGAGCTGTAAATTTTGCTGCCACGCTTCAATACATTTGCAATATTATCAGCACTTTCATTTATTACTCCCTGAACAGAGCTGCTTTCGGCATTTCTTAGAGACCCTTTGGCACTCTTAGCCTTTGTTTTCTTATTATGTAAAATAGAACTCCTTATCAAAAGCGCAACAGCACTAATAAAAAGAATTGGAAACATGAGCTGTATATTGAGGTTTATGAGGAATGCAACCAAAGCCGATACAACAAATGCACTGAATGCAGTAAAAAACCAACCCCCAATAACATTAAGAACTCCAGCAACTCTATATACAGCGCTTTCTGCTCCCCAAGCTCGATCTGCCAAGGAACTTCCCATAGCCACCATAAATGTTACATATGTAGTGGACAAGGGTAGTTTGTACGAAGTTGCTATTGAAATTAAAACAGCTGCAACCATTAAGTTAACCGCGGCTCTTACCAAGTCGAATGCAGGGAGGTCTTCTTTTTTAACTTTCAGAGTGTTTGTTTGTGGCTGTTCAAATTGAGTTTCAATTTTTTCTTTTAACGATTTTGGGAGTAAATTTGACATGTATTTAGAGGATACTATTGCAAAACGAACAAACCCACGAGAAACGGCATTGGGTTGAAAACGTTCTTTAGTATCACCTTGACTTGATAAATCAATAGAAGTTTTAACCACAGCTTTCGATTTTGATGAAAACCACAATGTTAAAATCATAACACATCCAGCGCCTAATAGTAGCCAATTGTTTGTTGGTACTTTTGAGGCCAGGGCATCCATTGGAAAATTGGAAGCACTCATTCCTGATGCAGACCACTCCAAAAATGAATTGTAGGCGGCAACAGGAACTCCAATAAAATTAACCAAATCATTTCCTGCAAATGCCAATGCGAGAGCGAAAGTCCCCACGATAATAATCAGACGATAAATATTTATTTTTAGAAATGATATCAATACATAGGACAATATGGACCAAAATATAGAACTAATGAGCACCAAATTTATCACTTGTTTTTCCAAAAAATCTTTCATAGTGGCACCCCCCAAAACATCAAAAGTTTCTTTAGCATAGGATGTGCCTTTAAGGCCTTTCATGAAAATAAAATAGGTAATGGCTGTCAGCGCTATACCACTAAAGAGTGCGCCAACCCATTTTGGTTTTTCATTAAAATTATAAGATAATAGAAATCGAGACACCCATTGAACTATTGCGCCAATTGTAAATGCAACCACAACAGAAAGTAAAATTCCTAAGATAATTTGAGTGGCTTTTGATGTGTTTATGTATTGAATTAGCTCCGAAAACTCTCCACCATTTGCAGTAATTTTGAGGAGTGCTATTGCCACTGCAGCGCCTAACAATTCAAACACAATAGAAACCGTTGTCGATGTTGGCATTCCAAGAGAATTGAAAAAGTCCAAAAGGAGAATGTCGGTAATCATTACGGCCATAAAAATGATCATAATTTCATTAAACATAAATTCTCCAGGATTGAAAATCCCTTTTCGAGCGACTTCCATCATACCACTAGAGAAAATAGCCCCAACAGCTACTCCTACACTGGCAACAATCATTATCGTACGGAAAGAGATAGCCTTTGAACCAATGGCAGAATTTAAGAAATTTACAGCATCATTACTGACTCCCACCACCAAATCGGCAATGGCTAAGAAGGCTAACGCAATTAACATATACATATATATGTTTTCCATGGATTTGAATTTTAGTTCAAACAAATTTCATATAATAAAACCATTCTAATGTTATGTAATTGTTATCTCTAAAGCACTTTTTAAGCTTTTTTTTGTTTGTACTCTGTAAAAGTGGCGCTGCAATGTTAATTATATAAAAATACATAAAACACTGAAAATCAGTATATTAAATATCTTATGTTAAATTAATGTAAACAAAAAGTTGATTTATTGTAAAATAATACATATTATTGTATTGTAAAACATTAATATCATGAAAAAATATATAATTATAGCTGTTTTATTCGTTGGCTCAACCGTTAGTGCACAAGATTTTAAATCTCCATTATTTCATGTCGAAGGAGAACTTATAAACGCAACGTATTATCATGAAAACGGACAGGTATCACAAAAAGGGACCTTTAATAAAGATGGTGTCTTAGTTGGTTTTTGGACCAGTTATGATAACGAAGGAAATAAATTATCACAAGGCTATTATGAAAATGGAATCAAGTCGGGGAAATGGTTCTTTTGGTCAGAAGATACTTTAAAAGAAGTTGACTTTCAAGATTCCAAAATAACTAATGTTATTGAATGGGACGAAAAATCAGAAGTTGCGGTTAATTACTAATAATATTTTATTACAAATAAAAAAAGCTTCCAATTGGAAGCTTTTTTTAAACTAATTTTCAAAATAATTATTCTGACCAACCATCGGCCCAACTTGGGGCATTGGCTCCATTTCCAGCACCAGTTGCACCAGTGTTTGATCCTGTATAATTGTATCCTCCCCAATTCCAAGTAGATGGTGCATTGAGGTAATTAAAATTTTCTATAACCAAATCGCCATTGGTAAGTCTCGCTTGTGCAGCAGTATCATCACTTTTTATTTTCATTCCAAGGCTGATACCGTCCACAACAATGTTAGTGTAGGTAAGATTTCCGCCACCTTCTTTAAAATAGATAGCACCTTCAGAATTTCCTAATCCGTCTACAACCATTGTAACATTAGAAATTGTAGCAGTGGTAACAGGCTCAAGGTTTCCATCATCGCCATTATTTGAACCTTCAATTCCTGCTTTAGTAATTCCTTTAATGTAAGCATTAGTAATAGATCCTGCAAAACCATCTGCAAAATCGATAGAGTCATCCCCTGAATTTATAGACACTAAATTTTCTGCGTCTACAGCGCCACCAAAGAACTCAATTCCATCGTCTCCACCATTTACTGATGATACATTTTTGAATATTGTACCTGAGCCAACACCAAATAATGTTACTCCATTAAATTCTTTATCATTTGTAAATGTTGCACCAGTATATTCAACTCTTAGATAGGTAATGGTTCCAGAGCTATCTGTATTGTCTGTTCCTCCATATGTTAAATCTCCAACTTCTGAAGTAACATCAACTCCTGCGTTTGTTATACCATAACCTGCAATTGCTAATCCACCCCATGCACCAGCAGATTGTGTTTCTGCAGTCATAACAACTGGATTTGAGGCCGTACCACTAATATTAATTGTTGCACCACGTTCTACACCAATAAAAGCAGATGTTGTTGTTCCAGCAGCAGCAGTAATAGTCGTTCCTGCAGGAATGTTCAATGTTGCGCCTTCTTTTACGACTAAAGCTCCTGTAAGTTTGTAATTTAATGATGGATTTAAAGAAATTGTTCCATCTAAAATTGTTCCTTTGAAGTCGTTAGGATCAATTTCAAACGAACTGCTTGGTGCTACTGAATTTTCATTTTCAATAGTGCAATCTAGCATTAAAAGACTTGAAAGGATAAAGGTAAATAAAGATAATTTTTTCATGTTAGTTTAATATTTAATTTTTTTACAAATTTCCAACTTAAAAACACTTTATTAATTAAGGCAGAATTAAGTGTTTGTTACTTTAATTAAAAATATTTTTTAGTTTTTTGGTTAGACTTAATCTTTAATTAAAATTTGTATCCAACCGATAAACTTAAGTTAACACCCATTTTGAATTCGCTTAGTGTCACTTGATCAATTCCAGGAGTGTTGTAAACTTCTTGAACTCGCTCTATCGATGGGTTCAATATGTTTTTTGCAGACAATCCAAGAGTAAAATTGTTCAATTTGCTTTTTACAATTAAATCTAATGTACTGTAGCTTTTTTCAATCACATTACCCTTGTTGAGTGTTCCAATAGTATTCAACTGGTCTGAAAAATAACCATAGGTAATAGTTCCTTGAATCGATTTGTTTTCTTCAAATTCTTTGATGTAAGTCACATCGGCATTCATAAGAAAATCAGAGGCTCCTGTAAGTTTACTAGAATCAAAAGTAAAGTTGGCACTATAATCGGTTTCATCAGTTACTTTTTGAGCGTTTAGATCTTGATTTGTATTGATAATGGATATGTTTACACCACCAGTAAACTTATGTATAAATTCATCATCATTGGAGCTAAAACTGTATAAATTCTTTTTAAGTTCAAGTTCAAGACCAAATACTTCTGCTTGTTCACCAGTATTGATATATGAAATATCATTTGAAGTAGAATTAATAAAAATACTATTGATCGGATTTTCAATACGTTTTCCAAAAACAGTGGCTGAAATCAATTCGCCATCATTAGGGAAGTATTCCCATTTCAAATCTGCATTCCAGTTTGTAGATTCATAAACATAATTATTTCCTCTATAAACCTGAGTAACTTCTTCATATAACATGTTTACTCGCTCTTTAAATTGAGGGAGTGTGTATGTTTTACTTACGCCTAGTTTAACGTTCATATTTTCCTTAACAACATATTTTGCAGAAGCAGATGGAAGTAGTTTTTCTCTTACAAAAGCAATTCTTTCTTCATTTGAAGATTGAAGCGTTAGATAATCGACCTCTACACCAATCATCTCTGCACGAAGTCCCAGAAGAACAGAAAATTTTGAGTTAAAATTCCACATACCATTTACAAACCCTGCATTGATATACTGTCCACCGCTGTAGGTTTGTTCTTTTTGTTGATTGATAAAATAAAGTGAATTTAGGTTAGCGCTATTAAAAAAACCATCAAAATTACCATCAATGATGTTGTATAACCCTGCTTGGTTATTCAGTCTGAATTCATACTGCTGAGATTCAAAATCAATAAATTTGTATCGTCCACTAAACCCAAAATCAAATTCTCCTTTTATTTCATCTTCTTCGTCTCGAATGGTCCACTTGTCAAATACATTTACTGAAATTTCGTTTTCAGTCAGTTCTTGATAAAAACGGTGATTGTAAATAGGACTCCCCGAAATCAACACATAATCGCTAGCTCTTCCAGGTCTAAAATCGCGTCCTGCAGTATTTTGCATTCGGTCTGGGATATTACTTTTTAGTTGATTTAATCCAACAATCCAATTCACTGAATGGTTTTCAAAAAGATCATGAGTTCCACTCAATTGATTTACAAATAATTTAGTTTGTTCAAAAGTGTTTCTTTGAATAAATCCAAATCCATCGCCATTGTCTGTAACTTCATTATCAAATTCAATATCAAATCCATTATATGCATCATGATTTTGAGTAGAACTATTTAGAAATAAACTTGTAAATGCCAATTTGTGGTTAGAGTTTATTCGATAATTGAAACTCCCCATTGCCGTAGTATTGGTGTTATACTGATAAGAGGTTTTGTAGAAATCTTGTCGTGTATATCCATCGGCACCTACTTTTCCTCGACTAAGCCCTTCTCTAAATAGTGTATTGTTGTCAAAACCAATCGTAAAAAAAGTATTTAAACGTCCTTCGTTGCCAATATCAAATGACTTCCCTCCGTTAAGTTTTATACTTCCATTGATTTTATAATTACTATTTTCTTTGTTCCAGCTTGAACCCCAATTTGAAGTAGACGTTGCATTTTCTGGGGCAGTAGCATTATAAAATCCAAAAAATCCGGGTCCATCTTGTAAATAAAAAGGATCTTTTCCAATTGTATTGGAGTTGCCTCCTAAACTCAAACCTAGATTTAAATATGGTTGCCCTCTAAAATTTTTAGAATCTATATTAATATTAGCTCCACCAAAATCTGCATAGTTTTTGGCATTGAATGTTTTGCTGATCCCAATATTTTCAACAATATCTGTTGAAAATAGACCTAATTCAATATTCTTTTTTGCTGGGTTATTAGATGGTAAAGGCAATCCATTAAGAGTTGTAATGTTATAGCGGTCACCAAGCCCTCTAACAAATATGCTTCCTGAACTACTTTGTTTAGATATTCCAGCAGTTTTTGTTACTGCAGCAGCAATATCTCCAACCCCTTTTTTGCTAAGTTCCTGAGCTCCAATAGCAGTTTCCATAGCCACTGCTTTTTGTTGTTGTAGCAAGAGCGCGCTTTCTGTTTCTCTTGTAGTTGTTGTTTTGATAACTACCTCATCCAAAGAAGCACTATTGGCTTGAAGAATTACATCAATAACATTTGTTTTTCCTGCTTCAACGGTAGTTTCTATTTCAACAGTTTCATAGCCCACATAGCTAAATTGAATGGTATACACTCCAGGAGCCATATTTTCTAGAAAATAATTTCCATCAAAATCAGAAGTTGTTCCTTTTGAACTTCCTTTTATCAAAACGTTTGCAAAAGCAAGAGGTTCGTTATTAAATTCTTTGTCACTTATTAATCCAGAAACAGCCCCTGAGTTTTGAGAAGTCAAAATTAAAGAAGCAAAAGAGAATAGGATTACAAAATAGTATCTCATTATTTGTGATTTTTAATACATTTAATTTTTTGCAAAATTACATTTGAAAACCGCTTTGGATGATATCCAATCTTTATAAAACCTTTAACTCAATGTTACTAAAACCCACTAAAACATTCTTTTTGAAACATTTACTTAACATTGAAAATTACTATCTTGCACACATGAGTAAAAACATGAATTGGGAACAATTATTATCGTTAAAGCGTCAAGGCGATACCAACAAGCGCTTACGTAACGAACAAGATGAAACACGACTAGGTTTTGATGTCGATTATGATCGTATAATATTCTCTCCAGAATTTAGAAGCTTACAAGACAAAACCCAGGTGATTCCGCTTTCGTCAACAGATTTTGTACACACCCGCCTTACACACAGTCTCGAAGTGAGTGTTGTAGCGCGATCTTTAGGCAGAAAAGCGGGCGTAAAAATTTTAGAAAAGCATCCTGCATTGCATGAAATACATGGATACAAACCCAATGATTTTGGCGCTATCGTTGCCGCCGCCGCATTAGCTCATGATATTGGAAATCCGCCTTTTGGGCACTCAGGAGAAAAAGCTATTGGGCATTTTTTTAAAGAAGGATTTGGAAAAATTCATAAATCAAAATTATCCGCAGAAGAATACGAAGACCTCTGTTCATTTGAAGGGAATGCTAATGGATTCAAAATTTTAACACAAAATCAGCAAGGACAACCAGGTGGCCTTCGCCTAAGCTATGCTACTTTGGGCGCTTTCACAAAATACCCAAAAGCCTCTCTCCCCAAAAAACCTAGTCCGCATATTGCTTGCAAGAAATATGGTTTTTTTCAGAGCCAAAAAACTATTTTTGCAGAAGTTGCCAATGAATTAGGATTAGTAAGTCAAAGCACTTCAAAATCATCTTATTTTAGACATCCTTTGGCCTATTTGGTTGAGGCTGCAGACGATATTTGCTACACCATTATTGACTTTGAAGATGGGATCAATCTTGGCCTTATAGAAGAAGAATTTGCTTTAGAATACTTGATCAATTTAGTACGCAATAAAATACAAACAAAAAAGTATAACGCGCTTCCAACGACCAAAGCGAGAGTAAGTTATCTGCGCGCTTTGGCGATTAGTACTCTTATTGAAGATGCGGTTTCCGTATTTATAAAAAATGAAACGTCTCTTTTAGATGGAACTTTTGATGTTTCACTTTTAGAAAAAAGTCAATTTCAAGCACAAATTAATGACATTATTAAATTGAGTGTAGAACGAATTTATAATGCTGAAGAGGTGATAGACAAGGAAATTTCTGGTTTTGAAATCATCAATGAATTGCTTTTACGTTTCACAACGGCGGTAAATAATTCTTATACTAATAAAGCCAGCAGTTATGACACACTTCTAATGAAATTGTTGCCAGCTGAAATGGAACTTCAACACCAAAACTTGTACGACCGTTTAATGGGGGTATGTTCTGTGGTCGCTTCGTATTCAGATCGAAAAGCGATTTTAACTTATAAGAAACTCAAAGGGATGGTGTTTTAGGTTGAGAACAATCAGATAACCTACAGAGACAAAATAAACGTTTTCAAACTATCCGCATCCAGTTCCACTTCTTTTTGAAGCTCTTCTGTACTGCCATGTTCTATAAATTCATCTGGAATACCCTTGATATAAATCGTATTTTTATAGTTATGTTGTGCTGCAAACTCCAAAACAGCACTCCCAAACCCACCATGTTTTGTGCCATTTTCTACTGTAACAATTGTATCGTATGTTTTAAAAATATCTTTTAATAATGCCTTATCAAGAGGTTTAATAAAACGCATATCATAATGAGAAACAGAAAGTGATTCAATAGCATTTTGGACATTATTTGCAATAGCACCAACAGAGAGGATAGCAATTTTTTGTCCCGCTTTAAGTTGCTCGCCTTTTCCGATTGCAATCGATTCAAATTTGGATTTCCAGTTGGTTACCAATCCACGTCCTCTAGGATAACGGATAGCAATAGGGTGCTTCAATCCTTGCTGTGCCGAATACATTATATTTCGTAATTCTTGTTCGTTTCTAGGCGCAACAATGATAAGATTTGGAATACATCTCAAATAGGCCATATCAAAAACACCATGATGTGTTGCTCCGTCTTGCCCAACAAGTCCAGCCCGATCTAAACAAAAAACAACAGGAAGGTTTTGTAACGCTACATCATGAATCACTTGGTCATATGCACGTTGTAAAAAAGTTGAGTAAATGGCACAAAAAGGGATTAAGCCTTGCGTAGCCATTCCAGCTGCTAAAGTGACCGCATGTTGCTCAGCAATACCAACGTCAAAAGCACGTTTTGGAAAAGCTTCCATCATAAATTTAAGAGAGCTTCCAGTGGGCATAGCCGGAGTAATACCGACAATATTTTTATTTTTTGTGGCAAGTTCTACAAGAGTTTTACCAAAAACATCTTGAAATTTTGGAGGGCTATTTTCTTTGTTGGATGAAATCAAATCTCCAGTTTGAGCATTAAATTTTCCAGGAGCATGGTACACAACTTGATTGTCCTCGGCTTGTTTTAATCCTTTTCCTTTGGTGGTAATCACATGCAAAAACTTTGGGCCTTCAATTTTTTTGAGCCGCTTCAGTTCTAAGATTAAAGCTTCAATATCATGTCCATCAACTGGTCCAGAATATTCAAAATTTAAAGCTTCAAAAATATTATCTTCTTTTTGATTTCCTTTTTTAACATTTGTTAAATATTGCTTGAGTGCGCCAACACTAGGGTCAATTCCAATAGCGTTATCATTTAGAATGACCAATAAATTTGCATTGGTCACTCCTGCATGATTTAGGCCTTCAAAAGCCATTCCGCCAGCAATAGAGGCGTCTCCAATAATTGCAATATGATGTTTTTGAACTTCTTTGAGCTGACTTGCAATGGCCATTCCAAGTGCTGCAGAAATGGATGTTGATGCATGACCAGTACCAAAAATATCAAAAGGACTTTCGTCGCGTTTTGGAAACCCACTAAGTCCGCCATATTGCCTGTTGGTATGAAATTCTGCTTTACGTCCAGTCAATATTTTATGGCCATAGGCCTGATGGCCTACGTCCCAAATCAGTACATCTTCAGGGGTTTGAAAAACATAGTGTAATGCAATGGTAAGCTCTACAACGCCTAAGCTTGCGCCCAAATGTCCTTCCTTAGAGGCCACGATTTCAATGATAAAATGTCTTAATTCTTGTGCAAGTCTTGGCAACTCTTCAACTTGAAGTGCCCGTACATCTTTGGGATGAATGATATGGTCAATTAATTTTTTTTGCACACTACAAAAATACAAGATTGAAATTGTATTTTTGCTCGATAATCGAGATTTAATACTTAGATGTTTATATAGATTGGCTAATTTGCTTCTTTTGAACGTTTTGAGTTTATCTAAGGGCAGTTGACTTTATGGAAGAACTATTTGATGACACCTATTTTATGAAAAAAGCTTTAACCGAAGCTGAATATGCTTTTAAGAGAGGTGAAGTTCCCGTAGGAGCTGTAATTGTTGTCAATAATCAAATTATTGCAAGAGCACATAATTTGACAGAACTTTTAAATGACGTTACGGCCCATGCCGAAATGCAAGCCATTACTGCTGCATCTAATTATTTAGGCGGAAAATTTTTACATGATTGTACATTATATGTTACTCTAGAACCTTGTCAAATGTGTGCTGGCGCATTGTATTGGAGTCAGATTTCACGGATTGTTTTTGCTGCAAAAGACCATGAGCGAGGGTGTGAAGTTATGGGAACAAAATTACACCCAAAAACAAAAATTACTGCAGGTGTTTTGGCTGATGAAGCGTCCACATTGCTGAAGCGTTTTTTTATTGAAAAACGAAACTTGTCCTAAGAATTTTAATCATCAAATTCGCGCATTTTCTCAATATTTTCTTTATTGAGCATATAATCAGATACGTTTTTGTCTTTCCAACGGTAGTATGAAAAAAGAGGGAAGACAACCAAAAAAAGACCTGCTACACCAAACCCAATGAGTTTTTCAGAAAGGGCAATTTCTTGCGCTTTTATGGTAGCATCTGTAGTATTTGAGTCGGGAAAACTAAAGCCAAAAAAAATACTTCCAATGGCAGAAATAAATAGTAACCAAATTAAATACTTCATCAGGATTGTTTTGTTATTTTATTTTTAGTCCTAGCTCGTCCAATTGATGCTGATCAATTGGTGCAGGCGCATCAATCATGACATCTCGGCCAGAGTTGTTTTTTGGGAACGCAATAAAATCTCGTATGGTTTCTGCTCCACCTAATATAGCAACCAATCGATCTAAACCAAAAGCAATTCCGCCATGCGGTGGCGCTCCATACTCGAAGGCATTCATTAAGAATCCAAATTGTGCTTTTGCTTGTTCTTTTGTAAATCCTAAGTGGTCGAACATTAACGATTGGGTTTCTTTGTCGTGAATTCGGATAGATCCCCCTCCAATTTCGTTTCCGTTTAAAACTAAATCATAAGCATTGGCTTTTACGGCTCCCGGGTCTGTATCCAACAATTTGATGTCTTCTGGTTTTGGTGCTGTAAAAGGGTGGTGCATTGCATGATAGCGCTGCGTATCTTCGTCCCATTCTAAAAGTGGAAAATCGGTTATCCACAGCGGTGCAAATTCTTTAGGATTTCTAAGATTAAGACGCTCTGCAAGTTCCATTCGAAGTGCGCTGAGCTGCGCACGAACTGCGCTGGTTTTTCCAGAAAGAACACAAATTAAATCTCCTGCTTTAGCATTTGTAGCCTTGGCCCATTGGCTCAAATCTGTTTGATCATAAAATTTATCTACAGATGATTTGTATGTGCCGTCATCATTGCAACGCACATACACCATACCAAGAGCGCCAATTTGAGGTCGTTTTACCCAATCAATGAGCTTATCAATTTCTTTTCGAGAATACGAATTACCACCCGGCACTGCAATACCAACAACGAGTTCTGCGCTATTAAAAACGTTAAAATCTTTGTGTTGCGCCATAGTGTTGAGCTCGCCAAATTTCATTCCAAAACGAATGTCTGGTTTGTCATTGCCATAGGTTTTCATCGCTTCATCATAACTCATGCGTGGGAAAGCATCAACTTCAACGCCATTGATAGTTTTGAGCAAGTGGCGCGTAAGCCCCTCAAAACTTTGGAGTACATCTTCTTGTTGTACAAAAGCCATTTCGCAATCAATTTGCGTAAATTCTGGTTGACGATCGGCACGTAAATCTTCATCTCTAAAGCATTTTACAATTTGAAAATATTTGTCCATTCCTCCTACCATCAAAAGTTGTTTGAACGTTTGTGGCGATTGTGGAAGTGCATAAAACTGCCCTTCATTCATTCTGCTAGGAACAACAAAGTCTCGAGCACCTTCTGGTGTGGACTTTATTAAATAGGGCGTCTCTATTTCAATAAAATCTATTGAAGATAAATAATTGCGAACTTCTTGTGTGACCTTATGTCTAAAAATCAAGTTGTTTTTGACAGGATTTCGACGAATGTCCAAATAGCGGTATTTCATGCGAAGTTCTTCGCCGCCGTCAGTTTGATCTTCTATGGTGAAAGGCGGGACGTTTGCTTGATTTAGAATCTCAAGTGATTCTACTAAAATTTCTATGTCTCCAGTTTCGATATTTGGGTTTTTGGAGGCACGTTCGATCACAGTACCTGTAACTTGTATCACATATTCACGGCCTAAATTTCTGGCCACTTCCATTAGTTTTTCATCGGTACGATCGGCATCAAAAACAAGTTGTGTAATCCCATAGCGATCTCGTAGATCTACCCATGCTACAAATCCTTTGTCTCTAGATTTTTGAACCCAACCAGAAAGGGTTACTTTTTTGTTGATATGTGATGCTCGAAGTTCACCACAATGATGCGTTCTGTACATTTGACTCATTTAGTTGGGCAAATTTAACATTATTATATTAAAAGATTAAGCTTCTAAGAGGCAACATTAACTTTTTTGGTTTTTATTTTATGGATTAAATAATACAAAATTGGGACAACAACCAAGGTAAGGAAGGTCGCAAAGGTAAGGCCGTATATGATAGCCCAGCCCATTGGACCCCAAAAAGCAACATTTTCTCCTCCGATATAAAAATTTGGATTCAGTTCTGTAATAAGCGTTTTGAAATTGATATTTATTCCAAGTGCCAAGGGCAAAAGCCCCAAGATCGTAGTCATTGCGGTTAAAAGTACTGGTCTAAGCCTTGTTTTTCCACCTTCTACAACACATTCTAAAAGTTGAGTAGAGCTTAGTTTTTCAGTCGAATTTAGATTCAATTCTTTTCGTTTTCTTAAAAGGATTAAATTGATGTAATCTATAAGTACAATGGCATTATTGACAACAATACCAGCAAGCGAAATGATTCCAATCATGGTCATAAGAATCACAAAATCCATTCTAAAAATAAGCAAACCAAAAAGCACACCAATGAGACTCAGAAATACAGAAATAGAGATGATAATTGGCGTTGTTGCAGAGTTGAATTGTGCCACCAAGATGAGAAAAATAATAGATACAGCAATGAGGAGTGCCTTACTAAGAAAAGCCATTTCTTTTGCTTGTTTTTCTTGTTCACCAGTAAAGTTGATATCTACGCCTTTTGGGATTTCAAAATCTTCTATCAAATCGCGAATGTTATCATTGACTTGGGTGGGGTTATAATCGTTGAGTACATTGGAATAGAGCGTAACCACACGATCCAAATCGATGCGTTTTACAGCACTAAAACTCGATTCATTTTCTGTAGTAGCAATCGCCGAAATAGGGACTTGTTTTATTTGTCCACTACCTTGATCTCTGAATGTTATTTTTTGATTCAACAGTGCAGTTCTGTTGTATCTGAATTTTTCGTTCAGGCGGATATTGATTGGGTAGTCATCGATCAAATCTTTGTATGTTGACACCTCTTTACCGTAAAGTGCGGTTCTGAGATTGGCCCCAATTTGACCTGTAGAAACACCGAGTCGTCTTGCTTTTTGGCGGTCAACATTAACTAACAATTCTGGTTTTCCTTGATCGATATCGAGCTTGAGTTCTTCGATTCCAGGAATATTTGCTGCATTGATAAATGACTTTAAGTTGTTGGCTGTTTTGAGAATCAACTCATAATCGTCTCCTTTAATTTCAAGATTAATTGGAGAGCCCGTTGGTGGGCCATCGGCGGGTTTATCCACCACAATACTAACTCCTGGGTAGTTGTTAATCACATTACGAATATCGATTAAAACTTGCTCAGAACTTACTCCTTGACGATCTTGAAACTTTACAAAATCAACAGTTATTCGCGCCTTGTTTGGAGTGTTTCCCCCCGTTTGACCTTTGCTAGGGTCTGAAGTGCCTTCTCCTACTTGACCAATTACGGAAGTAACCAAAAAATTCTCTCCATCTTTTTCATATTTTTTTAGATGAGTTTCAATATCTCTTTCAATTTTTTTGGAAAGCAAATTCGTTTCTTCAATGTCTGTGCCTATAGGATATTCCACAAAAACAAAGACTTGTTTGGCTTCAGTATTTGGAAAGAATAGAATTTTTGGAGGGAAAGAGCTCATAAGTCCAACAGCTACAAAAAGTAAAGCAAAAGTACCTGCTACAATGGCATAAGGTTTTTTGCCTTTCAAGTTTTTGATGAGGAATTTTTCATAAATATTTTCCAATCTATTGATGAATGTTGTTTTTTCTTTTTTAGGGACAATTTTCATGTAGAGGGAAATCAACATAGGGTTGATGACCAAGGCAACAAACAAAGAAGAGCTTAAAACAATAATAAGTGTGATAGGAAGCCATTGCATGAATTTTCCTATTATCCCATCCCACAAAATAAGAGGAAAAAACGCGGCTAATGTTGTGGCTGTTGAAGCAATAATGGGCAAAGCGACCTCGCCAACGCCAAGCTTTGCAGCTTTCATTCTAGGCATGCCTTCATCCATTAAACGATAGACGTTTTCAACAACAACAATCCCATTATCGACCAACATTCCCAGTGCTATTACCAGCGAGAATAAGACCATGGTGTTGAGGGTTACTCCTAAGAAACTTAAAATTATAAATGAAAGAAACATAGAAAGCGGAATTGCAATTCCTACAAATAGTGCATTTCTGAACCCTAAGAAAAAATAGAGCACAGCTACCACCAGAATAACACCAAGAACGATGCTGTTTTCCAAGTCGGCTACCATTGTTCTTGTGTCGTTAGATTGGTCGTTGGTTTTTGAAATCACTAAACTCTCAGGAAATACGTTAGCTTTTGATGCTTCAATAATCAAGTCGATTTTTGAAGATGCTTCTAGTAAATTCTCCCCACTTCTTTTTTTCACATCTAACATTACAACGGGCTGAGAATATTCTCTGGCGTAACTTTGTTTCTCTTGCTCTTTAAATTGCACCTCTGCAATATCACGCAAATAAACAATGTTTCCTTTTTCACTTTTAACAATGATATCTTTCACACTCAAAGGGTCTTCAAATTCTCCAATAACACGTACAGTTCGTCGTGTTCCGTTTTCAAGAAGATCTCCACCAGACACACTTCGGTTTTCAAATGCAATTGCATTTTCAATATCAGTAAAACTAATTTTTGAAGCTTCCATTTTATACAAATCCACAGCAACTTCAAGCTCTTTTTCTTGTATCCCACGAATATCTACGCCAGAAATTTCAGATAATTTTTCAATTTCATCCTCCAAGTATTCTCCATATTCCTTGAGCTGATCCATCGAAAAATCGCCAGAAAGATTGATGTTCATAATGGGCATTTGCTCACTAAAATTCATTTCTGTAATGCTAGGCTCGGTAGGCAGATCTTTAGGAAAATCTTTGTCTGCCATCGCAATATCTACCTTGTCTTTTATTTTTAGCAGTGCCTCAGAAGGGGTGATGTCAAAATTAAATTCGACATTAATACTCGAGTATCCTTGAATAGAGTTTGAGGTAATTTTGTCCACCCCAGTAATAGAATTTATTTCTTTTTCTAATCGTTTTGTAATTAGTTTTTCGACATCTAATGCAGAATTCCCTGGGTAGGGGGTTCCCACATATATTTGTGGTACTATGATTTCTGGAAAGTTTTCGCGGGGCATGCTTGTATATGACAGAAGACCACCAAGAACCACAATTAATGTAATTACAGCAACTGTAGATTTATTCGAAATTGCCCAAGATGAGAGTTTAAATTCTTTATTTGTTTTTGTGCTCATATCAATTAATCAACAAGAGTTACTATTTCATTCGCTTTAATAAGACGAGATCCTTTATCGACAACAAGCGTGTTTTTCGACAATCCTTTAGAAATGTAAGATTGATTGTTGTATGACTTCTCTACATCTATATATGTTTTTTGAGTGGTATAGACTTCGCCTTCTTTTTTTAGTGTAAACACAAATGTTTTTCCCAAACGATCTTTTTGTAAAATGGTTGTTGGAAGTACTACACCAGTGGCTTGAAAATCTTTTATTTTGACGTCTGCCAGTAAATTTGCCTTGATTTCATTTGTTGTATTATTAAGATTTACACGAACCTTGAAACTTCGATTGTTGGGGTTGATAAAATTTCCAACTTGACTCACTTTAGACGATATTGTTCTCTTCAAAGATGGAAAACTAAGCTCTACGTCAGCGCCTTTTTTTATGGACTTCAAATACGTTTCTGTCACTTCACTTTCAACATGTATATTGTCCAAATTGACCAACCGCAGTGCAGGCATTTGAGGTACAGCAAGGCCACCTACTTTGGCAAAAACTTCATCAACAATTCCAGAAAATGGAGCAATTATTTTCAGTTTTTTTGCTTGTGTATTTAAGCTTTTTAAGGAATTTTCTAATCCTTCTTTTTTGGCTTTTGCCTGAAGAAATTGCATTTCACTTCCAATGTTTTGATTCCATAGTCGCTGTTGACGCTCAAAAGTTGTTGTTGCCAAATCCAATTGAGTTTGTAGCTCAACAATTGAACTTTCAATAATAGAATTGTCAATTTGTGCCAAAACATGACCTTTGGCTACTTTTTGGCCTTCTTTTACATGTATTTTTGTGATAGTTCCACCGCTTTCTGGGTAAAGCTCAACACTTTGATCGGCTTCAACATTGCCCTGAACCTCAATATAATGCTTAAAAACCTGTTCTTTGGCTTCAAATGCTGTGACCGGAGTAAATCGTTTTAAAGTATCTCGTTTTGAAATTTCTAAATCTACAGATTTCAGAACCTGACTCAAACTATCGATTTGAGAGATTAAATCGCCTTTTTGAGATTTCAACTGCGTAAGCGATGCAGATTCTTTTTTTGTTTTTCCACAAGAAATAAGTACGGCGATCATAGCGATTAATAATGTGTTTTTCATGACTATTTGAGTGTTACTTTTTATCATTATTGATTTTCGATTGGGTTTAGAAGTGTGTCTAATAAAACATACTTGTTTATAAGCGTAAACATTGCTTGAATATATTGTTGTTGGGCAGAATAGAGTTGTGTTTGCGCTTGAGTCAATTCAAAACTTGAAGCAATACCTTCAGAAAATTTTACTTGATTTTTATGTTCAATTCTTTCGGCAAGTTCTTGAGCTTGTTTTTTTGTTTTTAAATCTTGCAAAGCAAAGTCTAAATCATTTTTTGCGCGTTCTATTTCTAATTCTATTTTTTGTTTGACATCATTTAGATTTCGTTTAGATTTTTCTAAATTAATTTTTGCTTTTTGCGTTAATGAGGTTCTGCCAAAAGAGCTAAACAAAGGAATTGACAAATTAACACCAAACTGCGATGCACCAAACCATTTTTGTGAACGTTTAAAGAAATCAAATTGGTTGCTATTTCCTGCATAAGACCCATTTATAAACGCATTAAGCGTTGGTAAGGCCTTACTTTTTTCGAGTTTCAGCAATAATTCCTTAGATCGAAAATCGTTTTGAGCAATTTTAAAATCGATCACATTTTCTGCAGTTCCATCAGTCTTTTCAGAACTTTTAAGTTGGGTTGCTAAAACTAATGTTTCAAGCGGATCTGTAAGTCGAACTTCACTATCAATATCTAAACCAATAGTCAAATTGAACATTTGATAGGCTATTTTTTTAAGATTAAGATTATAATTTCTGCTACTTTCAAGTCCAGAAAGCGTAAGTTGAAGTTGCTCTACACTTTCCTCTTCAATCAGACCATTTTTATAAACTTCTTTCAATTCAGAAATGTTGTTCTCTAACACTTGAATATTTGAATTAATGATTTTCAAATTTTCTTCTGTCATCAAGACATTTCCATAGGCGTTGACCACCGCTTTTCGAAGTTCAGACAACGTTTTTTCTTTGGCGTTTTTAGAAATTTCTAGGTACACTTTGGCAGCTTGTAACCCCACAAGATATGAGCCGTCAAATATTTTTTGATTCAGGGTCACAGAGCCATTCATTGTTTGCGTTGTGCCAAAAGCAACTTCTGTGAATTGCCCTGCTGCACCACCGAAAAATTCAGCAGGAATCAATGAAACTTGTTGCTTGATCCAATTATTATAGGCCACATTGGCACTAATTTGAGGAAGCCCAGTTGAGGTGGTTTGCCACTTTTGAAGCTGTGCCAAGCGCACATCGCTTTCACTATTTTTGGCATTTATATTATTCTCAAAAGCGTAGTCAATTGCACTTTCTAGAGAAAATAGAAGTGGCTCGTTTTGAGCACATACAGAAAGGGGTATCAGAAAGAGGGCGATTATTCTAAACATATTAGGCTTTATTTTTTTTAATATAATTATCAAGTAGTTGAAGTCCACTTTCGGTTACAATGGCACGTAAGTGATATTCCAAATAACTCTCCATGAGATAGTTTTTGTCGAACATAGTTTCAGAAAAAACACTAGTATCTCGAATTCCTGTCATTCCAACAAAATAAACTCTAGAGATGAATGCAGTATCAATTTCAGATCTAAATAGATTTAATTCTACACCTTTTTTTAAGCTATTCTCAACGGAAGAATGCATTTTTTTAAATTTTTTGATTTGTAACTGATCGAAAATTTTGGGATAATATTTTTTCAATTGATATTGAGCCGATACGCGTTCATTTTTTAAATAATTAATTAAAAACATTTTGATATCATACAGCTCTTCTATAGGATTGATTGCTTTTTTATTAATTTGTTCTATCCCCAGATAAATTTGCTCTAAAACTGAGAATGTAACGGCACTTACTAGTTCCGTTTTATTTGAAAAATGGGTATAAATAGTCTTCTTAGAAATACCAAGTGCAGACGCAATATCGTCCATAGTCACGTTTTTGAACCCCAGAGTCAAAAACAATTCCTCAGATTTATAAATAATTTTTTCTTTCATAATTTAGAAATGCAAAGATACAGACGGAAACTTAAAAAACAATAAAAGTTTCCAAAGTTTTACAATTTTTTAACATTTGTGCGACCAAGAGTTAATTTTAACTGGAATTCTGTTATTTTTGTTCAGATGAAAGCTATAGAACACTATCAACAACAGTTTGTTGCGCATTTGGAGCATTACAACACAACAAGAACTCCAAAAAATTTGTATGATCCAATTCAGTATATCCTAAAATTGGGAGGAAAGCGCTTGCGACCAACGCTTACACTGATGACTACAGATTGTTTTGATGGCACTATATCCGATGCCTTAAATGCCGCTTTAGCAATTGAAGTGTTTCACAATTTTTCATTAATCCACGACGATATTATGGACAAGGCGCCACTGCGCAGAGGCCAGCAAACAGTACACGAAAAATGGGATTTGAATACCGGAATACTTTCAGGAGATGCAATGCTTATTTTGGCCTATCAGCTTTTTGAATCGTACGAAGCAATTCAGTTTCAACAACTTACAACACTGTTCAGCAAAACTGCACTAGAGGTCTGTGAAGGTCAGCAATATGATGTGGATTTTGAAACACGTTTTGATGTTACAATCCCAGAGTATATAAAAATGATTGAATACAAAACAGCAGTACTGGTAGGAGCAGCCATGCAAATGGGTGCTGTTGTGGCAGGCGCTTCGATAGAAGACCAAAAAAAGGTATATGATTTTGGTAAAAATTTGGGAATAGCATTTCAGTTACAGGATGATTATTTGGATGCTTTTGGAGACCCAAAACTCTTTGGGAAGCAAGTCGGAGGTGATATTATTGAAAATAAAAAAACCTATCTATTTCTTAAGGCAATGGAACTTGGAACGGAGACTTGCAAAACAAACTTGAAGCACTTATTTAGTGAAGAAAGTAATTCTTCAGACCAAAAAGTAGCACAAGTTTTAACGCTTTTTGAAGAAAGTGGTGCAGCTCATGCTACCAAAACAGCTATTGAAGATTACACAAAACAAGCATTTCATGTTTTAGAACAACTTCATATTGAAGCTTCTAAAAAGCAGCGCCTAAAAGCGTTTGGGTTACAACTGATGAATAGAGCCTCATAAAACATAAAATAACTTCAATAAATTATATAACATAAAACTAAAAAAACAGTAATAGGTTTTGCTAAAAGTTGTATTTTTGATGAAGTTTTATTTTGATTAAATTCTAAAAATCGATTCAAATTAATTGATGGATAAGTATTCTTTTTTAAACGCAGCACACACCGCATATTTTGCCGATTTGTATGAACAGTATCAGCAAGATCCAGACAGTGTTGAGCCGAGTTGGAAAGCATTTTTTCAGGGTTACGACTTTGGAAGCGACAATTATGGCCTCGATGGCGAAGTTATGGAGGGCGTAAGCACTCAAGTTCCAGAGCATGTTCAAAAAGAATTTCAGGTTTTAAAACTAATTGATGCCTACCGCACTAGAGGGCATCTTTTTACAAAAACAAACCCAGTTCGAGACCGTCGAAAATACGCACCAACTTTAGAAATTGAAAATTTTGGGCTTTATCAAAATGACTTGAATACAGTTTTTAATGCTGGTGAAATTTTGGGAATTGGACCACAAACACTTCAAGAAATTCGCAAGCATTTAGAAGCAATTTATTGTGATTCTATAGGTATTGAATATATGTACATTCGCCAACCCGAAGAGATTCAATGGATACAAAATAAACTTAATCATAATGATAATCATGGGCAGTTTTCTGCTGATGAAAAAAAACATATACTCAAAAAACTCAACGAAGCTGTTTCATTTGAAAACTTTTTGCACACCAAATATGTGGGGCAAAAACGCTTTTCTTTGGAAGGGAATGAATCTTTAATTCCTGCACTTGATGCCCTCATAGAAAAAGCTGCAGCATGTGGCGTAAAAGAGTTTGTTATGGGCATGGCTCACAGAGGCCGATTAAATACACTAACCAATATTTTTGGAAAGTCTGCTAAAGACATTTTCAGTGAATTTGATGGTAAAGATTACGAAGAAGAAGTCTTTGATGGTGATGTAAAATATCATTTGGGATGGACCAGTAACCGTTTGACGGATAATGGCAACAAAATCAACTTAAGTATTGCACCAAACCCTTCGCATTTAGAAACTGTAGGCGCTGTTGTAGAGGGAATTACACGTGCAAAACAAGATCAGTATTATGGCGACGATTTTAGTAAGGTCCTACCAATTGTCGTTCATGGCGATGCCGCTATTGCAGGTCAAGGTCTTATTTACGAAGTGGTTCAAATGGCCAAACTTGATGGTTACAAAACCAATGGAACGATACATATTGTTGTCAATAATCAAATTGGGTTTACAACCAACTATTTGGATGCTCGATCTAGTACTTACTGTACTGATGTTGGAAAAGTGACACTCTCTCCTGTATTGCACGTCAATGCAGATGATGTAGAATCAGTAGTACATGCAGTACGTTTTGCGCTAGACTTCAGAATGGAATTTAAGCGCGATGTCTTTATTGATTTGTTGGGGTATAGAAAATATGGCCATAACGAAGGTGATGAACCACGTTTTACTCAACCGAAGTTGTACAAAGCCATTTCAAAGCACAAAAACCCTCGCGATATTTATGCCGAAAAGCTAATTGCAGAAGGGATTATCGATCGCGCTTACATCAAGCAATCGGAGCAAAACTATAAAGCGAGATTAGAAACTAAACTGGAAGATTCTAGGAAAGAAGATAAAACAGTCATCACACCGTTTATGCAAGAAGCGTGGACTGATTTTTCAAGAGCACGAGCCGATCGCATGAAAGAAGTTGTCGATACAACCTATCCAAAAGAAAAATTAAAACACATAGCAGGGGTTGTTTCTAGTTTACCAAAAGACAAAAAATTTATTCGTAAGATTGAACGATTAGTTCAATCACGACAAATAATGTTTGATCAAGATAAACTCGATTGGGCTATGGCCGAACACTTGGCCTATGGCTCTTTGCTACAAGAAGGTTTTGATGTTCGAATTTCTGGTCAAGATGTAGAACGAGGAACATTTTCTCATCGCCATGCTGTTGTAAAAGTAGAAGATAGCGAAGAAGAGGTTGTACTTTTAAATAACATCAGTCCAGATCAGGGCAAATTTTACATTTACAATTCTTTACTATCTGAATATGGAGTGCTTGGTTTTGATTATGGTTATGCCATGGCGAGTCCAAACACACTAGGAATTTGGGAGGCTCAATTTGGAGACTTTAGTAACGGCGCTCAAATCATGATCGATCAGTACATTTCATGTGGTGAAGACAAATGGAAAACACCCAACGGAATAGTGATGCTTTTGCCGCACGGTTATGAAGGTCAAGGGGCCGAGCATTCATCAGGCCGAATGGAACGTTATTTGCAACTCTGTGCCAAAGACAATATGTTTGTTGCCGACTGTACCACCCCGGCCAATATGTTTCATATTTTAAGGCGACAATTAAAAGCAACATATAGAAAACCATTGATAATATTCACCCCAAAAAGTTTGCTACGTCATCCCAAAGTAGTATCCACTGTAGATGACTTTTGCAATGGAAGTTTTCAGCCACTAATTGATGATGATTCCGCAGCGACAAAGGCGGTAAAAACGCTTGTTTTTGTCACAGGAAAATTTTATTATGATCTTTTAGAAATGAAAGAACAACTCAAAAGAACAGACGTCGCATTGGTTAGAGTAGAACAATTATTTCCTCTACCAGAAGATGAAATTCAAACGGTTCTAAAAAAATATAACACAGCAACAGATATTGTTTGGGCACAGGAAGAACCAAGAAATATGGGCGCATATGCACACATTTTGATGCATATTGAAGCTTCAAAGAATTGGCGAGTAGCTTCAAGAAGAAGCTACAGTGCGCCTGCAGCTGGAAGTTCAACACGGTCCAAGCGAAGACATCAAGAAATTATAGATTTTGTTTTCGATAAAACAAAAGACAATCAAAGAAAAAAGACGAAAATACAATAGAATGATTTTAGAAATGAAAGTGCCTTCCCCGGGCGAGTCTATAACAGAAGTTGAAATAGCAGAATGGCTAGTTCAAGATGGCGATTATGTCGAAAAAGACCAGGCCATTGCCGAAGTTGATAGCGACAAAGCAACGCTTGAACTTCCTGCAGAAGTTAGCGGAACAATCACCCTCAAAGCAGAAGAAGGTGACGCTGTTGAGGTTGGAGCAGTTGTTTGTCTTATAGATACAAGTGCTACAAAACCAGAAGGTGATGCTTCAACACCAGTCGCAGCCGATGCCCCAAAACCAGTAGCTGCAACTCCAGTCACAACGACAACCAACGATACGTATGCAACGGGAACGGCAAGCCCTGCCGCCAAAAAAATATTAGCAGAAAAAGGCATTGATGCCACTACGATTTCTGGGACAGGAAAAGACGGACGTATTACCAAAGATGATGCTGTAAAAGCAGTGCCTTCTATGGGGCAAAAAGTTGATGTTGAGGGACGAGGCGTAACGCGTTCAAAACTTTCTATGTTGCGCAGAAAAGTTGCAGAACGATTAGTGTCTGCCAAAAATGAAACGGCCATGCTAACGACTTTCAATGAAGTCGATATGTCGCCTATTTTCGAACTTAGAAACCACTACAAAGAGACGTTTAAAGATAAACACGGCGTTGGACTTGGCTTTATGAGTTTCTTTACTTTAGCCGTTGTTCGTGCTCTTAAACTCTTTCCTGCTGTCAATTCTATGATTGATGGAAAGGAGATGATTTCCTACGATTTTTGTGATATCAGCATTGCGGTTTCTGGACCAAAAGGACTTATGGTTCCAGTCATAAGAAATGCCGAACATCTAACATTTAGAGGCGTAGAATCTGAAGTGAAACGTTTGGCTATTCGTGCTAGAGATGGGCAAATTACTGTTGATGAAATGACAGGAGGAACATTTACCATTTCTAATGGTGGCGTCTTTGGAAGTATGCTATCGACACCAATTATTAATCCTCCACAAAGTGGAATTTTGGGCATGCATAACATTATTGAACGACCAGTGGCTGTTGATGGTAAGGTAGAAATACGCCCTATGATGTATGTTGCACTTTCTTACGATCATCGTATTATAGATGGAAAAGAATCGGTTGGGTTTCTTGTTGCTGTTAAAGAAGCTCTAGAAAACCCTCAAGAGTTTTTGATGGACAATGATGTGATGAACGCTTTGGAGCTTTAATGGGCTTCTAACCAGTTTTCACCGCTGTCCACTTCTACGTCTAGCGGAACAATAGCTTTCTGTAATCGAGGGGCCGTGAAGAACCTGTACACAATTAAAACTAATGCTTTGTTCATATTTTAGAGCAGTACTATATTTCCTGCTTATATAAATTTAGAAATTTTTATTTATGGGTTTATGAAAAGATCATTTAAGTCATCTTCTTTTAATTTTTTGGCTCTTGTAATAAAATGGTTTGATTTTTGCTATCTTTGATTATAAAATAATTAGTGATGACTACAATTTCTTTTGAGGAAAACATTAATTTATCTAAGAACCATTTTAAAACTTTGGAAGATTTTCAGTTGTATATAGTTGAAAAACTGCAACAGTCTTCTTTGAGTTCTGCCCATAAAAAAGTTTTGGACGAACGCCTTGCCGAAGCCGAACAAAACCCAAGCAACTTTATAACACTTGATGAATTAAAATCTTCTATAAAGCGTAAATAATACATGTTTCAAATTCATATTCGTGTACTTGCTAAAGAAGATATTCAGCAAGTAGTTGATTATTACGATTTAGAAGCACCTCATATTACAGATAGATTCTTGGAAAGCTTATATAACGAATTTGATGTTATTACAAAAAATCCTGCCTTGTTTCAGAAAAAGTATAAAAATACCCGAGTAAGATATATAAAAGGGTTTCCATTTGGAATTCATTATATTTTGAAAGAAAACATTGTAGAAGTTCTGACTGTTTTGCATACCAAAAGAGACCTTAAAACTTGGAAGAATAGGGAGCTAAATTAGCGCTGCTTAAAATATTTAATTTAAGCTTATTTGGAATTCTTTTTCATCAAATCATTGATATCCATTTACAAAGTCTTTTTTGTTTAAGTGCCACAGCACTCTAGTTTCCCAAGATCCACTTAAATTCAAATAAAATAATTGCTAAAACTTCAGTTAAGTTACTTTTGAAGATTTAGACTTGGGGTCATAATCAGTATAAACTTAGTAAAAAAAAGAATAGGGTTCCAAAAAAAATAAAGACTTTAACATTTAAAGTTAATGGGCTTCTAACCAGTTTTCACCGCTGTCCACTTCTACGTCTAGCGGAACCACCATGGTGTACGCATTTTCCATTTCCGCTTTTATCATTGCTTTAATACTTTGGAGCTCAGGTTTATAAACATCAAAAACGAGTTCGTCATGCACTTGTAAAAGCATCTTGCTTTTGAAACCGTCTTCGTTGAGTTTTCTGTGAATATTAATCATCGCAATTTTGATGATATCCGCTGCACTTCCCTGAATTGGCGCATTCACGGCATTACGCTCAGCAGCGCCTCGAACAACGGCATTTCTAGAATGGATATCTTTTAAATATCTACGGCGATCAGATATTGTTTTGACATAACCATTGTCTCTTGCAAAATCAACTTGATCTGCAATATATGCTCGTAATTTTGGATAAGTAGCATAGTAGGTGTCAATAAGCGCCTTGGCTTCTGTTCTGTTTAAATCCGTTTGATTGCTCAATCCAAAGGCAGAAACGCCATAGATAATACCAAAATTTACGGTTTTTGCATTGCTTCGCTGTTCGCGATTGACTTCAGAAATTGGCACATTGAATACTTTAGAAGCCGTAGAGGCATGAATATCTTCCCCATTTTTAAAGGCTTCAATCATGGTTTCCTCTTCACTTAAAGCGGCAATAACACGCAGTTCAATTTGAGAATAATCTGCTGCAAGCAAAATATAATTTTCATTTCTTGGTACAAATGCTTTTCGAACTTGACGCCCACGTTCTGTTCGTATAGGAATGTTTTGAAGATTTGGATTGATGCTGCTTAAACGCCCTGTAGCGGCAACAGTTTGCAAATACTCCGTATGGATTCGTCCAGTTCTCTCCAAAACTTGTTCTGGCAATGCATCAACATAGGTGCTTTTTAGTTTCGCTAGTGCTCTATATTTCAAAATATTTCTGATAATTTCATGGTCTTTAGCCAAATACGAAAGCACGTCTTCGGCGGTGCTGTATTGCCCTGTTTTTGTTTTTTTTGGCTTATCAACGAGGTTTAATTTTTCAAACAAAATCACACCCAATTGTTTTGGTGATGCAATATTAAAAACCTCTCCTGCGGTATCAAATATTTTTTGTTCAAGAGTTTTGATGTCTTTATTTAAATCTAAAGACAAACTTTTGAGGAAATCAACATCTAACCGAATCCCTTCTAATTCCATAGAAGCGAGTACTTTTATTAATGGAATTTCAATAGAATTAAAAAGATTTAGTGTATTCGCATCAGACATTTCTTTCTTGAAATGCTGAGCCAATTGAAATGTGATATCGGCATCCTCAACAGCATATTCGGTAATTGTTTCCAAGCCTACACTCCGCATCGATTTTTGATGTTTCCCTTTTTTTCCAATCAACTCCTCAATGGCCATAGGCGTGTAGTTGAGGTAAGTTTCTGCCAAAATATTCATATTATGTCGCCGATCTGGATTGATAAGATAATGCGCAATCATAGTATCAAATAAAGGGCCTTCTACAGAAAGGTTGTATTTATTCAACACTTTGATATCATATTTTAAATTTTGACCTATTTTTTCAATGTTTGAATTTTCAAAGAAAGGCCTAAGTTGTTCAATTCGTTGCTGCGCTTTGTCTTGATCTTCTGGAAATGGCACATAATATCCTTTGTGTGCCTCCCACGAAAAAGCAATTCCAACCAGCGTTGCTTCAAGAGCGTTGAGGGCGGTTGTTTCAGTATCAAAACAAACCGATTTTTTCTCCAAAAGTTGTTTGATAAATAGATCCATAGCGAAATCACTATCAATAAATTGATAAAAGTGTGCTACAGACTTAATTGTTGATCTTTCAAACGAGGCCGTTGGATTGTTGTCTTCTTGTGGCGCATCAAAAAGCGAAAACTGACCTGTTCCTGCTGTTGTGTTTTTTGTGGCTTTTGGAGTTGTTTTTTCTGAAGATATAGTTTCTGTTTCAGAAGTACTAGTGTTGTTTATTGCAAAGGTTTTTTTGAAATTTTCAATCAAACGTCTGAATTCCAGTTCTTGAAAAATTTCATTTACTTTGTCATGGTCTGGTTGGTCTAGTTCAAAATTTTTGGCATCAAAGTCAACAGGGACATCCAATAAAATTGTGGCCAGTTTTTTTGAAAGCAATCCGAGTTCTGCATTGGCTTCAACTTTTTCTTTCATTTTACCTTTAAGCTCGTGGGTGTTTTCAATGAGCCCTTCCATGCTGCCATAAAGATTGATAAATTTTTTGGCTGTTTTGTCGCCAACACCAGGAAGTCCAGGGATATTATCAACAGCATCGCCTTTCATTCCCAAAAAGTCAATGACTTGTTTTGGATCTTGAACCTCAAATTTTTCTTTAACCTCTTCGACACCCCATGTTTCATACCCGCCACCAAACATTGGGCGGTACATGAAAATATTGTCACTGACAAGTTGAGCAAAATCTTTATCAGGAGTTACCATGTAGGTCTGATAGCCCTCTTTTTCAGCTTTTTTGGCGAGTGTACCAATAATATCGTCGGCTTCATAACCTTCTTTGACCATAATTGGGATATGCATGGCTTCCAATATTTTATAGATGTAGGGAACCGCAACTTTAATCCCTTCGGGGGTTTCATCACGATTTGCTTTATAT
This sequence comes from uncultured Flavobacteriaceae bacterium, assembly GCA_947503105.1. Lineage (GTDB taxonomy): Bacteria > Bacteroidota > Bacteroidia > Flavobacteriales > Flavobacteriaceae > UBA3537. The sequence goes on along the minus strand of CANNCM010000001.1, from coordinate 299,885 downwards.
TCTGGAAAAACCTCTAAACGATCTGCACTTCCTCCTTTATCAAAACAAACGGCCAAATGATCTGGACGCTCTCGTTTTATAACATCCAACAAAGAGTTTGTAAACCCAAGAATTGCAGAAGTATCTAGCCCCTTTGAGTTGATTCTTGGGTTTTTGATAAATGCATAGTAGCCCCTAAAAATAAGAGCATAGGCATCAAGAAGAAATAAGCGTTTTTGTTGCGCCATAATTTTTTTAATATTAGGGTTGAAGGCCTTGTTTTTGTAATGCGGCTTTCGTTTTGAATGTATAGAACAATAAATAAACAAAGCATAAAACAGCTATCCAATATGAGGATTGAATACTGAAAATGTCTGCAAGTTTTCCTTGAAGTGGTGGAATAATAGCACCGCCCAAAATCATCATGATTAAAAATGCAGACCCTTGTGCGGTATATTTTCCTAGTCCTGTGATGCTTAGTGCAAAAATACACGGCCACATGATAGAGCAAAATAGTCCGCCAGAAAGTAGAGCAAATAGCGCCAATTGTCCTGATGCAAAAACTCCGATTAACATGCCTGTAATGCCAAGAAGACTAAAGATTTTTAAGGTTGCAATTGGATTGTCTTTTGCTAAGAAAAAACCACCAATTTGAGTTGCGATGCAAATACTGAACAAAAGAATTTCATTTGAAGAATATTTTCCAAAGTTGACCAAAAGTATCACCCCAAATGCAACATATGGAACGAGTATTAGCAGCCATTTTTTTAGGCCTTTACTAGGGTTGAAAACTGTAATGGCACCAACCCAACGACCGATCATTAATCCTCCCCAGTACAGCGAAATGAATGGTGCAATTTCGGCATCATTCATCACTTTGAGCCCAAGGGGGTTCAAGTTATTAACTGTATCTGCAACAGATTTTAACAGCTCTCCTAAGTTACTTTGAATAGTAACTTCGACGCCTACATAGGTAAATATTGCAAGCATGCCCAAAACAAGTTGAGGATACTTCATAGCCCCCCATCCTTTTGGATTTTTGGACGCCCGAGAGTTGGCAAAGAAAACACTTCCAATGACGGCCAATAGTGCCACAAATAGTAAAATCAATCTTGTATTTTCAATGGCAGTTGTTGCCTCTTCTCCACTGGTATAGGTATTGAATATTACTCCAAAGCAAATTGCAATAATAACAGTAAGTCCAACAAGTGTATTTTTAGCTTTGCTTGCAGCCTCAAAGCGATCATCTGATTTTGTATTTTTTAAATTTTTTGAAAAGTGAAAAAGTGCAGCAGCAGCTAAAAACAAAACACCAACACCAATGTACAGAAGTTGAACAGTTGTTAGTGTAATCTCATTATTTTTTATCATTTGATTTAGTTCATCCCCCGATAAAGGGGTAGATCCAAAAATAATAAGCGCAATAACAATAGGGCCAATTGTTGTTCCAAAAGAGTTGACTCCGCCAGCCAAATTTAGACGTTGTGAGCCTTTTTCAGCTTCTCCTAAAGAATAAACAAAAGGATTCGCTGCTGTTTGTTGTAAAGAGAATCCAAGACCTACAATAAAAAGAGCCACAAGAACCAGATAAAAAACAGGAGTATCACCTTGTTGAGCGCCATCAATAAAAGGATACATAAGCAAAGCGCCAAGAGCAGAAATGAGCAGTCCATATACAATAGCTTTTTTGTAGCCCCAACTATTCAAAACATCTTTTTTGATACCGCTGGATATTACAAAAAGAAATAATGCGCCTAAATAGTAGGCGCCATAAAATGCAAAATCTACCAATTGAGATTGAAATTGATCGATGTTAAAATACGTTTTACAAAAAGGAATAAAGACCCCATTTGAAGCAGCGATAAACCCCCAAAAGAAGAAAACGGTAACTAAAGTTGTGAGTGCAGACTGGTTTTGTTTTGAATTCATAAGTTCTGTAATATTTTTTTCGACGAAAATTGTAACGGCTCAAACAAGAACGCATGCATTTTCTTTTACGAAAGGTGTTGTGTTAGTTTTGTGAAATATACTAACAATTAAAGAAATCTAAAACAATAGTTAAATAATTTTATTCATCCCAAGAAACTAAAGTTTTATAGTATTTTTGCGCCAAGTTTTTAAAAATGATTAGACTTATAATTTTTATTGGAATTGTCCTGGCCCTTGATTTTTATGCTCTACAAAGCTTGAGGAGTGCTACAAAAAACCCTTGGGTAACAGCAATGTATATTGTTTGTTCTTTTATCATTTTAGGAAATATTATTTATCAGTCTATAAATCTCGATCGTTATTCTGGAATAAATCAAGGGTTTTATACCGCCTTTGCACTTTTTGTATTGTTTTATGTGCCTAAATTAGTTTTAATTATAAGCATGTTTGGCGAAGATGTGTTTCGACTTTTCGAAGCAATTTTCAATAAAATTACCGCAGAACCTCCTTCAAGTGCTGCTTTTTTCAAAGGGCGTAGAAAAATTATCGGACAATTGGCTTTGGGAGTCGCAGCTCTCCCTTTTTTGTCAATTTTATATGGAATTACAAAGGGGAAGTATAATTTTAAAGTCCTCAAATACACATTGTTTTTTGAGGATTTACCGCTCGAATTTGACGGCTATAAAATCACACAAATAAGCGATATTCATAGTGGTAGTTTTGACAAAAAAGAAAAAATTGAATATGCCATAGATTTAATAAATGAACAAGCTTCGGATGTCATCATGTTTACAGGAGATTTGGTCAATAGCAAAACCTCCGAAATGGAGCCGTGGAAGGCATTGTTTTCAAAACTAAGAGCCAAAGACGGCATATTTTCTGTTTTGGGTAATCATGATTATGGAGATTATATGCGTTGGCCATCAGAAGAAGACAAAACGAAAAATTTTCAGGACATGTTGAAGCTTCAAAAAGAAATGGGGTTTCAATTGCTGTTGAATACATCAAAATTCATAGAGAAAAAAGAGGCGCGTATTGCAATTATTGGTGTAGAAAACTGGGGAAAAGGTTTTAAACAGAAAGGAGATTTGAAACAAGCAACCTCACAGATTTCTAAAGATGATTTTAAAATAGTATTGAGCCACGATCCTTCGCATTGGGAATATGAGATTACAAAAGATGAAATGCACTATCATCTTACACTAAGTGGCCATACTCATGGAATGCAATTTGGTATAGAAATTCCAGGACTTATAAAATGGAGTCCCATAAAATGGCGCTACAAATACTGGGCAGGGGTGTATAAACAAGCCGGTCAGTATCTCAATGTCAACCGTGGTTTTGGGTTTTTGGCCTTTCCAGGACGAGTGGGCATTTGGCCAGAAATTACAGTTATTACATTAAAAAAAGGCAAACAAGAGGTTAAATAACCTGTTATTTGCTTAAATATTTACAAAAATAGTCCAGATTTAATTTTCTTTTTTTAATATTGTAATAGATGATTTAACAAACTACACGTCAAATCGTTAACTAAAATGCAATATCATGTCCAAATTTGGAGAATTAATAGATGTTGAAGTCCCTGTTCTTTTTGATTTTTTCACAGAATGGGACGATGCTTCGAATGCCATGCACGATGTGCTTCGAGACGTGGCTGCTGCACTAGGAGACAAAGCCAAAGTCATTAAAATAGACGTTGATAAAAATCAAGCCCTTTCCGAAGCCTTAAGAATAAAAGGATTGCCTACGCTTATCATCTACAAATCTGGTGATATGAAATGGAGGCAAAGCGGGGAACTGGATGCCAACACTATCATTGGACTTATGCAAAATCATATGTAGCCAAACAACTCTACGGCACTCAATTCTTGGCAGTAAACCAATTAATTTTCGCCTGTAAAAAGGCGTAAGTACCCATTGAATTTTTCCATTTCAGTTTTGATGAAATCTTCATCTTCATACACACTAATGGTATCCACTAAACCTTTGTAACGCTCAATATCGAAATAGATATTTTGAATGTGTTTGGATTGATTATCATCAGAAATTTGGCCAAAATAATTCAAATTTTCTTGATACTTCACCGCAACTTGCTGATAAAGTTCTCGCGCTTTTTCTTTGGCCTCTACTTCATAATATGCTCCAATAAATGGCTCAAGGAAGGTGTAGTATCCAAAAATATCTACAGGCATTTTTTCCATGGCCAAATCCGCAATTTCTTCTGCTTTTTCAAGTTGTTTTTCATTGATGAGTTCCTCAATCAATCGTGCCATGTGTCCTCTGTATGTAATGCTGTTCCTACGCGTTTCGACATCGTGATATATGTTTGGATCTCCACTATTGCCCCATTCCCAGTTTTTGATGAGGGTGTACATTTTTTCAGTATCTATACGACCCATAAAAGGACTTCCTTTTTGAATAGGCGTTTTTATGGGAACAAGCTTGTAAGCAAAACCATCTAATTGCAGATAGTCTTTCATCCAGATATAATCGTCATCACCAAAGGCGCCACCGCTAAAGTAAATAGGACGTTCCCAGTTGTTTTGTGCAATAATATCGAGCATCATCATTCGGTTTTTATAGATGGCTTGGCCTGTAATTTTGATGTCTATATAATCTACAATTTTATCGGCATCTTTGGCAGCAACGACCCCGTTTTTAAGCACAGCTTCTTTATTGACAGGAATTCTAACAAATTCTGTAGGGGCATAGTTTGCATTCAAATCCTGATTGCGCTGCCCTTTTGTTTGATACCCTTGTTGTTCTAAAACATAGCCATATTTGGTGCGCTCATCGTCACTGGAAATAAAATCTATAAACTGATTAATATCTAAAGTGTCTTTAGTTACCACTTCCTTAATGATATAATCACGTGTTCCCCATTTGTATTGCTCATGTGTGAGTTTTGATGGAATAGGGTCGCTTTCATAAGCTTTTCGTTTCATTTGATCGATATACCAATCCACATTAAAAAGACTTGTACAGACCACACGGACATCTCTTCGAATACCTTCAATTTCTTGGGCATACCATAGCGGAAAAGTGTCATTATCTCCAATGGTAAAAATGATGGCATTTGGCGCACAAGATTCTAAATAATTCACTGCCATTGCATGAGCAGTTCTTCTTTCGGAGCGGTCATGATCATCCCAATTCTGACTTATTAAAATTCCAGGAACAGCAACAAGGCACAAAATACTAATTACAGGGGCCATAAGTTTGGATTTACTCATTGCTTGAAATTTATCCCAAAGGGCATAAACTCCAATTCCTATCCACAGTGCGAAGACATAGAATGATCCCACCAAAGAATAGTCTCTTTCGCGAGGTTCGAAAGGCCGAACATTGGTATAGACTTGTATGGCAATTCCTGTGAATAAGAAAAATACCAACATGGTCCAAAATACTTTTTTATCTCTGTTGAACACAAAAAATAAGCCGATTAATCCTAATAAAAGCGGAAGTAAATAATAGGTATTTCTAGCTTTGTTGTTCAGTACATCGCTGGGGAGATTTTCTTGAGAAATCCCTAAAAGATATTCATCTACAACATCAATTCCAGTAATCCAATTGCCATGCAAGTCCATTTTACCTTGAATATCGTCTTGACGTCCAGCGAAATTCCACATAAAATAGCGCCAGTACATGTATCCAATTTGGTAATCAAAAAGGTAATAAATATTGTCAAGCAAAGAAGGTTTTTCAATATCCAAATAGCGGCCATAAGTTTTAAGAAAATCGTGATATCCTTCATAATCAACGTCACCTTCGGCTATTGATTTTCTGAAGTTGTTGACAAGGCTTCGGAGTTCATTTTGCATGCTATACTGCGGCTGTATTGAAAATTCTAATGCACCCGAGTATATCATATAATTTTCGGCGTGTTCGCCACTCCACATCCGTGGTAAGAATGAACCATGATTGCTGTTGTAATTTTGAATGGCATTTTCATAATCATTTACAACCACATAGCGCCCAGATTTTTCGTCTTTTTCATATTTGGGTTTATCGTCGATATAAGGTCGATTTTCATCTAATCCAGCATATTGATCGGTGAATTGAGGGCCATAAAATAAATGTGTTTTTGGGTATTGCTCCAAATTGTAATAGGCCAATAATTCGCGAGCACTGGAGGGGTTATTTTCATTAACTGGAACATTGGCGTTGGCGCGAATGGGTAGCATCAACCACGTTGTAAATCCGATGATGATAAAGGTGACACACAATAGTCCAGTGTTAAAGATTACATATCCTTTTTTCTTCGAATAATTTAATCCAAAATAAATAAAAAGGACTAAGAGAATAAGGGCAATTATTGTCCCCGAATTAAAAGGTAACCCGATACTATTGATAAAAAAGATTTCTAGTGCACTGAAGTAGCGTAAAATATTTGGAGCTAGAAGTTTAAAGACAAACAACAAAATAGCAACAACGACAACATTGGCAATAATGAAGTTTTTAATGGTTATGGTTTTATAATTCTTGAAATAGTACAAAAGACCTATGGCTGGGATAGTCAAAAGGCCCATAAAATGTACACCAAACGAAAGCCCCACAATAAAAGAAATCAAAATCAGCCAGCGGTTTCCTTTTGGGGTGTGCATTTCATTTTGCCAACGCAAACCTAAATAGAACATGACAGCCATAAACAAAGTAGCCATGGCATACACTTCTGTTTCTACCGCATTGAACCAAAAAGAATCTGTAAAGGCAAAAGACAAACTTCCCACAAAAGCAGCACCTAAAATGGCACTTTGCTTGTTATTGTTGGGTTCAGATTTTTCAGGAGTAATGTTTTGTAGTAAGAGTACAATGGACCAAAACATAAAGAGAATTGTAAATGCACTTGCAGCAGCACTCATCATATTGAGAACAAGACCAATTTGAGCTGGTTCTGAAGCAAAAATGGAGAAAAACGCACCTAGCATTTGAAATAATGGCGCCCCTGGTGGGTGGCCAACTTCAAGTTTTGAGGAAGTCAAAATATATTCTCCTGTGTCCCAAAACCCAACAGTAGGTTCTACAGTCAGGGCATAGGTCAGAAATGCGATACCAAATGCAACCCAACCAATAATAAGGGTCCATTGTTTAAAATTAAAATTCGCCATGTTCATAGTTTGTAGTACATGGCGAATTTAATAATAAATCAATTAAGGCTAAATATTTTGAGCGATAGATTAATAATAATTAGACCAATATGTTTTACAAATTGAATAATGAAATATGTCATAGGTCAAGGTTTTGGTATGTTTTTAAATTTTTGAAATGATTTTCAAAGGCTAATATTCCTTTTTTTGTGATATTACATTTTGTTTTTGGGTAATTATTTTCAAAGCTTTTGGTTATCGAAATGTATTCGTTTTCCGCAAGTTTTTTGAGCTGAATACTCAAATTGCCTTGCGTACTGTTTGTGATTTTTTTTAAATAATTGAAATCACAACCACTTACTTTTACCAAAACAGACATCACCATCAAACGAATAGGATTTGTCAATAATTTATCGAGTGGCTCAAACATGTTTTTTGCTTAAATAAAGTGAAAGTCCAGGAACAAAAAGCCCAACAAAAGCAGCGATGGCATTAATCAAAAGGGTATTGATATGAGGTGAAAGAGTGATCAAAACACTACAAGCGATCACACAAATACCTCCAATAATTAGGGGCTTAAAACGAATAAGAAGCGCACTAATGAGTAAAATAACACCAAGCAGAAATAAAATGTCTTGTACAGGATTTTGTTTCTTAAAAAAAGCCATGATTATAAGCACAATCCACGCCACATTAAATACGCTCCAAACAAGTTTCAATGCGCGTCCGATGTGTGTTTCGTACCCCATGCGTATTCCTGTTTTTATGTTGTACACAATGGTCAAAACCATGCCAATAACAGGAATTATTGTCCAAAATATAAGGGAAGAATAAGTTGTTTTTTGAATAAATTCTGGAAATAAATAATGAATTAAACTCATCAGTGTAATGAGAATACCCCAGAAAATAAAATTAACAGAGGTTGGTTTGAGTTGTTCTTTGGTTTTGTTAATAGCGTCGTTAATAAGATTCAATTGTTCTGAATGATTCATAATAAATAGGTTTTAATTAAGGCAAATATAAACTAGTTTATTTTATAAACCAAATTAAAGGTTCAATAATTATTTAAAAAAAATATTTGTGCAACCAAAGTTTTGTTCTAAATTTGCATCCTCATTATGAGAATGGCCCATGGTGTAACTGGCAACACGTCTGGTTTTGGTCCAGAAGAGTCTAGGTTCGAGCCCTAGTGGGCCAACAGTAAAAGCTTTAACTTCGGTTAAAGCTTTTTTATTTGAAAAAAAATTCAATAAAGCTGCTGTAAAAGTTGCATAAATCCTCTTTTATCCCTTATATTTGCAGCGTTGAACGGAAAAAGATTAGAGGGGACGGAAAGTCCCCTCTTTTTATACCATATGTTTAGAGATAGCGTAAAAGAGTTGTTGGAGGAAGGTCTAGAAAAAAGACCCGATTTGTTTCTCATCGATTTTGAAATATTGGATGGCAATAAAATCCGTATTATCATTGATGGCGACAATGGTGTTTTGGTAGAAGATTGCATGTATGTCAGTCGTTCCATAGAGCACAATTTAGATCGAGAAGAGCAGGATTTTTCTTTAGAGGTTTCATCTGCAGGAGCAACAACGCCTTTGGTGCATCAGCGGCAATACAAAAAAAATATTGGGCGTACGCTAAAACTCAAAACAATTGAAAATGAAAACTATGAAGCAGTATTAACCGCTGCCGACACAAAAGAAATTGTTTTGGAATGGAAATCCAGAGAACCAAAACCGATTGGAAAAGGAAAAGTTACTGTTAAAAAAACAGCGACAATTGCCTACCAAAATATTGAAAAAGCGCAAATAAAATTAGTATTTTAAGATAAGAACCACATTATGGAAAATTTAGCATTAATTGATTCGTTTTCAGAGTTTAAAGATGATAAGCTCATAGACCGTGTGACCCTTATGGCCATATTGGAGGATGTTTTTAGAAACGCCTTGAAAAAGAAATTTGGAGACGATGATAATTTCGATATCATTATCAATCCAGACAAAGGAGATTTGGAAATATGGCGAAATAGAATTGTAGTAGCCGATGGCGAGGTTGAAAATGAAAACCAAGAAATTTCACTTAGCGAAGCACAGAAAATTGAACCAGATTTTGAAGTAGGTGAAGATGTTTCTGAAGAGGTTAAGCTTTTTGATTTGGGAAGACGATCAATCTTGGCATTGCGTCAAAATCTAATTTCTAAAATCCAAGAACACGACAATACAAATATTTACAAGCAGTTTAAGGAGCTTGAAGGCGAAATATATACAGCAGAGGTACACCACATTCGCCACCGCGCAGTCATTTTATTGGATGATGAAGGCAATGAATTGATTTTACCAAAAGACAAACAAATTCCGTCAGATTTTTTCAGAAAAGGAGAAAATGTTCGCGGCATTATTGAAAGTGTAGAGCTCAAAGGCAACAAACCCAATATTATTTTATCTAGAACAGCACCTGCATTTTTGGAGAAACTATTTGAACAAGAGATTCCAGAGGTCTTTGATGGACTTATTTCGGTCAAAAATGTGGTTAGAATTCCTGGAGAAAAAGCAAAAGTAGCTGTAGATTCTTATGATGATAGAATTGATCCTGTTGGTGCTTGTGTAGGGATGAAAGGATCGCGAATTCATGGAATTGTTCGAGAGCTGGGTAATGAGAACATAGATGTGATAAATTATACTAATAATTTACAACTTTATATAACAAGAGCATTAAGCCCAGCACGCGTTACGTCTATCAAATTAGATGAAGAAAGCAAACGCGCAGAAGTCATCTTAAAACCAGAAGAGGTTAGTAAAGCAATTGGTCGAGGTGGGCATAATATCCGTCTAGCAGGGCGTCTTACAGGGTATGAGATCGATGTCTTTAGAGAAGGTGTAGAAGAAGACGTTGAGCTTTCAGAATTCTCTGATGAAATTGAAGCATGGATTATTGAAGAGTTTGCAAAAGCAGGCTTGGATACTGCCAAAAGTATTTTGGAACAAGACGTGAAAGACCTCGTAAAACGTACAGATTTAGAAGAAGAAACAATTGACGATGTCATTCGAATTTTGAAAGAAGAATTTGAAGATTAAAATTTTAATTATATTGGCACTCAGATTATATCATCTAGGCCAAATTATATAAAAAAACAAAAAATAACGAAGGCAAATTTTATGGCTGATAACATTAGATTAAGTAAAGTATTGAGGGAGTTGAATATTTCGATGGACCGTGCTATTGACTTTTTGGAGTCTAAAAGTATTGAGATAGAAAAACGACCAACAACTAAAATTTCTGCTGAAGTATATGATTTACTTTCAGGAGAGTTTCAAACTGATGCCAGCAAAAAAGTTGCCTCCAAGGAAGTTGGTCAAGCAAAGCAAAAAGAAAAAGAAGCATTGCGCCTAGAAAGAGAGAAAGAGGAAGCACGAAAAAAAGAAGAAGAGGCCAAGAAAATCATTAAAGCAAAAACTATTTTTGAAGGGCCAAAGAAAGTTGGAAAAATTGATTTGAACCCAACACAACCCAAGCCCAGCACCAAGACCACCACCAAACCCACCACCAAACCCAAAACTGAAGCACTAAAACTTGAGGAAGAACCAAAGAAAGTAGCAGCCAAAAACGTAGAAGAACCAACACCAAAACCAAAAAAAGTTGAAGCCGTAAAAGAAACGCCAAACACAGATGGAGATTCTGAGAAAGTAAAAACACAATACGCAAAATTAACAGGGCCAAAATCTACAGGTCAAACGATTGATTTATCTCAATTTAATAAGCCCAAAAAAGCTAAAGTTGTTAGCAAGGGTTCTGACACGTCTGGATCTTCTGATCCAAGAAAGAAACGAAAAAGAATAAGTAAAGTTGGAGGAGGAAATCAAGGTCAAAAATCACGTTTCAACAAAGGAAGAAATCAAAAACCGAGCACTCCAAAAGTTGAGCCAACAGCGGAAGAAGTTCAAAAGCAAGTGCGAGAAACCCTCGAAAAACTTCAAGGGAAATCCTCCAAAGGAAAAGGCGCCAAATATCGAAGAGATAAGCGTGACCAACACCGCCAACAAACAGAAAAAGATTTAGAACAACAAGCCATAGAAAGCAAAACGCTGAAAGTTACTGAGTTTGTAACGGCCAACGAAGTGGCAACCATGATGAATGTTTCAGTAACTGAAATTATTTCGGCTTGTATGGCATTGGGGATGATGGTTACTATGAATCAGCGACTAGATGCAGAAACACTTTCAATTGTTGCAGAAGAATTTGGTTATACCGTAGATTTTGTAACTGCCGATATTGATGAAATTATTGAAGAAGTTGAAGATAAAGCGGAAGATTTATTAGAACGCGCACCAATTGTTACCGTCATGGGGCATGTCGATCATGGTAAAACCTCATTACTAGATTATATTAGAGAAGAAAATGTAATTGCTGGAGAATCTGGAGGCATCACACAGCATATTGGTGCTTATGGTGTAACCTTAGCCACGGGTCAAAAAATTGCATTTTTAGACACCCCTGGTCACGAGGCCTTTACGGCCATGCGGGCAAGAGGAGCTCAAGTTACAGATATTGCCATTATTGTAATTGCAGCCGATGACAACATCAAACCACAAACAAAAGAAGCCATTTCTCATGCTCAAGCAGCAGGCGTTCCTATCGTATTTGCAATCAATAAGGTCGATTTACCAACAGCAAATCCAGATAAAATAAAAGAAGGGCTAGCCAACATGAACCTTATGGTGGAAGATTGGGGTGGTAAAATTCAGTCTCACGACATTTCGGCCAAAAATGGAGATGGAGTTCCAGAACTCTTAGAAAAAGTACTCCTCGAAGCAGAATTATTAGAACTGAAAGCAAACCCCAACAAGCCAGCGGTTGGAACTATAGTTGAAGCCTTTTTGGACAAAGGTAGAGGATATGTTTCTACAGTTTTAGTTCAAGCAGGAACGCTACGGGTAGGAGATTATGTTCTTGCAGGAAAAAATAGTGGTAAAGTTAAAGCCATGCAAGACGAACGAGGGCAAGAGATCAATGAGGCGGGACCTTCCACTCCAATCTCTATTCTTGGGTTGGATGGCGCACCACAAGCAGGCGATAAATTTAATGTTTTCAAAGACGAAAGAGAAGCAAAACAAATTGCTGCAAAACGCACCCAATTGCAACGTGAGCAATCTGTACGTACACAACGTCATATTACCTTAGACGAAATTGGAAGACGTATTGCACTTGGCGATTTTAAAGAATTGAACATCATCCTAAAAGGAGACGTAGATGGGTCTGTAGAAGCACTAACAGATTCTTTCCAAAAATTATCTACAGAAGAAATACAAGTCAATATTATACACAAAGCCGTAGGAGCAATCACCGAAAGTGATGTACTTTTGGCCTCTGCCTCCGATGCTATAATTATCGGATTTAATGTTCGCCCAATGGGCAACGCACGTCAAATTGCCGAAAAAGAAGAAATCGATATCCGAATGTATTCTATCATCTACGATGCGATAAACGACTTGAAAGATGCAATGGAAGGCATGTTGTCTCCAGAGTTTAAAGAAGAAATCACAGGGTCGGCCGAAATTAGAGAAACCTTTAAAATTTCTAAAATTGGAACTATTGCTGGCTGTATGGTCACCAATGGTAAAATCTTTAGAAACTCCAAAATTCGTATTATTAGAGAAGGTGTAGTCATTTACACAGGCGAATTAGCCTCATTAAAACGCTTTAAAGATGATGCAAAAGAAGTTTCAAAAGGTTACGATTGTGGTATGCAAATTAAAAACTACAACGACATTCAATTAGGAGATGTATTTGAAGCATTCCAAGAGGTTGCTGTCAAGAAGAAGTTGTAAACTAAACCACTCAAATATTTGTGAGTTAATTTCTATTTTGGTGTAAATAGAAAGGCATTGGGATATTCTTTTTTTACGACCTTCAAAGCGCGGTCGGCTTCAATCTTACTTCTAAAATTTCCCACCCAAATTTTATAGTTTGGTGTTTCATATTTCATTTCCGATTTGTAGTCTGAGAAAGTAGATCGAAATGAGCTTAAAGTTTCTTCTGCGCCAGGCCTTGGGCCGCTATAAATTTGAATTTTTATAAATTTTTTGGACGCATTAACTTCCTTTTTTAAATTCAACAAACGTTCAACTGATTCACTTTTCTGTACTTTGACAATGCCCTCTTGAGCAGAAAGAAGTCCTGAAAATAAGGCAGTTACCAAAAATATTTTAAAAAAATAGGGTTTCATATTATGCCGTTAAGTTTACAAATGTAAATGATTAAAATTAAAACCAAAATTGAATATTATTTAGAATGAATATAAATTAAAATTTAGCATAATCTATCATTTTAATAATCGTCTTTATGTCTTATTTTTGCCTAAAATTTTGTTAATAGATTTTTGATCTTATTGCATGAAAAAATTGCGCCAAAGTTTAGAAACCACTCCAAACGTTGATATGAAGCAGGTAAACAACCTTCAGCCCCTCCAAAAACTCATCTTTTTGAGTCTTTTATTTTTTTCCATTTTATGTACTCCTCTACAGGCACAAGAAGCAGACCCAGCAAAAGGGAAATCGCTTTTTAATGCCAATTGTGCGGCCTGTCATCAATTGGATAAAAAAATGACAGGACCAGCACTTCGCTATGTCGAGACACGATTAAGCGAAGACGAAGGTCTAGATCGTGAATGGCTCAATGCTTGGATACGAAATAGTGCTGCCGTAATCAAATCTGGAGATGCCTACGCCAACAAGATTTACAACGAGTATAATGGCGCTGCAATGACGGCTTTTCCTCAGCTTTCAGATGAGGACATCTCAAATATATTAGCATATACCGCACAAGACAAAGCTGCTCCAGTAGCTGCTACAGCCGTAGCTGTACAAGCGTCGTCAAGCGCTGAAGGAGGCTTTTCAAAAGATATCATTCTTGGCGCTTTGGCCATTCTTTTTGCTCTTCTTGCTTTAGGATTATTCCTAGTCAACAAAACACTAAGAAGATTTGCTGTTGCAAATGAAGTAGAAATTCAAGAAGCTGTCAAGCGTCCATCCCTGTGGAAAGCTTTTTTAAAGAATCAATTTTTATTGTTGGTTACAGCAGTTTTCTTTTTACTTTCAAGCGCGTATTTTGTGTATGGCTATTTTATGCAAATTGGAGTGGATCAAGGGTACGAGCCAATTCAACCGATCCATTATTCTCACAAAATACATGCTGGAGATAATGGTATAGATTGTAAGTATTGTCATTCTTCTGCTCGAGTAAGTAAGCATTCAGGAATTCCTTCGCTAAACGTTTGTATGAATTGTCATAAGTCCATTTATGAAGTTGCGCCATCAACTGCAACTGAAGAATACAGCAAAGAATTTTATGACGGAGAAATTCAAAAACTCTACGCAGCAGTAGGCTGGGATGATGCCGAGCAAAAATACACAGGAAAAACAAAACCTGTAAAATGGGTAAGAATTCACAATCTCCCGGATTTCGCATACTTCAATCACTCGCAGCACGTTTCTGTTGCAGGTCTAGAGTGTCAAACATGTCATGGTCCTGTAGAGGAAATGGAAATTATGTATCAGTATTCACCACTCACTATGGGCTGGTGTATCAATTGTCATAGAGAGACAAATGTGAAAGTAAAAGATAATGGCTATTATGAAAAAATTCATGAAGCACTGTCCAAGAAATACGGAGTAGAGCAACTTACAGCTGCTCAAATGGGAGGCTTAGAATGTGGAAAATGCCATTATTAATTAATTATTAAAAAGATTTAAGTAACACTATATATATGTCATCAAACAAGAAATACTGGAAAAGTGTTGAGGAGCTAAACCCGAGCCAAAGCTCTGCTGTTGAGACGCTTAGACACAAAGAATTTGTTCAAGAAATACCTGTGGATGAATTTTTAGGAGATAAATCCACATTAGAATCTTCAGAAACAACGCGTCGTGATTTCTTAAAATATGTTGGATTCAGTACGGCGGCCGCTTCTTTGGCTGCTTGTGAAGGACCTGTAATAAAGTCCATTCCATACGTTGTGCAGCCAGAGCAGATTATTCCAGGCGTTGCAAACTACTATGCTACAGCAATCTCAAACGGATACGATTTTGCAAGCCTATTGGTAAAAACTAGAGAAGGAAGACCAATCAAAGTGGAGTCCAATTCACTAGCAAAAGCTAATGGAAGCATCAATGCAAGAGTTCAAGCATCTGTTCTTGATTTATATGACAATCAGCGTGTTGCAGGGCCTACCAAAGCAGGACAGGCAATTACTTGGGACGCTTTCTATACAGAACTAGGACAGAAACTTGAAGCCCTAAAAGGTTCAGGAAAACAAATAGTATTGTTGACCCAAACATTTGCAAGCCCAAGTACCTCAAAATTGATTTCAGAATTTCAAAACAACTATGAGAATGTATCTCATGTGGTTTATGATGCTATTTCAGAATCTGCCGCAGCAGATGCCTACCAAGCAAAATATGGTCGAAGAGGATTAGCGGATTATGATTTTTCAAAAGCAAAAACAATAGTTTCAATTGGAGCCGATTTTCTTGGAGATTGGCAAGGTGGCGGTTTTGATGCTGCCTATGCAAAAGGACGTGTTCCAAAAAATGGAACCATGTCGCGTCATATTCAATTTGAATCCAACATGACACTTTCTGGAGCAAATGCCGACAAGCGTGTTTCATTAAAACCATCTCAACAAAAGCGTGCACTTGCACGACTTTATGGAAAACTTACAGGAACTTCTGTAAATGTAACCCTACCCGCAGGAATTGAATCTGCTGTAGATGCTGCTGCAAGAGAATTGTCTAAAGCAGGATCAAATGGTGTTGTTCTTACAGGAATTCAAGATGTTAATGCTCAGAGTTTAGTTTTAGAAATAAATTCATTTTTAAAGAGTAAAGCATTTAATCCAGAGACAACAATTTTAACACGTCAAGGGAATGCTGCTGCAGTTTCAAAACTTGTAGCAGACATGAATGCAGGAAAAGTTGGTGCAATAATGATGGCTGGAGTAAATCCTGCTTACACTTTACCAAATGCAACAACCTTTGTCGAAGGATTGAAAAAGACATCGCTTTCAGTCGTATTTTCAATGAAAAATGATGAAACAGCTTCTGCTTCTGAATTTGTAGCTGCTGCTCCACATTACTTAGAATCTTGGGGCGATTTGGAAACAAAATCTGGACATTACGGATTAGTGCAACCAACCATTCGACCATTATTCGACACCAAACAATTTCAAGATGTGCTTCTGACTCTCAATGGAAATACAAGCACATACCACGACTATATAAAATCATTTTGGAACTCTCAAGTATTAAGCGGAGACTCTTTTAATGATACGCTACATGATGGCGTTTATACTGCTTCAAAATCTGTAACCATAGATACAACAACTGTTGTTGATTCATCGGTAAATACAACTGCTGCAGCAAAAGTTTTAGCGCAAGCGAAATCTTCAGATTTTGAATTGACACTTTATCCAAAAACAGGTATGGGTGACGGACAACAAGCCAATAATCCTTGGCTTCAAGAATTTCCAGATCCTTTGACACGTACAACTTGGGACAATTACCTTACTGTTTCTGAAGCAGATGCCAAAGCATTAGGTTTTGAAAATACTAACGACGCTACTGGAGGTTTGAATGGAACTTATGCCAATGTTACTGTTAATGGCGTCACCGTAAAAGCTCCAGTGATTATTCAACCGGGGCAAGCGCGTGGAACTGTGGGTCTATCTTTTGGGTATGGCCGTAGTGCTGGACTCAAAGAAGAAATGCAAACAGGGGTAAATGCATATCCGCTTTATCAAAATTTTGATGCAACTCCATCCGTTTCAATTGAAGCAGCAGGTGGCAAACATGAATTTGCTTGTGTACAATTGCACAATACGTTGATGGGTCGAGGAGATATAATAAAGGAAACCACTTTAGAAATATTCAATACAAAAGATGCAGAATATTGGAATCCTACAGCAGTTGTTTCTTTAAATCATGTAGAAACACCAGTAAGCTCCCCAGATGTTGATTTATGGGACGAGTTTGACCGTTCGATTGGTCATCACTTCAATTTGTCAATAGATTTAAATTCTTGTACAGGTTGTGGAGCATGTGTGATTGCATGTCATGCCGAAAATAATGTTCCTGTTGTTGGAAAAGAAGAAATCAGAAGAAGTAGAGATATGCACTGGTTGAGAATTGACCGCTATTATTCTTCAGATGAAACTTTTGAGGGAGATAACCAAACAAAAGATAATATTAAAGGACTTGGAAGTTCGTTGAGTACTTTTGGAGAAATGGAGTTGCCATCTGAAAACCCACAGGTAGCATTCCAGCCAATTATGTGTCAGCATTGTAATCACGCACCATGTGAAACAGTTTGTCCAGTCGCAGCAAGCTCGCACGGCAGACAAGGTCAAAACCACATGGCGTACAATCGTTGTGTAGGAACACGTTATTGTGCCAACAACTGTCCATATAAAGTCCGTCGTTTCAACTGGTTCCTTTACAATGGTAATGATGAGTTTGATTACCACATGAACAATGATTTGGGTCGTATGGTCATCAATCCAGATGTTACTGTTCGTTCTAGAGGGGTGATGGAGAAATGTTCGATGTGTATTCAAATGACACAAAAAACAATTTTGGATGCCAAACGCGATGGCAGACCAGTAGATGTAAATGGTTTTAAAACCGCTTGTTCCTCTGCATGTGATAGTGGTGCAATTGTTTTTGGAGACATTAACAACAAAAAAGATGATGTTACAAAACTTAAAGATGATGAGCGTGCTTATCACCTTCTAGAGCATGTTGGCACAAAACCGAATGTGGTCTATCAAGTAAAAGTAAGAAACACAAAAGAAGCATAACTAACAAAGAAATAAAATTAAACTATGGCGTCTCATTACGAAGCACCGATAAGAAGACCACTCGTTACTGGTGAAAAATCATACCACGATGTTACTCTTGATGTTGTTGCACCTGTAGAAGGAAAAGCAAATAAGCAGTGGTGGATTGTATTCTCTATAGCTCTAGCCGCTTTTGGTTGGGGACTTGGGTGTATGATTTATACAGTATCTACAGGAATTGGAACTTGGGGATTAAATAAAACCGTAGGTTGGGCGTGGGACATCACCAACTTTGTTTGGTGGGTAGGTATTGGACATGCTGGAACACTTATTTCTGCCGTACTTCTTTTATTTAGACAAAAATGGCGCATGGCGATCAATAGATCTGCAGAGGCCATGACGATATTTTCAGTAGTTCAAGCAGGATTATTTCCAATTATTCACATGGGACGTCCTTGGCTAGCCTATTGGGTATTGCCTATACCAAACCAATTTGGTTCTCTTTGGGTTAACTTTAACTCTCCGCTGTTGTGGGATGTATTTGCAATTTCAACCTATCTTTCGGTGTCTTTAGTATTCTGGTGGACTGGCCTATTGCCAGATTTTGCAATGATTCGCGATCGTGCTGTACGTCCATTTCAAAAGAAAATCTATTCTTTATTAAGTTTTGGGTGGTCTGGAAGAGCAAAAGATTGGCAACGATTTGAAGAAGTATCCTTGGTGCTTGCAGGATTGGCAACACCACTTGTACTTTCGGTACACACTATTGTATCTTTTGATTTTGCGACTTCGGTAATTCCAGGATGGCACACTACGATATTTCCTCCATATTTTGTAGCGGGAGCTATTTTTTCTGGATTTGCAATGGTAAATACGCTTCTTATCATCATGAGAAAAGTGTGTAACCTTGAAGATTATATCACGGTACAGCACATCGAGCTCATGAATATAGTCATTATGATTACGGGATCAATTGTAGGTGTGGCCTATATCACAGAGCTATTTATTGCTTGGTACTCTGGAGTAGAATATGAGCAATATGCTTTCCTCAATAGAGCTACAGGACCTTACTGGTGGGCATATTGGGCTATGATGTCTTGTAATGTGTTCTCACCACAATTTATGTGGTTCAAGAAATTAAGAACTAGTATTATGTTCTCATTTGCAATTTCAATTGTGGTAAACATAGGAATGTGGTTTGAGCGTTTTGTGATTATTGTGACCTCCTTGCACAGAGATTATTTACCTTCATCATGGACGATGTTCTCTCCAACATTTGTAGATATTGGGATTTTCATAGGAACTATTGGATTCTTCTTTGTGTTGTTTTTACTGTATTCGAGAACATTTCCAGTAATTGCACAAGCAGAAGTGAAAACGATCTTGAAATCTTCCGGTCAACGCTATAAAAATATTAGAGAAGCTGGAGGCAGTTTGGTTGGTACAGGTTCGGACGAACGCACCTCGAAAACACCAAAAGCAACAAAAAAACCTAAAAAGAAAAAAGACTAAATATGGGAGCATCAAAAGTTATACATGCCTTATATACAGATGATGATGTCTTGATGTCTGCAGTAAAAACTGTAAAGGCAGAAAAGCACCACATCGAAGAAATATATACGCCATTTCCTGTGCATGGTTTGGACAAAGCTATGGGGCTTGCCCCAACACGTATTGCTATTGCAGCATTTATGTACGGCTGTGTGGGTCTAACCGTGGCTACTCTAATGATGAATTTCATTATGATTGAAGACTGGCCGCAAAACATAGGCGGAAAACCAAGTTTTAGCTATATCGAAAACATGCCTGCCTTTGTGCCGATTATGTTTGAGCTTACCGTATTTTTTGCCGCGCATTTAATGGTAATTACATTTTATTTAAGAAGTAGAATGTGGCCATTTAAAAATGCCGAAAATCCAGACCCAAGAACAACAGATGACCACTTTTTGATGGAAATCCCTGTTCACGATAATGAAAAACAATTAAAAACGCTATTAACCAAAACAGGTGCAGTAGAAGTGCATGTGATTGAAAAAGAAGCACATTAGACCTATGAAAAGTGTATCAAAAATATTCATTTTAGTATTGATTGGTTCAACACTTTGGTCTTGCCAAGATAACAGCAGACCAAACTACCAATTTTTTCCAAACATGTATGAGCCCGTTAGTTACGAAGCTTATGGCGAATACGAGATTTTTCCAAACAGTCAAGAAGCTTTACTTCCAGTCGAAGGAACGATAGCAAGAGGTTACTCATTATATGATTTTGAAAACACCAACGCAGGTTACGACGCTGCATTGAAAAATTTAAAATCCCCTCTAGAGGCCTCCGAGATTGACGCCAAAAGAGGCAAGGAGCTTTATGATATTTATTGTGGAATCTGCCATGGTAATAAAGGTGCTGGTCAAGGAAAATTGGTCAAGCGAGAAAAAATATTAGGAGTTCCAAGTTATGCAGATCGAGCAATTACAGCTGGAAGTATTTATCACGTCATATACTATGGTAAAAACTCTATGGGATCTTACGCCAATCTTATAAATGAAGAAGAGCGTTGGCAAGTCACAGCATACGTTGAAGCGTTAAGAGCAGAATTAACAAAATAAAGAAAAGCAAAACATAAATAAAACATGTACACGTTTTCAAAAAGATTAAAAATTACATCTCTTGTTCTGATTATTGTTGGAGCAATAGGTTGGATTTCCAGTTATAATTCATCGCATCAACTCACATTAGAAGATGTCAAAGTTTTATTGGCTGAAGAAAATGCACATCATGGCGCATCCGAAGCGCATCATGAGGCTGGAGATGCACATGCAACTACAGCAACACATTCTGTAAATGAAGATGATCATCATGCAGAAGAAGCACACCATGGCGATGAGCATGCAGAACATGTATTGCATCAAATGCACAACAGACCTTATGCAGCATTATATGTGGCAGCGTTTTTCTTTATGATGATTTCTTTGGGAGTTCTTGCTTTTTATGGTATTCAATATGCAGCACAAGCAGGTTGGTCTCCTGTTCTTTTTAGAGTTATGGAAGCCATTACTTATTATTTGTTACCTGGAGCGCTTATTGTTTTGGGTATAGGCCTTTGGGCTGGAGATCACCTATTTATATGGATGGATCCAGAAGTTGTTGCACATGATGAACTTATTCAAGGAAAATCGGGTTGGCTTAACAAAACTGGCTTTGCCATTAGAGGTTTAATTTTTATTGCAGGATGGAGTTTGTACCGTTACTTTTCTAGAAAATTTTCATTGGCACAAGACCAAGCTGATGTCAATGACAATAGTAATTTCAAGAAAAATTTCAGAATTTCTGCAGCCTTTTTAGTCTTTTATATTTACACAGAATCCATGATGTCTTGGGATTGGATCATGAGTGTAGATCCGCACTGGTTCAGCACCCTTTTTGGCTGGTATGTTTTTGCGAGTATGTTTGTCAGTGGAATTACGGTCATAGCATTAATCACAATATACCTAAAATCAAAAGGATTAATGGAGTTTGTCAATGATAGCCATATGCATGATTTGGCGAAATTTATGTTCGCTATTAGTGTATTTTGGACCTATTTATGGTTTTCACAATTTATGTTGATTTGGTATGCTAATATTCCAGAAGAAGTGACTTATTTCATCACAAGAATAGAAGACTATAAACTTCCATTCTTTGGGATGCTGATATTGAATTTTATTTTCCCATTCTTGGTACTAATGAACAGCGACTACAAACGTGTACCGTGGTTTATTGTAATGGCAGGGATCGTTATATTATTTGGACATTATATAGACGTTTTCAATATGATTATGCCAGCGACAGTTGGAGATCGTTGGTTTATTGGTGTTCCAGAAATTAGTGCAGTATTACTGTTTTTGGGCTTGTTTCTTTGGGTTGTATTCTATGCCCTATCAAAAGCACCATTATTGCCAAAAGGCAATCCATTTATAAAGGAAAGCGAACAGTTTCATTATTAATTAAATTTTAAAGATAGTATAGTACAATGACTGGCTTATTAACAATATTAATATTATTAGGAATCACCATCGCAATTTGGCAAATGGTCAAAATATTTGATTTAGCACAAGCAAATAAAGATACTTCCCAAATCGCAAATGATAAAGACAATTCTGTTCATGGCTATTTGATGTTGGCATTTTTAGGATTTATTTATTTGATTACCATCATCTCTTTTGCACTTTGGGGCGATTTACCACTAGTTTCAAATTCTGCCTCTGAGCATGGCCCAGAAATAGACCGTTTGATGATTATTTCCATGGTTGTCATCTTTATTGTACAAACCATTACACAGTTTTTGTTGCATTATTTTGCATTCAAATACAAAGGAGAGAAAGGCCGAAAAGCCCTTTTTTATGCCGATAATGACAAGTTAGAATTTATCTGGACTATCATTCCAGTAATCACTCTTGCAGGACTTATCATGTATGGTCTATTCACTTGGAACGATATCATGAATATTGATGAAGAGGAAGACCCCATTGTTATCGAATTGTATGCACAACAATTCAACTGGAAAGCGCGCTATGCTGGACAAGACAATGTACTTGGAAAAGCAAATGTGAGATTAATCAACTTAGATAATGCCAACATTTTAGGACTAGACGAATCTGACCCTAATGCTCAAGACGATATCATCACGACAGAACTTCATTTACCAGTTGGAAAGCCAGTACTATTTAAAATGCGTTCTCAAGATGTGCTACATTCGGCATATATGCCACACTTTAGGGCACAAATGAATTGTGTTCCTGGTATGATCACTCAATTTGCCTTTACACCAACAGTCACTACAGAAGAAATGCGATTGAATCCAGAGATTTATGAAAAAGTAAGAAATATCAATAAAATTCGAAACGAAAACAGTAAAAAGCTTCAAGCCAAAGGCGAAGAGCCACTGGACCGATATGAATTTGATTACCTATTATTATGCAATAAAATATGTGGAAAATCACATTACAACATGCAAATGAAAATTATTGTGGAAACAGAAGAAGAATACAATGCATGGTTGCAAGAACAAAAACTATTTAAAAACTCATTAGTTCAAAACTAAATCCTAAGAAGTAACACCAAAAGATTATGTCAGCACACGTAGACACCCATACACACGATGACGACCACGGACATCATCACAAAGAAACCTTTGTAACAAAATACATTTTTAGTCAAGATCATAAAATGATTGCCAAGCAGTATTTGATTACAGGGTTAATCATGGGGATTATTGGAATTTTAATGTCACTGCTAATGCGTATGCAAATAGCATGGCCAGAAAAACCAAACGTTATTTTTGAAGCCCTCCTAGGAAAGTGGGCTCCAGGTGGTGTAATGGATGCAGATATTTATTTGGCATTAGTCACTATTCATGGTACAATTATGGTATTTTTTGTACTTACCGCAGGTCTTAGTGGAACATTTAGTAACCTATTGATTCCATTACAAATTGGAGCACGAGATATGGCTTCAGGATTTCTGAACATGATATCGTACTGGCTTTTCTTCTTGTCGAGTGTTATCATGGTTATTTCATTGTTTGTAGAAGCTGGACCAGCCGCAGCAGGATGGACAATCTATCCACCCCTTAGTGCACTTCCATTAGCTCAAGGAGGATCTGGAGCAGGAATGACGCTATGGCTCGTTTCGATGGCAATTTTTATTGCTTCATCTCTTCTAGGGTCATTAAATTATATCGTAACGGTACTAAACCTAAGAACCAAAGGAATGTCCATGACTAGATTACCATTAACTATTTGGGCGTTCTTTATTACCGCTGTAATTGGTGTGGTCTCATTCCCAGTACTTTTATCCGCTGCATTGTTGCTCATTATGGATAGAAGTTTTGGAACATCTTTTTTCCTTTCAGATATTTTTATTCAAGGCGAAGTGCTTCATTATCAAGGGGGTTCACCTGTTTTGTATGAACATCTTTTTTGGTTTCTAGGGCATCCAGAAGTATATATTGTACTCCTTCCAGCTTTAGGGATTACCTCCGAAGTGATTGCAACAAATGCTAGAAAACCAATCTTTGGATATAGAGCAATGGTAGCCTCTATAATCGCGATTGCCTTTTTGTCAACAATTGTTTGGGGGCACCATATGTTCATCTCAGGAATGAACCCATTTTTAGGCTCAGTTTTTACCTTTACAACATTACTTATTGCTATTCCATCGGCAGTAAAAGCATTCAATTATATAACCACATTGTGGAAAGGAAATCTACAATTGAATCCAGCCATGCTATTTTCAATTGGTTTAGTTTCAACATTTATCACAGGAGGTCTGACAGGTATTATTTTGGGTGATAGTGCTCTTGATATCAATGTCCATGACACCTATTTTGTAGTGGCACATTTTCACTTAGTAATGGGGATTTCTGCACTTTATGGATTGTTTGCAGGGGTATATCATTGGTTCCCAAAAATGTTCGGCCGAATGCTCAACAAAAACTTAGGATACATTCACTTTTGGGTCACAGCAGTATGTGCCTATGGTGTATTTTTCCCAATGCATTTTATAGGAATGGCAGGATTGCCAAGGCGCTATTATACCAACAGTAATTTTCCACTCTTTGATGATACTCAAAATGTACAGGTATTAATTACAATTTTTGCACTTGTAGCAGGTCTTGTACAATTGGTGTTCTTATACAATTTTATACACAGTATGTTCTATGGCAAGAAAGCAGAACAAAACCCATGGCGTTCAAACACTCTGGAGTGGACAACACCTGTAGAGCATATGCACGGCAATTGGCCTGGAGACATTCCGCATGTACACCGTTGGGCATACGATTACAGCAAACCAGGTCATGACGAAGATTTTGTACCACAACATATTCCTCTAAAAGACGGAGAAGAAGAATTGCAACACTAAAATTGTTAGTTACTTCTTAAATATATTAGAAAGCCTTTTTCAAACGAGAAAGGCTTTTTCTTTATATTTGTTACTATGAATCAACACCTTGATCCAACAGACGAAAATTTATCTCCTGAAGAACACGACATTGAAAAAGCGTTAAGACCGCTCACTTTTGATGATTTTTCTGGTCAGGATCAAGTTTTAGAAAACTTACAAGTTTTTGTAAAAGCCGCTGTTGAGCGCGACGAGGCACTAGATCACACTCTTTTTCATGGCCCACCAGGCCTAGGAAAAACGACCTTAGCACACATTTTAGCCAATGAATTAAATGTAGGAATAAAAGTCACTTCAGGCCCTGTTTTGGATAAACCTGGAGACTTAGCAGGATTGCTAACCAATTTGGAGGATCGTGATGTCCTTTTTATTGACGAAATCCATCGGTTGAGTCCTATTGTAGAAGAATATTTATATTCTGCAATGGAAGATTATAAGATCGATATTATGATTGAATCTGGGCCAAATGCACGTACTGTTCAAATCAATTTGAACCCTTTTACTTTGGTTGGGGCTACTACGCGTTCGGGCTTGCTTACGGCACCTATGCGCGCACGCTTTGGCATTAGTAGTCGATTACAATATTATTCCACAGAGCTGTTGTCCACTATTCTTCAGCGAAGCGCCCAAATATTAAATGTTCCAATTAGTTTTGAAGCTGCTATAGAAATTGCTGGTCGAAGTCGTGGCACACCAAGAATTGCAAATGCTTTATTGAGACGTGTTAGAGATTTTGCTCAAATAAAAGGCAATGGAAAAATAGATATAGAAATTGCCAGATTTGGACTAAAAGCACTCAATGTAGATGCTCATGGACTGGATGAAATGGACAATAAAATTCTCACAACAATCATTGATAAATTTAAAGGAGGGCCAGTCGGAATTACAACGATTGCCACTGCCGTAAGCGAAAGTCCAGAAACGATAGAAGAAGTTTACGAACCATTTTTAATTCAACAAGGATTTATAATGCGCACACCCAGAGGAAGAGAAGTTACAGAACTAGCCTACAAACACCTTGGTCGTCAAAAAGGAGATTACCAAACAGGATTGTTTTAGTATGTCAAAAAAAGAGTATTATTCTCAACTTATTAAAACCGAAGCCAAACGCCTCGGTTTTTTATCTTGTGGGATAAGTAAGGCCGAATTTTTAGAAGAAGAAGCGCCGCGACTCGAGGCCTGGCTTAATCAGAATAAGCATGGTAAAATGCAATACATGGAAAATCATTTTGATAAACGTTTGGATCCTACTTTGCTTGTTGAAGGTTCAAAAAGTGTAATTTCCTTGATTTATAATTATTTTCCAGCACAAACACCACTAGACCCTGAAGCCCCAAAAATTAGTAAATATGCCTATGGTATAGATTATCATTTTGTAATTAAAGACAAATTAAAAGAACTTTTAGAACATATTAGAGATGAAATTGGCGATGTCCATGGTCGTGCTTTTGTGGATTCTGCCCCAATTTTAGAAAAAGCTTGGGCAAAAAAATCTGGACTAGGTTGGATAGGTAAACACAGCAATTTACTTTCACAAAAAGTAGGTTCTTTTTATTTTATTGCAGAGCTGATTATTGATTTAGATTTAGAACCAGATCATGCCGTTACAGATCATTGTGGGACTTGCACAGCATGTATTGATGCTTGTCCAACAGAGGCCATTACAGAACCCTACAGTGTTGATGGTAGTAAATGCATTTCCTATTTTACAATAGAACTTAAAGACCATATTCCAACGGATATGAAAGGCAAATTTGAGGATTGGATGTTTGGGTGTGATATCTGCCAAGACGTATGTCCTTGGAACCGGTTTTCCAAAGCCCACAACGAGCCGCTTTTTAATCCAAAACCAGAACTGCTCTCTATGACTAAGAAAGACTGGGAAGACATAACACTAGAAACATTCAACAAAGTGTTTAAAAAATCTGCAGTCAAACGCACAAAATATACGGGCTTGGTTAGAAATATTAAGTTTTTAAACGATTAATCAATTTTTTTATTATTTTTAATTGCTATATCAAAACTACGACTTGCCCTGAAATTAGTATAAGAGTTTGAAATATAGACACTAACAAACCCCTTATCTAATTAATAATTACTACCATGAAAAAGATCATCATTGCCTACACCATTTTAATTACATTCACTCAATGTAATACACGCACTAAAACACCTCCAACTAAAAACACCTATGGGGTATTAGCAAAAAAAGCTATGGTTGTTTCTGCCAGAGAAGAAGCCTCTAGAATTGGAGTCGAAATCATGAAACAAGGCGGAAACGCATTTGACGCTATGATTGCTACGGACTTGGCACTATCCGTTTCATACCCTGTTGCAGGCAATATTGGAGGTGGTGGATTTATGGTTTTCAGAAAAAAGGACGGCACAATTGGCAGTTTAGACTTTAGAGAGAAAGCACCCATTGCAGCCTCAAAAGACATGTATCTTGATGAAAATCAAAATGTCAATAAAGCGGCAAGTAAATTAGGGGCACTAGCGGTCGGAGTTCCTGGTACAATTGCAGGGTTATTTGAAGTCCATAAAAAATTTGGTTCTCTACCTTTTGAAAAATTGATAGACCCTGCAATTAAGTTAGCGACTAATGGAGTCGTTGTGACTAAAAAGCAAGCCAAGCGCTTAAATCAAAACAAAAATTACTTTAGGCAAGCCAACAAAGGAACGATAGCATTGGATAAAAACTGGAAAGCAGGAGATACAATTAAATACCCCAAGCTAGCTAAAACATTAGAACGAATAAAAGCCAATGGTAGAGATGAGTTTTACAAAGGCAAAACAGCAGGTCATTTAATTGATAAAATCCATAAATTAGGAGGAATTATGACCAAAGAAGACCTAGCTAATTATGAAGTCAAATGGAGAGACCCTATTACATTTACCTATAAAAATCATAAAATTATTTCTATGTCTCCACCCTCAAGTGGGGGTATTTGTATTGCACAAATTTTAAAAGCCATAGAAGATTTTAACATTAAACAGTATACACACAATTCAACAAAATATATTCAACTGCTTGTAGAGGCAGAACGCAGAGCTTATGCAGACCGCTCCTATTTTTTAGGGGATCCAGATTTTGTTCATATCCCTGTAAATCACCTAATATCAGATGACTATATAAAAAATCGAATGTCAGATTTTAGTTGGGAAAAAGCAACAAATTCTAACGCACTATCTCATGGCGCAATACCAGGACACGAATCCGAAGAAACGACTCACTATTCCATAGTAGATCCCTTTGGAAATAGCATAGCCGTAACCACAACCTTAAATGCGGCCTATGGTTCTAAGGTCTATGTTGAAGAGGGCGGATTTTTTTTAAATAACGAGATGGATGACTTTAGCTCAAAACCTGGAGAACCAAACATGTATGGCCTAGTGGGTTCTAAAGCCAATGCAATTGCCTCTCAAAAACGAATGCTAAGCTCTATGTCGCCAACCATCATTGAAGAGAACGGTAAGCTTAAAATGGTCTTAGGATCTCCAGGAGGATCAACCATTATTACATCTGTAGCTCAAACTATTTTAAATGTCTTGGAGTATGATATGAGCATGCAAGAATCTGTTACCAAAACACGGTTTCACCATCAATGGTTGCCAGACAATATCAAATTTGAAACCTTATTTGATACAATTGTTTTTGATTCACTCAGGAAATTAGGCTATTCTATAGATCATACCGACTCACCAATCATTGGAAAAGTAGATGCAATTTTGGTTACACCTGAGGGCGAACTTGAAGGTGGTGCAGATCCTAGAGGAGATGATACAGCGGTTGGATTTTGATTTAAATTTTGCTGCAAGCCCTATTTATTCTTGGATCACTGGTTTTAAGTTTTTTAAAAGATTAATTAAAAGTTTTCTCATTAAAAGTATACGACTAACTTTGTAGTCTTAAAACAACCAAGCTTTATGGCAAAACTAACCAGACACGATTTAGAGGCTCTTGCATATCACGCAAAGCCAAATCCAGGTAAAATTCAAGTAGTTCCTACAAAAAAATATGCCACTCAACGGGACTTGGCGTTGGCATATTCTCCAGGTGTAGCAGCGCCATGCTTAGAAATCGAAAAGAACCCTTCTGAAGCTTACAAATACACTTCAAAAGGAAATTTAGTAGCAGTTATTTCCAATGGTACAGCAGTTTTGGGGCTTGGAAATATAGGTCCAGAGGCTTCAAAACCAGTCATGGAAGGCAAAGGTCTTTTATTCAAAATTTTTGCAGATATCGATGTATTTGATATTGAAGTCGATACTGAAAATATTGATGAATTTATAAATACAGTCAAAAATATCGCACCAACTTTTGGAGGAATTAATCTAGAGGATATCAAAGCACCTGAAGCTTTTGAAATTGAAAAACGTCTAAAAGAAGAGTTGAATATTCCTGTAATGCATGACGACCAACACGGTACTGCCATTATTTCTGCTGCTGCGCTTTTGAATGCTTTAGAACTTGCCGAGAAAAACATTGATGAAGTACACATTGTAGTCAGTGGTGCTGGAGCCGCTGCGATATCTTGCACAAGATTATACATGTCTTTTGGGGCAAAACGCGAAAATATTGTCATGCTTGATAGCAAAGGGGTGATTCGTCAAGAGCGTGACAACCTTAGCTCACAAAAAGCTGAATTTGCGACGACAAAAAAATTGAATACTTTGGAAGAAGCCATGAAAAACGCAGACGTATTTATTGGTCTTTCTACTTCCAATATAGTTTCACCAGAAATGCTAAAGTCTATGGCCAAAAATCCTATTGTATTTGCAATGGCCAATCCAGATCCAGAAATCACCTATAATTTGGCCATAAAGACAAGAGATGATATTATTATGGCTACCGGTAGGAGTGATAATCCAAATCAAGTTAATAATGTATTAGGATTTCCTTTTATCTTTAGAGGGGCCCTAGATGTAAGAGCAACCACCATCAATGAGGCCATGAAAAAGGCGGCTGTTATTGCCCTAGCAGAGCTAGCCAAAGAACCAGTTCCAGAACAAGTAAACATCGCCTACGGAGAAATGCGTTTAACTTTTGGTAACGATTATATCATTCCCAAACCTTTTGATCCTCGCTTAATTGCAAAAATACCGCCGGCTGTAGCCAAAGCAGCAATGGAAAGCGGTGTTGCACAAGCGCCTATTTTGGATTGGGAAAAATATGAAGAAACCTTATTGGATCGTATGGGAGCAGACAACAAGATTGTTCGCTTGTTATTTGATAGAGCAAAACTAAATCCAAAGCGCGTTGTTTTTGCCGAAGCCGATCAATTGGATGTTTTAAAAGCCGCCCAAATTGTATATGAAGAAGGGATTGCACATCCTATTTTATTAGGGAATAAAAAACAAATAGAACGTCTGAAAGAAGAACTTGAATTTGATGCAGATGTAACGATTATCGATCCAAAAGACGAGGACCATATAGAACAAAAAAACAAGTATGGCGAAGTGTTTTGGAAACAACAAGAACGCCGTGGACAAACACTTCTTTCGGCACAAAAGCTCATGCGTGAGCGTAATTATTATGCTGCAATGATGGTCAATGAAGGGGATGCCGATGCTTTAATTACTGGATATTCAAGAAATTATCCATCGGTGGTCAAACCTATGCTCGATTTGATAGGTCTTGCTCCAGGATCGACAAGAATTGCCACAACCAACGTAATGATTACACAAAGAGGCCCTCTGTTTTTGAGTGATACGGCTATAAATATCAATCCCTCAGCTCATGACTTGATAAAAATCACACAAATGACTTCTGGAGTCATGAAAATGTTTGGAATAACTCCAGTAATGGCGATGTTGTCTTACTCCAATTTTGGTTCTTCAAAAGACCAAACAGCAACAAAAGTTCGTGAAGCTGTTTCTTATTTACATCGCAGGCATCCAGATTTGTCCGTTGATGGAGAACTGCAAACAGATTTTGCACTCAACAGTGAAATGTTAAAAGCAAACTTTCCGTTTTCTAAATTGGCCAATAAAAAAGTAAATGGGCTTATTTTTCCAAATTTAGAATCGGCAAATATCACCTATAAGTTGTTAAAAGAACTCAATAAAGCAGAGTCTATTGGGCCTATTATGATGGGACTTCGAAAGCCCGTTCATATCATACAATTTGGTGCCAGCGTCGATGAAATTGTAAACATGACGGCGGTTGCTGTTATTGATGCGCAGCAAAAAGAAAAGGCTTGATTTGAACTCCTCTTTTTTTCTTCAAATAAAATACTATAATTTTAGTACATTTGATATTCTAAGTTTTAGGGTATGATTACACATATAAGTGGAAAATTAGTCGAAAAATCTCCTACAAATGTTGTTGTAGATTGTAATGGGATAGGATATTTTATTCATATTTCTTTACATACTTTTTCACAATTAACGGACAGTGAGCATATTAAATTACTAACTCACTTTCAAGTGAAAGAAGATGCACAACAGCTCTACGGTTTTGCAACAGCCTCCGAACGAGAAATTTTTAGACTCCTTATTTCCGTTAGTGGTATTGGCACCAATACTGCACGAACCATGTTGTCTTCGCTAACCCCCAAACAAGTACGTGAAGGGATTGCTTCAGAAGATGTGGCATTGATTCAATCTGTAAAAGGAATTGGATTGAAAACAGCGCAGCGTGTCATCATTGATCTAAAAGATAAAGTCTTAAAAATTTACGATATTGATGACGGCATCAACCCCTCAAACAATACAAACAAAGATGAAGCGTTATCTGCATTAGAAGTATTAGGTTTTGCCAAAAAACAGTCTGAAAGAGTGGTTGTTAAAATTTTGTCTCAAAATCCAGATGCATCTGCGGAATTGATCATCAAAGAAGCCCTAAAAAATTTATAAAACTATTGAAAATTTTCAACCTAAAAATGATGTTTAAACACTATGCTGTTGTCCTATTCTTCAGCATCAGTTGTTTGCTGTGGTCACAACAAACGCCTACGGTTCGTGATTCTACTTCGACAACCTTTTCCTTTAGAGATTTAAATCCGCCAGATCCAAGCAGTGTTGTAAATAAATATACGTACGATCCCATAACAGACCGCTATTATTACACTTCAAAAGTAGGTGATTATGACATCAAATATCCTATAATTTTAACGCCAAGAGAATTTCAAGCGCTAATTCAAAAGGAGAATTTGAAACAGTATTATAAAGAAAAACTAGATGCATTTGATGGCAAAAAAGAAGGGTCAGAGGATTCTAAAAAGAATTTGATACCTGACTTGTATGTAAATTCAAAATTTTTCGAAACCCTTTTTGGTGGCAATGTCATATCAGTTGTGCCGCAAGGATCTGTAGAAATGGATCTAGGCGTGATGTACACCAAACAAGAAAACCCGTCTTTCTCGCCAAGAAATCAAAGTAATTTTACCTTTGATTTTGATCAAAGAATTAGCTTAAGTTTGATGGGAAAAGTAGGAACACGTCTACAAGTCAATGCAAACTATGACACACAATCCACCTTTGATTTTCAAAATTTAATAAAACTAGAATTTGACCCAACCATTGATGGTGGCGAAGATAATATTCTTCAAAAACTAGAAATAGGAAATGTGAGTATGCCATTAAATAGTTCTTTAATTTCAGGTGCACAAAGCTTATTTGGGGTAAAGACAGAACTGCAATTTGGAAAAACTCGTGTTACAGGAGTATTTTCTGAGCAACAATCTGAAACCCGCAGCATTGTTGCACAAGGTGGAGGCACATTACAAGATTTTGATTTTTTTGGATTGGATTATGATGAAAACAGGCATTTCTTTCTCGGGCACTATTTTAGAGATCATTATGATGAAGCTTTAGAAAATTATCCTTTTATTAACTCTCAAGTTCAGATTACAAGGATAGAAGTTTGGATCACAAACAGAACAAATCAAACGCAAAATGTAAGAAATATTTTGGCATTACAAGATTTGGGAGAATCTTCAAGAATAGGATTGACAACTCCTCCAGCAGGATTTGTGAATGTTGGTCCAAATGCCTATCCAGACAATACCAATAACGATTTTGATCCCACCAACATAGGTGGAGCTGGCTCTCAGCTAACGGATGCCATTCGCGATATTGCTACCGCCCAATCGGGGTTTTTAACCACAGGAGTTAATGAAGGTTTTGATTACGGAAAGTTAGAAAACGCAAGAAAACTAAATAAAGGCAACGAATATACAGTCAATACGCAGCTGGGCTATATTTCATTGAATCAACGCTTACAAAATGACGAGGTTTTGGCTGTCGCTTACCAATTTACAGTTGGTGGTCAAGTATATCAAGTTGGAGAATTTGCTAACGATGGCTTGAACGCAACAGACGTAACCACAGATGTAAATACTGGAAATCAGGTAGTAAACAATCAAAGTCTTGTGTTGAAAATGCTGAAAAGTGCGGTTACAAACGTGAATCTCCCCATTTGGGATTTGATGATGAAAAACGTTTATAATACTGGTGCATATCAATTGTCTCAAGAAGATTTTAAATTAAATATTTTTTATAATGAAACGTCTTCTTTAAATTTTATTACTCCTGTGCCTGGAACACCATTTCCAGCACCATCAGGAAATCAAGACCCTATCAATGAGATTCCACTTATTCGCCTATTTAATTTTGATCGATTAAATTATAATAATGATCCTCAAAATAAAGGGGATGGATTTTTTGATTTTGTGCCTGGATTAACGGTTATTCCTCAAAATGGTAAGATTGTTTTTACAAAAGTTGAGCCCTTTGGAAGTTATTTATTTGAAACGCTACGTTTGAATCCTACAGAAGATTATCAATCTGATGAAACATCACCAGGAGCCTATAATGCCAATCAGCAGAAGTATGTGTATACATCTTTGTATTCGAGCACAAAAACCGCAGCACTTCAGGATAGTGAAAAAAATAAATTCCAAATACGAGGACGTTACAAATCCACAGGAGGCTCTGGAATTCCAATAGGGGCATTCAATGTGCCAAGAGGTTCTGTAAAAGTTACGGCCGGAGGCCGCGTATTGGTAGAAGGCATCGATTATACCGTTAATTATCAAATTGGAACGGTTCAAATTTTAGATCCCTCTTTACAATCATCAAATACTCCAATTCAAGTTTCTGTAGAAAATAATGCAGTTTTTGGACAACAAACAAAACGTTTTACAGGTATAAATGTTGAGCATCAATTTGATGAAAATTTTGTTTTAGGGGCAACACTATTAAATTTGAATGAACGCCCAATAACTCAAAAGGCCAATTATGGCACAGAGCCCATCAACAATACTATTTTTGGAGTCAATGGAAATTACTCTACAGAAGTTCCTTTTCTGACACGAATGGCCAACAAGCTACCGAATATTGATACCGATGCGATATCAAATTTATCCGTTCGTGGAGAGTTTGCATATTTGAAACCAGGGGCACCAAAAGGCACCGACTTTAACGGAGAAGTCACTTCTTATGTGGACGATTTTGAAGGCACCCAAAATGGCATAAGTTTACTCACCCCACAATCGTGGTTTTTGTCGAGTAGACCCAAAGGCCTTGGGCGTGTTTATGCTCAAGGAAATGAAGATGATAATGGCTACCAAAATGGTTTTGATAGAGCGCTATTGAACTGGTACACAGTTGATCCTATTTTTTACAGTTCACAAAGGCCGGGAGAAATTACAGACAACGATATTTCGGATCTTTACACAAGACGTATTTTTATTGATGAACTCTTTCCAGAAATAGATTTGGTAACAGGCCAATACACAGTTATTAATTCTTTAGATTTGGTGTATAGGCCTACAGAGCGAGGACCCTATAATTATCAGGAAGGCGCAGAAGATGGAATCTTAGATAATCCACAAAACAGTTGGGCTGGAATTTCTAGGCAACTCACCTCTACAGATTTTGAACAAGCCAATGTGGAATATGTGGAATTTTGGTTGATGGATCCTTTTTTAAATAATCCAACAAATCCAGGCGGTAAACTTGTTCTAAACTTAGGAAACATTTCTGAAGATGTCATAAAAGACGGAAAAAAACAATACGAAAATGGACTTCCCGCCGATGGGAATATTGGCCTGTTACCTCAATCTGTTTGGGGAACAGTAACGCCCCAAAACCAATCCTTAATTTATGCATTTTCTTCTCAAGGTCAAGAACGCACCAATCAAGATGTTGGTCTTGATGGCTATGATGATTCTGAAGAAGTTAATACCAATGATCCAAGATTTTCAGCGTTTTCAAATTTGACAGATCCGGCCAATGACAACTATACCTACTACTTAAATACTACTGGAAATATCTTTGAAAGATATAAGCAATACAATGGTCTTGAAGGCAACTCCCCAGATGTTTTTAGTGAAACCAATAGAGGGTCTACAACACAGCCCGATGTTGAAGACATCAACAGAGATAACACAATGAATACCATTGATAGTTATTATGAATATGAAATTGATATCAACTCAGCAGCACTAAACAATCCAAACAGCCCCTATATTGTGGATCGCAAAACAGTTTCTGGCATTACCCTTCCAAATGGATCGCAGTCAGGCAATATAAACTGGTATCAATTTAGAATTCCACTTACAGAATTTACTGATGCAATAGGAGGTATTTCAGATTTTAGATCAATTCGTTTTACAAGATTGTATTTAAAAGATTTCACTCAAACTACAGTGCTAAGATTTGGTACTTTTGATTTGGTTCGAAGCGATTGGAGACGCTTTTTACAATCTTTGGATGATGATTCTGATGCTGCTACTTTGCTAGAACCAACGGATTTTAGCGTTGGAATTGTTGGCGTTCAAGAAAATGATGGCAGCTATGTTTCTCCGCCAAACGTTCAGCGCGAACAATTGAACAACAACAATACTATTGTGCGTCAGAACGAGCAATCCCTTGTTGTTGATGTTTGTGATTTGGAGCAGTCAGACTCAAGAGCAGTGTTCAAAAACATTAATGTGGACATGCGTCAATATAAAAAACTAAAAATGTTTATCCATGCCGAGGATGGAGAAGCGGATAGTTTTGAACAAGGAAATTTAGTGGCTTTTGTTCGTATGGGGAATGATTTCACACAGAACTACTATCAATTAGAACTGCCGCTCAGAAAATCATCTGGAGCGACAGGAGCATCTGATGCTGAGGTATGGCCAGAGTATAACGAACTCAATCTTTCTTTAGAACTCTTAGAAAAAATAAAAGCACTTGGCATCAGCCAGGGAACACTAACCAATGAAGACCCTACTTTTTATAATGTTATCGATGGTGTACTTCAAGAAACTCCAGTAGGAGAGTTTTCACCTTTCACATTAGACCTCAATTCATCACAAACAGAAGCGCCCTTTGAGCAACGTATTGCGATAAAAGGAAATCCAAATTTTGGTGACATTCGTTCTCTTATGATAGGGGTCAAAAATATAGGATCTTCAGCTCAATGTGCAGAAGTTTGGTTCAACGAACTTCGTTTGGCCGACATGGATAATGAAGGCGGTTGGGCTGCCATTATGAGTATGGATACCAATATTGCAGATTTCATGAACATTAATGCAACTGCAAAGCGAAGCACTACAGGTTTTGGAAATATAGATCAAGGGCCAAACGAGCGTAGCCGAGAAGATTTGAAACAATATGACTTTGTAGCCAATATGAATATTGGACAGCTATTACCAAAAAAATGGGGGCTTCAAATTCCATTTAATTATGGACAAAGTGAAACATTAATCACTCCAGAATACGACCAACAATACAAAGATTTGAAACTTGAAAATCGTTTAGATGCCGCACAAACAAATGAAGAACGCGACCGCATACGAATGCAATCGGAGGATTATACAAAACGAAAAAGCATCAACTTTATTGGGGTCAAAAAGCAACGTACTGGTGATGCTAAACCAAAGGTTTATGATGTTGAAAATTTAACCCTTAATTATTCTTACAACGAAATGGCCCATAGAGATTTTGAAATTGAAAATTCTTTGGATCAAAATGTTCGTGTAGGAGCCAATTATAGTTATAGTTTTCAACCTTTAAATTTCGAACCTTTCAAGAAAAATGACTCGTTGTTTACAGGTAAATATTGGAAAATCATAAAGGATTTCAACCTGAACCTATTGCCATCGAGTCTAACAATTAATTCTGATATCATTCGTCAATATCAAAGTCAAAAATTTAGAGATGCCGATTTGGGTGCCAGCAACATTACAGTTGACGAATTGATTCGAAGAAATTATACGTTTGACTTACAATATACATTGAATTATCAGTTGACAAATGCGTTAAGTTTGAACTTCACATCATCCAATAATCATATTGTTAGAAATTATTTTATAGATGATGATTTGAACGGAGACCAAGACCCGACTTTGGACGTTTGGGATCGGTTTTTCGATTTTGGCGACCCCAATAGACACTCGCAGCAGATGGGGATAAATTATGAATTGCCACTCAATAAAATACCAACTCTAAGTTTCTTGACAGCTAATTATAGTTATACAGGAGATTTTCTCTGGACCAAAGGGTCAGATCTTTTTGGTCAGCTCAATATCAATGGACAAACTTACGATTTAGGAAATTCTATTTCTAATGCCAATCAGCACAACCTGAACACCTCTTTTGATATGCGTAAATTTTATCGTTATGTTGGTATAAAAAAATCGAGATCAAAAAGACCATCTCGTGTTCAAAACAATACAAACACTAGAACCCAAAGACAAAGTTCCAAAAAGAAATTTAATTTGAAGGATTTTGGAATTGGATTGCTCACAAGCATTAATAGAATGCAAATAAATTATTCGGAAAATAACAGTTCGTTCTTGCCTGGATATTTGCCAACGCCAGGATTTATAGGCACACTAAAACCCACTTTGGGATATACACTTGGAAGTCAACGCGATGTACGTCATATTGCGGCACAAAATGGATGGCTAACGACCTTCGATCAATTTAACCAGCAGTATTCTGAAACGCATAACGAAAATTTAGACTATGCCATCAACACAGAGCCAATTTCAGATTTAAAAATTGACTTTACAGGCGGAAAAACCTATGCGACAAACTTTACAGAAAACTTTAATACAACAGATACAAGTGGCGATGGTTTGAGTAATACCTACAATTCTCTAATACAGAATACGTTTGGAAATTTCAATATTTCAACCTCATTAATTCGAACAGCTTTTAGTCAAAGTGATGAGCGCAGCTCTGCACCTTTTGAAGATTTTAAAAACAATCGCCTAGAAATAGCCAATCGTTTGGCACAAGATTTTTATGGGAATGGCAACTTTGCAATAGACGCCGAAGGGTATCCGCTTGGATTTGGCAAAAACAGCCAGTCTGTTTTGTTGCCAGCGTTCCTATCGGCGTATTCTGGCAAAAAGGCCAGCAACATAAGTTTAGATGCATTTCGCGATATTCCTATTCCAAACTGGACTCTAAAATATACAGGGTTTATGAGAAACAAATGGTTTAAAAAACGTTTTAAACGATTCTCTATAACACATGGATATCGATCATCCTATACCATAAATCAATTTCGTACTAACCTCGATTATAAAGCAGCCGATCCTAATTTGGATTATGCCAGTCAAAATCCAGATGTTTTGGATCAGTCTGGTAATTTTAAGGCTCAAACTCTTTTTAGTAATGTAAATTTGGTAGAGCAATTTAGTCCATTGATTAAAGTTGATTTTGAAATGAAAAATTCAATTAAAGTTACAACAGAAATCAAAAGAGATCGAAGTCTTTCTATTAGTTTTGACAACAATTTATTGACGGAGATTCAAGGCAACGAATATATTTTTGGATTGGGTTATCGCATCAAAGATTTGAGAATTCGTTCCAAACTGGCAGGGCCCAAAAAAGTCATCAAAAGTGATTTGAATATGAAAGCCGATTTATCTGTGAGAAACAATAAAACGATCATAAGATATTTGGATTTAGATAATAATCAAGTGAGTGCAGGTCAAACCATTTGGAGTTTAAAGTATGCAGCAGATTATGCTTTTAGCAATAATTTGACTGCTATATTTTATTTTGATTATGCCTTCTCAGAATATGCCATTTCTACAGCATTTCCACAAACCACTATAAGGTCTGGATTTACACTGCGCTATAACTTTGGAAATTAAAACAATAACATAAAACCAATATAATGAATGTACCTGAAGAATTAAAATACACAAAAGACCACGAGTGGGTTCGTGCAGAAGGTGATACACTCACCATCGGAATTACAGATTTTGCCCAAGGAGAACTAGGTGATATCGTTTATGTAGAAGTTGATACCTTGGACGAAACTCTTGAAGCAGAGGAGGTTTTTGGTACTGTAGAAGCTGTAAAAACAGTATCGGATTTGTTTCTTCCTTTAGCAGGAGAAATCATAGAATTTAACGAAGCTTTGGAAGATGAGCCAGAAAAAGTCAACGAGGATCCTTATGGTGCTGGTTGGATGATTAAACTTAAGTGCACAAACACATCTGATATTGATAAATTACTATCTGCTGAAGACTATAAAACATTAATTGGTGCATAAAAAACAGCTGATTTACGCAACAACGCTTGGCTATACTGTTCTTTTGGCTTTTGCGAGTTTGGCAAAAATCAATCATCAATCGACGTTTCATATTGAGTTTGAGGACAAAATTGTTCATTTTTTGGCCTATGCTATGCTTTGCTTTTTAGTTTTTTTGTCTTTTTCACTTCAAAAAATTAATAAAAGTCTGATCTATGCGGCTCTTTTTGCTTTTGTTTTTGGCATAATTCTTGAGTTTATTCAAGGTGTTATGCCACATGCAAGAGTTTCGGAGTTGCTTGATGTTGTTGCAAATACGCTGGGAATACTGGTGATGACAGCTATTTTACGCTGGAAAAAACAAACACTCATTAAAAAACTTCAAACGTTTGTGTAGTTTTATTTTTTTTAATTAATTTAACACCCCATAAAAAAACACACAATGGAATCAAAGAAAAACCCAAAAGCAGACGTCAGCAGAAATGGATCTATCTATTTTGCTGTCGGATTAGCATTGATGTTATTTTTAACATATTCTACGCTGAATTACAAAACTTATGACAAGTCCGATATTGATATAGGAAAACTAAATCTAGACGATGAATTAGATGAAGAAATTCCAATCATAGAACAAGTCATTCCACCACCACCGCCACCACCGCCACCAGCAGCTCCAGAAGTTATAGAGGTTGTGGAGGATGAAGAAGAAATTGAAGAAACGGTAATAGAATCGACAGAAACAGACCAAGAAGAAGAAATTGTAGAAGTTGAGGAAATAGAAGTTGAAGAAGTCGTAGAAGACGTTGAGGTTCCATTTGCAGTTATTGAAAACGTACCAGAATATCCTGGTTGTGAGCGCGGATCCAATGCAGAGAAGCGTAAGTGTATGTCAGATAAAATCGCTAAATTCGTTCAGCGTAAATTCAATACAGATTTGGCTGGAGACTTAGGGCTTTCTGGAAGACAACGTATTAGTGTGATTTTTAAAATCGACAAAAATGGAAATGTAACAGGAGTTCGTTCTAGAGCGCCACACCCAAGGCTAGAAAAAGAAGCGGCAAGAGTCATTAATATGCTGCCAAAAATGAAACCTGGTCGCCAAAGAGGTAAGCCAGTCATTGTGCCGTATTCTCTGCCAATTACATTCCAAGTACAAGATTAAATTTTTTTTCACAATATATAATAGATCCCCGCTTTTGCGGGGATTTTTATTTTAAATACAGATAATTCTTGTCGTAATCGATAATAGCTTTGCCTTTTTTTAGAATATCTGCACCAATAATACCATCAACCGCCAACAAATTGGCATTAGCAAAAGCAGTATTTATTGGGTCTAAATCGATCAAAGCAATCGTACATTTTTTCAAGGACCACTGTCCAAATTTCAGTTGATTGTTGTGAGAAACAAAAGCATCTATTTTATCAGGACCAGCACCACTCGCTTTTATTTGCGATTCCTCCGAAAACAACTTGAATTTTTCTTTTAAATTTATGTCAACAAAAGTGGTAGAAGCGCCAGTATCCAGAACAAAATGTCCCTTTATGCCATTTATTTTTGCAATCACTTTGTAATGGTTGCTTTTCATAAAATGTAATTTTATTTTATGAAAATCATTTTCAATTAAAAACTGCATTAAAGGAATCTTATTTTTCAAGCGGATAATTTTTTTAAACAAAGATACTACACAAAACAGTATTTTTGTATCATGATTATAACCGATACACATACACATTTATATAGCGAAGCATTTGACAAGGATCGAGATGAAATGATTTCGAGAGCACTTCAATCTGGTGTAACGCGTTTTTTCGTACCCGCAATAGATTCAACATATACCGAAAGCATGTATGCTTTGGAGCAAAACTATCCAGAACATGTTTTTTTGATGATGGGGGTTCATCCAACACATATCAAAGACGACTATAAAGAGGAATTAGAGCATGTACAACAGGCCCTAGAATCTCGAAAATTTGTGGCCATTGGCGAAATTGGCATCGATTTGTATTGGGATAAAAGTACATTACAACAACAGCAAGAGGCTTTCAGAATTCAAATTCAATGGGCCAAACGCTATAAACTCCCCATTGTCATTCATTGTAGAGATGCTTTTGACGAAGTTTTTGAGATCTTAGAAGAAGAACAATCGGAGGATTTATTTGGGATTTTTCATTGTTTTACAGGAACTCTCGAACAAGCGCATAAAGCTATATCTTACAATATGAAACTTGGTATTGGTGGGGTTGTAACTTTCAAAAATGGGAAAATCGATCAGTTTTTATTAGAAATCGATTTAAAGCATATAGTTTTGGAAACAGATGCCCCATATTTGGCTCCAGTGCCCTATAGAGGAAAACGAAATGAGAGTGTTTACATCCTTGAGGTTTTGAATAAACTCTCCACTATTTATGGTCAAAGCGTAAAACATATTGCCGAAATTACAACCAAAAACTCAAAAGATATTTTTAATATATAATAGAAATGAGTACAAAAATAGCACTGATTTATACAGGAGGAACTATAGGAATGGTGAAGGATGCCAATTCGGAATCGCTTCAAGCATTCGATTTTCAAAACTTACTCAATAGTATTCCTGAACTCCAACTATTGAATTGTGATATTGATACCATTTCTTTTGAAACTCCACTCGATTCTTCAAATATCACTCCTAGGCATTGGATTAGCATTGCAGAAATTATTGAGCAACACTACGACACACATCACGGTTTTGTGGTGCTTCATGGCAGCGACACCATGAGTTATTCTGCATCTGCATTGAGTTTTATGCTTGAACATTTGAATAAACCAGTGATTTTTACGGGCTCGCAACTTCCAATTGGCGATTTGCGAACAGATGCCAAAGAAAATCTTATTACATCCATACAATTGGCAAGTTTGCGTCAGAATAATGCAGCAGTGATTAAAGAAGTTGGGCTTTATTTTGAGTACAAATTATACCGCGGCAATAGAACAACAAAAATCAATGCCGATCATTTTGAGGCCTTTGCTTCAAACAACTTTCCACCGCTAGTAACATCTGGGGTTCAACTACAAGTACAGCATGATTTATTACAGAAAAACTTTACTCAAGACCACTTAAAAGTGCATAAATCATTTGATACCAATGTTGTAATTGTCAAGCTTTTTCCAGGATTACAACCTTCAGTTTTGACATCAATTTTGGAGACTACAAACCTCAAAGGCGTTGTTTTGGAAACATATGGTTCTGGAAACGCCACCACAGAAGATTGGTTTTTAGAGGTATTAAAAACGGCTATTTCAAAAGGCATTTATATTGTTAATGTGACCCAATGCTCTGGTGGGATGGTGCATATGGGGCATTATGAAACCAGTAAAAAAATGAGAGAATTTGGGGTAATTTCTGCAAAAGACATGACCACAGAAGCTGCGATCACAAAATTGATGTATTTGCTAGGAAAAGGCACGCCCAAAAGCACTTTTCAAGTTGTTTTTGAAACTTCAATTCGTGGAGAATTAACTGAAAATTAAGAGGAATTTTCTTTCACAACTAAACAATTTTTTATTTATTTGATCTCTTTTAAAAAAGAAACTAGAGAGGTGGCCGAGTGGTCGAAGGCGCACGCCTGGAAAGTGTGTATACGCCAAAAGCGTATCGAGGGTTCGAATCCCTTCCTCTCTGCTTATTTTATTGTAAACTATCATACCCCTATAATTTTTGTTAGAAAAACTCAAATATTTTGGACTTTCTGTTAGCATATTTGCTCTTTTATTCAAACTCATGTCTTGGCAGTTTGCAGGAATTCTTCTCGTTGTGGGTTTAAGCACTTTAGGAATTTATTATTTGATAAAAATTTTTAAGTGAATCAATTTTTTTTCAAATTGTAGGAGATCTGTATTAATAACGAATCGATTATAAATTTTTAATTTCCATTAAATTTAGACCTAAAGAGCTGTTTTTCAAGGTGCTATAATCCTCTCTTTAAAATGAATTTTTTGGATGCCTTAATTTTTATTTTTGTAGTCTGATTTTTTTTATATCTTTAGCAACCTATAAACAATTCAAACATTAATAAATTTTAAGAATAGAACAATGAAAAAATTATTTCCAATTCTAGCGATCGCACTAACGATGGCATTCGGGTCTGTAAATGCAAGTACACACACGAACATGAACACCACAGTAACCACAATTGTAAGCCCAGTACAGGACGATGCAGCTGGTGAAGAAGTGGAATCATTAGGATTTCATCAAGAACTAAAAAAGCGATTTATCGAAGGTGGACCAGGGTTCATGGGTATCGTTTTGTTATGTCTAATTTTAGGATTAGCAATTGCTATTGAAAGAATTATTTTCTTAAATCTTTCAACAACAAACTCAAAAAAATTAACTGAAGATGTAGAGGAAGCTCTTTCTTCTGGTGGTGTAGAAGCTGCAAAAGAAGTGTGTAGAAACACAAAAGGTCCTATTGCATCTATTTTCTATCAAGGTTTAGACCGTGCAGATGAAGATTTAGATGCCGCTGAAAAAGCTGTTGTAGCATATGGAGGTGTACAAATGGGACAATTAGAAAAGAATGTATCTTGGATCTCTTTATTTATTGCTTTGGCACCAATGCTTGGTTTCATGGGAACTGTAATTGGAATGATTCAAGCCTTCGATAAAATTGAAGCTGCTGGAGATATGCAACCATCTCTTGTTGCAGGAGGTATTAAAGTCGCACTTCTAACAACAGTATTTGGTTTGATTGTTGCGATTATCTTACAAATATTTTACAATTATATTATTGCAAAAATTGACAGTATCGTCAACAACATGGAAGATGCTTCTATCTCATTGATGGACATTCTTGTAAAGAATAAAAAATAATACTTCTTAACTCAAACTAAATCAAATAATTATGGATTTACAAAAATTATTAAAGATTGTAGCTGCAGTTGTAGGAGTCCTTTCTATTGTTTTTCTTGTTAGTATCATCTCTACTGGAGACGATGCC
Source organism: uncultured Flavobacteriaceae bacterium (assembly GCA_947503105.1). Lineage (GTDB taxonomy): Bacteria > Bacteroidota > Bacteroidia > Flavobacteriales > Flavobacteriaceae > UBA3537. Next base: position 255,666 of record CANNCM010000001.1, on the reverse strand, counting down.
ATTAAAGCTGGAGAAGGCGCATCAAGTGTCAATACATTTATGTATGTTGCTTACTTTATTCTTGCTATTGCCGTTTTGGCAGTAGTTCTTTTTACAGTCGTTAACTTGATATCTAACGCAGCAGGCCTGAAAAACACGCTTATTTCAGTAGGTGCTTTCTTGCTGCTTGCTCTGATATGCTACTTCGTTTTTGCTACAGGAACAGAAACCGTTTTAAAAGATGGTTCAATTCTTACCGAAGGAGAATCAAAACTTGTTGGTACTGGATTGTACTTGTTTTATGCTCTTGGTATTGTAGCAGGAGGAACGATGTTAGGGTTTGGAATCAAAAAAATGTTGAAATAATATGGCTAAACGATCTGCACCAGAAGTTAATGCAGGCTCTATGGCCGACATTGCTTTCCTACTGTTAATATTTTTCCTGGTAACAACTACCATTGAAAAAGATTCTGGAATCAACCGAAAGCTTCCACCTATGGAAGAAGTTGACCCGCCAATCATCAAGCAGAAAAATATTTTTACAGTACTCCTCAATGGAAAAGATCAATTGCTTGTAGAGGATGAACTTATGGATATCGCCGACTTGCGTTCCGCAGCCGTCGAGTTTTTGGACAATAATGGTGATAAAACTTGTAGTTATTGCCAAGGCAAAAAGGATCCATCATCGTCCGATAATCCAGACAAAGCAATTATATCTTTGAAAAACGAACGCGAAACATCATATGCGGCATACATTTCAGTGCAAAATGAATTGGTAGCTGCATATAATGTTCTCAGAAATAGACGTGCTCTAGAGATAGGTCCTGGTAAAGGATTTAGAGACATGAATTTTGTAGAAATGCAAAAAAACTACAAAGACGCACGATTTATTGGAAATAAAGACAAACTCAAAGCAGTCATTGATCAAATCAAACTAGAGTTTCCACAAAAACTCTCGGAGGTTCAGTAGTATCATTATTTAAAAGAACACACAAAAATGTCAAAATTTAAAAAGAAAAAAGACGGAGGGCTCCCTGCAATTTCCACAGCCTCTTTACCAGATATTGTATTTATGTTATTATTCTTTTTTATGGTTGCTACCGTTATGCGAGAAAATTCATTAAAAATACAAAATTCATTGCCTGTGGCCAATCAAGTTGAAAAACTAGACAAGAAAAACCCTGTAAGTTATATCTACATGGGCAAGCCAAGTTCAGGTTATGAAAAGTTTGGAACCGAAGCAAGAATTCAGTTAAATGATCAATTTGCATCACTTTCTGAAGTTAGCGCTTTTATCAGTTCCGAAAGAGCTGCGTTGCGCGAAGAATTAATACCCTTTTTGACCGTCGCCCTAAAGGTAGATAGAGAAGCAAATATGGGTATCGTTGGCGATGTTAAACAAGAGCTTAGAAAAGTAAACGCATTGAAAATCAACTATACAACAGGGATTGGCGATGTAACAACAAATATGAATTGATTCTATTTAAAGTTCTATTCAAATACAAAGGCATTCAAATTTGAATGCCTTTTTTTGTACATTTATTTGCTCTAATTTTTTCCTTATGAAAAACATAACAATGATGACCATTTTTTTGATGCACTTCGCAGGAGTTTGGGCACAAGATTCTACGAATAATTTTGATGCACTTTACAGAGAAGATCAATTTTATTTTGGCCTCACATACAACAGTTTTACAGACGCTCCAGAAGATTTTAATCAAACCGGATTTTCACCCGGTCTGAAAGTAGGTTTTATTCGAGATTTTCCCATCAATATTCAACGCAATATTGCAATAGGTGTCGGACTCGGCTATGCTTTTAATACCTATTCTGGAAACCTAAAAATTTCGCCGACATCATCGGAAGCATATGTGTATGAAATCGCATCTAGTACCGCTTTCAAAAAAAATAGATTTTCTCATCAATCCATCGAAATTCCAATAGAATTTCGTTGGCGAACTTCTACTGCAGAATCCTATAAATTTTGGAGAGTTTATGCAGGATTTAAAGCCAGTTATATTTTTGCATCTTCATATATTTATCAAACTCAGGAATTATCAACAAGATTAAAAAATATTGATCTTAATGATTGGCAGTTTGGACTGACGTTAAGTTTGGGCTATAATAATTGGAACGGATTTCTTTACTATGGGCTAAACCCTATTTTTGACAATGCTAAGATCAACCAAAACGCTTTTGATGCAAGGAGTTTTAAAATTGGATTGATGTTTTATTTTTTATAAAAACAAGCGCAAATTTTGAATAAAAGTTCAAGTGTAAATTTATTGATTTCAATTTGATATATTGTTGAATCAATTCAGTTATAAATTACACATTTTTCCGTATCGCTATTATCTTAAAATTTAGTAATTTTGCGGACTAATTGAGTAATGATGAGCGGAAACTTTCCAGAGTATAAAGGATTACACTTGCCAAAGATCGCAGAGGAACTGTTAGATTATTGGAAAGAACACCAAATTTTTGAGGAAAGTATCACTTCTAGAGAAGGGCAAACACCTTATGTTTTTTTTGAAGGGCCACCTTCTGCAAACGGGTTACCTGGAGTACATCATGTCTTGGCGCGTGCCATAAAAGATATTTTTCCAAGATACAAAACCATGAAAGGTTTTCAAGTCAAACGAAAAGCGGGTTGGGATACACACGGACTCCCAATAGAACTCGGTGTAGAAAAAGAACTAGGAATTACTAAAGAAGATATTGGAAACACCATTTCTGTAGAAGATTATAACGCAGCGTGCAGAAAGGCAGTCATGCGCTACACAGATGTTTGGAACGACCTCACCGAAAAAATGGGGTACTGGGTCAATATGAACGACCCTTACGTCACCTACGATTCAAAATACATGGAAAGTGTATGGTGGTTACTCAAGCAGATATATAACAAAAATTTATTATACAAAGGGTACACAATCCAACCCTATTCGCCAAAGGCAGGAACAGGACTGAGTTCACATGAGCTCAATCAACCAGGGACCTACCAAGATGTAACTGACACCACCGTTGTAGCGCAATTCAAAGCACTTCCAGAATCTTTACCAAAGTGTTTACAAAATGAAGGCGCTATTCACTTTTTGGCTTGGACAACAACCCCTTGGACATTGCCAAGTAATACTGCACTAACCGTTGGAGCAAAAATTGAATATGTACTTGTAAAAACATTCAACCAATATACTTTTGAACCTATAAATGTTGTGTTGGCAAAAGCATTAATTGACAAGCAATTTTCTGGAAAATTTGCACAAGTTGAAACCACCCAGGAGTTAGAGGAGTACAAGAAAGGAGAGCAGAAAATTCCTTTTTTAATTTTAAAAACATTTGTTGGATCCGATTTAGTTGGAACCAAATACAAGCAATTGTTGGAATATGCTCTACCGCACGATCATCCAGAACATGCATTTCGTGTAATTGCAGGAGATTTTGTAACCACAGAAGACGGAACAGGAATTGTACATACTGCACCAACATTTGGTGCCGATGATGCCATTGCCGCCAAGCAAGCAAGCCCAGAAATCCCACCGCTATTAGTGAAAGATGAGGACGGCAATTTAGTGCCATTGGTTGATTTTCAGGGGCGTTTTCGAAAAGAAGTCTCTGACTTTGCAGGGCGTTATGTGAAAAACGAATATTATCTCGAGGGAGAAGCACCAGAGAAATCTGTAGATGTAGAACTTGCTATTAAGCTTAAAATTGAAAATAAAGCTTTTAAGGTTGAAAAATATAAACACAGCTATCCCAACTGCTGGCGTACGGACAAGCCTATTTTGTACTATCCGTTAGACTCGTGGTTTATCAAAATTAGCGATGTTAAAGAACGCATGTTTGAGCTTAATCAAACCATCAATTGGAAACCAAAAAGCACAGGAGATGGGCGTTTTGGAAATTGGCTCGCAAATGCCAATGATTGGAACTTATCGCGATCGCGCTACTGGGGGATTCCATTACCAATATGGCGTACAGAAGACGGAAAAGAAGAAATTTGTATTGGTTCAGTTGAAGAATTGAAAAGTGAAATTCAAAAATCTATTGCTGCTGGATTTATGCCAAAAGACCTTTTTGAAGATTTCGTAGTTGGTGATTTCTCAGACGAAAATTACTCAAAAATAGATTTACATAAAAATATTGTTGATACCATCATATTTGTTTCAGCAACAGGGCAACCGATGCGTCGCGAAAGTGATCTTATCGATGTGTGGTTTGACTCTGGAAGTATGCCTTATGCTCAATGGCATTATCCTTTTGAAAACAAAGAATTAATAGACCAAAACAAAGCATTTCCAGCAGATTTTATTGCAGAGGGTGTAGATCAAACACGAGGATGGTTTTATACGCTGCATGCCATTGGAACAATGGTTTTTGATTCTGTGGCCTACAAAAATGTAGTATCCAATGGATTAGTTTTAGATAAAAATGGACAAAAAATGTCCAAACGTTTAGGCAATGCAACCGATCCTTTTGAAACATTAGCGACCTATGGCCCAGATGCAACACGGTGGTATATGATTAGCAATGCCAATCCGTGGGATAATTTAAAATTTGATATTGAAGGCATAGAAGAAGTACGGCGAAAGTTTTTTGGGACGTTATACAATACCTATTCTTTCTTTACCCTTTATGCTAATATTGATAAATTTAATTATTCTGAGCCCGAAATTCCTTTAGGAGAACGCCCCGAAATTGACCGCTGGATTTTATCTGAATTGAATACCCTCATCACAAAAGTAGATGAGTATTATGCAAATTATGAACCCACCAAAGCTGCAAGAGTCATTTCAGAGTTTACACAAGAGTTGTTAAGCAATTGGTATGTACGATTGAGTAGAAGACGATTTTGGAAAGGAGATTATCAGGCCGATAAAATTTCTGCCTACCAAACCTTATATACATGTATGTTGACAATTGCAAAACTTGGTGCACCTATAGCTCCATTTTTTATGGACCGCCTTTACTTAGATCTTATAAAAAATACCCAAAAAGAAACGTTCAAAAGTGTTCATTTGGCAGAATTTCCTAAGGCGAATCCAGAGCTGATTGATAAAGCATTGGAACACAAAATGGCACAAGCTCAATTGATTTCTTCTTTAGTATTATCGCTTAGAGCAAAAGAAAAAATTAAAGTTCGCCAACCCCTTCAAAAAATCATGATCCCTGTAGCATCATCCAAACAAAAAGAAGAAATTTTGGCCATTTCAGATCTTGTAAAACACGAGGTTAATGTGAAAGAAATTGAACTTTTGGAGGATGCTTCGGATATTTTGGTGAAACAAATTAAACCAAATTTTAAGGTTTTGGGGCCAAGATTTGGAAAGGATATGCGGTTTGTAGCTGCGGCCATTCAAAAGCTAGATGCTAATGCCATAAAAGAAATTGAAAAACAAGGAAGTTTGGAGATTGAAATTAATGGAAAAATTAGTACATTGACCCTTGATGATGTTGAAATCACATCGCAAGATATTGAAGGATGGCTTGTAGCCAATCAAGGAGCGATGACTGTAGCATTGGATGTCACCATCACAGCGGCGTTGAAAGAAGAAGGGATTGCTCGCGAACTTGTAAATCGTATTCAAAATTTAAGAAAAGACTCTGGTTTTGAAGTGACAGACACTATTGAAGTTGTTCTTCTTCATCACGAAAATATGCACAAAGCCATTCAAAATAATTTAGAATATATTAAATTAGAAACTTTAACAAAAACATTACATGAAGTGAATCAACTTGATAAGGGAATAGCAATAGATTTTGATGATATTTCGACCAAGTTATTCATTCAGAAACACACATAAAAACGATGTCTATGGAAACAACCAATCGATATTCCGACAAGGATTTAGAAGAATTCAAAACATTGATTCAACAAAAGATTGAAAAGGCACAACATGATTTGGAACTTATAAAAAGTGCCTACATGAACGATTTGAATAATGGTACCGAAGACACTTCTCCAACGTTTAAAGCTTTTGATGAGGGCAGTCAAGTTATGAGCAAAGAGTCTAACGCCCAGCTTGCAATACGTCAAGAGAAGTTTATTAGAGATCTTAAAAATGCACTTATAAGAATTCAAAACAAAACCTATGGTGTGTGTAGAGTTACAGGCAAATTAATCAATAAAAAGCGATTGGAGCTTGTGCCACATGCTACGTTGAGTATTGAGGCCAAAAACATGCAACGATAGGATGTCCAAAAAGCATGTCTTCTATCTTGTTTTGTCCGTTTTAATTTTTGATCAACTCTCTAAGATTTATGTAAAAACGCATTTTGAACTGGGGCAGCAATGGGTTGTTTTCAATTGGTTCAAAATTCTGTTTGTAGAGAATGACGGCATGGCTTGGGGAGCAAAACTCAGTGATGTATTTTCTTTTATATCAGATAAATCAGCAAAATTATTTCTTACTCTTTTCAGATTAGCTGCTGTTGTAGGCATTGGTTATTGGCTTTTAGACTCCATAAAAAAACAAACCTCCAAACTATTAAGTTTTGCTATTGCTCTCATTTTTTCTGGAGCACTTGGCAATATTATTGATTCTGTTTTTTATGGTTTTATTTTTGATCACAGTTATGGACAAAAAGCCACAATTTTTGCTGAAAATAATTATAGCGGATTATTTTATGGAAAAGTTGTAGACATGCTACATTTTCCTTTGTTCTCTGGATATTTCCCTAACTGGATGCCTTTTTTTGGTGGTGACTATTTTACATTTTTCAATCCCGTTTTCAATATTGCCGATGTCGCTATAAGTACAGGTGTTGGGCTTCTTTTGTTATACAACAGCAAGAGTTCTAGACTCAATCAAAGCTTTACTCAAAATGATAAATTCGATTTGGAGTAATGCAATAATCCAGTGGGATATCGTATGCCTTGCTGTCTTCGATTTGAGCTTCAGCTTCAAAAAAAGAAAGCCCTATTTTAATAGCATTTGGACAATGTTTTAAAAAGGTGTCATAGAACCCTTTGCCATAGCCAACACGATGTCCTTTCTCGTCAAAAGCCAATAAAGGGACAAATACAATTTCAATGTTTTCGTTTTCAATTTGCAGGCCGTTTTCGGGCTCTGGAATGTTCCAAATATTTGGCTTGATTACAGTATCATCTGTAAGCAAATAATGCGTCATTTCACCAGTAGAAATATTGCTTTTTGGAAGGACTATATTTTTATCCTTTCCAAACAAAATACTCATAAGAGGTTCTGTTTCTATTTCTTTCAAGTGCTTGATAGTCAAGAATATATGAAAAAAACGAGCATTCCAAATAGGAAGTTTCAACGCTTGGTTTGCAATTTTTAAGCTCAACGCATCTATGGTCGATTGATCTAAGGATTTGCGCTTTTGTTTGTAGGTTGTTCTAAGGTCTTTTTTATTCATAAATTAATAGTTGTGGAGCATCGAAATAGAGCATCTCCTTTATAAACAATTGGGTCTTCATTAATATTTAAAATATAGCCATCATTTTCTGCTTTGACAGATTGATTAAATTTTCCATAAGCATCTGTGATATAGCCTAAAATAGTGTGTTTTTCAACTTTAGAATTAAGTTTTATTGTTGCACGAAACATACCAGAAGACTTGGCTCTAATCCATTTGCTTTCTTCAATAAAAATAATTTCTTTTTTTGGAGTGGACGCTTTAAATTTTGTTCTCAACATATCAAAATGATTCAAAATTCGCTTTGCTCCATTGACTCCTGTGTTGGTAACTTGAGCGTCAATATGATAAGATTTTCCTCCTTCAAAAAGTAAAATTGGAATATTGTGTTTGTCGCATGCACTACGGAACGATTTTGAAATTTTATTGGAATACACCACAAAAGGAGCGCCGTAGGCCTTGGCCCATTTTTTGAGGTTTTGCGCCTCTTTTACGATTCTAATTTGAGGCGCGTTGAAACGTCCTGCACCGCCTGTATGGTGGTCAACAATAAAATCAACTTGTGGTACAATTTCTTGCATGAGTTTATACGCAACCTGACTTGCTAGAGAGCCCGATTTTGATCCTGGAAATACACGATTCAAATCACGCCCATCTGGAAGTTCTCGTGTTTTATTGAGAAATCCAAAAATATTCAAAACAGGGATACAAATGATGGTTCCTTTCTTTGGTTTATTGATGCCTTTTGCGATGAGTTGCCGAACGATTTCTACACCATTCACTTCATCTCCGTGAATACCAGCGGTAAATAAAACAACTGGACCAGGTTTTTTGGAGCGATTGATGATGACAGGAACATCAACTCTGGTTTGCGTGTGTAGTTTTGCAACATGAAAATTAATTTCTCGCGATTCGCCAAGGGCGATATCTTCACCAAGGATATTTAATATAGAATTATTGTTGGTCATTAACGTCTATTTCTTTCGATGAATGTAATAATAGCTTTGGCAATATTTTTTTGTGAAGCCCCTTCGATACCTTCGAGTCCTGGAGTAGAGTTGATCTCCATAATTAATGGCCCACGTTTGGATTGCAAAATATCGACACCACAAACTGGAAGTTTGAGTTGACGCGCAGATTTAATGGCAATTTTTAACTCAGCTTCAGACATTCGATAATACTCAAAGGTACCGCCACGATGCAAATTTGATCTAAATTCTCCTTCTTTTCCTTTTCGTTTCATAGCTCCAATGACTTGGCCATCGACAATAAAAGCACGAATATCGACGCCTTTTGCCTCGGCGATGTATTCTTGTACCAAAGCCCTGGCTTGAAGTCCATTGAATGCTTCCAAAACAGATTCGGCAGCATTTTTGCTTTCTGCCAAAACCACACCAAGCCCTTGTGTACCTTCTAGTAATTTGATAACAACAGGGGTGCCTCCAACATGTTCTATAACTTCTTCTACATCTTTCGAATAGTTTGTAAATACTGTTTTTGGCATATCTATTCCGCCTTTGGAAAGGCGCTGAAAACTACGCAGTTTATCTCTAGAACGAATGATAGCATCGGATGAAACGGTAGAAAATACATTCATCATTTCAAATTGGCGTACTACTGCACAGCCATAGAAAGTTACAGAGGCTCCAATTCGAGGAATAATGGCATCAACATCATTGAGGTATTTCCCTTTATAATAGACTGTTGGTTTTTCTTTTTCAATGATTAAATCACAACTCAAAGGATCTATAACTTCGACATCGTGTCCTCTATTTTCGGCCTCTTCAATGAGTCTTCTTGTTGAGTATAAGTTTTTGTTTCGAGATAAGATGACAATATTCATAACAAAAATTAAAGCTAATTTTAAAGCAATATACTAAAAAACTACAATGGATTTTTACAATACTAGGAATTAATATACCTTTGGAAAGATGTCATCTTCAAGATTAGAAATACAACTAAAAACACTTCCAAGTACGCCTGGTGTCTATCATTTTTTTGACAACAAGGGTACTGTAATTTATGTGGGAAAGGCCAAAAACTTGAAGAACAGAGTGCGTTCGTATTTCAATAAAGTTCATGATTATGGTAAAACCAATGTTTTGGTCAAAAAAATTCATGATATAAAACATATTATTGTTGATACCGAAACCGATGCTTTATTGCTTGAAAATAATTTGATAAAAAAGTATCAGCCACGCTATAATGTTCTTCTAAAAGATGACAAATCCTACCCTTGGTTGTGCATTAAAAAAGAGCGATTTCCACGCGTGTTTCAAACCCGAAGAGTGATAAAAGATGGTTCGGAATATTTTGGGCCCTACACAAGTGTAAGAACAGTTTCAACGCTTTTGGATTTGATCAAAGGCCTTTTTCCTATTCGAACGTGTCATTATGATTTGTCTGAAGAAAAAATAAATAATAAAAAATATAAAGTATGCTTAGAATATCATTTAGGCAATTGTAAAGGGGCTTGTGAGGCCAAAGAAACTGAGCAGGCCTATTTGGAAAATATTTCTGCCATTCGTGATATTTTAAAAGGGAATTTTAAAAACTCTTTATCACTTTTTAAAAGGCAAATGCAAGATTTAGCTGAAAATTTACAGTTTGAGGACGCACAAGTTTTGAAAGAAAAAATCACTATTCTACAAAATTATCAATCAAAATCTACTATTGTAAATCCTAAAATTAGTGATGTCGAGGTCTATTCAATCACTAGCGATGAAAGTTTTGCATATGTTAATTTTCTCCAATTATCTCATGGTGCGATTATCAGAGCTCATACGATGGAAATCAAAAAGAAACTTCAAGAAAGTGATGTCGAATTATTAGAATTGGCCATAACAGAACTGAGACAGCGATTTCAACTTCTATCAAAAGAAATTTATGTGCCTTTTGAAGTTAAGCTAGGCGAGACTATCAAAATCACAATACCTCGAGTAGGAGACAAAAAACAGTTGCTAGATTTATCTCTTAGAAACGCCAAATATTATAGATTGGAACAGCTCAAACAGGTCAAAATCACAGATCCGGATCGTCATGTGAAACGCATAATGGCACAAATGAAGTCTGATCTTCGCCTCTCAGAAGCACCAACGCATATCGAATGTTTCGATAATTCTAATATTCAAGGCACACACCCTGTCGCCGCATGTGTAGTTTTTAAAAATGGAAAACCGAGCAAAAAAGAGTATCGTCATTTTAATATCAAAACCGTTGAAGGTCCAGACGATTTTGCCTCTATGACGGAGGTGGTGTATCGAAGATATAAAAGACTTTTGGATGAAAAACAAGATTTGCCTCAACTGATTATTATTGATGGAGGAAAGGGGCAACTTTCTGCGGCACTAAAAAGTTTGGATGCATTAAATTTACGTGGAAAAATTGCTATTATAGGAATTGCAAAACGTTTAGAAGAATTATTTTATCCAAACGATCCAATTCCATTATATTTAGACAAAAAAAGCGAAACATTAAAAATCATTCAACAATTGAGAAATGAAGCGCACCGTTTCGGAATAGAACATCACCGCAACAGGCGAAGCAAATCGGCCTTGCACTCAGAGTTGGAATCTATTCCCGGAATTGGAGAAAAAACTAGGGTACAATTATTGAAAGTATTCAAGTCGGCGCAAAGAGTATCTTTTGCAAAATTGGACGAATTAGAACAAATTATTGGTGTTTCCAAAGCGCAAAAAATTTATAAATTTTACCACAAAGAACATGAAAGTTAACCCCAAGTTTTTTATCGTTTTTTATATCTGCAGTCTTATTGGTTTTGCTCAAAAGCCATTGCCAAAAGATCCAAAAGTTGGATTGGTTCTTAGTGGTGGAGGTGCCAAAGGCTTGGCTCATATTGGTGTTTTGAAAGCTATTGATAGTCTAGGTGTTCGCATAGATTATATTGGCGGAACAAGTATGGGAGCTGTGGTTGGTGGGTTATATGCATCTGGGTACTCTGCGCATCAGTTGGATTCCATTTTTAGAAGAGTTGATTTTGATGTGCTTCTTGGAGATAAAGTACCACGACCGTCCAAAACGTTTCAAGAACGAAAAAATGCAGAAAAATATGCGGCATCACTTCCTCTAAAAGATTTTAAAGTTCAATTGCCGTCCTCTATCTCCAGAGGTCAAAACGTGTTTAACTTACTCACCAAACTTACAAAAGACGAATGGAGTATAACTAATTTTAGCGAGTTGCCTATTCCTTTCTATTGTATAGCAACAAATATGGAAACAGGAGAAGCTGTTGTGATGGATCAAGGAAATCTTGCTGAAGCCATGTCTATCAGTAGTGTGCTGCCAACGCTTTTTCAACCTGTCGAACGCGATGGAATTTTATTGATGGATGGCGGTATTACAAATAATTACCCTGTAGAAATCCTTAAAACAAAAGATTTAGACTACATTATCGGAGTTAATGTTCAAGAGGATTTATTGACAAAAGATGAAATAAAATCGGTATCAGAAATTTTGACGCAGATCAACAATTTTAGATCAACAAAAGCAATGGAAGTTAAGAAACAACTGACAGATCTTTATATACAACCTGATGTCGAAAAATATTCAATCATTTCATTTAACAAAGGTTCAGAGATAATTGAAAAAGGCAAAACAGCGGTTGTTCCTTTCTTTAACAAATTAAAAGCATTAGCAAAAACACAGAAATTTTCAAAATTACCAAAGATCTCTAGCGATACTGACAGTTTAAAAATTAGTAGGATTGATATTGATGGGAATAAAAAATATACGGACGCATACGTTATGGGAAAGTTGCGTTTTCGCAAAGGCGAAACCATAAGTTTCGATGATTTTAATAATGGTGTCAGTAATTTATTGGCAACCAACAACTTCGATAGTTTTCGTTACAAGTTTTTATCCAATGAAAATCAAGGGTATCATTTTATGGGAAACGTCAAAGAAACGACAAATACAAGTTTTTTAAAGTTTGGTATTCATTACGATCAAGTTCTTAAAAGTGCTGTATTATTAAATTTCACAAAAAAACAATTACTACTCAAAAACGATGTGTTATCCTTAGATTTCATATTGGGGGATAATTCACGCTTCAATTTTGATTATTACATAGACAAAGGGTTTTATTGGAGTATTGGTCTCAACGCCCAATACACTCGTTTTCGATATGATATAAACCCGCTCTTATTTAATCCGTCACTTCCAGAGACATTAAGGATTAGAATTCCAACAACACTTTCTGATTTTACAGCTCGTTTTTTTGTAGAAACACTAATCAAGAAAGATTTTTCTCTAAAACTTGGCGCCACATTCAAACGCCTCAATATGTACGCCTCAAGTCAATCGCTAACAACAACATTTCAAGATGTAAAATACCAAATAGAGGAAAGCGATTTTTCTAGCGTCAATGCAGCAATGAAGTATGATACATTGGATGATGTTTTTTTTCCAACAAGTGGTTTTTTGTTTGAGGGCTCGGGAGATTTGTATTTAACGGCATCCAAATATGAAGATTTTAGTCAATTTTTAATTTTAAAAGCCAATATAGCTAAGGCCTTTAAAATGTATAAAAACATATCTTTTTTGGTCGGTACAGAAGGTGGGTTTATGGTTGGCGATGATAAAATTCCTGCGCTCAACTTTGGTTTGGGTGGCTATGGTCATAATCACATCAACAACAATAGCTCATTTTTTGGGTACGACTTTTTTAGTTTATCGGGAGATAGTTTTGTAAATGCCTATTTCACAGCCGATTATGAATTCTACAAACGGCATCATATTAATATATCTGGAAATTTTGCCAATATTGGAAATGATATTTTCTTAGGGGAAGAGTGGCTTTCATTACCGTCTTACAAGGGCTTTGCTTTGGGCTATGGTTTAGAAACTATTTTTGGCCCAATTGAACTTAAATTCCATTGGTCTCCAGAAAATGACTATAGCGGCGTGTTTGTTAACTTGGGCTATTGGTTCTAATGGTATAATTTTTTTTATTAAATTTGTGTATGACCCTATTTTGGAAAGATCTTTTATTGTTGCTTCATTTTCTTATCAAAAGAAATCCCGAATAAGCTGTGTTCTTGATGATGATATCATGAACCAATTTCTCTTTGAGCTTATTTTGTATAACATAAAAAACTTTTTACGATGCCGTTTTATCACAAACTTGGAAATATCCCTCACAAGAGGCATATCCAATTCAAAAAACCAAATGGAGGTTTCTATTATGAGCAATTATTTGGAACCATAGGATTTGATGGGATGTCCACCAACGCCTACCACGAACAACGTCCAACACAAGTCAAATCCATACAAAAGCAATATTCTATAGCTCCAAAAATTGCCAAAACAAATAATATTCAATCCTATAAGTTACACGGTTTTAAGGTACAACCAGAATCAGATTTTTTGGAAAGCCGAAAAGTAGTTCTAACAAATTCGGATTGTAACATTATATTGGCTGCACCAAAATCTTCTTTAACAACGTATTTTTACAAAAATTCTGATGCAGATGAATTGCTATTTGTGCATAAAGGATCTGGAAAACTACGCACTATGTTTGGAAATTTAGACTTTAAATTTGGTGATTATTTGATCATTCCTAGAGGCATAATATATCAAATACAATTTGACACCGAAGACAACAGACTCTTCATTGTAGAATCTTACAGTCCAATTTATACACCAAAACGTTACAGAAATTGGTTTGGACAATTGTTAGAACATGCTCCCTATTGCGAGCGTGATATTCGCCGGCCACAGGAATTAGAAACCTACAATGAGAGCGGAGAATTTACAATCAAATTAAAAAAGCAAAACGAAATCATAGAAATGATTTATGCCTCTCATCCTTTCGATGTGATTGGGTATGATGGATTTAATTATCCTTATGCATTTTCAATTCACGATTTTGAGCCGATTACAGGTCGAATTCATCAGCCACCACCAGTGCATCAAACATTTGAAACCAATGCTTTTGTTGTATGTAGTTTTGTACCAAGACTTTACGATTATCATCCAGAATCAATTCCAGCGCCATACAATCACAGTAATATTGATAGCGATGAGGTGTTGTATTACGTAGATGGAGATTTTATGAGCCGAAATGACATTGAACCGGGGTATATCTCCTTACATCCGGCAGGCATTCCGCATGGCCCACATCCAGGCGCAATGGAACGCAGTATTGGAAAAAAAGACACCCAAGAGTTGGCCGTAATGGTCGACACATTCAAACCTCTTCAAGTTACAGAAGAAGCACTAAAGATATCTGATGAAGATTATTTTAAATCTTGGTTAGAACATTAATATTAACCTTAAAAATTTTAGTTATGAGTAAACCCTTAAAATCTGTAGATTACAGTCTTGAGAAAATTTTTGACGGAGCCCAAGATTTTTTGCCTCTTCTTGGGACAGATTTTGTTGAATTTTATGTTGGCAACGCTAAACAAGCAGCACACTTCTATAAAACAGCTTTTGGATTCCAATCATTGGCCTACAAAGGCCTAGAAACAGGCTCAAAAGATGAAGTAAGTTATGTTCTTCAACAAGGTAAAATAAAACTAGTACTTACAACACCACTTAATAGCACCTCCCCAATAAACGACCATTTGCGAAAACATGGAGACGGCGTAAAAGTCATAGCCCTATGGGTAGAAGATGCCCACAAAGCCTATCAAGAAACGACCAAACGCGGTGCTAAATCATATTTTGAACCAAAAGTACATCGCGACCAATATGGTGAAATTGTCACCTCTGGAATTTATACTTATGGCGAAACCGTTCATGTTTTTGTAGAGCGCAAGAATTATAAAGGCGTATTTTTCCCTGGATATATTGCTTGGGAATCTGAATATAATCCGCCAAGTGCAGGACTAAAATTTATAGACCATATGGTTGGAAATGTAGGTTGGGGAGAAATGAATACTTGGGTAAAATGGTATGAAGAAGTTATGGGATTTGTTAATTTTTTATCCTTTGATGATAAACAGATTCACACGGAATATTCTGCTCTTATGAGTAAAGTGATGAGCAATGGCAACGGAAGAATTAAATTTCCCATTAACGAACCTGCCAAAGCTGCAAAGCGTTCTCAAATTGAAGAATATCTTGACTTTTATGAAGGTTGTGGAGTACAGCATTTGGCGGTAGCAACCGACGATATCATAGCAACAGTGCGGCATTTACGCGCCAATGGTGTAGAGTTTTTGCCACCTCCACCACAAGCCTATTATGATGCAATACCAAAACGTCTAGGAGCACACATGAAACTTATGAAAGAAGATATTTCTGTACTGCAAGAACTTTCAATATTGGTAGATGCCGATGAGGAAGGCTATTTGTTACAAATTTTCACAAAACCTGTAGAAGATCGTCCAACATTATTTTTCGAAATCATTCAGCGGATGGGAGCAAAAGGGTTTGGAGCAGGAAATTTCAAAGCATTATTTGAATCTATTGAGCGCGAACAAGCCAACAGAGGAACACTTTAAAACAACAAAAATGAAATAGAGTTGTTGTTCCTTTTAGTTTTGGAATAATAATTGCAAATTTGCATGTACATCAAATATAAACGGTGTTCATCATGAGAAAATTTTTAGTAGTCGCCTTATTTTGGTCAAGTCTTAGCTTTGTTTCAGCGCAAGAAAATTCTTCTTTTCAAGCTGGCGAATGGCTTAAATTTAAACTCAGCTACAGCGGTTGGATGAAAGCAGGAAATGCAACGCTAGAGATCCATGATGCTCAATACAAAGACAAACCTGTATTTCATGTTATTGGAAAAGGATGGACTACAGGAGCAATAAAATGGTTTTTTAAAGTAAAAGACCGCTATGAGAGTTATTTTGATAAAAAAACTGGCCAGCCCTATAAATTTATTCGAGATGTATATGAAGGAGGATATACCAAAAATCGAATTATAGAATTTGATTACACTAAAAATCAAGCAAATATAAACGATCTAAAAGAGAAAAAGAAAACAACCGTACCCATAAGATCCAATATTCAAGATATTATTTCTGCCTATTATTATTTGAGAAATAATTATGAAACAGCGTCTATAAAAGTTGGTGAAGTTGTTCAACTCGATATGTTTTTTGATAGTGAGATTTTTGGATTTAAGCTGAAATATTTGGGCCGAGAAACCATAAAAACAAAATTTGGGAACGTAAATTGCTTAAAATTTCGCCCCTATGTTATGGCGGGACGTGTGTTTCACGAAGAAGAAAGCGTAACACTTTGGGTAAGCGCCGATAAAAATAAGGTCCCATTAAAAATTAAAGCAGACCTCCGTGTAGGATCTTTACAATCTGATTTAGAGGCATTTAAAGGACTAAAACATCCCTTTGAAATTCAATTGTAAATTTTAGCTAGAACGTATGAAAAATAAAACCACCAAACAATTGATTGATGCACTTGATGAAAAGTATAGCGCTATAAATCAAGATAAAAATGTGTATTTGGAAGGCCTTTTGCATAGCAAAACCATCAATTATTGGGACTATATTCATACAGATGCTCTTTTAAATTTACAAATCCAACGCACCAATCTTCCTGACGAAATGGTCTTTATTGGGTACCACCAAATCAATGAACTTATTTTTAAAATGATTTTGTGGGAGCTTCAACAAGTCGCAGAGGCAGAAGTTTTAGAGGTTAATTTTTTTACAGACAAACTGATGCGTGTGAGTCGCTATTTTGATATGCTCACATCGTCTTTTAACATCATGCAAGAAGGCATGGATGTTGAACAATATAATAAGTTTAGACACACCCTAACACCAGGAAGTGGATTTCAGAGTGCTCAATATAGAAAAATTGAGTTTGCCTCTACAGAACTCATCAATTTAATTGACGCTCGTTTTCGCAAAACTATAGATCGAGACACGCCTTTTGAGCACGCTCTTGAGCATTTATATTGGCAAGCCGCTGGCAAAGATTACAAAACGGGGGAGAAATCTATTTTGCTTAGCAATTTTGAACATCGATACAAAGAAGAATTTATCACTTTTATGAAAGTATATAATACCAAAAATTTGTGGTCGCGTTACAAAGAATTATCAGCATCAGATCAAAATAACAAAACTCTTATCGACGCCATGCGTCACTACGACTACACAGTGAATATCACTTGGGTTATAGCGCATTTCAATGCTGCAAAGCATTATATTTTGGCAACATCTGGTGATGGCGAAGCAACGGGAGGCAGCAATTGGCAAAAATATATGCATCCAAAGTACCAAAAAAGAATATTTTTTCCAGAACTTTGGAGTTCAAAAGAAATTGAAAATTGGGGTCAAAATATAGCGTAGTGCATCAATTAAAACAACAGCATCTAAACACTTTAATAAGTATTATTGCAACTGTAGGTCTTGCCTTTTTAACCTTTCAATGTACAAGCGCAGAAAAAAAAACACCTATAGCTCAAGAACTTCAAGAAGACATCAAATTTGGGTACAACTTGAATAACTTTTACGTTATTCAAGACACCATACAGCGTGGGGAGAGTTTTGGAGAAATTCTTTCGCGATACAAGGTCGATTTTTCAGAGATTTATAATATTGCAAATCAAGCGAAAGACACTTTTGATATTCGACAATTACGTGCTGGAAAACCATACATGCTTTTGTGCTCAAAAGACGCATCAAGAACGCCACAAAGTTTTATATATCAACCCAACAAAATAGAATATGTTGTTCTTGAATTTTGCGATTCTATTGTTGCCTATAAGCAACGAAAACCCGTAAAAATTGTAGAAAAAGAAGCATTTGGTGTGATCGAAAATACACTTTCTGAAACCATGGAAGCACAAGGATTACCCATTCAACTTATTTATGACATGTCCGACGATATTTATGCTTGGACCATCGACTTTTTTAGATTACAAAAAGGCGATAATTTTAAAGTGATTTACAAACAACGTTTTGTAGAAGACAGTATTTATGCCGGAATAGAAAGCATAGATGCTGCCTATTTTGAGCACAAAGGAGAACCAATTTATGCGTTCAATTATATCAATCCAGATTCAAAAACAAGTACAGATTATTATGATGATTCTGGTAAAAGTTTACAAAAAGCATTTTTGAAAAGTCCTGTAAAATTCAGTAGAATATCATCGCGATATAATAAAAACCGTAGAATCGCCTATTACGGCAACAAAGTTCGACCCCACAAAGGGACCGATTTTGCGGCCCCTGTAGGTACCCCAATTTTGGCTACTGCCAATGGGACTGTTATTGAATCTACACGAAGAGGCGGTAACGGAAAGTTTGTAAAAATTCGTCATAACGCAACCTATTCTACGCAGTATTTACACATGAGCAAACGCATGGTCAATGTTGGCGATTTTGTAAAACAAGGCGATGTGATTGGGAAAGTTGGAATGACAGGAAATACAAGTGGTCCTCATGTTTGTTATCGGTTTTGGAAAAATGGCCGACAAGTAGATCCTTTCCGTCAAAAATTACCCGATGCAAAAGCTCTTTCAGAAATTTATAAAACCGATTTTCTTGAGTATATTGCACCGCTCAAACAACGATTAGACGCTATAAACTAACCATATTTAATACAAAATGAGCTTAACATCCATTAACCCAACAGAAACATTAGCTTGGAAAAACCTGCAACACCATTTTGAAAGCATAAAGGATGTGCATATGACTTCTTGGTTTGATGAAAATCCAAACCGTGCTTCAGAATTCAGTGTAAAATGGGATGATTTTTTTGTTGATTTTTCTAAAAATAGAATAACTCCTGAAACTTTAGATTTACTCAAAGACTTAGCAGAAGAAGTTCAATTGAGTGCTGCAATTTCAAAATATTTTGGAGGAGAAAAAATCAATAAAACAGAAAATAGAGCGGTATTGCATACAGCCCTGAGAATGCCAGAAAATGCTGAGGTTTTTTATCAAGGAGAGAATGTTATTCCTGAAATTAATCAGGTAAAACATAAAATAAAACAATTTTCTGAAGATGTTATTGGCGGAAAAAGCAAAGGCTTTACAAACAAATCATTTACAGATATTGTCAATATTGGTATTGGAGGTTCCGATCTTGGTCCAGCCATGGTCGTCGATGCACTGAAATATTATAAAAATCATTTGAATGTTCATTTTGTAAGTAATGTTGACGGCGATCATGTTAATGAAATGCTTAAAACAATAAATCCAGAAACAACTCTTTTTGTGATTGTTTCCAAAACCTTTACTACACAAGAAACACTTTCCAATGCCACTACCATAAAACAGTGGTTTTTACAACACGCATCTGAGGATGATATTGCAAAACAATTTGTGGCGGTTTCAACCAATATTGAAAAAGTAAAATCTTTTGGAATTGATGCTCAAAACATCTTTCCCATGTGGGATTGGGTTGGAGGGCGATTTTCGTTGTGGAGTGCCGTAGGTTTAAGTATTAGTTTGGCTGTAGGCTATGCACATTTTGAAGCATTATTAAAAGGAGCTCATAAAATGGATGTTCACTTTAAAGAAGAAAAATTTGAACAAAATATTCCAGTTTTATTGGCGTTTTTAAGCATTTGGTACAATAATTTTTTTAAGGCAGAAAGTGAAGCCATTATTCCATACACTCAATATTTAAACCAGTTTGCGACCTATTTGCAACAAGCCATTATGGAAAGTAATGGAAAGAGCATTGATAGAGCAGGGCGTAAAGTGAATTATCAAACAGGGAATTTGATTTGGGGAGAACCAGGAACCAATTCACAGCACGCCTTTTTTCAATTGATACATCAAGGCACAAAATTGATCCCCTCTGATTTTATAGGATTTGCAAAATCATTGCATGGCAATCAAGACCATCAAGACAAGTTGATGTCCAACTTTTTTGCACAAACTGAAGCATTACTTAACGGTAAAACAAAAGCTGAAGTCATTGCCGAAGGCACCAATGAAGCCATAATTCCCTACAAAGTATTTGAAGGTAATCGCCCTACAAACACTATTTTTATAGAACAACTTACCCCCGAAAGTTTGGGAAAACTTATTGCAATGTATGAACATAAAATTTTTGTTCAAGGGATTGTATGGAATGTTTTTAGTTACGATCAATTTGGGGTAGAATTGGGCAAGCAATTGGCCGGTAAAATTCTTAAGGAGTTTTCTCAAAGCAATGAAGCATCTCACGATGCTTCGACTTCAAATTTGATTTCATACTACAAAGCATTAAGATTTTAAACAGTTTCTTTCCTAAGCAGTATTTTCAAAACATCTGATTTAGAATAAGATTGATTTAAATTTATGTTAAGTCAACTTTTCATAATTGCCACAGTATGTTATTTTTTTGTGAATATTCGCCATTTTTTTCGAACAACAATGAATCATCAGTATTTTTGCAACATCAAAATATTAAATCTTAATCAAAACAAAAAAATGAAAAAATTATTACTTTTAGTAGTAGGACTGTTGCTTAGTGCAGCACCTTCATTGGCTCAGAGTGTCGTTACAGGAACTGTAATGGATGCTGAGTTGAACGCACCTCTTTCTGGTGCCAATGTTATTGAAGTTGGAACATCTAACGGAACAATGACAGACTTCGATGGTAAGTTTTCTATCCAAACAAGTTCAACAAGTGGATCGCTTGTAATTTCTTATGTGGGCTACAAAACTCTTACTGTTGCTTTTGACGGATCAGCGGATTTAGGGACTCTAAGTTTAGAAGCGGACAATTCTCTTGGAGAAATCGTAATTGTAGGTTCTGGAGTTATCGATTTGGCAGAAGACAGAAAAACGCCAGTTGCTGTATCTACAGTAACTGCAGCTCAGATTCAATCTCGTGCCGTTGGTAACGTAGAATTTGGGGAGGCCTTTAAAAATACGCCTTCGATTTACGTTTCAAACCAAGCTGGTGGATTTGGAGACAGTCAAGTTTTTACTCGTGGTTTTTCGCAATCTAACACGGCTTTCTTATTAAATGGTCAACCGATCAATGGTATGGAAGATGGTAGAATGTACTGGTCTAACTGGTCAGGAATGTCGGATGTTGCTAATGCAGTTCAGGTTCAAAGAGGACTTGGATCATCTAAATTAGCCATTTCTTCTGTAGGGGGAACAGTAAACATTGTATCTAAAACAACAAATAAAACTGAGGGTGGTTTTGTACGATTCTTGACGGGTAACGATAGTTATTTCAAAACAACAGCGTCTTACGACTCTGGCTTGAATGAAAAAGGATGGGCCTTTTCTGTAATGCTAGATCACTGGCAAGCACATAGAAAATATGCTGTAGGAACTGCAGGTCAAGGTCAAAACTACTTTTTCTCTGTAGGTTATAAAGCCAGCGAAAGAAGTACATTTAACTTCTTATTAACTGGAGCTCCACAGTGGCACGATCAAAACTTCTCTAAAAGCTTGGATACATTTGCTACTTATGGCAATAAAAACAATGCCAATAGTGGGTTTTATAATGGAGAACGTTTCTCAGAAAGACGTAACTTCTACCACAAGCCCATTGCTAACTTGAACTGGGATTTTAACATCAATGAAACTCTAGACTTATCTACAGTCCTTTATGCTTCTTGGGGCCGTGGTGGTGGAACAGGCGGCTGGGGTCGTGGACGTGTTCGTTTTGGAGACGACGAAGCCGTTGGAGTTGGAACTGCTGATAACGAAATTGATTTTGATGCCATTGAAGCACAGAACAGTGCGATTCCTGGCGGTATTGGATACTCAGATGATGATGATCCAAATTATTCTCCTGCATATGCCAGAAGAGCTTCTATAAACAATCACAACTGGTACGGCATTGTATCAAATTTAAATATTGATAATGGTGGTGCGTTCACATACAATCTTGGTTTTGATGGCAGAACATATACTGGAGATCACTTTAGACAATTGACGCATATGTTTGGCTTGGATGCTTGGAATGATAATGGTAATCTGATCACTGAAACATTTGAAGCCAATCCTTGGTCAGCTTTGTTTGATTCAGCAGATGAGGGTCAGCGTATCGCCTACGATTACTCTGAGACCATCAATTACCTAGGTGGTTTTGCTCAGGCAGAATATGCTACGGATAACTTCTCTGCATTTTTTCAAGGAGCACTTTCTACTCAGTCCTATCAAAGAGATGGTGGTAACGTCGCAGGAGATTCTGGACTTTCCGAAAAAGTTAACAAAACAGGATACAACCTTAAAGGTGGTTTGGGTTATACAAGTAATGATGGCAAGCATAAAGTATTCGCCAATGCTGGAATTTACTCAAGACAACCCTTCTTAGATAACATTTTTGATAATGTACGATATAGCAATGATTTAATTGACAATGGCAATATTGATAATGAAGAAATCATTGGATTTGAAGCAGGATACCGTTTCCAAAACGATGAGATTCGTTTTAGCTTTGACGCCTACAGTACAGAGTGGGGTAACCGATACCTATCATTTGGAGTGCCAAATGTAGATCAATTTTACAACTTCAACGATGTAACTCAAATTCATACTGGTGTAGAATTTGATCTTCAGTACCGTCCAATGGGAGCTAATGCCTTAGCATTTAACTTGTTTGGTTCATTTGGTGACTGGAAATACAAGGACTCTACGCCATACAGACTTTTTGACGACAACACAAATAATGTTATCGAATCAGGAGAATTAAACCTTTCTGATGTTAAAGTAGGGCAAGCCCCTCAGTCTTCTTTAGGTTTAGGCATTGATTGGGATGCTAATGACAAGCTATCACTATATACTACTTTCAACTATTTTGGAGATTTCTACGGATTTGTTGACGTAGAAGACGTGATTCAAGCTGGAGTTGATGGTGTTTCTTATGAAGCAGAACAACTAAATAGCTACGGAATTTTAGATCTTGGATTATCGTACAACTTCTTGTTGGGTGGTAAAGATGTTGTCTTTAGAGCTAACGTTTACAACGCTTTAGATCGCGATTACATCAACCAAAAAGATGCTTACGGATATTTCAAAGGAAATGGAACGACTTGGAACGCTAGTTTCCAGTACCGATTCTAAACCTTTAAAATCATAAAATTAAACCCTCACAAATTCGTGAGGGTTTTTTTATGCCTAAAAATCTCGTACTTTTGTATAACTTAAAATCAAAACATAATGATCAAAACCGTACATTCTTATTGGGCTTATTTAGTTTTAGTTGTATTACTTCTTGCTGTTATTAAAGCCTTTTCTGGAGTCATTTCAAAAAAAGAATACGACCCAAAAACATTTCGAGTGGCATTATTTACACTGATTGTATCACATATACAATTACTTATTGGTCTTGTGTTGTATTTCACATCAAGCCGATTTTCATTATGGTCAGAGCTTGGAGTTGGAGAGGTTATGAAAACCGCTGTGCATCGCCTATATTTAGTAGAGCACCCCACTATCAATATTTTGGCAGTAGCACTCATTACAATTGGATATTCCAAACATAAAAAGAAACGCCTTTCGGCACCAAAATATAAGACCTTGGCTATTTTCTATACCATTGCATTGCTGCTCATACTTTCTAGAATACCGTGGGATGTATGGCCTAACTAGAACTTATTTTATTTCTTTAATCACATGGACATACACGGGGAAGTGGTCGCTATATCCACCAGTAAATCCACCCCAAGAAAAACTTCGAAAAGGATAGCCCTTAAATTGTCCTTTTTTTGTAATTAAAAATTGAGCATTAAAAATTCCTGCCTTGTAGAATCTAAAGCTTGAATAATCGTCATCTAGCAAAGGTTTTGTGATTAAAATTTGATCGAACAAACTCCATGCATCTCTGTAGGCATTAGACCCAAGGCCTTTTTTGAAAAAAGATTCCATCGGGTTATAAATACCTTTAAGTCCGACACGTGTTTTGTCGCCTTTTGCCTTTAGTATCTTTTTTAAACTTGTATTGTTGGGGTTATCATTGAGATCACCCATGCTAAATATTTTGGCATAAGGATCTATAGATTGAAGCGAATCAATCAGGCGTTTATTCAATGCAGCTGCGGCTTCTCTTTTAGATCGGCTTTTGGCCTCACCACCACT
The DNA here is from genome assembly GCA_947503105.1 of uncultured Flavobacteriaceae bacterium. Taxonomy (GTDB): domain Bacteria; phylum Bacteroidota; class Bacteroidia; order Flavobacteriales; family Flavobacteriaceae; genus UBA3537. The sequence goes on along the minus strand of CANNCM010000001.1, from coordinate 231,334 downwards.
TCTAGATGGCCAGTGATTTACGATGAGATGAATGAGATCGCCTTCCAAATATCCGCTTACCAAAAGTTGATCTCTAGTATAATCGCGATCGCCATCGTTATCTCTAAGTTGAAGCTCATGAGAACTTGAACTTACAGGCGTAAATAATGCTTTTTGATACAGCAGTGCGACGTCTATGCCACGTTCGTCTGGAGACTCAAAATGAATAATTCCATAGTCTTTTTTTAGTAGTGCAGAATCGTTGGCCAAATCTTCAATAACTGTTCTGTTCTCAACTTCAGAAAGACCAATCACAGCAGGAGTATTTTTGGATGTTTTTGCTCCAATTTTTGCAATGACACTTGCCATATTTTGAACCTTCTTTGTATAGACCTCAGAACGCCCTGTTTTGAGTTCCATCATTGGGCTCGCTTCATCGTATTTGTTAGGATCATTTATGGTGTCAAAAAGGTTTTCAACATTATAAAAAGCAATGGTGTGAACCTTAAATTTTCTTTTGGTTTGCGCATCAATTCTAGAAATGAATACAACAAAAAACAGCACTATTGTGATGTTAAAAGGCGTTTTAATCATATGAAAAAAAATAGCTTAGGATTAAAGATTAATTAATACATCAAAAGTAAAAATTTTAAAATAAGAAATGTATTTTTGTTTAATATATATATACTTCAACAAAAATTAATTTTATATGAAAAAACAAACCCTTAGTTTTTTGTTTGTGTGTTTTAATGTACTCTCAGTGTTTGCTCAGCAAACGACCGTCAAAGGAGTTGTGAAAGACATGCTAACAAACCAACCTGTAGCAGGCGTATTGGTAAGTTTTGAAAACACAGAACTCTCCACTTATACCGACGAAATGGGAGTTTTCCAGTTTTCATCTCTGGTTCCTTTGGGCGAGCAAATGCTATCGCTAAGTAAAACAGGGTATTTGAATGCACGCTACCCAATTATTGTTACAGAAGGCCAAACGCTAAATATTCAAGATATGATGCTTTCGCAGGACAATTCTGATGATGATTTGTTTACCATTACACTTTCAGATGACGAACTGAATGATGATTCAAGTGGAGCAGATAATATTTCTGGACTGCTTTCTGCATCACAAGATATTTTTCAGAGGGCCGCGGCTTTTGAATTTAGCCAATCATTTTTTCGTGTTCGTGGTTTAAATTCAGAAAATGGAAATGTTTTGATGAATGGCATTGAGATGAATAAAATGTTTGACGGAAGACCCCAATGGAGTAATTGGGGAGGATTGAATGATGTTTTAAGAGGTCAAGAGTTGAGTATGGGCTTAGCGCCTTCTAGTTATAATTTTGGAGGGCTTTTAGGGTCAACCAACATCAATTTAAGAGCCTCAAGCTATAGAGCTGGAGGTCGAATTACATACTCTTCTTCCAACAGAAGTTACACCAATCGTCTGATGGCTACATATGCTTCTGGCTTGGTCGATGGTGGATGGTCTTATGCATTTTCTATAGGAAGACGTTGGGGAGATGAAGGTTTCCAAGACGGAACGTTCTATGATGCCAATTCGTTTTTTGCTTCCGTTGAAAAGAAAATTAATGACAAGCACAGTTTAAATTTTGTTGGAATTTATACACCAAATCGCCGTGGAAAATCGTCACCAAACACACAAGAAGTTTTTGATCTTAAAGGCATTACTTACAATGAATATTGGGGATGGCATGATGGCGAAAAACGAAATTCGCGTATCCGCCGCATTGCAGAACCAGTTGTGATGCTGAACCATTATTGGGATATTTCAGACAAAACAAGCTTAAATACAAACCTGGCCTATCAATTTGGGGAGTTGGGAAACAGCCGATTAGACTATGCGGGGGGTGCAAACCCAAGCCCAGCCTATTATCAAGGCCTTCCTAGTTATTTTCTAGCTGATGCCGATGGTCCAGATTATGCCGGAGCATATCTTTCTGAACAATCTTTTCGAAATGGAGGGCAAGTGGAATGGAACCGCATTTATGATGCCAACCTAACCAATAATATCAATGGCGACTATGCCGCCTATATTTTGTATGAAGATCGTAGTGATGATGAACAATTTACAGTCAATACCATATTAGAGTCCGAACTTTCAGAGCGAGTGACATTAAATGCTGCAGTAAATTATAAGCGTTTAAAATCTCACAATTTTGCAGAAATTATGGACATGCTAGGCAGCAATACGGGCTATCTCAATGTGGATTCATTTGATCAAGTACAATTTGATTTAAGAAACCCCAACCAAGTTGTTGGTGAGGGCGATACGTTCCGATACAACTACATGATTGATGCAAATGTTTTGAGCAGTTTTGTTCAAGCACAATTTAAATATAATAAAGTAGATTTCTTTGTTGCAGGAACTTATACCGCCACACAATATCAGCGTGAAGGTTTGTACCAAACAGAGACGTATGCCGATAATTCTTATGGAAAAGGGCGACAACTTTCATTTACAGGATTGGGAGCCAAAGGAGGATTTACATATAAATTTTCTGGTAAACACATTTTAAATGTCAATGCAGGATATTTATCCAAAGCGCCAACAATCCGAAATACTTTTACCAACTCTCGCGAAAACCACGCCATTGTTGGGGATAAATCAGGTATAGATATCACAGAAGAAAAAATCACTTCTTTTGATGCTAATTATGTATTTAGGTCATCTACGGTAAAAGCAAGATTGACAGGGTACTACACGCAAATGCAAGACGCCAATGAAGTTTCATTTTATTTTGCAGATGGTATTAGTGGTGTAGATCAAGGGACTGCTTTTGTACAGGAAATTCTTCAAGGAATAGACAAAAGACACCTAGGGTTGGAGTTTGGAATTGAAGCACAAGTGACGCCAACCATCAAGTTGACCGGTGTTGCTTCGGTCGGGCAATTTACGTATGACAACAATCCAAATTTGGTGCTCACTTCAAGCGATTTTGTAGAAGGGCTTAATTTTGGTCAAGCAAATCTTAAAGATTACAAAATTGCTGGAGGACCACAACAAGCTGCTTCTATTGGTTTTGAATATAGAGATCCAAACTATTGGTGGTTTGGGACTACAGCCAATTTCTTTGCCAATACCTATGTTGATGTTTCTCCATTGACCAGAACACAGAACTTTTATTTAGACACAGACGGGTTGCCGTTTTCAGACTATGATCCAGACTTGGCAAGAGAGTTGTTACGTCAAGAACGATTTGAAGACTATATGGTAATCAATGCCGTGGGGGGAAAGTCCTGGAAAATCGGCGACTATTATGTGAGTTTGTTTGTCAGCTTAAATAATATTTTTGACCAGAAATATAAATCGGGTGGTTTCGAACAAGGGCGCAGTGCAAATTATCAATCTCTTAAAGAAGACGCTGGCAATCCAAAGCGCGTCTTTGGACCAAAATATTGGTATGGAAGAGGCCCAACCTATTTCTTAAACCTAAACTTCAGATTTTAAAAAAACTAAAAATGAACATTAATTTTAAACTAATGAAAACACTAAATTTTAAATCACTAGCAGCAACAATTTTTGCAGCGCTTGCTCTCGTTGCCTGCGTTCAGGACGACGAATTTGAAGTTCCATCAAGTGTTGGGACCGAGGAAAATCAAAACTTAAACACACTTCTTTCACAAATTGATTCGGGAGACGTGCAATTAATTACTATTGGAGAACTAAAAGCTCAGTTTCAGTCCGATGATGATGCTACAGCAATCACTTCTGATATTGCAGTAAAAGGATATGTATCTTCATCTGATGCGACAGGAAACTTTTACAAAGAGTTCTATATTCAAAACGCAGCACAAGATGCAACGGATGCGATAAAAATAGCATTGAACCAAGTGGATTCATACAACCAATTCAATATTGGAAGAGAGGTTTATATTTCTTTAAAAAATCTATATTTAGGTGAAGCAAATGGTGGTGATGGTGTGTTTACGATTGGTGGTGCTGTGAATGGCGATGGTGAAGTAGAGTCTTTGACCGCCAATGAAGTGCCAATGTACTTATTTCGCTCGGCAACCACAGAAACAATAGTGCCAAAAACAGTCTCTTCTTTGTCCTCTGATGATATCGGAATTTTTGTCACCCTTAATGCCGTAGAATTCCCAACAAACGAAATTGGAGCGCCATACGTTGCTTCTACAGACGATTATGATACACAGCGCACAGTACAGCGTTGCTCTGGATTTGAATATGCGACTTTTATGTTAGAAACAAGTTCATTTGCTAGTTTCAAGAATGAAGTCCTTCCAGCAGGTGGAGGTTCAATTTCAGGAATTGTTTCAAAAACGTACAATGGTAGTGATTTGGTATTAGCATTGAATACTACCGACGATGTTCAAATGAACGATAGCCGTTGCGAATTGTTAGACATCGATGATTTCTCTGCTATTTTTGAAGATGATTTTCAATCCTACTCAAATTATAGTAATATCACAGGAAATTGGACCAACTATAATGAAGAGGGCGGGAGATTTTGGCGTGCAAAAACAACGAGTGACAACCAAAATTCTGGAAGTAAAATTGCGTATGTAAGTGCCTACAATAGTGGTGATTCCAGTAATATTGTTTGGTTGATTACTCCAGCCATCGATTTGGATGTACAAGGAGCTGAGTTTGTGAAGTTTAAATCCTCAAACAGTTTTAGTGATAACAGCGGCCTGGAGCTTTTAATTTCTACAGATTGGGACGGTAGCGAATCTACAATAGAATCTTCAACATGGAATACATTAAATACTAATATTGTTTCTGATGCTGAGTATTATCAAAATTGGGTAGATTCTGGATTAACAGATTTAAGTTCTTACAGTGGTACTGCCTATGTTGCTTTTAAATATACTGGAGGTGGAAGTAACAACACAGGAACTTTTGAAATTGATGATTTCCAAGTATTAGTTCAAAACTAAAGATTAAGTTATAAAATAAAAAAACCTGTGAGCTACTCACAGGTTTTTTTATACATTTAAAATATGGATTTATTTGATACATTATACCTTTCCGTTTTTCATCATGTGAAACAATACAACCCAAAGCGAGCGGCACGATGGGCGCGCATCTATGTTTCTATTTTTCAAATTGCATTATGTTTGTTGGTTGGCCTCTTTTTTATAAAGTTCGCAAAACAAATGAAACTTAATGTTATGGACACAACCAGTTTATGGATAGTTTCCTTGGGACTTATTGGGTTTATTTTCTTTAAAAACTGGATGAGTTATAACGGCAGAAAACGAAGCATATTACTGTCAAAAAACATCAAAGGATCAAAACCATATTCTATTTTGATTTTGATTGTATTTCAACTTGCTCTTTTTGTTTTAGCTTTTGTTCTTTCCAGAGCGACATAAAAAAACCCCCACAAATGTGGAGGTCTTTTCAAATTTGAATTTAACAACTTACTTTTCGTTATTAGGATTACCTTCTAAAATAATAAATTCTGAACGTCTATTCATTTGATGTTCTTCTTCACTACACCCAGAACCACAATCATTTACAGGAGTGCTTTCTCCCATACCTATACCTGTTATTCTACTGGCGTCAATTCCTTTGGAAATCACATATTGTGCGGTAGTCAAAGCTCGTCTTTCCGATAGACTTTGGTTGTATGTTGAGCTTCCTCTAGTATCTGTATGCGACTCTGCACGCAAAACAATAGATTCATATTTATTCATCAATTGCACTAATTTATCCAACTCAAAAGCCGCTTGCGCTGTGATGTTAGATTTGTCAAAGTCAAAATAAATTGGATTAAGCAAAACTTTATTGGCAAGAATAATTTCATCTATTGGGTCTAATAAAATTTCCGTAGAAACTTCTTCCTCGCTAGTACCTTCTATACTTCCAGTACCACTTTCATATTCTTCCATTGTAGCACTTAGACTTAAATCTGTATTACACTCAATAATGTAATTCACTTCTCCTTTATCAGATGTGATCTTAGTGCCTAAAACATTCCCTTCAGAGTCTAAAACATTCACGGAAGCTCCTGCAAGAATAAGTCCTGTTTCGCTGTCCTTTACTGTTACAGTGACTAAGACATCACAAATGGGTTGTAATACTTTCACAGCATAGACATCGTCACTTCCTGCGCCACCTTCGCGGTTAGAGGAAACAAAACCTTCATCTGTTTCATTGTCGATACTGAACGCAAAATCATCTGCATTTCCATTAACAGGAATTCCAACATTTCGAATTGGGCCTACTTTTCCATCAACAAGTTTGGCAAAAAATACATCCATTCCTCCAAGGCCTAAGTGGCCGTCGGAAGAGAAGTATAGGGTGTTGTCTGAGCTCACAAATGGGAACATTTCTTGCCCTTCTGTGTTTAGTTTTTGCCCCAAGTTAGTAGCTTCTCCAACAGACCCATCGTCATTGATTGGTGCAGACCAAATATCAAATTGTCCCATACCACCGGCCATGTCAGAAGCAAAAAATAATGTTTTTCCATCTGGACTTACCGCTGGATTTTTGACAGAGTAGCTTTCAGAATTTAAGGATAGTGCTTCGCCTTTTGTCCAACTTCCGTCTTCTTTAGTTGATTTGTATAAATTTAAAACACTAAATTTATTTCTCGACAAAGAATCTCTTTCGAAAATTTTGTCAAAATAACTTTCTCTAGAAAAGTACATTGTGTTACCGTCTGGAGAGAAAGACACCACACCTTCGTGGTATTTTGTGTTTAGGGCCTCTACTGCCATTGGCGTTTGAAATGAACCGTCGTTATTTTTTTGTGCGGCATAAATGTCCAAAAAAGGCTCTTCGTTCCACCCATAACTTTCTCCGTCTTCGTTACGAGCAGTTGCAATATATAATTTACTCCCTTGGAGTGTACCTCCAAAATCTGAATATTGAGAATTTACTCCAGCGTCTTGAACATTGAATTTTTTTCCTTTTTCAAGAATTTTTGGAAGATAATTTGGATTCTCAACAAAGGCAATAGCTCTATGATCTGCTGGACGCATGGAAGCAAATTTTGCCATTTGTGTATTAGAATCTTCGTATTTTCCGTTGGCTTTCAGCATTTGTGCATACTTGTAAATTGTCTCGGGTAGTTCGGATGATTCTAAAGTTTTTGCGTACCATTTTTCTGCTTCAACCGTATTGAAAACATTGTAATACGCGTCGGCCAATTGTCCGTAAACATAGGTATCTCCTTCGCCTTTAGAAATTAAGTCTTCGTATGCTTTGGCAGCTTCAACAAACTCAAATTTAGAAAAGAGTTTATCGGCTCTTTTGGTTGCCCTTGATTGTGCATTGGCAAATAAGCCAGTGACTAATATGATAATAAAAATTGAACTATATTTTTTCATGATAATATACTTAGCTTAAATTTAGAAATAACGAGGTGATCTTGAAACTTTGGAAGAGAAATTGAAATCAAAGTTGATAAATACTTCGTGAGAAGAATTTGTAACGATATCCAAATCTGATTGAATAGCATCATAGGCATACCCAATTCTTAAGTTGTCCATCACTTGAAAATTTATCATCCCACTAAAAGAATCTTCAAGGCGATAACCTACACCAACTTCAACAAGGTCAAACATAAATAAATTGGCATTGATGTCATAACTCATTGGTGCATCAAAGGCATATTTAAGTAAAGCATGAGGTTTTAGTTTGAAGTTTTCTGACAAATCGAAAACATATCCGGCTGCAGCAAAAAAGTGCTCGGATTCCGAACCGATTTTGGTGCCGTTTGCATCCAAATGAACACCATTAAGAATGTTAGGAACAGAAACAGAGATATAATATTTGTTTGGTTTATAAAAATAAACCCCAGCTCCAATATTTGGTGTTGTTTCATTGATTGCACTTGCAAAGAAGGGATCACCTTGGTCAATCACATTAATTTGAGTCTCAGAAATCGCAATATCATGAAAAGTAAAACCACCTTTCACACCAAATGCAAGCCGTGTTTCCATTCCTGTAGGTATTGTATAGGATGCGTCTATATAGGCGTTTGTTTCTTTTACAGGTCCAATTTTATCAGAAATGACAGAAAAACCAAGAGCTAATTGTTTACCCACTGGAGAATGCATATTGAAGGTGTAAGTTTCTGGGCCACCATCTAGGCCAACCCATTGACTGCGGTACAGCGCACCGATGGCCAGCCCTTCAGCAATTCCTGCATAAGCTGGATTTATAATATTCATATTGTACATATATTGCGTATACTGCGGGTCCTGCTGAGCAGTAACTTGCTGTGCAATTAGTACGGTAAAAAATATCAGAATTAATTTTTTCATTGTTTTATTATTAGTGGTTATTGGTTAGTAATTAAGGTATATCCAACTGATTGTTGGCTCACGACCTGATGCATATTGTATGACATAGAAATAGGTGCCAACAGGCAATAATTCATCGGAGTCTAAATCTCCATCACTAGCATCTTGACCACACCAGTGATCAACGTAATCATTCAATTCGAAAACTTTTACACCATATCGGTTGTAAATTTCAGCTTTTATGATGTCTTCTTGAGCTTCCAAATGATCTAGAATCAAACAGTCGTTGTACCCATCGCCATTAGGAGAAATTCCTTGTGGGATATCTACACAGCTTTCATTCATATACGTTGACACAAATATAGTTGTACTGGAGAAACATCCAGTTTCTTCGTTGTATGCAGTAACAATATATTCGCCATATTCACCAGAGTAAGCTGGAATTGTATATGTATTGTCTGGACCATCTTGTACGTCTTCATTATTATATGACCAATAATAAACCAAAGCGGGTGATTCTTGTGAAGGATCTACATTCACTTCCAAAACAACATCTTCTCCAATACACGTTTGAATTTCGTCTTCAACTGGAACAGGCACAGGAGTTGGTGTAACTTCTACTACAACGCTATCTGTTACTGTTGCAGTTCCGCCAGTACACAGGTTATATGTTACAGCAGCAGTATAAGTGGTTGTTTCTTCTGGATAAACAGTAATTGTATCTTCTGTACCTACAACGTTATTGTCTTCATCGTACCATTCTAACATGTAGTTGGCGTCTCCGACAGAAGGAGAGAATCTCCAAAATTCATTTGAAGTTTCCCAAGTACTTGTGTTTCTGCCTGGTGGAGTAAACGCAATAGTGTCATCAATATTTTGAATACCTACAACGGCGAGGCCGTCATTCCAATCCGTACAAAGTGGCTTATCTATAATATTAACATCAATTACATTAGAAGATTCATATAATATGATTTGTGATGTAGAGATGTAATCAGAACAGCTAAAGCCAAAATGACAAACTTCGTTATAATTGACTACAAATTGACGTGCTGGAGCACTACCCAGAATCATATAATTAATTTCACCACATTCTGAAGGATCGATATCGTGTCCAACACCAAAAATATTAGCTTCAGAAAGTGTTGTATTTGAACTGTTTGGTAAAGTATCTGGACTTGTACTTGTCCAAGACTGTAAATCCCATCCATTCCCAGTTTCTGCGTTCTCTAATTCAAACGAAAGTACACCATTAGAACCGATTAATATTTGGCTGTATGTTTCTCCAAAGAAACAGAACTCAAAGCCTAAATCAATGACTTCTGACCAACGGTCATCAATATCCAAACTTGTTGGTGTTCCACCACTTAAATTTGGTGATGGACAGTTTTCCTGAACTGTAACATCATATGATGTTGTATCCTGGCCAAATAAATGATAAGAAGCCGTCAATGTAGCAGGGGTACTCCCATCGCTACAGAAATTGGTGTCTTCTCCTGCATACACAATAGAGCACTCGTTTGGTGGTGGTGGACACAAGAATGTCAATGCATCACTATCTACAGAACAACTTGTATCGTCGCTGTTGACTACAGTGATAACAACTTGCTCATTTGCAGGGTAAGGCCCAAAAGTGACAATTCCTGTTTGCGTTGTAGTTTGAGCAGGACTTCCTTGGTTATCAGTTAATTCCAAGTTTATAGCATCACCCATATCTGTGATATTGGCGTTGATGTAAAATTCTTGAGCAGGCTCACAAGCTCCATCTACAGAAAAATCAACCAGTTGAGTGATACATGTTTTACATGATACATCAAAATCCCAAGGGGTGTATCCAAACGAGGATTCACAACTTCCAGAACCGTCAGAGTCCACTTCTACATATACCGCTGTTGCTGTTGATTCTATAACCAGATCAGTAAAGTCTTCTAGATCTACATCGTTATTATTAAATAGAACAGGGAATGTGTTGTCTGGACCATCATATATTGTGAGGTCATCCCAGAAACCTTCAATAGTTCCAGCATTAAATTCTATTTTAAGAGGGAATCCATCTGTTGATGTAAACAACCAATATGTAGTATCATTATTGGTGTAACAGTAATTTATATTAACAGGCTCACCAAGAGAACAGTCAATGGTATAGTCCGTTTGTTGCGTTGTTGTAAATGTAACAGGGCCAGACCATAAGGAATACCCGTCATCATCTCCACAAAATGCTCTGACATAAACATCGTATGTTGTCAAGAAATCCAAGTCTGTAAAAGTCACAGCGTTTACAGTGACTAGTGTGCCATTTCCTGTTGGTGCAGGATCTCCTGTAGGAACAATAACATATTCCCAGGATTCATTTCCTGTCAGCGCATCCCAATCAAAATCAGCAGTAGTACCGCCAATATTTGATATGGCAAGCCCAGTTGGTGCTAAACAGCTTGGTGGTGGTGCACATGATGTTGCAATTGCGTAACCAAAATCCGTTACACTACCATCACTATCAAAAACAAACGTCAATGCTCCAGAGGCATCTGTAGAGGTTACAGGATCTGGAATAGCATTGCCAGTGTAAGTACCTACTAAAGGAGATGAGGCATTAGGGCCATCATAAACAGACAAGAAATCCCAACCATTTTCTATATCAAAAAAGGTAAATGTAAACGTAACAACATCTCCAGCGTTTTGCGGGAATACTGTAATTGTAATTAATTCATTACTGCTGTAATTTCCATCTTCGCCACCAGAATCAAAAATTGTATCACCACAGGCAGGACTTGTTGTAAAACTCATTGCAACCCAGCTGCTGTAAATTCCACCGCAGTCTGTTCTTACATATAGATCATATGCTGTATTTGAGTAGCATCCTGTAATCGTTAGTGGGTTAGATGTTGTAGATATTCCAACTCCAGTAGGAGTTTCACCTGCTAAAACGAGTTCATATTCCCAAGTTGTTACATCCGCAGCAGCTGTCCAAGAAACAACAGCACCAGTATCAGAAACACTAACAGTTGTTAGCTCTGAAGGCGGTACACAATCTGGGCAGCTTCCTATTCCTGCGTCATCTTGATCTCCTGTTGATGGATCTGATCCCGAGCCAATCTCTGTACCGCCACCATCTGTGACATTCCAAGAAATTTCACTAGGGTAAAATCCATCGTCTGTCCATGATAGTACAATTGTATCTCCAGTGGCCGCATCAAAAGTTACAGTACCTTCACTAAGGCCAGAACCAAGAGTTGCAGTAGCTACAGAAGTGCCATTGACTAATATTTCAGCGGAAGCACCATTCCAACCGTCACCATATGAATCAATCATGTTAAGTGTATGTGTACAAGGGACTGGTGGTGGGCAGCTTCCAGTTCCTGCGTCATCTTGATCGCCTGTTGACGGATCTGATCCAGCGCCAATTTCATTATCTTCCCCATCTGTAACAGTCCAAGAAATTTCACTAGGGTAAAACCCGTCGTCTGTCCATGATAGTACAATTGTATCTCCAGTACCCGCATCAAAAGTTACAGTACCTTCACTAAGGCCAGAACCAAGAGTTGCAGTAGCTACAGCAGTTCCATTGACTATTATTTCAGCGGAAGCGCCATTCCAACCGTCACCATATGAATCAAACATATTGAGTGTGTGCGCACAAGTTGGTCCAGGAGGCGGAGGTGCAACTTCACAATTTCCTATTCCTGCGTCATCTAGATCGCCTGTTGATGGATTTGATCCCGAGCCAATTTCAGCGCCATCACCATCAGTAACGTTCCATGAAATTTCGTCTGCATACAAGCCTTCGTCAGTCCAAGATAATACAATTGTATCTCCAGTGGCCGCATCAAAAGTTACAGTACCTTCACTAAGGCCAGAACCAAGAGTTGCAGTTGCTACAGCAGTTCCATTGACTAATATTTCAGCAGAGGCACCATTCCATCCATCTCCCCAAGAATCAATCATGTTAAGCGTATGCGTACAAGAACCAGGAGGAGGTGGGCAACTGGCTGTTCCTGCGTCATCTTGATCGCCTGTTGATGGATTTGATCCTGAACCGATTTCTATCCCATCACCATCAGTAACGTTCCATGAAATTTCGTCTGCATACAAGCCTTCGTCAGTCCAAGATAATACAATTGTATCTCCAGTGGCCGCATCAAAAGTTACAGTACCTTCACTAAGGCCAGAACCAAGAGTTGCAGTTGCTACAGAAGTCCCATTGACTAATATTTCAGCAGAGGCACCATTCCATCCATCGCCCCAAGAGTCAATCATGTTTAACGTATGTGTACATTGTCCAAAAGAGTAAACAGAAATAAAAAAGCACAAAAGTGCGGTAGTAATATTTTTCATCTTGTAAATTGGTTAAATTTAGTTGATGAATTTAACAAAATCATAACACAAATAGCTACTTTATGAGAGATTAATAGACAAAATACATAAATAACCGATAAAACGCACATATTTTTCTTTTCATTTAAAATATTCTTACCGTCTCTTTATTAATGTTTAATTTTGTAGACGAAATGATAGAAAAAATTAATGTAAATTTAGAGAAGGCTGTACTTATTGGTGTGATTACAAAATCACAGAACGAAGAGCAATCCAAAGAGTACTTAGATGAGTTGGAGTTTTTGACTTACACGGCCGGAGGAGAAGTTGTCAAACGATTTACTCAAAAAATGGAAATGCCCAACCCCAAAACATTTATTGGTTCTGGGAAAATGAAAGATTTGGAAGAGTTTATCAAAGAAAATGAAATTGGTACTGCTATTTTTGATGATGAATTATCTGCTGCTCAAGAAAGAAATATAAGTAAAATTCTTAACTGTAAAGTTTTGGACCGGACCAATCTTATCCTCGATATTTTTGCTCAGCGTGCTCAAACTAGTTATGCAAGAACGCAAGTAGAATTGGCGCAATGCCAATATTTACTTCCTCGTCTAAAGGGGATGTGGACACATCTCGAACGCCAAAAAGGGGGTATTGGTATGCGTGGTCCTGGTGAAACGGAAATTGAAACAGATAGGCGAATTGTAAGAGAAAAAATTGCTTTACTCAAGACAAAAATTAAAAAAATTGACAAACAAATGTCAGTTCAACGAGGTAATCGAGGAGCTCTTGTTCGAGTGGCCTTGGTTGGCTACACCAACGTAGGGAAATCTACGCTAATGAATGTTGTAAGTAAATCTGATGTTTTTGCCGAAAATAAACTATTCGCCACACTAGATACAACGGTTAGAAAAGTCGTTGTCAAAAACTTACCATTTTTGATGAGTGACACTGTTGGGTTTATTCGAAAACTTCCAACACAACTGGTCGATTCATTCAAAAGCACATTAGATGAAGTTCGGGAATCTGATTTGTTGCTTCATGTGGTCGATATTTCTCACCCTAGCTTTGAAGAACATATTGAATCTGTGAATAAAATTTTGGAAGAAATACAGGCTCTGGACAAACCTACCCTTATGGTCTTCAATAAAATTGATGCCTACAGTCCGGAACCATACGATGAAACAGATTTGATGATTCCACGAACCAAAGCGCACTATTCTTTAGATGAATGGAAATCCACTTGGATGTCAAAACTTGGAGACAATTCATTGTTTATCTCTGCCATTAACAAAGAGAATTTAGAAGATTTTAGGGCTCGTGTATATAATGAAGTTCGAAAAATTCACATTCAACGTTTTCCTTACAATCATTTTCTTTATCCCGATTATGAAGAAGAAATATCAAACTAAAAAAAGCAGCAACTGCTGCTTTTTTTATTAGTATTTTTTTGATGTTAAAAAATATAATTTATTCCAATACCAAACACCTGGCGTGTTTGTAGTCCTCGAAAAGCGTTATCGTCATAAATAGTTTGATACGATAAATTAGCAGAAATAAATTTATTGATTTTCATTATCATATTCATAGTGTAATCCAAATCTACATTTTGCGGATCTTCTAAGTAATTAGAATATAGATTTAAAATATTTTCCATTGAAATATTTTCCATCACATTAAATTTATAATAAGCCCCTATGGATGCACCCAATTCGTAGCGAGTGCTTTTCCCTTCTTCGACACCAAAGTAGGCTTCATTAGGTTCAGTAAGGTTTTTGTCAACAACAATAAGACGACTTGTAGCGGGGGCGATATTTACTTTAAAGTTATCACTTTTTTTCCATAACATACCTGGTCCAAATTGAAAATACCCAGGCGATAAAAATTGTGTTGGGCCTTTGGTGTCTTTGTCAAGATCGTCTGCAAACTGTGTTTTAAAATTCAAAAACATTGAATAATACCAGTAGCCCTTTGCTTTTTTTCCAACAACAGAATTCCACTCTAACAAATCGCTAGACTTTTGAGTGTCTTGATTTTTAATTTTTGTGAGACCAAAATTTGCGATGAGTTTATTTTCCCAAGTCCAGTCATTTTTTTGGTAATTGAAGTCATAATTTAGGCCAAGTGTTCCAGAAACATTGCTAATTCCACCAGCAATCCAATTTTCGAAAGAAGATTGATTGACAAGGAATGTGATAACGCCTTTTTTGGTCCAATTGGGTTTGGATTCTTCTGTATCTTGAGAGTAACATAAACTTAGGTGAAGACCTAATACGATGAGTAGGATTTTTTTCATAGGTTTTGATTTTAGGGTTAATAATATGGATGTAAAGATATAATTTTATAAATTTTAAGAAAGAATAATGATAAAATTTATGCCTTATTTTTTTTAAAAAGAGGAACAGCAGAGCAGGCCTCACCATACATTATAGATCTGGCTACACCTTGAAGTTTTTTTGAAAGCAATAAATAGGCATTTTGCGGAACAGCTTTGTCGGAACATCCTTTGACAATTACGGGTTTATCTTTGTAAACCGAGACATCTAAATTTTCTATAATAGTCGTATATAATACAGTTTCAAGAATTTCTAAAGTTCCGAAAACAACAGTTTTGGCAATTCCGTGTAAATGTGTTTGAATAAGCAAAAATGCCCAAGCAGGAATAATGGCTTCAGAACTGCAACATAATGCGATATGATGGTTTTTGAATTGTTGCCAATCAAAATTCTTCAGAGTATTTCGAAACTCTTTTTCCTTCAAAATAAGCCCTTCATAAAGCCAATCTTTTATATCCAAAACAGTACGTTCTCCAGCGGGATAGTAATCTTCCAAGTCTATTGTTATAAGACTGCTGTTGGCTACACGATTTACAATATCTTCCATTGCGTTTATAACATTCCTAGTTCCAACTTTGCTTCTTCACTCATCAAATCTTGAGACCATGGCGGATCAAAAGTAATCTCTACTTCGGCCTCTTTCACTTCATCTAATGACTTTACTTTTTCCTCTACCTCGAGTGGAAGTGTTTCTGCTACAGGACAATTGGGTGTGGTGAGGGTCATCAAAATTTTTACTTCATAATCTTCATTGACAAACACATCGTAAATTAATCCAAGTTCATAAATATCAACAGGAATTTCTGGATCAAAAATCGTTTTGAGAACTCTAACAATTTTTTCGCCTAATGCGTTTACATCTATTTTTGATTCACTCATAATTATTGTTGTGTTTGATATGCCAAGGCATACATTTTTATTTGTTTAATCATACTTACCAGTCCATTTGCTCTAGTTGGAGATAAGTGTTCTTTGAGACCTATTGCGTCGATAAAATTGGTGTTAGCAGATAAAATTGCTTGTGGACTTTGATTGGAAAAGACTCGAACTAAAATGGCAACAATACCTTTGGTAATGATGGCATCGCTATCTGCCGAAAAAATGACTTTGTCATTTTCAAATTCCGAATGAAGCCATACTTTACTCTGGCATCCTTTAATGATATTCTCGTCAGTTTTATATTTAGAATTAATAAGCG
Source organism: uncultured Flavobacteriaceae bacterium (assembly GCA_947503105.1). Lineage (GTDB taxonomy): Bacteria > Bacteroidota > Bacteroidia > Flavobacteriales > Flavobacteriaceae > UBA3537. Next base: position 215,275 of record CANNCM010000001.1, on the reverse strand, counting down.
GAAGCGATTTCCCTAACTCAATCATATATTCATAGCGCTCCATCCAATCCTCAAACATGGAAAACTCATCGATCAACTCGTTTTGTATGGTTTCTATTTTCATCGGCTAATATTTGTTTTATTTTTTCCCCTTCGCCTTCTCAGAACAAAAGCATGTAAGGGCATTAATTATTATTTAGACCACTGATCGGAAATTAATAATAAATGTTTCATCCTACAAAAATACGATTCTTAATTTTGAATAGATTCTCATTCACTCAAATATAACAAATGATCGACAAGTGATTTTAGGTCTTTTGGTGGATTTCCGTGATCAAAAGCTCTAGATTTGAAAGTGCTGTTATTGATTTTCAATGTCAATTCTGCGTGTTGTACTTTGTCGGTGTGACGCAAGCCCGATGGAGCCTTTAAATTTTCAAAACCATCAAAATCAATTTGAGTTAATAATTCCAAGCATTTTGCCCAATCTAGTGGCGTTATTTTTTTTTCAACAAACTTTTCTTTTTTGTAATCCAAGTAAGTAATGATTTTCTCTTCTGAAATGTGATGCTCTTTATAAAAGCCTCTCGTATAATATTTATACTCAAAAATGGCATTTTTGTCATCTGAAGTTGTTCCTAAATCGTTTATATTTTTTGTTGCACATTGTGTATTGAGAAATGTAAAACATAAAAGTGAAAGCATTAATTTCATAATCTTGTTTAAAAAAATTAGCTAAGCATCAATATGGCTTTTTTTAGAGCTTCAACCAATCGATCTATTTCTTGTTTTGTATTATAAAAAGCGAAAGATGCTCTTGCAGTTCCCGAAATTCCATAAAAATCCATAATGGGCTGTGTACAGTGTTGGCCTGTTCTTATAGCGATGCCAAGTTTATCTATAATAGTGCCGATATCATAGGCGTGAATGTTTTCTATATTGAAAGAAATTACAGACGTTTTCTGTTTTGAGCTTCCATAAATTTTTAAGCCTTCTATGGCTGATAATTGCGCAGTAGCATATTCTAAAAGCTCATTTTCGTAGGCAGCAATATTTTCAAATCCAATAGCGTTCATATAATCTACCGCCGCGCCAAAAGCAATGCCACCACAAATATTTGGAGTCCCTGCTTCAAACTTATGAGGAAGTCCAGCATAAGTGGTTTTTTCAAAAGTCACTTCTGAAATCATCTCTCCACCTCCTTGATAAGGTGGTAATTTTTCCAGCCAGTATTCCTTTGCGTAAAGCATTCCTACACCTGTTGGCCCACACATTTTATGAGCAGAAGTTACATAGAAATCGACATCCAATTCTTGTACATCTGGCTTGATGTGAGGGCAGGCTTGTGCGCCATCTATCAAAACAGCAGCGCCTACATTGTGAGATTTTTCAATAATTATTTTTATAGGGTTGATGGTGCCCAAAGCATTTGAAATATGATTAACAAACACCAATTTTGGATTCAATTTCAGTAATGCATCAAATTGATTCATGTCTAATTCTCCTAACTCAGTCATTGGAATAACTTTCAAGATGGCTTCTGTTTTCTCACAAAGCATTTGCCAAGGTACAATATTGCTGTGGTGTTCCAGAGCGGAGACCAATATGACATCGCCTTTTTTTAGAATACTACCAAAACCATGCGCTACTAAATTGATGCTGTGCGTGGTCCCCGAAGTGAAGATAATTTCGTGAGCATGTTTTGCATTAAAATGCTGTTGAATCGTTTGTCGTGCTTCTTCATATCGATCTGTTGCTTCTTGACTTAACTGATGCACACCTCTGTGGATATTGGCATTGTATGTACTGTAATAATTAGTGATTTTTTCTATAACCTGTAGTGGTGTTTGAGAGGTTGCCGCATTGTCAAAATAAACCAAAGGTTTACCATTTACTTTTCGGTGGAGAATTGGAAAGTCTTCCCGAATCTTATGGACATCAAATGTGGTATTTTGAGTGGCATTTTTCATTATAAATCAAATCCAATATTAACTCCCAATTTATTGGCAATCAGTTTATTAATTCGTTTTTTAAGCTGTGGAATTTTCACGCTCTCAAGGACATTATTAGCAAAAGCATACATCAACAATGCTCGTGCTTCTTTTTCTGGAATTCCTCTTGCACGCAAATAAAACATAGCGCTTTCATCCAATTGTCCAATAGTACATCCATGTGAGCATTTTACATCATCTGCAAATATTTCGAGCTGAGGTTTAGTGTTGATGGTTGCTTTATCATTAACCAATAAATTATTATTGGCTTGAAAAGCATTTGTTTTTTGTGCTTCTTTTTCGACCACCACTTTTCCATTGAAAACACCCACGGCACTATCTCCAAAAATACCTTTATAATCTTGATGGCTTTCACAATTTGGTTCTATATGATGAACCAGCGTATTGTGATCAACATGTTGTTTATTTCCAACAATTGTAACTCCTTTTAGCGTTGAGTTGATATGTTCTCCGTTTTGATAAAAACTAAGGTTGTTTCTTGTGAGTTTTCCTCCAAAACTAAAGGTATGTACAGAAACGTCACTCTCTTGGTGTTGATCAATAAATGTGTGATCTATTAGTGATGCTTTGGATTTATCGTTTTGAACTTTATAGTAGTCCACAACGGCGCGTTTTGCAGCAAAAATTTCGGTAACGCTATTGGTTAGCGTTGGATTTTCTGTTAAACTTTGATGGCGCTCTATAATTTGAACATGAGCATTTTCATCAACAACAATTAGGTTTCTTGGTTGAAGCAATAATGAAGACTCTTTTCCAGTCGAAAAATGAATGATCTGAATAGGTCTCTCAGCAAGTTTATTTTTTTTGATATGGATGTAAGCTCCTTCGCTACAAAAGGCAGTATTGAGCGCATTGAGTCCATTTTTTGAAGCAATTTTATCAAAATAATTTTCAATCATTGGTTGATATTTTGACTTGCTCATTACTGCAGACATTAAACAAACATCAATCCCGTCGTGAGTTGTTTTTGATAAATGCGATGCATACTTTCCATCAATAAAAATAATTTTATAACTATCAATATCATGGATAAAATATTGCTGAATGTCTTTATATTCTATGCTGTTTTCAGTCTTTGGAAAAATGCTATAATTCTCCTTAAGAATTTTATTCAGTGAGGTATATTTCCAAGCTTCATTTTTTTTAGTTGGAAACCCCTCATTTTCAAAAATCTTGATCGCCTTACCACGCAATTCACTGATGTAGGAATTGTCCATTGAATTTTGATTTTCAAAGGCAATAAACGACGATAAAAGTTTTTCTTTCAATTCCATAAATTACGTTTTAGGCTTTTTGATTGGCCTCTTGTTTAATCCAATCATATCCTTTTTCTTCCAATTCGAACGCCAATTCTTTCCCTCCAGATTTTACAATTTTCCCATCGTAGAGAACATGAACATAATCTGGAACAATATAATCTAGAAGGCGTTGGTAATGCGTGATAACTAGTGTGGCATTATCCTTTGTTTTTAATTTATTTACCCCGTTTGCAACAATTCTTAGGGCATCAATATCTAATCCTGAATCGGTTTCATCCAAAATAGCAAGTTTAGGTTCAAGCATGGCCATTTGAAAGATTTCATTTCGCTTTTTTTCACCTCCAGAAAATCCTTCATTCAAAGATCGAGAGAGGAATTTTCTGTCAATTTCCAAAAGTTCGGCTTTTTCACGAATGGATTTTAGCATTTCGCTGGCAGGCATATCCTCCAAACCTTTTGCTTTTCGAGTTTCGTTTAGCGCTGTTTTGATAAAATTTGTTACCGTGACCCCTGGGATTTCTACTGGATATTGAAATGACAAAAAGACGCCTTTGTGCGCTCGTTCTTCTACACTCAATTCACTAATGTCTTCTCCTTCAAAAAGGATAGTTCCTTTTTCAATTTCATAATCTTCTTTTCCTGCAATTACCGATGCAAGTGTACTTTTACCAGAGCCGTTGGGTCCCATAATGGCATGTACTTCACCTGGTTTTATATCCAAGTTGATCCCTTTTAATATAGATTTTTCATCTATATGTGCATGAATGTTATTTATTTTTAACATAATTATTCTGTTCCTAGAATTAGCGTTTTTTTTGCTTCTTTTTTGGGCGAAACTGATATGATTTCTTTAATATCAAATTTCTTTTCCCACATTATTTTTTCGTCTTTTTTTGTAGAAATTTTTCCTTTGAGTTCTACATAAATAATTTCCGAGGGCTTAGCGTTGAGTGCTTTTGCTTTTTCATTGAGTTCAAGCGCTTTGGTATTCATAAAAACACCATAAATCTCATCTTTTGTTTGTAATACTGCAGCATCATCAAAGAAAATATAATTACCTTTGATTGTTGCTAGTTTTTCAGAATTGCTTTTACAACCAAAACTGAATATAAATAAGGCTAAAAAAATATGTTTTTTCATAGTAATACAGATTTATCCAACAGAGCCTTCAAGACTTATTTCCAACAGTTTTTGGGCTTCTACTGCAAATTCCATCGGCAGTTTATTTAAAACATCTTTACTAAATCCATTGACAATTAGTGCAATGGCTTTTTCGGTGTCTATCCCTCTTTGATTGCAATAGAAAATTTGATCCTCACCAATTTTACTAGTTGTGGCTTCGTGTTCAATTTGGGCAGTTTTGTTTTTTGCTTCTATGTATGGAAATGTGTGGGCTCCACATTCATTCCCCATCAATAAACTATCGCATTGAGAAAAGTTTCGGGCATTTTCTGCTCTAGAACTTACCTGAACAAGTCCTCTATAACTGTTTTGAGATTGTCCAGCAGAAATACCTTTACTTATGATAGTTGATTTTGTGTTTTTCCCCAAATGAATCATTTTGGTTCCTGTGTCGGCTTGCTGATAGTTGTTGGTTACAGCGATGGAATAAAATTCTCCAACAGAGTTATCGCCTTTCAACACACAGGACGGGTATTTCCATGTTACGGCACTCCCTGTTTCAACTTGCGTCCAAGAAATTTTGGCATTCTTTTCGCAAAGACCACGTTTGGTTACAAAATTATAAACCCCTCCTTTTCCTTCTGCATTTCCTGGATACCAATTTTGAACCGTAGAATATTTTATCTCTGCATCGTCCATGGCAATAAGCTCTACCACTGCGGCATGCAACTGATTTTCATCTCTGCTTGGTGCAGTGCATCCTTCTAAGTAACTCACATAACTCCCTTCATCTGCAACAACCAAAGTACGTTCAAATTGGCCAGTACCTGCTTGATTTATTCTAAAGTATGTAGATAATTCCATTGGGCAACGCACCCCTTTTGGAATATAACAGAAACTTCCGTCACTAAACACAGCGCTATTGAGTGCTGCATAGTAATTATCTGTTTTTGGGACCACTGTTCCAATGTATTTTTTGACTAATTCTGGATGTTCTTTTATAGCTTCCGAAATGCTCATAAAAATGATGCCTTTTTCAGAAAGTGTTTTTTTGAAGGTTGTTGCCACTGAAACGGAATCAACAACAACATCCATAGCCACACCAGTTAATTTTTTTTGTTCATCCAACGAAATTCCAAGCTTTTCAAAAGTGGCTAGAAGTTCTGGATCAACATCATCGATACTGTCATATTTTGGCTTACTATTGGGTGCAGAGTAATATGAAATTGCTTGAAAATCTGGTTTTTCGTAAGACACGTTAGCCCAATCGGGCTCTTCCATGTCTTTCCATTTTTTAAAGGCATCCAATCGCCATTCTGTCATCCATTCGGGCTCATTTTTTTTCTTGGATATGGCACGTACAATGGATTCATCGAGACCAACAGGAAAGGTGTCAGATTCTATATCTGTATAAAAACCATATTCGTATTGCTTGGTTTTTAGTTCTTCTCTTAAGTCGTCTTCAGTATATTTGTTCATACGCTTTTTGTTCGTTTTTATAAAGAGAATGATTCTCCGCAACCGCAGGTGCGGTTTGCATTGGGATTATTAAACACAAAACCACTGCCGTTTAGGCCTCCAGAAAAATCCAGAGTTGTTCCTATGAGGTACAAGAAGCTTTTGGTATCAACGATGATTTTGATGCCATTATCTTCAAATACTTTGTCGCTATCAATTTGTTCACGGTCAAATTTAAGGTCGTAAGAAAGCCCAGAGCACCCGCCGCTTTTTACACCAACGCGAACAAAATCTTTTTGAGGATCAAAACCATCCTCAAGCATCAATGTTTGTACTTTATTTTTTGCTGTTTCGCTTACCTTTATCATGATGTCTTATATAGATACTTTCTAAATAAAGAGCAAATATACAACATAACCCCTATAAATGCTACTTACTAACATTATATTAGCATATGCAATTATAGGTTTTTGTTATGGGTGAGCGTATTGTGGATTGTTGATGAATTCGAAGTCGGAAAGTGTCAGTAAAAATTGCTTTAAATTTTCTTTATCTTCAGTACTAAGCTGTACTCCGCCTTGTGCTACTTTTTTCATCAATGGATCAATTGTTGGGGAGTTTTGTAGCCCTTCGCTGTAGTGATTGATAACCTCTTCTAATGTTGCAAATCGTCCATCGTGCATGTAGGGTGCTGTAAATGCAAGATTTCTTAGAGACGGAGATCTAAATTTGCCATTATCATTTGGGTCGCCAGTAGCAATTGAAAGCCCTAAGTCTGTAGGGTTGGCATCGAGGCCATTGTTGTGAAATTTATTGTCTGTCCAAAGCGGGTTATTTTCGCTGCCATGACAATGAAAACAGTCTCCACGGTTTTCATCCATAAAAACATTGAAACCTTCTTGCTCTTGTGGAGTAAGAGTAGCTTCACCCAAGAGGTATCGATCAAATTTTGAATTTGCAGAGATAATGGTGCGTTCAAATTGTGCGATTGCTTTGCTCACTAGCACAGAATCTATTGTTGAAGTGCCAAAAGCGTGTTCGAATAGGGTTGGGTAGTTTGGATCTTGTTGCAAATAGTGCACTACATTATCCAGTGTATTGTGCATTTCGATAGGATTTGTAATCGGGTCAAAAACCTGACGTTCTAGACTAAGTTCTCGGCCATCCCAGAAAAATTTATCATCATAATTCCATGCCAAATTAAACAGGGGCATGCTGTTTCGAGTGCCTTCTATTTGATCGATTCCAATACTAAACTGAAGGTTATTTGTAAATGCTTTTTGAGGGGCGTGGCACGTGGCACAAGATTGTGAATTATTGGCGGATAATTTTTTATCAAAAAATAATTTTTTTCCAAGGGCTATTCCTTCTTCTGTAAGGGGGTTGTTTGCTGGAATTACAGCTGGCAGAATACGATTTTCAAAAACCTCTGGAATATCTAAATTAACTGGTTTAGGAACATATCTATTGGTGTTGTTTGTGTCATCTTCTGAGCATGCAAAACAAGCAATTAAAAGGACTAAGCTATATTTAAAAATTTTATTCAACAGAAACTAAATTAAAAACATTTTGACCATTTTGATACATCAGAATTTGAGCTGTACTATTGGGCATCAACATTTGATCGTATTGATTCAAATCCCATAAGTTGGGTTCTTTAAACCATTGTGCAATGTCCATTGCGATGGTGATTTGAGTAGTTCCATTGAGGTGTATTTCTCCTAAATTAACTTCAAAAAAAGTATCTTGTGGAAAGCTTGGATTTGGACCTGGATTGTCTGCAGCACGAATCGCATGATAATTGTATCCCGTTTCAATATTGGAACTGTTGATGTATTTTCCGTCCAATTGCATATAGTGATAGCCACCCCCCAGCAGCGCAGGAACGTTCCATGATGCAGAATTTAAATCGGTGTATGTGCCATCGGTATTGTCCTCGTTCGTAAATCCAAATACAAAAGAAATATTAGAATAATGGCCCAATGCTACAGCTTGATTTGTGGTGAAACTCAATGAATTTATATCTTCTAAATCTACCAAAGTGTATTCATTTATTGTGATGACTTCTCCTGTATTTTTGGTTAACTTTATTTTAGAAATCAAATAGCGCAAGCGTTCTATAGTCAGCTCATTTCCAAAAGCATTTGTAAATTGAAGGGTATTAAAATTTGTGTTTAAAACTTCCGTTTCATTCCATTTGTGTGTAAACTTAAAATTTACAGTTGAAATGGCGCTAATATCATCATCATTGTCTTTTTCACAGCCAACAAACATAACGGCTAGCGCTAAAAAAATTAGATTAAATTTCATTCTTTTGCTTTAATAATTAAAACATCTGAAAATCCTTTATTTTCAGAAATATCAAGATCTGAACTATTGGTGTTACCAACTGCAATAATGGTTCCATTTTCAAGTTGTGTTACACCCATCAACAAATCTACATTGCTACCACCAACAGTGGCCTGCCATTTCAAGTTTCCTTGTGCATTAATTTTAAAAATCCATGCGTCATTTTGGCCATTATTTTGGTTTAAATTACCATCAGAGCTTCTTGAATTTCCAGCGACTAGAAATTCATTATTTTGTGTTTTGTAAATGGCTTTAACACCATCGAAACTGCTGCCTCCAAAGGGTTTTTCCCACAGCAATTCACCATTGGAATTTATTTTTATCATCCAAATATCTGCAGCGCCATTATTAGTGTTCACATCCCTATCATTACTTCTTGAATCTCCAACAATCAAATAGTTACCATCCGCAGTTGATACAATGGCTCTTGCTTCATCAATTTCGCTGCCACCAAACGATTTTTCCCAAACTAATGTGCCAGCACTATTGAGTTTAACAATCCAAAAATCATAGGTTCCTTTGTTGTTATTGATGTCTACATCCTCGCTATCAGAAGAACCGATAATTAGGAAATTTCCGTCTGTAGTTTGTACAGCATCATTGGCGGTATCTGTAAATGTTCCACCAAAATAGCGGCTCCATTGCAGTTCGCCTGCAGCATCTAATTTGACCACCCAATAATCACCTCCGGCATGGCGTTGCATTCTTAGTCTATTGTTGCCAGCGCCATTTGAGGCAGAAACATCAAGCACACCCGATAATAAAAACCCATTGTCTTGTGTTTGAATAATAGAAAAAGCACTATCTGCACCAGCATAACCAAACGATTTTTCCCAAATAACTGTTCCAGAAGCATTCAGTTTTACTACCCAAAAATCATTGCTACCTGCGTTGTTTGAAACATCGTCATCATTACTTTGACTGCTTCCTAAAAGCGCATAACCGCCATCATTAGTTGTGATGATATCTTGCCCACGATCATCGTCCGAACCGCCATATACCTTTTGCCATTGCTCTTCTCCTGTGGCATCAAATTTCAGCAACCAATAATCATAGGAGATATTATTTTTATTAGAGATATCACCATCTATACTTTGGGTATAACCAAAAACAGCATAACCGCCATCTGGAGTTCTAATAACCGATTGTGCACTTTCATTTTTGGTGCCACCGATTGTTGAAATTTGTTCAATTTCTACGGATTGAGTTTCTGTTGGTAAAACACTGTCGGAGGATTCACAGCCTAGGTTTAACGTTAGGGCTATAAAAACAAAACAACGGTATGATATGTTTTGTATACTATTCATTATTTTGAATTCTACTCACTTTTTTTAACAATAAACAACCCTTTTTCGATATCGCTGATGACTATATTTCTGCTTTCAAAGTAAGGATAAACATTCCATACGCCATTAAAAGCTGCATTGTCATTGCTAGGATATGTATCAAAAAATCCAACCTCTTCCATGGATTGATTTCCTATGTTGCTAATGTCAATTTCTCGCATTCCTGCTCTATAGCTCGCCAAGAAATAACGGTCGCCAACAGTATATCCGTTGTGATCTATAGATGTGTTTTGGGCAATATATTCAAAGCTTAAAGTAGGACTATCTAAGTCATTAAAATCAAAAATAAGGGTGCGTGTATTGGTACCAATATTTTGTTCGTCAAGTTCATCACCAACAATAAAATAGCGTAAATCTTCTGTAAACCAACCTTGGTGTGTATATTGAATATTGCTGTATCCAATGGTTGAAATTATTACAGGATTCATTTTATCACTAACATCTACAATAACAACTTCGTCTTCATTACTACCAATCAAAATTTCTTTACCCGAATAGTCTGTATCTGGGCCATTATAGGTCACAACTTGAGCATCATGAGAATAGCCGCCATTAGCAAAACCTCCTTCGAAAATAGGAGCTGTTGGATTTTGAATATTGATAAATAATGGACCTCCGTTATATGGACCATTTCTGTTAGTGCCAACAACATAGGCATAGCCAGACTCTTCATTAATAACAATATTATGAGCGCTACCAAATTCTGTAAAATGGGTATCAGCATCAAACTCTACAGGGGTGTTTTCAACATCTCTTAGTCGTGTCAAATCGAAAACTTGCATCCCATGGCTGTTTGCTTCACTAACAATAAACGCATGATTTTGATACACTTTTATGTCGCGCCAGCTGCTATTTACAGTAGCAGTTGGCAAAATGCCTATGAGTTTTAAATTATCGGGGTCACTCATATCAACAAAAGCAGTGTGAGAAGATAAACCAACCAGGGCATATTCTTTACCATCGTCAGGGTCGGTCCATCCCCAAGAATCATTACCAGAAATAGAACCGCCAGGGTTAATACTTAAGCCTTGTAATGATAAGTAGCCCACTAAATCGTAGCCATTACAAGGGTAAACTCCTGCAAAACCATTGATACAAGGCGAAGATGTGAACGATACTTCATCACAAAGATCTCCTATGCCATCGCCATCGCTATCGTCTTGATTGGGATTGGCAACAGTAGGACAGTTATCAAGAGCATCATATATTCCGTCTCCATCAGTGTCAGAATAGGTGTTGCCAGCAAGTTCATTTTCACAACTCAATAACAACCCAAAAAAAGATATAAAAATTGAGAATACAGTAGTTTTATAAAAGTTCATAAAATAAATATATGGAACACCAATTTACACTAAAATCTGTAATTAAATATAAAAAAAAGCAGAATTGCCGTATTTTTGCAGCATGATAGAAGATAAAAATCAAAAGAAAACAGCATTGTCCGAATTGGGAGAATTTGGGCTAATTGAGCATTTGACTTCAAATTTTTCAGCAAAAAACTCTAGTACAATTTTAGGAATTGGTGACGATGCTGCGGTGTTGGATTTTAAAGAAAAATCGGTGGTGGTTTCTACAGATTTATTGGTAGAGGGTGTTCATTTTGATTTGAGTTATATGCCATTAAAACACCTCGGATACAAGGCTATAATTGTGAATTTGTCTGATATATATGCGATGAATGCTCATGCAACTCAAGTTACCGTTTCTATTGCAGTATCCAATCGTTTTGGGTTGGAAGCTTTGGAAGCTTTGTATGATGGAATTCATACGGCTGCAAAGGTGTATGGCGTAGATGTCGTTGGTGGTGATACAACTTCATCTACAAGTGGACTTACAATTTCTGTTACCGCTATTGGTACACTACATGCTGCCGATGTTGTAAAGCGTAGCGGAGCAAAGCCAAACGACTTATTGGTAGTTTCTGGAGATATTGGTGCAGCATATTTAGGGCTTCAAGTTTTGGAACGCGAAAAAGAAGTGTTTAAGGTCAATCCAAATAATCAACCCGATCTTGATGCCTACACCTACATTATAGAACGCCAACTTAAGCCCGAAGCCCGAAAGGATATTATTCAATTACTTCAAGATTTAGACGTAAAACCGACAGCTATGATTGATATTAGCGATGGATTATCTTCAGAAATTATTCATTTGTGCAAGCAAAGCCATGTTGGTTGCGATGTGTATGAAGAAAAAATTCCTCTTGACCCTCAGGTGATTTCCACTTGTGAAGAATTTAATTTGGACAGTACGACTATTGCCCTCAGTGGAGGCGAGGATTATGAGTTGCTAATGTCGATTAGTCAAGACGACTATCCCAAAATTAAAGCCAATCCAAATTTAACGGTGATTGGGTATATGACGGATGCAAATTCTGGTATGCATTTGGTCACTCGTGGTGATGAAAAAATACCACTGACTGCCCAAGGTTGGAATAGCATAAATTAAATTTAATTTTTCCAACGCACACTTTCCATAAGCCGAACAACATCTTTTTTAACGTACGCTACCGCAGGGAATATGGAGTCGTAGTTTGGTCGTACTTTGAAGTATAGCGCACCAGATATAAAATGTCTTTTTCGGTCGGACACAAAAAATTGCAACTGAGACGCTACGGGACCTTTTAAATCATATAATTTTCCATAAACATTTGCTTGCAGATTTTCAAAAGAGCGCTCAGAAACTTCTCGTGCTATTTTGGCATGTTTTTGCGTAATGGATTGCGTTTGAGACGTATATTTTTTTAAGTTATTATTTATGGAGTTGTAGGTCAAATAAACAGTAGCGTTTAGTGCTGGGTAGTTGAGGTTTAAGCCTGTGATTTTTTGGTTTTTTGATACGGTTTCAATAGTGGTCAATTTGTTTTTTTCGAAAACAAAAGGCAATTGAGTTTCAATATGTTGGTAATTTGCTTTTGGGTATTCCAAACTTAAAAACGCTTTTGGTTTTGGCACAGTGACTTGCTGGCATGCACAACAAAAACAAATCATTAAAACAAATAATCGATTCATTATTTTTTTAGCGTTACCTTTAATTGTTTGATTCTTTTGTTGTCGATACCTTCAACAACAAAAGTGAATGCATCAAATTTTATTTTTGATCTAATTTTTGGAAAACTTTTAGAAATTTCAAGCACAAATCCTGCGAGAGTTTCGGCTTCTCCTTTTGCATTTTCAAAAATAGATTCATCTTCAAGTTTGATAATTCTATAAAAATCTTTTAGTGTTGTTTTGCCTTCAAAAACATAATTGAAATCGTCAATTTTTGAGTAGTTTAAATCGTCGTCATCAAACTCATCGCTAATATCCCCAACAATTTCTTCAATAACATCTTCCAAAGAAACAATTCCTGAAGTTCCACCATATTCATCTACAACAATAGCGAGGTGAATTTTCTTTTCTTGAAACTCAACCATCAGGTCGTCCAATTTTTTATTTTCTGGAACAAAAAGCGGTGTTTGAAGCAAACTCTTCCAATCGAAATCTTTCTTGTTTAAGTGGGGTAACAGATCTTTGGCATATAAAATTCCAGAGACAGAATCTATAGAGTTTTCATAAACTGGAATTCTAGAATATCCGTTGGCTATTATTTGAGGAATAATGGCTTTAAAATCCAATGAAGTATCTAGTGCAAAAATATCAATTCGCGGACGCATCACCTGTTTGGTATCTGTATTTCCAAAAGAGACAATGCCTTGAAGAATTTTTTGTTCTTCTTTTGTTGTGTCATCTTCGCTAGTAAGCTCCAATGCTTGAGAAAGATAATCTACATTGAGATTCGATTTTTGTTTTCCTAGTCGTTTATGAATAGATAAAGTAACCTTACGCATGGGCATGCTAATGGGCGAGAATAAAACATCTAAAATTTGCAACGGCCTTGCCATAAATTTTGAAAATTTCAAATTATTTCGGTTGGCATAAACTTTTGGTAAAATTTCTCCAAATAATAAAATAAGAAAAGTGATAACTATGACTTCTATAAAGAAGACTAAATCAATTTCAAAAAGAATTAAATTAAGTTTTGAGTCAATGTCGCTAAAAAGGCGTTCACTCAGTGCTGCAAAAAGGATTACGATTCCAATGTTTATAAAATTATTGGCAACCAATATCGTTGCGAGCAATTTTTTAGGTTTTTGCAAAAGGGTGTTTATAATTTTCAGAGCTTTTGAGGGCTTAGTATCTTCTACCTCCAAATCTGTTTTTGTAAGTGAAAAAAGAGCGACTTCTGCTCCAGAAATAAGCGCAGAACAACACAAAAGAATAACAAGAAATAGTCCGCCAAATGCTAATGTTGTATCAAATGAATTCAGAAAAAAAATAAGCTTAGCTTCCAAAGTTATGTTGTTGGTGATACAAATTAAAATGGCAAATCATCAGCATCTTCAGCATTTTTTGCTTCAGTTGGAGTTGACGCTGTTGAGGCTTGAGTTGGAGTAGCACTAGCGCTGTGTTGCGTTTGTTCATTTTTTGCAGTCAAAAACGTAAAATCGGTACAAATAATTTCGGTAGAGTAGCGGTCATTTCCTTTATCATCTTGCCATTTTCTGGTCTTTAATCGACCCTCAATGTATACCCGATCCCCTTTTTTGAGGTACTTTTCACAAATTTCGGCGGCTTTGTTGCGAACCACAACGTTATGCCATTCTGTATTGGTTACTTTTTCGTTGGTTTGCTTGTTGGTATAGGTTTCATTTGTTGCTAATGGGAATCGCCCAACGCAATTGCTATCATCAAAATAATGAATTTTAACATCATCGCCCAAATGACCAATGAGCATGACTTTATTTAGTGTTCCAGACATAATTAGAGTTTTAAGTAGGATAATTTATATAAACCATAAAGATATTCAAAAAAACAACAACTCCGTTCGAAACTTTTGAATAAATCTATCGATCACAACAGGGACAGCGTATTTTGAAACATCAGACCACTTTATGCCATTTTTCAAAGTACTGGAGGTTTGAATAATCCAAAATTTAATATGAAGTTCTTGATGAGATAACTTATGAATAATTTCATTTTTGTTGTACAATGTTATAGAATCAATGCTTAAATTTTTGAAAGCACTGTATTCAGAATTTTGAGACCAATCAATGCTGGTTTCAGGTTTTGAAGATTCAATTAATGGGAATTGATAAAGCTGCTGCCAAATCCCTTTTTTTGTGCGTTGTTCTAGAATAGTTTTTTGGTCTTTGGATAGTATGACCAAAAAATTGAAGTACTTTTTTTTGATTTTGATTTTTTTTAGCTTGACGGGAAGAGTTTGAATTGTTCCAGTATTGAAAGCCAAACAATCCTTGGATAGAGGGCAAATTGTACAATCTGGAGATTTGGGTTTGCATTGTCTGGCGCCAAATTCCATAATGGCTTGGTTGTAATCACCAATATTTTTTTTGGGCAGTTGAGCTGTAGCAACGGATTTGAATTGTTGTATGCCTTGTGTCGAATTGATTGGAGTTTTTATACCAAAAAACCGGGCCAAAACGCGATAGACATTACCATCGACAACCGCAGTTTTTTCTTCATAACAAATAGAGGCAATGGCGCTTGCGGTGTAGTCTCCAACGCCCTTGAGCGTTAGTAGATCTTTGTAAGTTTTTGGAAATATGCCCTTTAATTCTTTGGCGACAAATTTTGCAGTTTTGTGTAAATTTCGTGCTCTAGAATAATATCCCAGCCCTTGCCAATCTTTCAACACCATGTCTTCAGATGCTTTTGCAAGATCAAAAACTGTAGGGTAGTGCTCAATAAACTTCAGATAATAGGGCATTCCTTGCTGAATTTGGGTTTGTTGAAGTATGATTTCGGACAGCCAAATGTTGTATGGGTTTTTGGTGGTGCGCCACGGCAAATCTCTTTTATGTGTTGAATACCAATAGGTTAATTTTGAATTAAAGTTCATTTTTTCCGAGCCTAAACAACAAAAATAAACTATTCAACGGATAAATTTTAATTCTCAAGGCTTGAAATATTGAATTTAAAATACATATATTTGCAAGCCCTTAAATAACATTAACTTAAAAGTGCTATATAATGACAAAAGCAGAAATTGTATCAAAGATTTCTAATGACTTAGGAATTGAAAAAGCAGACGTTTTGGCAACTGTGGAGTCTTTTATGAATGAAGTAAAAGGTTCCCTAGAATCTGGCAACAACGTATACCTACGAGGTTTTGGTAGTTTTGTGATAAAAACACGTGCAGAAAAAATTGGTAGAAATATCTTAAAAAATACGTCCATCAAAATTCCTGCACACAACATACCATCATTCAAACCCTCTAAAGTGTTTCTTGAAGGTGTAAAAAAGAAGGTTAAAGTAAATTAATTAATTAAAAAAAAGGTATATATGCCCAGTGGTAAAAAACGCAAAAGACACAAGGTAGCTACGCATAAGCGTAAGAAACGTCGTCGTGCAAACCGACACAAAAAAAAGTAAACTGATAAAGTAGCATGTGCTACTTTTTCAGTTTTTAAAACAAACGTTCATTGAAATCAAATTCATGTATTGTCAATTTTACCTCATTGACAAAGTGAATTTAACGGGATTAAATCCTGTGAAAATTTAATTCAAGAAATTGTCTTGAGTTAAATAAGAAATTATTGTATCAACCATCTGTGCAACAACAGTTGTATAGATTAAAATTAACACTATGAATAAAGAATTAATAATTCGATCTAGTTCAGACAATGTTGATTTTGCCTTATTAAAAGATGGAAAACTAATTGAATTTCAAAAAGACAAGGAAAATAATAAATTTTCTGTTGGCGATGTGTTTTTAGCCAAAGTAAGAAAATCTATTCCAGGGCTCAACGCTGCATTTGTTAATGTAGGGTATCATAAAGATGCATTTTTGCATTATCATGATTTGGGGCCAAAATTACCTTCATTATTGAAATTCATAAAAAGTGTAAGCACAGGTAAACAAAAAAACTTTTCTCTTAAAGATTTTTCTTATGAAAAAGACATTCATAAAGATGGTAAAATCGATAAAGTAATTCATCCAAATCAAACTTTATTGGTTCAAATTGTAAAAGAACCCATATCATCTAAAGGACCAAGAATTAGTTCAGAAATATCATTTGCAGGGCGCTACTTAGTCTTAGTGCCATTTTCAGATCGTATTTCAATTTCGCAAAAAATTGAAAGTCGTGCAGAAAAAGAGCGACTAAAACGATTGGTAAAAAGTATCACACCAAAAGGATTTGGGGTTATTATCAGGACTGTTGCTAAAGGAAAAAAAGTGGCAGAGCTTGATAAGGATTTGCAAAATTTATACTCAAAATGGGAAACTGTTTGTAAAAGCATTCCCAAGGCACATCAGCCTAGTAAAATTTTGGGAGAAATGAACAAAGCGTCCTCTATTCTAAGAGACATTTTTAATGACAGTTTTACAAAAATAACTGTAGATGATAAAGACCTTTGTGAAAAGATAAAAGATTATGTTTTTGAAATCGCACCTCACAAAGAATCGATTGTCAAACACTACAATTCTAAAACACCAATTTTTGAAAAATACGGAATTGAGCGTCAGATAAAAACGTCCTTTGGCAAGACTGTTTCTTTGCCCAAAGGAGCATATCTTATCGTAGAACACACAGAAGCTCTTCATGTTGTAGATGTCAATAGTGGTAATAGAACCAGTAAAGAAAAAAATCAAGAAGACACCGCGATCGAAGTTAATTTAGTTGCAGCAACAGAGCTTGCAAGACAGTTTAGACTTCGCGATATGGGTGGAATAATTGTGGTGGATTTTATTGACATGAATAGTGCAGAAAATCGTAAAAAACTGTTTAATCATTTAAGAGATGAAATGAAAGATGATCGGGCAAAGCATAAAATATTGCCTCCGAGCAAATTTGGATTGATTCAAATTACACGTCAGCGTGTTCGTCCAGAAATGAACATTAAAACAAAAGAAGCAAATCCGAATGGAACAAATGGTGCTGAAGTTGAAGCACCAATTGTTTTGATAGAAAAAATTAATTTTCAACTCGATCAAATTATCAAAAAAGGACATAAAAGCGTGACTTTAAACACACACCCTTTTATTGCCGCCTTTATTACAAAAGGGTTCCCATCGATTCGTTTAAAATGGTATTTTAAACACAAAAAATGGGTAAAAATAATGCCTAGAGATGCTTACACATACTTAGAATATCGTTTTAAAAACGATAACGGCAAAACAATTAAATTGTAACAAAAAAGCCTCATGCATTTTGCGTGAGGCTTTTTTTATGAATACACTTCAACACCATCAAATAATTGTAGATTGCCCCAAATAAATATTAGTAAAATTTAGATTGGAGTCTTCTGGATTATTGATAAAATCTTCTATAAAATCGCCAACTTTACTTGTCGTAACATTGTCGTATTTTTGATTCAAATCTGGCGTTGTGATTTGTAAATGCAAAGATTTATCTACTGCTTTTCTTATCATATTTGCTTCGTCTTTCAAATCAAAATGATCGAGCAACATGGCTGCAGAAAGTATCGATGCAATAGGATTTGCGATGCCTTTTCCGGTGGCTTGTGGGTAAGAGCCGTGGATAGGTTCAAACATTGCATATTTTTTCCCTACAGATGCAGAGGCCAATAGCCCTATGGAACCACCAATAACGCTGGCTTCATCACTGATGATATCGCCAAATAAATTTTCAGTAAGAATAACATCAAATTGAGTTGGATTCAAAATCATTTGCATGGCTGCATTGTCTACAAACAAAAATGCCAATTCCACATCAGGATATTCATTGCCTACTTCGGTAACGACCTTACGCCACAGTCTTGAGCTTTCCAAAACGTTGGCCTTATCTACAAGTGTAACTTTGTGTTTTCTTTTTCTAGCAGCTTTAAAGGCAAGGTGTGAGATGCGTTCAATCTCTAGGCGTGTATAGGTGCATAAATCAGAGGCAGTATTGCCGTCTTCACTTATTTTTTTCTCACCAAAATACAATCCACCCGTTAGCTCTCTGTATATGCTGATATCTGTACCTTTTATGATGCTTTTCTTTAATGGCGATTTTTTAAGTAGTTTATCATATGCTTTGACAGGTCTGATATTTGCAAACAACTCGAGTTCTTTTCTTAACTTTAGTAGCCCTTGCTCTGGGCGTATTTTGGCCGAAGGGTTATTATCATATTTTGGATCGCCAATAGCACCAAAAAGAATTGCATCAGTCGATTTGCATAAATTAAGTGTGCTTTCTGGTAATGGATCGTTGTGATTGTCTATTGCAATAGCCCCAACATCGGCGTAGGTGTATTCAAATTTATGATTGAAATTTTGAGCAATAGCATCCAAAACTTTTACAGCTTGTTCTATAACTTCTGGACCAATACCATCTCCTGGAAGTACAGCAATTTTTAAGTTCATAATAAATGTTTTTTTTGAAGTTCAAAGGCTTCAATTTTATCTTTTTTGCTTAATAAATAATCGATGTCATCATAGCCATTAATAAGACATGTTTTTTTGTAAGGATCAATTTCAAATGTGGTTTTAATAGCAGTCCCTAAAACTGATAATGTTTGGAGTTCTAGGTTGATTTCAATTTGCGCTTGGGAATTTTCAGCGATAGCTTGAAACAATTGTTCAAGAACGTCTTCTGTAACTTGAATTGGGAGAAGGCCGTTATTCAAGGCGTTTCCTTTAAAAATATCTGCAAAAAAGCTTGAAACGATAACTTTAAATCCAAATCCTGCAAGCGCCCAGGCCGCGTGTTCGCGACTAGAACCACATCCAAAATTATCTCCAGCAACAAGAATGCTCCCAGAATATTTTTTAGTGTTCAAAGCAAAATCTGAAATTAAATTATTTTGTTTATCGTAACGCCAATCTCTAAATAAATTATCTCCAAATCCCTTTTTGTCTGTTGCTTTTAAAAAGCGTGCAGGAATGATTTGATCGGTATCAACATTTGAGATATTTAATGGAATAGCTGTAGAAATAAGTGTCGAAAATTTTTCCATTATGCCAGTTGTTTTGAGATGTCTATGATTGCGCCTTCAACCGCAGTAGCTGCTGCTACCAAAGGACTAGCGAGTATTGTTCGAGAACCTTGTCCTTGTCGGCCTTCAAAGTTTCTATTAGAGGTTGATACACAATACTCTCCTTGTGGAATTTTATCGTCATTCATGGCCAAACAGGCAGAACAACCAGGTTGTCTAAGCTCAAATCCAGCAGCTTCAAAAACACCTTTCAATCCTTCTTCTATAATTTGGGCTTCTACTTGACGACTGCCAGGAACAAGCCATGCGGTTACATTTTCAGCTTTTTGCTTGCCTTTGATGTAATCGGCTGCAACACGAAAATCTTCTATTCTAGAGTTGGTACAACTGCCTATAAATACATAATTTATGGGTTTTCCTATCAAGGTTTCGCCTTCAGAAAAATTCATATACGCCAAAGATTTTTTATCAGAGGCACTATTCGAATTTGGTATATTTTCTGAAATTTTTATTCCCATTCCGGGGTTTGTACCATAGGTAATCATTGGTTCTATGTCATCGGCATCAAAAACATATTCTTTGTCATATACAGCTCCTTTGTCTGTTGGGAGTGTTTTCCAATAGGCAACTTTGTTTTCAAAGTCTTCTCCTTTAGGTGCAAATTCGCGCCCTTTTATATATTCAAAAGTAGTTTCGTCAGGAGCAATCATTCCTCCTCTAGCACCCATTTCTATACTCATATTGCAGACGGTCATACGGCCTTCCATACTCATGTTTTCAAAAACATCTCCTGCATATTCACAGAAATAACCTGTACCAGAGTTTGTGCCCAATTTTGAAATGATATAAAGAATCACATCTTTGGGCAAAACGCCTTTTTTTAAGGTGCCATTGACGGTTACTCTTAAGCTTTTTGGCTTTGTTAAAAGCAGGCATTGACTCGCAAAAACTTGTGCCACTTGACTCGTGCCAATCCCAAAGGCAATTGCTCCAAAGGCCCCATGTGTTGAGGTGTGGCTATCGCCACAAACCATTGTCATTCCGGGCTGTGTAACCCCAAGTTCGGGGGCCATAACATGAACAATTCCATTGTATTGGTGTCCAAGCTCATACAGTGTGATATTATTTTTATTGCAGTTTTTTGCCAATTGCTCTAATTGATGCCTCGATAAATCATCGCTTACTGGTAGGTGTTGATTTTGCGTGGGTGTGTTATGATCTGCAGTGGCAACAATTTGATGAGGCCTAAAGATTGGAATACCTCTATTTTCCAATTCACTAAAAGCTTGTGGGCTAGTAACCTCGTGAATCAAGTGTTTGTCGATGTAGAGAATTTGTGGACCATTTTCAATAGTATCCACGACATGTGCATCCCAAACTTTATCAAACAACGTTTTTTTCATGATATATTAATGAAGTTCCTTAAAAATTGAACTAGATTCTATGATTGAATGTATGTCGTTGTCATTAACTTCTTTTTTGGCGTCTGCATAATTCAAGAAGTCTTTATAAACAACGTCAAGTTGTAGTTTTGTCAATTCGTAGCCCACATTTTTGGCCCGGTATGCCAAGGCAGCGCGTCCACTTCTTGCCGTAAGAACGATAGCCGACTCGGTAACTCCAACATCTTTTGGATCAATAATTTCGTATGTCTCTCTATTTTTTATCACACCATCTTGATGAATTCCAGAACTGTGTGCAAATGCATTTGCACCAACAATGGCCTTGTTTGGTTGCGCATAAATACCCATGTGTTCCGAGACGAGCTGACTTAAGCCATAGAGCATAGACGTATGTATGTTTGTGTCTAAATTCAAGTAAGGATGTTGCTTCATTATCATTACCACTTCTTCCAGAGCGGTGTTTCCTGCCCGTTCACCTATACCGTTTATGGTGCATTCAATTTGTCGTGCACCATTTATAGCCCCTTCGATGGAATTGGCAGTAGCAAGCCCTAAATCGTTGTGGCAATGACACGATAATATTGCTTTTTCAATGCCTTTGACATTCTCTTTAAGGTATTTTATTTTCGCTCCATATTCATGCGGAAGACAATACCCAGTTGTGTCAGGAATATTAAGCACTGTAGCTCCTGCTTTTATCACTGCCTCACAAACTCTCGCTAGGTATTCGTTGTCTGTTCTTCCCGCATCTTCTGCATAAAATTCAACATCTTCAACATGAGTCTTGGCATAACGAACGGCTGCAACAGCGCGCTCTATGATTGCATCTCTGTTGGAGCGAAATTTAAATTTAATATGTGAATCTGAAGTTCCTATTCCAGTGTGAATCCTAGGGTTTTTAGCATATTTAAGGGCTTGGGCAGCAACTTTAATATCATTTTCCACAGACCTAGTAAGGCCGCAGACCGTAGCATTTTTCACTATTTTAGAAACGGCCTCAACAGATGAAAAGTCTCCAGGGCTTGACACTGGAAAACCTGCTTCGATGATGTCCACACCCAACAAATCTAACTGTTCTGCAATAATAATTTTTTGATCAGTATTTAATTTGCACCCAGGCACCTGCTCACCATCTCGTAAGGTTGTGTCAAATATTTGGACGTTTGTGTTAGACATATCTGTAAATATATTATATATTGTATTGCGAATTTAATTTTTTTAAAATATTTAACCGTATAAATTTTAAATAATTTTACGACGTTTATCTTTGTATATTAAAAATTAATTAACTGATTATCAAATAATTGCGCTGACTTTTAAATTATGACTAAACCACAAAAAGACAATTTATTTGTTTTAATTCGATCGCTCACGAAATCCGAAAAAAGACAGTTTAAGCTGTATATTGGACGTTTGGGAGTGAATGAGGATTCAAAATTTTTGTTGTTGTTTAAAGTCCTAGAAAAGTTAAAAATTTATGATGAGCGTGCTATTTTGAAAGAAGGGTTTGTAAAAAAACAACAGCTTTCCAATCTCAAAGCGCATTTGTATAAGCAGATTTTAATTAGTTTACGTCTCAATCCTTCTCATCAAAATCTAAGAATTCAATTGCGGGAGCAACTAGATTTTGCTACAATTCTATACCACAAGGGCTTGTACAAACAAAGTTTAAAAATTTTGGACAAAGCCAAATCCTTAGCGATAACACATCAAGAAAAAAACATTGGTTATGAAATTGTAGAGCTCGAGAAAGTTATTGAGTCTCAATACATTACACGGAGCTTGAGCAGTAGGGCTGATGCGCTTACCTTGCAAGCAGAGACTTTAAGTCGACAAAACCTAATTGCGAGTAAACTCTCCAACTTATCACTTCAACTCTATGGTTTGTTTCTAAAAACAGGGTATGTCAAAAACGATTTAGAATATCAAAATGTCAAAGAGTACTTCAATAAACGCATGCCCAATTTTGAAATTAGTGAGCTTGGCTTTCGCGAAAAATTATGGCTTTATAAGTCGTATTTGTGGTATAGTTTTTTAGTTCAAGATTTCAAATCGTGCTATAAATATTCAAGGAAGTGGGTCGATTTGTTTCATGACAATGAAGATATGATTCGCCTCAATCCTGTTTTTTTCCTAAGGGGGTATCAGTATTTGTTGGAAGCTTTATTTTTTATAAAAAATCATAAGAAATTTAAAAACACATTGCATAAACTTGAAGCAATGATCCAAAAACCATGGTTTCCTCACGACGAAAATATTGATGGTCTGATCTTTCTGTATGTATATTCCAATAAATTTAATTTACATTTTATTCAAGGCGATTTCAAAAAGGGCTTACCATTAGTTGACGAGGTTGTTCGTGGCTTAAAATTACATTCAAATCAGATAGACGAACATCACGTTATGGTGTTTTATTACAAAATTGCTAGTCTTTATTTTGGGATGGAAGATTATGATAATGCAATCAAATATCTTTCAAAAATCATCACTAATAAATCACTTCAAATGAGAGAAGATTTACTTTGCTTTTCTCGGATTTTGAATTTAGTTGCACATTTTGAAGCTGGAGAGGATTTTGATTTTGATCGCTTGATAAAAAACACCTACAAGTATCTCATCAAAATGGAAGACGTGTATGCTGTTCAGCAAGAAATGGTTAACTTTTTGAGAGGCCTTGGCGATATCTACCCACACCAACTCAAAGCAGCTTTTAAGGCGCTACATGCCAAATTGGTCGTCTACGAAAACCATCCCTATGAACGTCGAGCATTCTTGTACCTTGATATTATTTCCTGGCTAGAGAGTAAAATAGAAAATAAATCTACTGCTGACATTATTAAAGAAAAATTTTCTAAATCTAATAATTTTATTTAATTTTTATAGAAAAAAATTTGGTTTATTGAATATAATATTTGAATATTTGCATTCATAAAGTTCAATAACTTACTGAAGTGTTATCAAGAAAGGTGGAGGGATTAGACCCTTTGATGCCTTAGCAACCCTCCACACAATGGAGTAGGTGCTACATTCTACTTTTTATGTTCACATAAATAGATAGATAACAACCAACATTTTTATAATGTTGATCAATTCTTTATAACATTTTTCTTTTAAGTTCACCACAAAGGTGCATTTGACTTTTTGTTTTAATTATGTATTAACTCAAAAAAATAGAAAAATGAGTACACAAAAATTTGCAACTAATGCATTACATGCGGGACACGATGTATCCCAAAACGCTGGTACTAGAGCAGTACCAATTTATCAATCAACGGCCTATGTTTTTAAGGATTCAGACCATGCAGCCAACCTTTTTGCGCTAGCCGAAACGGGAAACATTTATACCCGTATCAACAATCCAACAAATGACATTCTGGAGCAACGATTGGCGGCGCTAGAAGGAGGAATCGCTGCTGTTGTCACAGCGTCTGGAACCTCTGCAATTGCCACCTCTCTGCTAACTCTACTAAAAGCAGGCGATCATATTGTCGCTTCTAGCAGTTTGTATGGCGGAACCTACAACTTACTGAGCGTCACTCTGCCACGTCATGGTATTACCACAACTTTTGTGGACCCCTCTGATACAGAAAATTTTAAAAATGCTGCTCAAGAAAATACAAGAGCATTTTTTATTGAATCTCTTGGAAATCCAAAATTGGATGTATTGGATATAGAAGCCATTTCCAAAGAAGCAAAAGCCTATAAAGTTCCTTTGATTGTAGATAACACAGTAGCTACGCCATATTTATTGAACCCTATTGAGCATGGCGCAAACATCGTCATTCATTCCCTTACAAAGTATATCAATGGAAACGGAACGGCACTAGGAGGTGCGATTATAGATGCAGGGACTTTTGACTGGGCAAATGGCAAATTCCCAGAATTTACAGAGCCATCTCCAGGATACCACGGACTTGTTTATAGCGAAGCATTGGAAGCCGCCGCTTTCATTGCAAAAATTAGAATTGAAGGTTTGAGAGATTATGGCGCTGCGTTGAGCCCTTTCAATGCTTTCCAGATTATTCAAGGCTTAGAAACTCTAGAAATCAGAATTAAAAAGCACAGCGAAAATGCACTGTCTCTTGCCAAATGGCTACACCAACAAGAGCAAGTAACTTGGGTCAATTATCCAGGACTTGAAACGAGTGCTTACAAATCTTTGGCAGACCGTTATTTGCCAAATGGTCAAAGTGGGTTGGTTACTTTTGGAGTAAAAGGAGGATTTGATGCTGCAAAGAAAATTGCAGACACTACAAAGTTATTTTCACTACTTGCAAACATTGGTGATACAAAGTCACTTATCATTCACCCAGCGAGTACAACGCATCAGCAATTGAGCGACGAAGCACAAGAGTCTACAGGCGTTACAAAAGATCTTATTCGTCTTTCAGTTGGTCTTGAAGATATTGAAGATTTAAAAGCAGACCTGATTGAAGCTTTTAAGGCTGTTGATGCACTTGTTGAAGTTTAATTAATAAAAACAAAAAAATGAGTGATTTAACATTTTCAGTACAAGGACAGAGTAACTCTGCAACAAAATTTACAGCCAAAGCAAGACAATTTAGTTTGGTAATAGACGAACCTGAAGCACTTGGTGGTAAAGATGAAAGTGCCAACCCAGTTGAGTTTATTCTGGCTGGGCTTGCAGGCTGCCTCAATGTTGTTGGTCATCTAGTTGCAAAAGAGTTGCAGTTTGAATTACGGCAATTGAATATTGAGATTTCTGGACAGATCAATCCAAATAGATTTTTGGGGATATCTAATGATGAACGTGCAGGATTCAAAGCCATTAGCGTATCATTGAAAACTGAAGCTGACACCGACGATGCAACTTTGGAAAAGTGGTTAGCTATTGTTCAGCAGCGATGCCCTGTTAAAGACAATTTACTTAACCAAACGCCTCTAGAGTTAAAATTAGAACAGTTGATTTATAATTAAACTATTTTTTTGAATAAAATTCAACACATAGAAATACCAAAATACACCACAATTTCTGGTAAGACAATGCCCATTAATTTGTCTTACCAGTTATTTGGTTGTGCCCTACACAGTGCGCCTGTGGTTTTAATTAATCATGCCCTAACAGGCAACTCTAATGTTGCAGGTTCTGAGGGATGGTGGAGTACATTGATTGGTCCAAACAAGGCCATTGACACCAATCACTTTACCATTTTGGCGTTTAATATTCCTGGAAATGGATACGATGGTCATACAAATCACCTTATTGAAAATTATAAAGATTTTGTTGCGAGAGATATTGCAAAATTATTTTTATCGGGATTAGAATCGCTAGGCATCAATCAACTCTTTGCAGCCATTGGTGGTTCATTGGGTGGTGGCATCGCTTGGGAAATGGCAGCCCTTAATCCAAAAATTACAAAACATTTAATTCCTGTTGCAAGCGACTGGAAATCAACGGATTGGATTATAGCAAATTGTCTTATTCAGGAGCAATTTTTAGTGAATTCTAAACGTCCCATACAAGATGCAAGAATGCATGCCATGTTGTGTTATAGAACTCCCGAATCCTTTCAAAACAGATTTCATCGATCCCAAAATGATGAATTCGATTTATTTAATATAGAAACATGGTTACTTCATCATGGAGACAAGTTGCAAAAGCGGTTTCAATTATCGGCATATAAACTTATGAATCAATTATTAAAAACAATTGACATCACAACCAACAGAGGGAGTGCCGCTGAAGTACTACAAACTATTGAAGCAGAAATTCATATTATTGGGATAGATTCAGATTTGTTTTTTGTTTCAGAAGAAAATACGGCAACCTTAAAACTATTACACCCCAAACTCTCAAATGTATCTTACCACGAAATCACTTCCATTCATGGCCATGATGCTTTTTTGATAGAATACGAGCAATTAAATGCCATTATAAAAGAAATTTTCCAACCCAAACTAGTGGGTGCTGTGTCCTAAAACACAATATTAGTTTTAACATTTTAACTAAGACACAATTAATTTTATATGCTTAATTTTGTCAAAAATCATTGTATTTGAAAGTCATTGAACGCATAAAAAAACCTATTAGCTATGAGATGGAACTTTTTGAAAAAAAGTTTCGTTTATCAATGTCAAGCAAGGTAGCCCTTCTCAATAGAATTACACATTACATTGTCAATAGAAAAGGAAAACAAATGCGCCCAATGTTTGTGTTTCTATCGGCCAAAATGATTTCCAACGGAGAGATTAGTGAGCGTACATTTCGAGGAGCTTCTGTAATAGAGCTTATACACACGGCTACTTTGGTTCATGACGATGTTGTTGACGACAGCAACCACCGCCGTGGATTCTTTTCGATTAATGCCTTGTGGAAAAATAAGATTGCAGTTTTGGTTGGCGATTTTCTCTTGTCCAAAGGGCTCTTATTTTGCATAGATAACAACGATTTTGATCTTCTAAAAATAATTTCTGTTGCGGTTCGAGAAATGAGTGAAGGTGAACTTCTTCAGATAGAAAAAGCACGAAAACTAGATATTACAGAAGAAGTTTATTATGAAATAATTCGCCAAAAAACAGCAACACTTATTGCTGCTTGTTGTAGTTTGGGTGCTGCATCCATAAAACCACACTCCAAAGATGTTGAAACCATGAGAAAATTTGGAGAGCTAATAGGAATGGCTTTTCAGATCAAGGACGACCTTTTTGATTATGGTACAGAAAATATTGGAAAGCCAACAGGAATAGACATAAAGGAGCAAAAAATGACACTTCCATTGATTTATGTTTTAAATCAGTGTTCGAAAAAAGAACAATCTTGGTTGATTAATTCTATAAAAAATCACAACAAAGACCCAAAACGTGTCAAAGAGGTCATCGCATTCGTAAAGTCTAATGGAGGTTTGGAATATGCGGTTTCAAAAATGAAAAGTTTTCAAGAAGACGCCATTAAACTTATAGAACATTACCCAAATTCGCAATACAAAGAGGCCCTTTTATTAATGGTGAATTACGTAATTGATCGCAATAAATAATCCAAAACAGCAATAGCAAATATTTTAGTTATCATGTGTTTGATATTTTATATCTTAGCCATGATACAAACATTTAGTTCATTCAATAAATTTTACAATTGATATCAAAATCTACTATAGATAAAGTTTTTGATATGGCTCGCGTTGAAGAAGTCATAGGCGATTTTGTGCAGCTCAAAAAAGCAGGAAGCAACTTCAAAGGATTAAGCCCTTTTAGTGAAGAGCGAACGCCGAGCTTTATGGTTTCTCCTGTTAAGCAAATTTGGAAAGATTTTTCTACTGGGAAAGGGGGTACTGTTGTTTCATTTCTAATGGAGCACGAGCATTTTACCTATCCAGAAGCTATTAAATATCTGGCCAAAAAATACAATATTGAAGTAGAAGAAACGGTTCAATCTAACGAAGAAAAAGAAGCCGCAGGGGAACGTGAAAGTATGTATTTGGTGAGTGAGTTTGCCAATACCTATTTTCAAAATACACTACACAAAACAGATACTGGAAAAGCCATTGGTTTGAGTTATTTTAAAGAAAGAGGATTCACGGAAGAAACCATAAAAAAGTTTCAACTTGGGTATTCTACAGATGTTTGGAGTGGCTTTACAGATGCTGCCTTAAAAAAGGGATATCAATTGAAATACCTTGAAAAAACAGGCTTAACCATTGTTAAAGAAGAAAAACAATTTGATCGTTTCAAAGGGCGTGTCATGTTTCCTATTCATAGCATGTCTGGTCGCGTTCTTGGGTTTGGAGGAAGAATTTTAGCCAAAAATGAAAAAGCGGCCAAATATTTAAATTCACCAGAAAGTGATATTTATCACAAAAGCAAAGTGTTGTATGGGATTTATTATGCCAAACAAACCATTGCAAAGGAAGACAACTGTTATTTGGTTGAAGGGTATACAGATGTTATTCAATTTCATCAAACAGGCATCAATAATGTGGTCTCTTCGTCGGGGACAGCCCTAACATCAGAACAAATTCGGTTGGTCAATCGATTAACCAAAAACATAACCGTGCTTTTTGATGGTGATGCTGCAGGAATTCGCGCTTCTCTCCGCGGAATAGATTTGATCTTAGAGCAAGGCATGAACGTTAAAGTATGTGCTTTTCCCGAGGGAGAAGATCCAGATAGTTTCGCGAGGCAAAATACATTAGAAGAATTACAAAACTATCTAAAAACCAACGCAAAAGACTTTATTGCTTATAAGGCTTCATTGCTAATGGAACAGGCCGATAATGATCCAATTGCCAAGGCTGAATTGATACGGGATATGGTGAGTAGTATTTCAAAAATATCAGATCAAATCAAGCAAGAATTATACATTCGTGAGTGTTCTAGAATCATGGATATTAGCGAAGCAGTTCTTTTTAGTACTCTTGCTCAAATGAGTAAAAAGGCGCAAATAGAGGCCAATAAAAACATACAAAAGCAAAAGAAAGCTTTTGAAGTGGTAAAAAATACAGCACCAACCAAAAAAGTAGATGTACAATTTGAATTAGAACAAAAAATCATTGAAATTTTATTGCTCTATGGAAGTCGAACAGAAGATTTTGAGGATCTAATTTTGAAAGAAAATGATGAAGGCGTTTTAGTCCTAGAACCCGTAATTCACAACGTCAAAGTTTTTGAAAAAATTTATTTAGATCTTCAAGAAGACGAAATGCAATTTAGCAATGATAACTTTAAAACGATTTACTATCTCATCATAGACTATTTGAATCAAAACGACACATTTAGTGTAGAGAATTTCATGCACGATATTGATCCAAAATTAGCACCATTTGTTTCAAGTATTTTGATGAATGATGAACGATATAGACTTCATAATTGGGAAAAAAACAACATTTTTCCCAAAAAGAAAGACTTTAATGTGGCCCAACTCGTAAGTGAAACAATTTTGAATTTACGTTGTTTTTTAATTGATCAAAAAGTAAATGAATTTAAGGAAACTACACACGAAAAAACGTCGGACAACACAAACGTTTTGGAAGATGTTTTGAATTATTCCAACCTAAAAATGTTGCTTTCTCGAAAGCTCAATAGGGTTCTTTAGCTTAATTTTTTAGTCGTCCCAAATCAATTAAAGAAATCAAATTTGTAACATTTAATTTTGACATTAATCGTGATTTGTATGTACTCACGGTTTTTGGGTTGATATTGAGTTCTTCAGCAATTTCATTATTTTTCTTTCCAGTGCATATAAGTTTTAAAACTTCAATTTCTCGCGTAGAAAGTTTGTGGTACAAATCCGTATCTTCTTTGTTTTTGTCGAATGTTAGTTTTTGGGCCATGGCATTGGTCACATACATCCCTCCTTTATAAACTTTTAGAATGGCTTTTTTTATGATTGATGTGGTTGCTGTTTTTGACAAAAATCCAGAAGCTCCAGCTTTGATTCCGCTTGAAGCATAAATATTTTCGGGCTGTGCGCTAAAGATGATTACACGAACATTATTGTGGTTTTTTTTTATACTTCTCAAAACAGTAATTCCATTCATATCCGGTAAATCCATGGACATGAGTACAAGATCAGCACTTCCTTTTTTTAAATAGTTTATAAGTTGTTTTGCGGTGTTGACTGTACTGACAATTTTGATGTCATTAGAGTTTTCAAAAAGCATTCGGATTCCATAATTTACTATCGGTTGATGATCTGCAACAAGAACCCTTATCATGATTTATTGTTTAAGTATTTCAGGAATAATACAAACAGGAATAGGATTCATTTTGTGTGCATTTGTGGTATTGAATTGGGTAAAAATCCTAAAAACTTCTTTCTGTCTTCCTTCAAAATCACTTGCATGTTTTCCTTCATCTTTCATCTTCATAGCCCATTCCAATTCGTCATATGATGCCCCAATTTGGGCTTCATCAGTTCGAGCATCACCAAACAAACCATCACTTGGTGCTGCAGTCATGATGCTGTTGGGCACTTCGAGAATTTCTCCCAATGCATATACTTCCGATTTGAGCAGGTCTGCAATAGGACTTAAATCTACCCCGCCATCGCCATATTTTGTATAAAACCCAACACCAAAATCTTCAACTTTATTTCCAGTTCCTGCAACAAGAAACCCATACAAACCCGCATAGTAGTAGAGTGTGGTCATGCGCAATCTTGCGCGTGTGTTGGCCATCGCCATATCTACAGTTTTTTGATCTTCGTTGGTGTCTATCTCGTCAATTAAAGAGTCAAACACTGGAGTTAAATTCACACGTTTTGAACTCACATTGGAGTAGTTTTTTTCTAAAAAATGAATGTGTTCTTGCGCTCGACTCACATGGCTTTCTGCTTGATGTATTGGCATCTCCAAACAAAGTACTTTTAATCCTGTTTGAGCGCAAAGTGTAGAGGTAACTGCAGAGTCGATGCCCCCCGAAACCCCCACTACAAATCCTTCAATTTGAGCATTATTGGCGTAATTTTTCAACCAATTACTAATATGTTCTACAACTGCTTGTGTTTTCATATTTTGCACGATGATTTTTGGGTATTTCACAAAAATAAACTATTCTATTCATCTTTGAAAGATTTTGTGTTAGATTAGTACGATTTTAAAATTCAATTAACATATTAAACGCATCATAATTATTTATATATTGTTTAATATTTTAGATAACAATTAACAAAGATTGAAAATTAAAAAATGCATCATTTTGCACATTTTATAGTTTACAGATTAGTGGTTTTGGTCATGCTCTCGTTTAGTTGGTTGTCTTCAGCACAATTGAGTAGAACGCATTATGTACCACCAATTACAACAGCATCCGATGCAAATGCACTGCCACAAAATCAATATTTGCATATTTCTACACCAAGTACAGAAAGCATAAGTGTAGATGTAAATGATTTGAGTAGCGGTACAACAACCTATACTTTATCTAACACAAACCCTTTAGAGCTATTTATTGGAAATGGCAGTTCGACTTCTTTTGTAGTCTCATCCACAGATACTGGCGCAAAAATTACAAACAAGGGCTATATTATTCAGTCTGAGAAACCTGTATATGTTTCGGCACGCTTGACTGCGGGAAATCAAAATCAAGCAGGGTCTTTAGTGTCAAAAGGGCTTTCTGGATTGGGGCAAACCTTTAGGGCAGGCACATTTACAAACTTGAAAAATTTTACAGCGTCAAACCAAGATTATATCAATTTTATATCCATAATGGCTACTGAAAACAATACTGAAGTTGACTTTTCAGATTTACCAGCCGACATAGATGTCTTAAATAACACACCACTTTCTGTTAATCTTGATGTAGGGGAGTCGTATATTATTGCTGTAAATCCAGCCGACACCCCCTCAAATAGAGATGGATTGATTGGTGCTCTTGTTGCATCAAATAAACCTATTGTGATGAACTGTGGTTCTTTCAATGGGAGTAATTCTAATGGAGGAGGAAGAGACGCTGGAATCGATCAAATTGCTCCTCTTGAAACCATTGCGATTGAGAATCAAGAATTTAGTGAATATATTTTTATTCGAGCCAATGGTTTTGACGCCATAGAGCGACCTGTTATTGTCGCTCATTTTGATAATACGGAAGTATGGGTTGGAGGCCAACCAGGATCTGCAACAGGATCCTTACAAGCAACGATTAATGCAGGAGAATACGTCAGTCTGAATGGTAATCTTTTCAGCACTCAGTCTGCAAATGGTTCTAGTCCAGGAGGAAATTTATATGTTTGGACTTCTAGAACAACTTTTGCTTATCAAGGTATTGGAGGTACAACAAGTGAGGCCAATCAAGAATTATTTTTTGTTCCTCCACTAAACTGTAAAGCACCTCGATCAATTGATAATATACCACTCATTGAAGCCTCTGGTTCTACAGGAACAAACTTTACTGGTGGGATTACAATTGTTGCCGAAGCTGATGCGGCGGTAAATATTAATGGAATTCCTACTACGGCAACGCCACAAACAGTTCTTGGAAACTCAAATTTTGTAACGTATTTGATCAGTGGGTTGTCGGGTAATGTTAGTGTAACCTCAGACGGACAAATTTATGTTTCCTATTATGGTGCCAGCGGTGCTGCTGCCCTCGGCGGTTTTTATTCTGGTTTTATTTTTAAACCCGAAGTTACATCTTCGGCACTCGATGTTACAGTAGATAATATTTGTATTCCATTTATAGAATTAAATTTGGGGAGCGAAGAAACTTTTGATGCTTATCAATGGTTTTTCAATGGAGCACCAATCTCTGGAGCAACAGCAGAGACTCATATTCCCACTGCAGCCGGGTATTATCAGCTGGAAGGAATCATACTCGATTGTTCTACAGTTCTTTCAGATAATATTCCAGTGAGTAGTTGTGCGGGAGATGCGGATAATGATGGTGTCAATAATAATTTTGATGCTGACCTTGATAATGATGGTATTTTAAATACCGAAGAATCCAATTGTAATTTTAATTTTGATCTTTCGTCTGATACCGGTTTATATTTTACAGCATCGACAACAATAAGCTCAGAAAATGCAGCCCCAATTCCTTTCGAAGGGTTTTCAAATCAAATAATGCACTTAAGCGCATCGCCAACGGTAGGAAATACACAAAGCACCACAACGTTTCAACTGGTATTTGATGCAGCAACACATTTCAAAATAGAACAAGCCCCTGCAACATTTTCAGCGGCTGAAATGAATGATGAAGAGCAATACACAATAAGTGTTCCTCCAAATCAAACACTTACTGTTTTTAATCCTGATAATCAATTGCTTATTGATATAAATTATGACGGGATTTATGATAATAATGTTCAAGAATTTACAGCTTTTGAAATCAGATTTAAACTCAATTCAGCAGCTTTAGCAAATGGAAACGGAACATTTTCATTTCAATCCTACAACGCCAATCAATTTGAAATTATATATAATAATATTTCTGATGTCAACTCCAATAGTGTTGCTTTCCAACTCACACAAACGTGTCGATCTATAGATTCTGATGGCGATAATATTGAAGATGCACTAGACTTGGATTCCGACAATGATGGTATTTTTGATGTTATTGAAAGCGGAAATTCTGCTTTGGACACTAGCGGTTCTGGAAGAGTTGATGGAATGGATATAAATGATTCTAATGCCGATGGCCATCACGACTTGGCGCAAAACCCTATCGATACTGATGGGGACGCCGTATTGGATTTTCTAGATTTAGATAGTGACAATGATGGGCTTTATGATCTTTTTGAGGCGGGTATAGGGATCAATACATTGGATTTGAATAATGACGGACAAATTGATTTAGGATTTACCGACAACAACACTAACGGAGCATCTGATATTGCAGAAACCATAACGCCTTTAGATTCTGATGCCGATGGGCTGCTAGATGTTATCGAATTGGATTCAGATGATGATGATTGTTTTGATGTCAATGAGGCTGGATATACTGGAACTTTGGGTGTTTTGAATGGAACAGCTATTGATTCAAATGGATTGGTTATTGGAGGAAATGGATATGGGATTGCAATCGACACCAATGCCGATGGATTATTTGATTATCAAGACTATATAAATATTACTGCTGTACCTTTAGACACCCCACTATTTGTCTGTGAAGAAGGAAATGCAACACTCGAAATTGTACTCGAAAACACTTCTGATGCATACGATACACTACTTTGGGAATGGAGTTTTGACGGTGGAACAACATGGGTTGTTGTTCCTGAATCGCCATCAAGTTTTGAAAATGTTAATACCAATACATTGGATATTCTCAATGCGACAAGTACTTTTACAAACACTCTTTTTCGAGCACAAATGCAAAGAACAGATGTTGTTTGTAAATCTTTCTATTCTGATGAGGTCGAACTTATTGTAAATCCATTACCAATTATTGCAGAAAATGTAAGTCTTTTTCAGTGCGATCAAGATACCGATGGGGTTACAACATTTAATTTGAACGAAGCCAATGAACTTATTTCTAGTGCTTATTTGGATGAAACGTTTACATTTTATTTTGATGAAACAGATGCGCTTCTCGGAACGTCAAACAGTATTACAGACCCCATAAATTATCAAAATATAAACTCAAATCCATCCATTAACCCCAATCAGATTTTTGTTCGAGTTGAAACAATCAATGGCTGTTCACTTGTCTCTGAGATCAACCTTTTTGTATCAACAACACAAATTCCCGCTGGGTTTTCTATTCCGCCATATACAGAATGTTTTGATGATGTAGATGGCTCTACAACTTTCGACTTTAGCGATTCAGAAGCCACTATTTTAGGTATTTTCCCGCCTGGCCAGCCCCTTACAGTTACATATTATGCATCTGAATCTGATGCATTATCAGAAATTAATTCAATCGTAGATATTCAAAACTATGAGAACACTTCTGGAGTCGATCAACCCATTTGGGTTCGTGTGGATTCAGACATTGATAATTCATGTGTAGGTTTGGGGCAGTACATCAATTTAGTGGTTCATCCATTACCACAACTCAACACTCCAATTGCTCCTTATTTTTGTGTCGGCCCTCCAAATAGTTTTATTTTAAATTTAGAGTCGGAGTATGATAATTTTGTGCTAGATGGTCAATCTGATACAGATTTTACGGTAAATTATTTTTTAAGTTTAAACGATGCAGAAAGTTCTAGTTCAGAAATTTTTACAGTATCCAATACTGCACCTTTTGTAGAGATATTCTATAAAATTACAAACAATACTACGGGATGTTATGATATTGATTCTTTTACAATTGATTTTATTGATATTCCAGTGGCAAATCAACTTGCACCTATTTCTGAATGTGACACCAATAATGACGGTCTTTTTCTTTTTGATACTACTGCTTTGGAAGCGCAAATTCTCGGCGGACAAACCACCATGAATATTGCATATTTTGATGCTTTTGGAAATCCATTAACAGATGAAAATGGACAAACCATCACGAGTCCTTTTCCAAACGAATTTTTATCGACATCACAAACCATAACAGCAGTTGTTTCTAATGGCATTTGCACTGATGCGTCAACAGATATTACATTTTTGGTCAACCCAAATACTAGTTTTTTTGTAGATGATATTGTCATATGTGATGGTTCCTCCGAAAGGATTCAACTTGATATGGAAGACACTTCGTCATCCTTTAATTATGCGTGGACTTTACCAGATTCTTCCATTACCAACACTTTACAACCAGAACTTGATGTGACTCAAATTGGTGTCTATGAAGTTACTGTGACAAACCTCAATGGAAGTTGTTCTTTTTCACAAGCGTTTGAAGTTTTTGAATCCGAAGGGCCTTCAATTTCTATGGACGATATTACTATTGTTGAAGGCACTGCTAGTAATTCAATCACTATAGACGAAGCGGCCTTGGGGTCTTCAAATTATGAGTTTAAACTTGTGGACGAAAATGGAAATTTAGTATCTGGGTATCAAGACATGGGTTATTTTGGGCAGCTTACAGGCGGGTTCTACACGCTTTATGTTCGTGACGAATTGCGTTGCGAAGAAGTAGTCATTACAGTTCCTGTTTTGTACGTTATGAATTTCTTTACACCCAATGGAGATGGATTTAATGACACTTGGAACATCAAAGGAGTACGTTCAAATAATTATATATTTTCCAAAATTTCAATTTTTGATCGCTATGGGAAGTTGTTGAAAAACATGAGCATTAACTCAAATTTTTGGGATGGCACCTACAATGGTGTATTAATGCCAACAAATGATTATTGGTATAGTATTGAATTGATTAAAAATGATGGAACTCGTTTTGTTCGTCAAGGGCATTTTTCGTTGCGTCGCTAAAGATTGTAGCAATTGCTTTAAATTCCATTTTTCATTTGAATCTTAATGCCTATTTTTGCGATGTAATTCCAGATATATTACACTATGTTTCAAGGCTATTTATTGAGCAATAATATAAAAAAAATAGGTATTTTTCTTTTCCTCTTTATATGCTTTTCATGCAACAAAAAGGCGCAATTGGAAAAAGAAATTGCAGCCACTCCAATAGAGATAACAGTAGAGCGTTTTGATCAAGCGTTCATGCAAACTGCCAAAGAAAATCTAGGGTCTTTAAAACAGCAATATCCGTTTTTGTTTGCTAAAAAAACTCCAGATTCTGTGTTTTTAGAGCGTACACAAGACCCCATTCAAAAGATGATTCAAAAGTCTGTTGACAGTGTTTTTAGTGATTTTCAAGACACAGAACTCGAACTGAAATCTTTGTATAAACACCTAAAATATTACAATCCATCATTAAAAACTCCCCGTATTATTACAGTTTATTCCGATGTAGATTATCGCAACAAAGTGATTGTAACAGACTCCATTGTTATAATTAGTATCGATAATTATTTAGGAGCCCAACATGAGTTTTATGATAGTTTTTATAAGTACATAAAAAATAATTTGAAGAAAGATCAAATTGTAATGGATCTTGCGGACGCCTACGCAAGTCGTCTAATAAATCAACCAAAGCGCAATACTTTTTTGGAAGAATTAATATATCATGGAAAAAAATTATACCTAAAAGATCTTTGGGTGCCAACCGCAAAAGACCATACCAAAATTGGATATACACAAGAGGAATTGTTGTGGGCAGATGATAACGCGTTTTATATTTGGCAGTATTTTGTAGAAAACGAATTGCTGTACAGTACCGACACTAAGCTTGTTGGTCGTTTTATAGCGCGAGCACCTTTTTCGCGTTTCAATTTGGAGCTCGACAGCGAATCTCCTGGCGGATTGGGGCAATATATTGGATGGCAAATTGTGCGCTCCTACATGGAAAATAATCCTACTTCGCTGCCACAAATGCTACAAATGAATGCACAAACTCTTTTTAATAAAGCAAAATATAAACCAAAAAAATAATGGCTAAAACACACACTTCAAAAATTGAATTGAACGTAGAATTGGACGAAAATCGGATTCCAGAAAAGTTATCTTGGACAGCCCAGGACGGTGGAATTTCAAATGCCGATGCCAAGGCCATTTTTCTGTCGGTATGGGATGCCAAAGCGCAAGAATCTTTACGCATCGATTTATGGACAAAAGATATGCCTGTTGATGAGATGAAATTGTTTTTTCATCAAACTCTAACCGCTATGAGCGACACTTTTTTGCGTGCTACACAAGACGAAAAAATGACCGCAACGATGAAAGATTTTTGTGATTATTTTGCAGAAAAGCTTGAGCTGAAAAAACAATAGAATTGTTATTTACCAAACATTAAGACGATTTGCGTCGAGCTTGAGGAAGATAAAAACTAAGATTGTAAATGACAAAAGGCCAGACCCTCCATAACTAAAAAACGGCAACGGTATTCCAATGGTAGGAATAAGTCCCATCACCATGCCGATATTAATTAAAAAATGCACAAAAATAATGGAGGCTACGCCATAGCCGTAGGCTCTACTAAATTGAGATTTGTGGCGTTCGGCCAAAAATAAAATCCGACCAATCAGTAACATAAAAAGCGTGACCACAGCACTACTTCCCAAAAACCCCCATTCTTCTGCAACAGTACTAAAAATATAGTCGGTATGTTGTTCTGGAACAAACTTTCCTTTGGTTCGAGTTCCTTCTTTAAAGCCTTTTCCTGTAAGCCCACCAGAGCGAATAGCTTTTTCTGATTCATTGAGATTGTATGAAATATTACGTTTCATGATTTTGAGTTTTTCGGGGTCTTTTTCAAGCTTAAGCCAAACTTCAATACGGTCTTTTTGATGTTTTTGTAATATGTTATCGAAACTCCATTCCGTTCCAAAACTTAGTCCAGAACAAAATATGAGGATCAATACGGAGAGTGTTAATTTCTTTTTCTTTCTCTTGAAAAACAATTGATAAATTACAATGAAACTTGCAATGATACTTGTGACAATGAGTGCAGAAAATTTTAGGGTAGCAACCGTAATGATTAAAAGAGAAGCGCCAAATAAAATATATTTTTGAGGAATTCCTTCTCTGTAGAATACAAATATAAGTCCTGCAAAAACGAGTGTACTTCCTGCATCATTTTGCAGTAGAATAAGAACAGCAGGAACGGCCACAATCAGCGCTGCCCGAAACTGATCTATACTATCTTTGATGTTGGTTTGAAGGTCACTTATATACTTGGCTAAAGCCAAAGCGGTTGCAAACTTTGCAAATTCGCTAGGTTGCAAGGTTGCTCCACCAATTTCATACCAGGACATGGCTCCATTAACCTTTTTGCCAAATACGAATAATCCAGCCAGTACAATCATTGAAATTAAATAGATAATGCTAGCAAAACGTTCATAAAATTTTGCATCAATAGATAAAATAAGTACTATTGAAATGATTGATAAACCAATAAAAACAGTTTGTTTGCCATAAGGTTCCGAGAGGTCAAAATATGAAGTAAATGCGCCATCTGTAGAGGCCGAAACAATATTGAAATATCCGAACAATACGAGTGCAAAATAAATCATAACGACCATCCAATCCAATTGAAAACTATGTGCTCTGTTGAGGTTCATTATTGATTAATTTTGAATGGTTTCCCGCTATAGGGCTTTAGATATTCGTCTTCTAAACTTTTGTCTAAAACCAATTGCTCCATATAGTTTTGGCTCACTTCACCTTTTAAGTATTTTTCAATCATCAAACTGGCAATTCTACCCGCCCATCGTGAACCATAATATCCATTTTCTACAAGTACAGCAATAGCAATTTTTGGATCCTCTTTTGGAGCAAAGGCAACAAAAATAGAGTGGTCTGTAAGTTGTGTTTTGACGCCATCTATTTTTGTAAAATTTTCTGCTGTTCCTGTTTTTCCGCAAATCTCAATTCCAGGAACTTTCAAGAAACTTGCCGTTCCATTGGTGTAAACCCGATGCATTCCTTCAATAACGGGATCAAAATACTCAGGATCAATAGAGGTTTCTTTTTTTGTGGTAAAATTTTCGTCAATTTCTTTGCCTTCAATCGATTTGATGATGTGGGGGGTGTAGTAATATCCTTTATTGGCAATGGCAGCCGTCATATTGGCCAGTTGAATAGGGGTTACCAAAATTTCTCCTTGTCCAATTGCATTTGATAAGATAGTAGTGGCACCCCATTTGAAATCAGGATACCAACTATCGTAGTATGCACCGTTTGGAATATTTCCTTTTTTACCAACGGATAAATCATTACCCAAAAAGTTACCAAGACCAAAACTTTTGATGTGATTACTCCAAATATCCATCCCTTTCGAGGCATCATCATATTTGTCAATGGTTTTTCTAAATGCCATAGCAAAATAGGAGTTGCAGGAATTACTTATTCCAGAAAATAAATTTCTGTATCCTCCGCCACAATGGCATTTCATGACGCGCCTATTTTTTCCATAAACGTATTTTTCAGTACAAAAAAT
The DNA here is from genome assembly GCA_947503105.1 of uncultured Flavobacteriaceae bacterium. Classification (GTDB taxonomy): domain Bacteria; phylum Bacteroidota; class Bacteroidia; order Flavobacteriales; family Flavobacteriaceae; genus UBA3537. Next base: position 175,062 of record CANNCM010000001.1, on the reverse strand, counting down.
AGACTCCCGTGTTGTAATAACATTTTCTTGTAGTGCTGCGAGTGCCACCAAGGTTTTGAAGGGTGAGCCAGGGACGTGCATCCGAATCAGCGCTTTGTCAAAAAGTGGTCTGTAGATAGAATCTCTATAAAGTTTAGTATAATTTTCAGATCGTTCTCTGCCAACCAAAAGGGCAGGATTATAAGAAGGTGCAGAAACAAGGGTTAATAATTCACCTGAAGAGGGGTCGATAGCAACGATGCCTCCCATTTTATTTTGCATCAATTGTTCGCCATATTCTTGAAGTGTTGCATCAATGGTAATTGTAATGTTTTTTCCAGGGATTGGAAGTGTGTCAAACTGCCCGTTTTTGTACGATCCAATATCTCGATTATAGATGTCTTTTTGAATGTATTTTACGCCTTTTTCGCCCCGTAATTCTTTTTCATAGGATTTTTCAACGCCTTGCTTACCAATCAAATCTCCTAATTTATAATATCCATCTTTTGAAATATTATCGGGGTTGACTTCTGCTATGTAGCCCAAAACATTAGCGCCAATTTCTGTTTGATAATCTCTTACCGCTCTTTTTTGAACATAAAACCCTTTAAATTTTCGTAATTTTTCAGACAAAAAAGCATAGTCCTCTTTCGATAAATGTGATAAAAATATGGACGGTAATCTTGGAGAATAGCGCTTGGCACGATTGAAAGCTTTTAGAAATTTTGTTTTATCTATATCGAGGAGTGAACAAAACATCAAAGTATCGAGTGCTTCAACTTCTCTAGGTACAACAACAACATCGTAAGTCGGCTGATTGGCGACAAGCAATTTTCCGTTCCGGTCATAAATATAACCTCGTTTTGGATATTGAAAAATTTTCCGAATGGCATTATCGTCCTCTAGACTATTCGATTCGTCTTGATAAACTTGCAAATAAAATAACCGACCGATAAAAATTAGCCCGGTAAACACAACAAGTCCTAAGAGTAGAAATTTTCTCATTTTTCTTTTTGACTAAATAGTGAATGCAAAATGAGTGTGAGAAAAAGAGTAAAAACGCCCGAGCTTAAAGCGCGTGAAATTATAAGATTAATTTTTGATGCATCAAAAATAACGAACGCAAATAATATAAGGTGATGAATAAGGATTAGCAAAGCAAAATAGACGATGCGTTGTAAAAATTCTGAATCCTTAAACTTAATGGCTTGGTATTCATATGCTGCGCCAAAAGAAAACTTTAAAAATAGGGGTCGAATATAAGCGATTGAGACAGATGCTGCTGCATGTGCACCACCAGAATCAAGAAAAATATCGATGATTAATCCTAAACAAAAACTTATGAATATAAAACTAAATCTATTGGTACTGATGGGATACAATAAGATGAACAATATATAAATATAGGGATTAATGTTTCCAAGAAAATTCATTTGATTACAAATGAAAACTTGAAGAAGAATCAACATTATAAATCTCACCATATTTGAAAATAATATGCTATTCATTGGCTGGATTTAAGGTTTCTAACTCTTCAATATCTAAATTTTCAATCACATGGACATGGCGTAAATTGGTCATATCATTAAACAATTGAACATTGATGATATATAAATCTTTTGTAGCATTCAATTCGTAGGATGCTACCCTACCAATAGGAATATTTTCTGGAAAAGTGTAAGAAAATCCACTGGTTACAATCGTGTCTCCAACTGCAATTTTTGCCAAATCTTGAATGTCATTTAATTGAACACTATTGTGATGAACACCATCCCAGCCCAAGGTTCCAAAATGATTACTATTTTTGAGCTTTGCGTTGATTTTACTTTTTGTATTTAAAATAGAAAGTACGCGAGAATAATTGGATGAGGTTTGGTCAATTATTCCAATAATTCCTTTAGAGGTAATTACGCCAAAATCTTCTTTTATTCCTTCATTTTCTCCTATGTTTAGAGTGATGTAATTTTCGAGATAACGATAACTGTTTTTATGGACTATCGCTGGAGTTAGTTTGAACTTATTTTCAATGTTAGCTGTGTCAAGAGGTCCTGTTTTTGAATTGAAAACGAATGCTTTTAAGCGATTATTTTCTTCCAAAAGAATGGTGTTTTCTTTTTTCAGATTGAAATAATTTCCTACAGATGAGAATACGCCATGAATACTTCCCGAAATTTGATTTGAAGAGTTGAGAAATTTACTTTTATGGTAATCATGAGATTGGGTAGTGATCGTAAATGCAACTAAAAACAAAATCAAAAACAAGACTGTTGTCCTATTTTTGAAGAAGAAATTTAGGAGTTGCTGCATGACTCATTTCCTATTTGATCAAGACACTTTTATATTTTACAATATTTTTGAGAACAATTCCTGTTCCGCGAACAACCGCTCTAAGCGGGTCTTCGGCAATATAGACTGGAAGATCTGTTTTTTGCGATAGACGCTTGTCCAACCCTCTAAGCATCGATCCGCCACCAGCAAGATAAATCCCTGTGTTGTAAATATCTGCGGCCAATTCTGGAGGCGTTTGAGATAGTGTTTCCATAACAGAATCTTCAATTCTGAGAATAGATTTGTCCAATGCTTTTGCTATTTCTCGGTGCGAAATCTGTACTTGTTTGGGTTTTCCTGTAAGCAAATCTCTACCTTGAACGTTCATTTCATCTGGTGGAAGTTCTAAGTCTTCCGTAGCAGCACCAATTTGTATTTTTATTTTTTCTGCCGTTCGATCACCAACATACAAGTTGTGTTGTGTGCGCATGTAGTATATGATGTCGTTTGTAAACACGTCACCGGCAACTTTTACGGATTTATCGCAAACAATTCCTCCAAGTGCGATTACTGCAATTTCGGTGGTTCCCCCACCAATATCCACAATCATATTTCCTTTGGGCTGCATGATATCCACGCCAATTCCGATCGCTGCTGCCATGGGTTCGTGAATCAGGTACACTTCTTTGCCGTTCACACGCTCTGCAGATTCTTTTACCGCACGCATTTCTACTTCTGTAATTCCAGATGGAATACATATGACCATACGCAAAGACGGAGCAAATAACTTTTTCTTTAGTGCAGGAATATTTTTGATGAACATACTGATCATTTGTTCAGAGGCATCAAAATCTGCAATCACACCATCTTTAAGCGGTCGAATCGTTTTGATGTTTTCGTGGGTTTTTCCCTGCATCAAATTGGCTTCTTTTCCAACAGCAATAATTTTACCAGAAATACGGTCTCTAGCAACAATAGAAGGACTATCAATAACAACTTTATCATTGTGAATAATGAGAGTGTTGGCTGTACCTAAATCAATGGCAATTTCCTCGGTTAAGAAATCAAAAAATCCCATAGGAAGTAAAAATTATGTTGGTGTTCTAAAAAAATGCTTTAGCGTAAATGTACTAAAAATAAATTTTAGTCTATATCCAAAAAAAGTATTTTTTTAATGTTTAAAATGACGTGTTTTTGTAAACACCATTGCTACCTTATTCTCATTGCAATAATCGATGCTAAGTTGGTCTTTTATAGAACCTCCAGGCTGTATGACGGCTTTGATTCCTGCAGTTTGTGCTATTTCTACACAATCTGGAAATGGAAAAAACGCATCACTAGCCATTACAGCACCATCAAGATCAAAATCAAAAGAGTTGGCCTTGTGTATGGCTTGATTTAATGCGTCCACACGGCTAGTTTGACCTGTGCCACTAGCACACAATTGTTTGTTTTTGGCCAAAACAATAGTATTGGATTTTGTGTGTTTACAAAGTTTTGATGCAAAAAGTAAGTCTTCAATTTCTTCTTCCGTTGGACTTAGCGTTGTTGCTGTTTCAAGAATTTCCTTAGAGTCTGTAATGTGATCTTTGTCCTGTACCAAATAGCCATTGAGACATGTTCTTACAGAATTTTTGGGCAGTTCTGTTAATTTTTGAATGAGTAGTATTCTATTCTTTTTGCCTTTCAAAAGGGCAAGAGCTTCTGTAGTAAAACTTGGTGCAATGACGACTTCACAAAACAATTTATGAACTTCCTCTGCGGTAGCCAAATCAAGTTCGGTATTGCAAATCAACACGCCTCCAAATGCAGAAACAGGGTCGCCTGCTAATGCATCAACATAGGCGTGATGTAGGTTGTCTCTTTGTGCCAAACCACAAGCATTGTTGTGTTTCAAAATTGCAAATGTTGGAGCTTCATTTAAGAATTCGTTCATCAAATTTACGGCGGCATCTACGTCTAGTAAGTTGTTGTAGCTCAATTCTTTACCATGTAATTTATCGAACATTTCATCAAAATTCCCAAAGAAAAAGCCTTGCTGATGTGGGTTTTCACCATAGCGGAGTGCTTTTCCGTTTTGTTCGCTTAGTTTCAATACAACGTCTTCATTATTTTTATTAAAATAATTAAAAATCGCACTGTCATAATGCGATGAAATATTAAAAGATTTTGCAGCAAATCGTTGACGGTCTTCGTAAGCAATACTGCCATTATTTTTTGAAATAATCTCAAGCAGTTCTGCATAATCATTAACAGAAGACACGCACATCACATCTTTGAAGTTTTTGGCTGCAGCACGAATAAGTGAAATTCCACCGATATCAATTTTTTCAATGATTTCTTGATGACTTGCGCCAGACGACACCGTTTTTTCAAAGGGATAAAGATCTACAATGACCAAGTCTATTTGAGGGATGTTGAAACTTTTAATTTCATCAACGTCAGAAGTATGATCTTGACGGTTGAGAATTCCACCAAAAACTTTTGGATGCAAGGTCTTGACGCGGCCGCCTAGAATGGAGGGGTAGTTTGTAATGTCTTCAACAGGAACAACATCGATGCCAAGGTCGTTTATGAATTTTTGAGTACCGCCAGTAGAGTAGATGGTGACGCCTTGTTCGTTTAATTTTTTTACGATGGGCTCTAGGCCATCTTTGCTAAATACAGAAATTAATGCAGAGGATATTGTTTTGTTTTGATTCATTTTTAGTGGAAATTTTAAACCTCAAAAATAGGAAAATAAAGGCCAACTAAAATCTTGATTTTAAGTAAATACGTTATAATTTTTAAACAAAAACAAGAGTTATTAACATCTTAAAGTAACACGGCGACTTTTGCACACACAAATTCTAAAAATTCTTCATCTTTTTTTGAAAACGGATTTAGTGTGTTGGAGTCAATATCTATTTGTCCAATATTTTTGCCGTCAACAAATATGGGGACGACTATTTCAGATTTTACCGTAATGCTACATGCAATATAATTGTCTTGCGCTTTGACATCTGGCACAACAAAATTTTTGTTGCTCACAGCCACTTGCCCACAAATGCCTTTGCCAAAAGGTATGATTGTGTGATCTGTAGGCGCACCAGCGTAGGGTCCAAGTTTGAGTTCATTTTTATCGCCATTTTTAAAGTAAAACCCTACCCAATCGTAGTGGGAAACTTCTGCTTTGAGGAGTTTACAAATGGCTAAAAGGGTATCCTCAACAGCGGAGGGGTTTTCTGTTAACGCTAAAACTTGTGGTTTGAGGTGCTCAAAATTCATGTAAATATTTTTTGTAAAAGTAAAAAATCAAGCCATTAAACGATAGTTAAAGTTCTTATAATATTAGGCGGTGTTTTCTCTTTTGTTGTACAAAAATTTATAACTTTACAGCATGAAACATTCTATTTTGAAAAAATTAACTTCTACACTCATGGCATTCGCTGTGGTGTTAGCTTCTTTTTCTTTCAAGATTGAGAAACATTTTTGTGGATCAAATTTGGTAGATGTTTCTGTAGTGTCCAAAATTAAACCCTGCTGTTCTGATGTTTTAAAGGATGATTCCTTAAAATCTAAAGCACCCTCATGTTGCTCAAATATCAGCATCGTCTTTGAAGGTTTCGATAATTATCAAAATGCTTTTGTTACAGCTTTCACAAGCTTAGCAGTTGTTGTAGCAGCGCCCACTATCCAAATTCCTGTCGATTTTATTTTAGAATCACAAAAGGAATTTTCATATTCTAAATACGATCCTCCACCTCTTATATTAGACATTCAACTTCGCGATCAAGTTTTTCTCATTTGATTTAGACTCGTTTTTTACTTCCAAATTCACTTTGGTAGTTTGTTGTGTGTATAGCATACGCATCACAATTCTTAAAAAATAATTCTAAATTTATAATAATGAAAAACATATTCGTCATACTTTATTTCGTACCCACTTTGTTTTTTGCACAAGACACAATAAAAGGCATGGTTATGGAATCTTCTCCGCAAGGGAAACACCTACCACTTGCTGGTGCCAATGTCATTTGGGAAGGCACTTCGCTGGGTGTCATAACCGATATCGATGGTAATTTCACATTGCCATATGAATCTTCATACAAAAGATTGAGTATTAGTTATGTTGGCTACAAGTCAAAAATAATTGATGTTAAAGACTCAAATACTATTATTCATATTGTTTTGCAATCCACAGATGATTTGGAGGAGGTAACCGTTACAACTCGAAAAAAAGCATCGGCCACGTCCTATATTGCATCACAAAACATTACAACCATAAGCAGCAAGGAACTTTTAAAAGCCGCTTGTTGTAATCTTTCAGAAAGTTTTGAAACCAATCCGTCTATTGATGTTAATTTTTCGGATGCCATTTCTGGAACTAAACAAATTAAAATGCTGGGCCTAACGAGTCCCTATATTTTAATCACTACCGAAAATGTACCTTCCATAAGAGGTGCAGCACAAGCTTATGGGCTGAGTTTTATTCCAGGAACTTGGGTAGAGAGTATTCAGGTGACCAAAGGTGCTGGGAGTGTAACCAATGGATTTGAAAGTATTGCAGGTCAAATAAACGCAGAGCTGGTTAAGCCTTTGACCGACAAAAAAGTTTTTATCAATGCGTATGCATCTATTAATGGACGTTTGGAACTCAACACCCATTTCAACACTCAGCTGAACGAAAAGTGGAGTACCGGCTTGTATATTCATGGCGATAAAAGGGGAGAGAAATTTGATAAAAATGGGGATTCTTTTTTAGATCTTCCTGTTGGAAATCAAATCAATGTCATGAACCGCTGGCAATATACCAACCCCGAAAAAGGACTGATTAGCTTTTTGAACCTTCGATTTTTGGACGATAACAAACAATCTGGACAACTTGCCTATGACCCAAAAGTTCATAAGTTTGGTCATAGCGTTTGGGGTAGTGAAGTGGATACCAGACGTATTGAATTTTCTGGAAAACTGGGATATGTCAATCCCGAAATTCCCTATCAAAGTTTAGGGCTTCAAGTATCTTACAGCAGCCATAATCAAGACTCTTATTTTGGAAACAGAACGTATGAAATAGACCATAAAAGTGTTTTCACTAATTTGATTTATAATACAATCATTAGCGACTCAAGACATAAAATAAAAACAGGAGTTGGCTATTCTCACGACACCTACAACGAGCAAGTAAGCACAATTGATTATTCACGAAATGAAAACGCCGTTGGAGGATTTTTTGAATATTCTTTTGATAATTTAGATGCCGTTAACCTCACAGCAGGGGTACGGATAGATCATCATAACTTACTAGGCACTTTTGTGACGCCACGTTTTCATGCGCGCTACACCCCTTGGGAAAAATCGGCATTGCGTTTTTCTTTCGGAAGAGGAAAACGTGCGGCCAATATTTTTGCTGAAAATCAAAAATTATTTGCCTCGTCGCGAAGCATCAATATTCAAGATGTAAAAGGTAAAATTTATGGATTGAATCCAGAAATTGCATGGAATTATGGGATTTCATTTTTGCAAGGATTCCAATTATTTAAGCGAAAGGCAGATATTAATATTGACTTCTACAAAACAGATTTTCAGAATCAAGTGGTTGTAGATTATGAAACGCCAACAGAGATTAACTTTTATAATTTAGAAGGAGAGAGCTTTGCCAATAGTTTGCAGGTGGAGTTCAACTACACACCTTTGAATCGACTAGACCTTAAAACAGCCTATAAATATTATAATGTAAAAACGCAGTACAAAAGCGGTAAATTAGAAAAACCATTGACGCCCAATCAGCGTATTTTTACCAACATATCCTACGAAACATCACCTACATCAAAAGGTGGGCTTTGGAAATTTGACGCTACGTTCAATTGGTTGAGTCAGCAACGGTTTTCATCAACAATGCAAAGCCCCGAAGCATATCGATTGCCCCAGTATTCGCCTTCAATATCTACAGTGAATGCTCAGATTACAAAAGTGTTTTCGAATCAATTTGAATTGTATATTGGAGGTGAGAACATAACAAATGTAAGGCAAAATAATCCTATTTTAAGCGCCGATAATCCATTTGGTTCAAACTTTGATAGTACATTTGTATATGGCCCAGTTTTTGGCAGTATGTATTATGCTGGACTACGATTTAAAATCAATTAAAAATTATATAAATAAAATATGAAACTTATAAAACTTACTCTTTTATTGATGATGATATCATCTGTAGGATATGCACAAAATAAAAATGCAAAAGCCACTATTGAAGTTGATGGTGTGTGCATGATGTGTAAAAATAGAATCGAAAAAACATGTTTAAAAACAAAAGGTGTAAAATCAGCTGTTTGGAATGTTGAAACTCATAATTTGAGTCTCATTTATGATGAGCGTAAAGTCGATTTGGAGGCTATAAATTCAAGGATTGCCGAAGCAGGTCATGACACAAAAACAATCAAAGCAACAGATGAGGCCTATGAGGGTTTACATGCTTGTTGTAAATATCGAGACGAAGAAATTCGTGTAGATCACGAGTCTAAGTAATTGGTCTTTCATAAAAAAAGCGCTTCTTTTAGAAGCGCTTTTTTTCTTATTATTATGTGTTGATTTACATCATTCCAGGCATTCCGCCACCGCCCATTGGAGGCATTGCAGGTGCATCTTCTTTGATATCTATAAGTGCACACTCTGTAGTCAGTATCATTCCTGCAACAGATGCTGCATTTTCTAAAGCTACACGTGTTACTTTTTTAGGATCAATAATTCCTGCTTTTAGCATATCAACATAAGCGTCATTTTTGGCATCATAACCAAAATCGCCTTTGCCTTCTAGTACTTTATTGATAACAACACTGCCTTCTCCACCGGCATTATCAACAATTGTACGCAATGGAGATTCTATTGCTCTCGAAACGATTTGAATTCCAGTGACTTCGTCAAGATTAACATCGCTGATTTTTTCTAATGTTTTTTGAGCACGAACAAGAGCAACACCACCACCAGCAACAATACCTTCTTCTACAGCAGCACGAGTTGCATGAAGCGCATCATCCACACGGTCTTTTTTCTCTTTCATTTCAACTTCACTAGCAGCACCAACATAAAGAACAGCAACACCGCCGGCCAATTTGGCTAAACGCTCTTGAAGTTTTTCTCTGTCATAATCGCTTGTAGTGCTTTCAATCTGACTTTTGATTTGATTCACACGTGCTTTGATATCGGCAGCTTTTCCTGTGCCGTTGACAATCGTTGTATTGTCTTTGTCAATCGTTACTGTTTCTGCAGTTCCTAACATGTCTAAATCCGCATTTTCGAGAGAAAACCCACGCTCCTCAGAAATTACAGTTCCTCCAGTAAGAATAGCAATATCTTCTAGCATTGCTTTTCTTCTGTCACCAAAACCAGGTGCTTTAACGGCAGCGATTTTTAGTCCACCTCTGAGTTTATTGACAACAAGAGTTGCTAGGGCTTGCCCTTCAACATCTTCTGCAATAATAAGCAATGGACGGCCAGATTGTGCTACAGGTTCTAGTATTGGAAGAATTTCCTGAAGATTTGAAATTTTCTTATCAAATAATAAGATGTATGGATTTTCCAAATCGGCAATCATTTTGTCAGAATCTGTAACAAAATACGGGCTGAGGTAACCACGGTCAAATTGCATACCTTCAACGACATCGACATAAGTATCTGTTCCTTTGGCCTCTTCAACAGTTATTACCCCTTCTTTTCCAACTTTGTCAAACGCTTTTGAAATCAGTTCGCCAATGGTATTGTCGTTGTTTGCAGAGATTGAAGCGATCTGCATGATTTTTTCCGAAGAATTTCCAACTTTTTTAGCTTGTTTTTCTAAATCTGCTACAATGGTTTCTACGGCTTTATCGATACCGCGTTTTAAATCCATAGGATTTGCACCAGCAGCAACATTTTTTAAGCCTTCTTTTACGATAGCTTGCGCTAAAACCGTTGCAGTTGTTGTTCCATCACCAGCTAAATCGTTGGTTTTTGAAGCAACTTCTTTTACCATTTGCGCGCCCATATTTTCTAGAGCATCTTCTAATTCTACTTCTTTAGCTACAGAAACACCGTCTTTTGTGACTTGAGGTGCTCCAAAACTTTTGCTGATAATCACATTGCGACCTTTTGGTCCAAGGGTGACTTTTACAGCATTTGCCAATGCGTCAACCCCTCTTTTGAGGCCATCGCGTGCGTCTATATCAAATTGAATGTCTTTTGCCATAATAATTTATTTTGTATTAAACAATAGCGAGAATATCACTCTCTCGCATGATTAAATAATCCTGACCCTCAAGTTTTAGCTCTGTACCAGCATACTTGCCATACAATACTGTATCACCAATACTTACGGTCATTTTTTCATCTTTTGTGCCATTTCCTACGGCAACAACTTTTCCTTTTTGAGGCTTCTCTTTGGCATTATCAGGGATGATAATTCCAGAAGCAGTTTTGGTCTCAGCAGCCATCGGTTCTACAAGAACTCGATCTGCTAAAGGTTTGATTTTTAAAGCCATATGATTGTATTTTTTTGTTTTAATTATGATTTTACCAAAATTATGCCATTAGAAACAAGACTGACAAACTTTCAGTAATAAAAAATGCCAACTAAATGTTGACATTTTAACTGTTTTTGTTTCAGATTTTACTCTGTTTCTCCTCCGCTTTCTTCAGTCAGTGGAATATCCTCTGCTGGAGCTTCAGGAGCAGGAGTTGTAGTACTTTCTGGATCTAGTGCCTTAGATTCTTGATTGTCATTAGAGCCACCTATGGCAACATTTGATAGTAAAATTAAAGCTAGAAGTAATGTAGCAAGCGCCCAAGTACTTTTATCTAAAAAATCCGTTGTTTTTTTGACACCACCAAGTTGCTGGCCACCGCCACCGCCAAATGATGAAGATAAACCTCCACCTTTTGGGTTTTGCACCATAATCACCACAACCAATAAAAATGCGACGATAACTATTAATACCAAAAATATTGAAAACGTACTCATGTGTTTTTATTTTTTTCTTGTAATTCTTGTATTGCTTTGATTTGGTCTGCAAATAAACCACTTTTTTCTGGATATTTCAAACTTAAAATAGTGTAGGATTGAATTGCTCTATCATAGTTTTTTTGCTCTACATAAATTCGAGCAAGGGTCTCGGTCATTAATTGCTCTGGTTCATCTGTTCTTTGCTCTGCAATATTTTCAATCTTACCTTCGGTTTTTGCGGGTTTTATCTTAGGATTTTTAGAAATAAAGGCATCAATCAAATCAAAGTTTTTAGATTGTTTTGATGGCGTATTTTCGTTCTTTGCCGATCGGTCAATGGGCTTTGCCTTTGTCAATTGTAACCACTGAGTAAATGAAAGCGTATCATTTTTGTCAAATTCTAGTGGTGTTCCAAGATTTAAAATCTCGGCAGCATCTTGATTTGTGACACCAACTTCTTCTGAAGAATCAATACTCATTTTAAGAAGTGATTCTTCTCTTTTGGAATGATTTGAAATATCTTGATAATCAGTTACGTCAAGCATTTTGAGACCTTCGTGGTTATTTTTTATTTGTTCCGAAACACTATTTTGAAGAAATACTTCTGAAGTGATAAAATCAAACAAAATACTTCGATCTGTAGTATGGGCAGCAGTTGTCTTTAGTGCGTTGTTGTATTTGTAACTGTCGGTTTGCTTTAAGTACTTTAGCTGAAGCGCATGGGCAGATTGAAAATATGGAAATTCCTCTATCAATGCTTTTATAGCAGCCCCGTGCTTTTTCTTCAATTTTGAAGGCGCATGAAGTAGTTTTGTGAAGTTCAATGTATTCATTATTACCAATTTGCTAGCGAAGCATTTATTATATCTTGCGTCAAACGTTCATAAATCTCTGTAATTGCTGTTGTTTTTTGACTCCCAACAAGTTGAGCACTTCCAGAGTAATCATAAAAAAATGAGAACTGTTTCTCAAAATCAGCGTCCTCATCATTTGTATTTATAAAACGTACATTTATAGTAATTGTCAATCTATTTTGAGCAGCAGTATTGTTGGCGGTTGCTGTTGTTGGGGCAATTCTATACTCTACAATTTCACCTTCGTAAATGATATCGCCATTAGATTTCACTAAATCTAAATTGGTTTGATTTAAAATCAAATCTTGAAGCGCAAGCGTAAAATCACGTTCGATTCCAGGTTCAATCAAATTTGCAGTGTTTTGAAAATAATTCACTTGAAATGTTTTGGTATTGCTATCAATAGAAATTCCTGTAAACGAATAGGCGCCACAAGCCATTATGGTGGTCAAAACTCCAAAAATAAGGCCAATACGCAGTGTTTTATAAATCATATTGTTTGATTTTTCTGTATAATGTACGTTCCGAAATTCCAAGTTCGTCTGCCGCAAGTTTTCGTTTTCCATTGTGCCGTTCCAAAGATTTTTTTATCAGTTCAATTTCTTTGTCATGTAAAGATAGCGTTTCTTCCTCTTCTTCAACATCTTCAATAAAATCAAATTTTTCTGTAGGGTCAATTATTTCAATAGCTGATGCAGTGTTGTTGTATCCAGAAAGTGCCAAAACTTCATCGTCTTTATTTGAGTTTTCTACAGATTCATTACTGTATATTTTCTGTATCAAATGCTCATTTTTCTCTTGAACATCTTTATGATTATCATTTTGCATCAACTCCATCGTAAGTTTTTTGAGATCGTTCAAATCACTTTTCATATCAAAAAGAACTTTATATAAAATCTCGCGCTCTGTACTGAAATCTCCATCTGCTTTACTTTTTTTAATGACGGCTGGGAGTTGATTTCCAAAATTTGGCAAATATCCTTTAAGAACAGTAGCATCTATCATTCTAGAGGACTCTAAAACAGAAATTTGTTCCGCAACATTTCGTAATTGTCTGATGTTTCCCGACCAGCGGTAATTTTGTAAAAGCTGAATAGCATTGTCGTCCAATCGAATGGTAGGCATTTTGTATTTTAATGCAAAATCACTCGAAAATTTTCGAAATAATAAATGAATATCGTCTTTTCTTTTGCGCAGAGCAGGAATAGGAATTTCAATAGTACTAAGGCGATAATACAAGTCTTCGCGAAATTTTTCTTTTTCTATAGCTTCAAACATATTGACATTTGTTGCTGCTACAATACGCACATCTGTTTTTTGAACCTTACTCGATCCAACTTTGATAAATTCGCCATTTTCTAATACACGCAACAATCGGACTTGCGTCGTCAGGGGGAGCTCACCAACTTCATCCAAAAAAATAGTACCGCCATCGGCCACTTCAAAATATCCCGAACGTGTTTGTGTTGCCCCCGTAAAAGCACCTTTTTCGTGTCCAAAAAGTTCACTGTCAATTGTACCTTCTGGAATTGCACCACAGTTTACAGCAATGTATTTTCCGTGCTTGCGATGCGAAAGTTGATGTATTATTTTCGGGATGACTTCTTTCCCAACACCACTTTCTCCAGTCACCAAAACAGAAATATCTGTTGGCGAAACTTGAATTGCTTTTTCAATTGCACGGTTGAGACCCTTATCGTTCCCAATGATACCAAATCGTTGTTTTATAGATTGAACAGTTTCCATAATTTACATGTTTTCTGAATATCCTACTGCTTTTCCTTTTAGTGTTGCACTGGTGCAGTCTTCAATTTTTACCAAAACAAAATCGCCTACTTTATAGTCTTCTTTTGGAAACACAACAGTTGTGTTTTGGGGATTTCTACCAGACCATTCTGCATCGGATTTCTTGGAGGTTTTTTCAATAAGAACTTCTGTAACTTGATTTAAAAATTCTTGACTTCTATAAAGACTGTGTTTCTGTTGTAGTTCAACCACCTCGCTCAAACGTCTTTTTTTGACCTCCTCCGGAATATCATCTTCCAATTTACGCTCTGCAAGCGTTCCTGGACGCTCAGAATAGGCAAACATATATCCAAAACTATATTTTACATACTCCATAAGACTCAAGGTGTCTCTATGATCTTGTTCAGTTTCTGTAGGGAAACCACAAATGATATCATGGGAAATGGAACAATCTGGCAAAATAGTTTTTATGTTATCAATCAATTCAAAATATTCTGCTCGTGTATGTTGGCGATTCATCGCTTTCAGTATGGTGTCGCTACCACTTTGTACAGGCAAGTGGATATAGTTGCAAATATTTTTGTACTTAGCCATTGTTTTAATCACATCCAGAGACATATCTTGAGGGTTGGAGGTCGAAAAACGAAATCGCATTTTGGGTTGTGCTTTGGCACAAAGTTCTAGTAAAGCTGCAAAATTTACAGCAGTTGCTTTTTGTAGATCGGATGCTTTTGCAAAATCTTTTTTCATGCCACCTCCATACCACAAAAAGCTATCTACATTTTGTCCCAGAAGGGTCACTTCCTTAAACCCTCTTCGAGCTAAATCATTAATTTCCTCTAAAATACTTTGTGGATCTCTGCTGCGTTCGCGACCTCGTGTAAAAGGCACAACACAGAATGTACACATGTTGTCACAACCTCTAGTTATGGACACAAAGGCCGATACGCCGTTTGAATTCAATCGGACAGGGGCAATATCGCCATAAGTTTCATCTTTAGATAAAATGACATTTACAGCATTTCGTCCTTCTTCAACTTCTGCAATCAGATTTGGTAAATCTTTGTAAGCATCAGGACCAACAACAAGATCAACAATTTTTTCTTCTTCCAGAAATTTACTTTTTAGACGCTCCGCCATACACCCAAGAACACCAACTTTCATTTTTGGGTTTTGACGCTTTACAGCATTGTATTTTTCTAAACGTTTTCGAACGGTTTGTTCTGCCTTATCTCTTATGGAACATGTATTGACCAACACCAAATCGGCATCTTCTAGCTTGGAGGTTGTATTAAACCCCTCTTTTTGTAGTATGGAAGCTACAATTTCGCTATCGCTAAAATTCATTTGACAGCCGTAGCTTTCGATGAATAATTTTCTGGTATTCTCTGGCTTTAAAGCCAATTCTAGCGAAGATCCTTGTTTGTTTTCGTCAATTATTTTCTCCATAATTTTATTCTCTTATCTGAAACAATAAGTGTGCAAAGATACAATAATTTTCTTTTTTATGACAAAGTGTCATGTTTTCTGTTGTTGTGTTGAAATAAAATTAGTTTTATTTTGGGGTTTAGAAAATTAAACCAATGGCATTATTTATTAAAATTTCAAAAAAAATTGCTGAAGCTCCAAGAATTGATTTTGGAGATTTATTTAACGCTTCTGTTGAGATCTTCAAAAAAGTGTGGTTGCAAGGCTTCCTTTTGCAATTGATAACAATAGCTTTGAGCCTACCTCTAGTCATTTTCAATTTTAGTATTCTTTCGGAATCTGGCCTTGATACTAATTCTTTTGATTTTGTAGAAAAAATAGTAAAAGACGATGCTGTAGTTCAGGAATTGGGGTCCTACACCATAATATACTATTTGCTTTCGATCGCTGTCGCAATTATATCAACTTTGTTGTCTTTTGGCTTTTTTAGAATCATCAAACAAATGGATGATGGGCTCAATTTTCAAGTTTCAGATTTTTTCTACTTTTTTGGAAATAAAAGACTTAAAAAATCACTTCTACTGATTTTGGCATATATTGGTGTAGCACTTTTGGCGGTACTCATGTGTGTATTGCCTATTTTTTACGTCATGATTCCGCTTATGTTTGTAACACCAATTTTTGTTTTCAACCCAGAACTGACCATCTCGGAAATTTTTAAAAGTGCATTTGCATTGGGACACAAAAAATGGGGGATAACTTTTGCGATTACCATTTTAAATATCATCACTTTATACATCCTTATTTTGTTTACTTGTGGGCTTGGTTCATTGTTTTTTGGATGTTTTTTGCAAATGCCAATTTATGTTTTGTACAAAAAAATTATTTCATTTGAAGACGTTTGAAATTAATTATAATCTTCTGTTTTTCAGTTGTTTAAGCTATTAATTTTAAAACATTTTTGAAGTCGTTTTTTTATCAGTTTAATAATTTTGGGAAAAAATTAAAAAGTAAAATTGAAAAATTCGACTACATTTGTGGCCTCAATAAAACATTTTATGGCCAAAAATCTTGTAATTGTCGAGTCGCCTGCAAAGGCAAAAACGATAGAAAAATTTCTTGGAAAAGACTTTAAAGTCGAATCTAGTTTCGGACATATTGCCGATTTGCCGTCTAAAGAACTTGGAGTCGATGTTGAGGGAGATTTTAAACCAAAATATGAGGTTTCAAAAGATAAAAAACCTGTCGTAAAAAAATTAAAGGACTTGGCCAAAAAAGCAGAAGTCGTCTGGCTTGCAAGTGATGAAGATCGAGAAGGAGAGGCCATAGCATGGCATTTGGCAGAAACCCTAAAACTTGATAAATCCAAAACAAAACGCATTGTTTTTCATGAAATCACAAAATCTGCAATAGAGAAAGCGGTTCAAAACCCTCGAAGTATTGATTATGATTTGGTTGATGCGCAGCAAGCCCGAAGAGTTTTAGATAGAATTGTCGGGTATGAGTTATCGCCAGTACTTTGGCGCAAGGTTAAAGGTGGGCTTTCAGCAGGTAGAGTACAGTCTGTTTCTGTTCGTTTAATTGTAGAAAGAGAGCGCGAAATACAATCTTTTCAACCCAAAGCATCATTTAGAATTGATGCCTCATTTACAACATCTAAAGGACAACTTTTTAAGGCCAAACTTCCAAAATCATTTGATACTCAAGAAGAAGCTAATGCATTTTTAGAACGCAATAAAAACGCATCATTTTCTGTTGCAGCTTTGGACAAAAAGCCAGCAAAAAAATCACCAGCACCGCCTTTTACAACCTCTACTCTTCAGCAAGAAGCGGCAAGAAAATTATATTTTTCGGTAGGAAAAACAATGAACATGGCCCAACGTTTGTATGAAGCTGGTTTGATTACTTACATGAGAACTGATAGCGTGAATTTATCGCAAGAAGCACGGAACACAGCGGCCAAAGAAATTAAATCTTCATTTGGAGAACATTATAGCAAAACACGAAACTTTAAAGGAAAATCCAAAGGTGCTCAAGAAGCACACGAAGCGATCAGGCCAACAAATTTTTCGACGCATTCAGTCAATCTAGAACGCGATCAAGCGCGCTTGTATGATCTTATTTGGAAACGTGCCATTGCTTCTCAAATGAGCGACGCTCAATTGGAACGCACCAATGTAAAAATTGCAACTCCAAATCATGATAAACAATTTACTGCCAATGGTGAAGTCATAAAATTTGACGGGTTTTTAAAAGTTTATTTAGAAGGCACAGATGATGAAAATGCTGAGCAAGAAGGAATGCTTCCTGCAATGACAACCAATGAAACACTAACCAATAATTACATCGTTGCAACTGAGCGTTTTTCGCGCCCACCCTACAGATTTACGGAAGCTTCTTTAGTAAAAAAACTTGAAGAGCTTGGTATTGGCCGCCCTTCTACTTATGCACCAACAATTTCGACCATCCAAAATAGAAATTACGTTGAAAAAGGAACTATAGACGGCAAAGAACGACAGTACAGAGTGTTGACACTTAAAAGTAATGAATTAAAAGAGCAAAAGCTTTCAGAAAACTATGGTTCGGATAAAGGAAAACTTGTCCCAACTGATATTGGTATGATTGTCACTGACTTTTTAGTGAATCATTTTGAAGCTATTTTAGATTATAATTTTACGGCCAAAGTAGAATCCGATTTTGATGCAATAGCTACAGGAAAAGCCGATTGGACAAAAATGATGAAATCTTTTTATGGCACTTTTCATCCACAAGTCGAAGATGTTCGAGAAAATGCCGACAGAGAATCTGGAGAGCGTATTCTTGGAACAGATCCTGCGACAGGAAGACAGCTCAGTGTGCGTTTAGGAAAATTTGGACCAATGGCTCAAATTGGAACTGCAGACGAAGAAGAAAAGCAGGTTTTTGCCAGTGTTCCTCCAACACTTCAATTGAGTACAATTACATTTGATCAAGCTCTAGATTTATTTAAACTACCAAAAGATTTGGGTGTTTATGAAGGTGAAGATGTTTTGGTTAGTAATGGCCGATTTGGGCCATATGTAAAGTTTGGTGCCAAATTTATTTCCTTGCCCAAAGGAGTAGATCCACTAAGTGTAGAAATGGATGAAGCTATAGAATTGATCAAGGAAAAGGCGAAAGCCGATGCGCCAATATACGAATATGAAGGACTTCCTGTTCAAAAAGGAAAAGGACGTTTTGGGCCATTTATCAAGTGGAACAATATGTTTATTAATGTCAATAAAAAATACGATTGGGACAACCTCTCTTCGGATGACATAGAAACGTTGATCAAAGATAAGATTCAAAAAGAAATTGATAAAATTGTCCATGACTGGGAAGATGAAGGTATTCGTGTAGAAAAAGCACGCTGGGGACGACACAATATAATCAAAGGGAAAACAAAAATTGAGCTTCCAAAAACAGTAGATGCGGCAAAGCTCACTCTAGAAGAGGTTCAAGCACTTTTAGAAAAAAATGCGACAAAAAAGCCAACAAGAAGTCGTAAAAAAAAGAAATCATAAATGGATTTTAGTGTACTTTCTCCAATATCTGATCGCCTTTTCGAATCCGTCGAAATGTCTCATTTTCAGTCGTTAGGACGAAAGTTAAAACTCCATACCTCTCAAGCACTTCCAGATTTAGAAAATGTAAATATTGCAATCTTTGGTGTTCCAGAAACTAGAAATGCTGTAAACGATATTGGATCCTCTTTTCAACTTGACGAAGTTCGTCAATCTTTGTATGCTTTATTTCCTGGAAATTGGAATGTCATCATTGCAGATTTGGGAGATTTAAAAAAAGGTGCAACAGTAGAGGACACATATTTTGCAACCACACAGCTGGTCAAATCTCTTCTGGAACAAAAAATAATACCCCTAATAATTGGCGGAAGTCAAGACCTTACTTATGCAAATTACCGTGCATATGACAGCATCAAACCAATGATAAACATTGTCAATATTGATAAAAGTTTTGATTTGGGGGATTCCTCAAAACCAATTACAAATTCAAGCTATTTGGGGAAGGTTATACTAGAAAAACCTTATAATTTATTCAATTATACTGTGCTGGGCTATCAAACGTATTTTAATGCTCAAGAAGAGATTGATTTGATGGAAAAATTATACTTTGAATACTATCGCTTGGGACAAATAAACACAAACATTAAAACCGTAGAACCTGCACTTCGCGATGCCGATTTGATAACGATTGATTTAAAATCAGTTAAATCATCAGAAGTTAGTGTTAAACAAAAATACTCACCAAATGGCTTTGATGGGAAAGAAATTTGTGCCATTTCGCGCTATGCAGGGATCAGTAACAGAGTGTCATCTTTTGGTATTTACGAATATAACCCCTCTCCTGATGATGAGGCTACATCCATGCTTATCGCTCAAATGATTTGGTATTTTATTGAAGGTTATTCTTGCCGACAGCTCGACGATCAATTTCAAAATACTGAGGACTTCAACAAATACACAGTACTTGTGGAAGAGCAAGAATTGGTTTTTTATAAAAGTTTAAAAACGGGACGCTGGTGGATTGAAACACCGTTTTTGGCATATCCAGATAATAAACAAAAAAAATATTCGTTATTAGCCTGTATGCATGAAGATTATGAGCAAGCAACACAGGGAATTATCCCTGAGCGCTGGTTTAAAGCATGTAAAAAACAGTCATAGTATACAGTTTATGTTTTCGTTAAAATTATTCAACAAAAAAAAAGTTGTAAATCTGGAAATATATAGATAAGTTTACGAACTTTAAATTATTAGGGATTTTTCCCAAATGAAATACTTATGAAGAAAATCATATTTTTAACCATAGCATTAACCATTTTTAGCAGTTGTGGCTCCAAAGACAAAGGAGAGCTTGTTGGTGTCAAAGGCAAAAGATGGCACCCAGAAAAACCTTACGGAATGAGTTTAATTCCAGGAGGGGCATTTGTGATGGGTAAGGCAGATGATGATGTTGTTGACCTGCAAGATGCACCAACCAAAACAGTAACTGTGCGTTCTTTTTATATGGATGAAACAGAAATCACAAATAGTGAATACCGTCAATTTGTGCACTGGGTGAGAGATTCTATTTTGAGAGAAAAACTTGCAGAAATGGCCGATTTGGAAGGTAAAACACCGGATGATGATGGTATTGGACAATTTGCATATCTTGATGCTGGAGATGAAGAAGAGTTGACACCATATCAAAAGTATATGCTTGACACATACGGAGATGAACAACGAAAAATTAATAGAGATGTAGATCTCATATTTGATACAGAAGACTACCCAGATGAATTGTACGCCGAAGTTATGGATGGAATGTATTTGCCACCAGACGAATGGTACAATGGACAACGCACATGGGATGTGAGTCAATTTGAATTTGAATACACCTACATGGACATCGAAGAAGCTGCCAAATACAGAGAACTTAAGCGTAGCGATTTTATCGAAAAATATCCTGTAAAAGTCTATCCAGACACAACAGTATGGATTCGCGATTTCGAATATGCCTACAACGTTCCAATGCACAACGACTATTTTTGGCATGAAGCTTATGGAGATTATCCAGTTGTTGGTATTACGTTTGAGCAAGCACAAGCTTTTTGTCAGTGGCGAACATTAAATAAAAATAGCTATCAAAAATCTAAAGGAAAGCAAAACGTCAATATGTTTAGATTACCTTCTGAAGCTGAGTGGGAATATGCTGCTCGAGGAGGTTTAGACGGCGCTGCATTTCCTTGGGGTGGACCATATGCCAAAAATGATAGAGGTTGTTTCTTGGCAAACTTCAAGCCATTAAGAGGAAATTATGCAGCTGATCAGGCACTATACACAGTAGAGGCTGATGCTTATGAGCCTAATGATTATAATTTATATAACATGGCAGGAAATGTTTCGGAGTGGGTGAACTCTTCTTATGATGCATCATCTTATGAATATTCTGCTTCATTCAATCCCAATGTTAATGATAAAGATAACCCACGAAAAGTCGTTCGTGGTGGCTCTTGGAAAGATGTAGCATACTACTTACAAGTAAGCTCAAGAGATTATGAACATACAGATTCAGCTCGGAGCTACATAGGATTTCGAACCGTTCAAGATTACCTAGGAACAGACGCTACTGCAAATGCAGGAACAAATTAAAAACAAAAAAAATTAACTCAATATTTAAAATTTATTATCATGGCACAAGAAGGTAAAATCACTATCACTAACATGGTCTACGGACTAGGAGCAGCAATCGTAATTGTAGGAGCTCTTTTCAAAATTCAACACTGGCCTTATGGTTCAGAAATCTTAACCTTAGGGATGATAGTTGAAGCCGCAGTATTTACATATTCCGCTTTTGAACGTCAAAAAGGAGACCTAGATTGGTCACTTGTATATCCTGAATTGTCAGGAGGAACAGCAAAATCCAAAAAAGCGAAAGAAGACACTCCAGAAGGTGTTTTAACAAAAAAATTAGACACATTACTAAAAGAAGCTAAAATTGATGGCGCACTTGTAAAAAGTTTGGGTGATAGCATTCAAAATTTGAATGCCACTGCAGCTTCTATGGATGGTTCTGTTGGAGCATCAAAGAGCTACAATGAGCAAATGGCTAAAGCTTCGGCTCAAATGGAATCTTTAAATGATTTATACAAATCTCAATTAGAGAGTGCAAACAGACAATCTGAAATTAATGCAGAATCTATTGAAAATGCACTTAAATTAAAAGAGCAAATGGAATCGTTAGCTTCTAATTTATCTTCATTAAATGGAGTATATGGCGGTATGCTAACTGCAATGAACAACAAATAATTAGTTTTTATTGAAACTATATTTAGATAACCAAAAAAACTAATTATTATGGCAGGAGGAAATGTATCTGCAAGACAGAAAATGATAAACTTGATGTATTTAGTATTCATCGCAATGATGGCCATGAATATGTCAAAAGAAGTGCTTTCCGCATTCGGGCTTATGGAAGCAAAATTTGCAGAGTCCAATGTTACAACAACTGAAACAAATGAGGCCCTTCTTGCGGATTTAATCACCAAAGGTGATGAGAAGCCAGAGGAATTTGCTATTGCTGCAAACAAAGCACAGCAAATCAATACTATTTCTAAAGAGTTTTACAACTATATTGAAACTCTTAAAGTTGATCTTTTGAAAAATGGAGGATATACTATAGATCCAGAAACTGGAAAATTACCTTTTGAGGCAATGGACAAAACAGACATTTTAGATGAAATGTGGTTTACTGGAGATCGCCTAACAAAGGCTGGAGCTGCGGTTATGGCAAAGATTGAAAAGTATAAATCTGATGTTAGAGAAGTTCTTGGCACAGACGTCAAGTATAAGAAAGCTGTTGAACGATTTGAAAGACGTTTCAGCACAGAGAAAGTTACCAACAAAGACGGTAAAAAAATTGACTGGCTAGACTACAATTACAAAGGATTTCCAGCCATCGCTTCTTTCACAAAGTTAACAGCCATGCAAAACGATGTTAAAGTAACAGAAGCAAGTATGTTTAACCTATTTTTAGGAAATACATTGACAGAGGCTGTTTCTTTGAAAAAATATCAAGCGATTGTTTTGGCTGAAAAATCTGCATTTTTTGCAGGAGAAAAGTTTCAAGGAAAAGTAGTCCTTGGGAAATACGCTAATGTAACACCAACAAAACTGGTAGTTCAAGGACAAGAAATTAATGTGGCCAATGCCATAGATTCCACAGGTGCAGCAACACTTGACTTCAATGTTGGAAATATTGGAGAAAAGAAAATCAATGGTCAGTTTACTTTTTTAGAGGACGGCAAGCCATTAGAAATTCCAATTGTTGGAAACTATGTTGTCGTGCCACGACCAAAAGAAGCATCGGTTGCAGCAGATAAAATGAATGTATTGTACAGAGGTTTGGAAAATCCAATGACCATCTCATTTGCAGGGGTTCCAGACAGCAATGTAAAAGTTTCTGCTCCAGGGCTTAGAAGCGCAAATGGACAAGGCAAATACATTATCAATCCGCCCTCAGGAAGTCAAAACCTGATTGTATCTGTAGTAGCAACTCTAGATGATGGCACAAAAGTGAATTCAAAAAAATCATTTAGAATAAAAAATATTCCTAATCCAGTAGGTAAAATTGCTGGAAAGAGTGGATCAATTAAGCTCAATAAACGTGATGTAACAACTTCGCGTATACTTGCAGATTTTGGAGATTTCGTTTACGATCTAAATCCAACGGTTTCTGCATTTGATTTGACAGTACTGGGCGAAACAATTACCGTTTCTGGAAATCGATTGAATCCAGCTGCAAAAGCACTAATCAATAATGCACCAAGAAGATCTTTGGTTATTATCGATAATATAAAAGTAAGAGTGAAAGGTGTCAGTGGAGTAGAAATACCACCTGCAGCTGCTATTACAGTAAAATTAACAAATTAAAATTATGAATCGTTTACCCCTATTCTTATTCGTTTTACCATTGTTTGCCTTCAGTCAGGCCAATATTTTGAATGCAAAATCTCCTGACGAAATTGGTGTTACCTCTGCATACGATGAGGTTGATTCTGATGAAGAGCCACTAGCATATGGTTACATCAGCGATAAAGACGTATTATTTTCGAAAACCATTTGGGAAGAAATCAACCTCGATGAGCGTGTCAACTTCCCGATGTATTATCCCATTGATACTTTGGTGGTCGGAAAAGAAAGACGTCCACTAATTCATTTTCTCCTAAAGTCAGCAATTGAAGGCGACTATCCGGTTTACAAAAAAGACAATTTAAAGGATGTTCTTACAGTTGAAGATTTAGATAGGAAAAGAAAATATAGAGTTATTCGTGCTGGTACTGACGAAAATATAGGATTGGAACGTATCATAAACGAAGCAGGAAATAAAGAAGATTTTCTAAAACAAAAAGGTGTTGATGTTGGCGAATATGCTAATATGGATGAGTCGTTGCTAAGTGACGATGAGTACAACGAGTATGAATCCAAAATGGAGGAGCTTATTTTTGACAACAATTTGTTGTCCGAAGAGGAATACTCGGAAGAAATCTTTAGCTATTCAGACGTCGTAAAATACAGACTGAAAGGTGTTTGGTATTTTGACAAAAGACAATCCGATTTGCGTTACCGACCAATCGCTATTGCTCCTATTGTAATTACACCGCGTTCTAAGGCCAACATGAAAGAGTTTAATGATCCAAACATGAAGCCCGACTATGTAGAATTGTTCTGGGTATTTTATCCAAATGCAAGAACTTTTTTGCACAAAGCATTAGCTTTCAATGATAAAAACACATCAAAACCAATATCTTTTGATCACCTGATAAACTCCAGACGTTTTTCTGGCTACATCTATAAAGAAGATAATGTTTACGAAGATCGTGAAATCAACGATTATATTTCTGAAAATGCACTCATGCAACTCCTTGAATCGCAACGAATCAAAGAGAAAATTAGAAATTTAGAACAAGATATGTGGAGTTATTAAATACTCTGCTCAATACTAAAAAAACGCTTCTCAATTTGGGGAGCGTTTTTTTTATTATAAATTTATAAAATGAAAGTTGATTACCTCATTGTAGGTTCGGGCCTTGCAGGGCTGATGCTCTGCGAACAGTTGCGTGCTCGTGGAAAGTCTTTTGTAGTGGTGAGTAATACCTCTCAGCAAGCTTCAATTGTAGCAAGTGGACTTTATAACCCCGTTGTACTTAAACGATTCAATTTGGCATGGAATGCAGATCAACATATACCTGTAGCACTTTCTACTTATGAAAAATTAGAGGCCTACCTTGGGTTAAAAATAGATGATCAACGACCTATATACAGAATTTTTAATTCAATACAAGAACAAAATAATTGGTTTTTGGCGTGCGATAAACCAAAATTACACCAATTTTTAGTGCCAAAAATTATAGAATATAACAATTTAAATATCCGAGCGCCTCATGGTTATGGCCAAGTTAAATATACAGGACGAGTAGATACTAAGTTGCTTTTGGATTCCTACCGCAATCATTTGAAATCCAAAGATTTATTTATTGAGGATACTTTTGACTATTCCAAATTAGACGTAAAAAAGGAAATCGCATACAAGGAAATTACTGCCAAAAAAATCATTTTTGCCGAAGGTTTTGGATTGAAACAAAATCCATTTTTTAACACCCTCCCTTTAGAAGGGACCAAAGGCGAACTTTTGATAGTTCATGCTCCAGAGTTAAAATTGGATGTGATTTTGAAATCGAGTGTTTTTGTGATTCCAATTGGCGAGGACAATTATCTTGTGGGTTCGACCTATGCATGGAACGATTATAGCAATACACCAACACAAACCGCTAAAAATGAGATTCTAAAAAAACTTCAAAAACTAATTTCGTGTTCTTTTGAGGTCGTACGCCAACGGGCTGGAATACGGCCAACAGTAGTGGATCGCCGTCCTCTTGTAGGGCAACATCATATACACAAAAACCTTTTTGTTTTGAACGGCCTTGGCAGTCGAGGGGTGCTTATAGCACCAACTGTTGCACGAGATTTGATTGCCTTTATCGAAGATCGCACACCACTTTCTATGGAGATTGATATTAAAAGGTTTAGGGCTTAGACTTCGCTGCTAAATCTGGATCATACTTCATAAAAAGATTAATCCAAATATTTCTGGATAGACGCATAATAATTGGCATAAAACCAATTAGTGTTCCCACAATACTAGCAAATGCCACCACAAACGAACTTCCTAAAAAAATATTGGAAATAATAAACGCTGCGACAGCAAAGGCAATTCCTACGGCGTAACTTACATACATGGATCCGTAAAAAAATGAAGGTTCTATTTTATATTTTGTGTCGCAATGACTGCACCGCTCATGCATTTTTAGAGTATCCGATAAGTGATAAGGATTCTTGTTCTGGTACATAGATTCTTGATGGCACTTTGGACATTTTCCCAATACAATAGAGTAGAGCTTATTTCCTTTTTTTAACATCCTAATTTAGTTATTTTTGCATTGCTTCAAAATTACAAAAACACAATCAATTAGAAGTTAAATCTAAAAATAAATGCTAAACGTCCATCAACTTACAATGTCTTTTCAAGGAGAAGATCTTTTTGAACATATATCGTTCCGATTACAAGCGGGACATCGTGTAGGTTTGATTGGAAAAAATGGCGCTGGAAAATCGACCTTGCTCAAAATTATTGCTGGAGAATTAGAGTACAGTTCAGGTCAAATTAGTCTTGAAAAAAAGGATTTAAAAATCGGGTTTTTAAAACAGGACATTGATTTTGTTTATGGACGTACAATTTTAGAAGAAACATACGAAGCATTTTCGGAGATTAAAGCACTGGAGCGTCAGCTAGAGGACATCAATACACAGCTAGTAGAGCGCACTGACTATGAAAGCCAAAGTTACCATGATCTTATGGTCGATTTGAATGAGGTGCAGCAGCAATATGAAATATTGGGAGGTTATAATTATCAAGGCGAAACAGAGAAAATTCTAATAGGATTAGGGTTCAAGCGCGAAGATTTTGATAAGCTTACAGATACTTTTTCTGGTGGTTGGCGTATGCGAATTGAATTGGCTAAGCTTTTGCTTCAGCAAAATGATATTTTACTTTTAGATGAGCCAACCAACCATTTAGATATTGAATCTATCATCTGGTTGGAACAATTTTTAAAAAATTATTCAGGGGCAGTGGTTATTGTTTCTCACGATAAAATGTTTCTGGATAATGTGACCAATCGAACTATAGAAATTGTTTTAGGGCAAATTTATGATATGCCTAAGCCCTATTCGAAGTACTTAGAATTGCGCGCTGAACAAAAATCTTTGCAAATAGCAGCTCAAAAAAATCAACAAAAACAGATAGAACAGACAGAAAAGCTTATTGAAAAATTTAGGGCCAAAGCCTCTAAAGCCACAATGGCTCAATCGCTCATAAAAAAACTAGATAAGATAGATCGCATCCGAGTAGACGAGGACGATAATAGCGTTATGAGTGTGCGTTTTCCAATTTCAATTATGCCTGGAAAAGTAGTTATTGAAGCGACTGATGTTTCAAAGTCTTATGGTGATTTACAGGTTTTGAGTGCAGTAGATTTGATGGTCGAAAGAGGACAGAAAGTTGCCTTTGTTGGTCAGAATGGACAAGGAAAATCGACGCTTGCCAAAATATTAGTGGGAGAACTTGCTGCGGGCGGAAATGTCAAGTTGGGGCATAATGTACATGTCGGATATTTTGCCCAAAATCAGGCCGAGTATTTGGATGGTAAAAAGACGGTTTTGGATACGATGATAGATGAGGCCAATGAGACAAATCGCTCTAAGGTTCGAGATATTTTAGGTGCATTTTTGTTTCGTGGTGAGGCTGTGGATAAGTACGTTAGTGTGTTGTCTGGAGGAGAGCGAAATAGGTTGGCTTTGGCCAAACTATTGCTAAAACCTCTTAATGTATTGGTGATGGATGAGCCTACAAACCACTTAGATATTCAGTCTAAAACTGTATTGAAATCTGCATTACATAATTTTGAAGGGACTTTGCTTTTAGTGTCTCACGATAGAGAGTTTTTACAAGGGTTGAATGATGTTGTTTATGAGTTTAAAGACCAAAAAATTAAACCCTATTTAGGGGATATAGATTATTATTTGGAGCAACGTCAATTGGAAAATTTACGCGAAGCAGAACGTAAAACTGTTGTCAAATCTGAATCCAAAATAAGCAGCAATAAGCAGTCCTATGAATCTCAAAAACAATTAAAATCATTGAATAATCGCTTGAGCAAGGTGGAGTCTTCAATTTCCTCTTTAGAAAATGAGATTAAAACTATTGATTTAGAACTTGAAATTAATTATGATAAAACAGTTGCAGACCCAAATTTTTTTGATGCTTATCAAGCAAAAAAAACAAAATTGGAAGAACTTATGAGCCAATGGGAAACGCTAACAGAATCGATAGAACAGCATCGCTAATGGAGGAATATTTTTATCAGTGTCCACATTGTTGGGAGCAAGTTTCAGTTTTGGTAGATGTATCTCAATCTGTTCAAACTTATATTGAAGATTGTGAAGTGTGTTGCAATCCAATTCAATTCCAAATTCAGTGCTCTGGCCAAGTTTTGATAGCTTTTGAGGCTCAAAGTATCGAGCAATAAGAAGATATTTCTGTAAAATTTCTTTTAAAATTAGAAAAAGGTTGTATATTTGTCGTCCTATATCGCGGGATAGAGCAGTAGGTAGCTCGTCGGGCTCATAACCCGAAGGTCACTGGTTCGAGTCCAGTTCCCGCTACTAAAACAATAAAACGGTTATACTATTATAGTGTAACCGTTTTTCTATTTTAATAACCTTATATTATTTTCAATTATATTTGATAAAAACATAATAGATGAAATTTTTTAGGCCATTTCGTCAAAATTCCAAGGGAAATTTTGATTATATAAAATATGCATTAGGTGAAGTTATTCTTGTTGTTGTAGGTATTTTAATTGCTTTACAAGTAAATAATTTTAATGAAAAAACAATAGAAAAGAGGGCGATGAAGGATTATTTTCAAAAAATTAGCTTCAATATCAATGCAGATATAAAAGAATCAGAAAGATTATTAAAATTTAGACAAGACCATATTGTTGGTTGTAATAAAGTATCTAAGGCCTTGATTGAAAATAATTTTTCAGATCAGTTGTTGATTCAAAAAGCAATATTTGAGATGATTATTGAAGTCCAATTAAATTACAACAAAGATGCGTTCGAATCTTTAAAAAGTTCTGGGTATTTAAGGTATCTGAAAAACGAAGAACTTGAAGAATCACTAAATGACTATTACAATCAAATTAATCAAATAGAAATGTTTGAAATTGACCAAAGAGATTGGGCTAATGCATTAGAATTAGAATTAGATAAAAACGGCTTTTTTTACAGCTACACACAGCTTGATCAAAAGGTACATGCCGATTTATTTACTTTAATGGGTAATTATACTTCAGAATTAAAAAACCACCCTGGTCACAAAATCATAATGAGATTACTTTTTCGAGGAGGCACCAATAACTCATTTTTAACTGGATTTTACGAAAATCACATTAAAACAGGAAATCAGTTAATTGAAATTTTAAACAAGGAAATTAATTATTAAAATTGTGCTGCAATTTTGAATAATATTAAAATAAGAAACCACATCATTTCAACTTTTCATAATACGAGTCATTATGTGATGAGTGTCGATTAAGTCTTTTGGAGTTGGAGGTTTTTTATTCACATACTTTCCTAAGCCCTGTAAATGAATAGATTAAGCTGAAAATTGGGTTCAAATTTGAGATGCAATATATTCTGTCACTCGGATTTATGATAACCGCCACGATAGATGTCTTTACAGCGCTGACTGTTACCTGCTAGTTCCATCTGTTCTGTTAAAACGCTCTTTATGTTCTTTTAACCTAAAACTCACGAAAAGATTTTCAACAATATTACAGGGTCTTTTTTAGTTGACTTTTTGGATGTAGTTTTTGGTGCTTTATGCTGCGGATTATTTTATGGATTTGACTAAATAGCTATACTTGTTTTTGGATCAAGTACTTGTTAAATTACATGACAGGACAGGATACAATGAATTTCTTTGTAGACTATATTTATGCTTGTAATAAAAAAGATAAAAAAATTAAATTTAAATAATTTAAAACTATAAATGAGTAAGACTATTGTATTAACTGGTGCAGGGGGTGTTTTGTGCAGTACCCTTGCCAAAGCCTTGGCTAAACAAGGGCATAATATTGCTGTGCTTGATTTGAGAAAGGAAGCAGCCGAAAAAGTTGCTGATGCGATTACCAAAAATGGTGGAAATGCTATAGGTGTTGAGTCAAATGTTTTGGACAAGACTTCATTGATATCTTCTAAAAAGTTAGTGAATGACGCTTTTGGGAAAGTTGATATTCTAGTTAATGGGGCTGGTGGAAATCATCCTTCGGGCACAACCTCTAATCCGTTTTTAGCGCCAGAGGATTTACACAACAATACAGATACCCTTAAAACATTTTTTGACCTAGATCCAAAAGGCATAGAGTTTACATTTAACCTTAACTTCCTAGGGACTCTTATTCCAACACAAGTTTTTGCAGAAGATATGGTTGGGCGCGACGGGTGTAGTGTGTTAAACATTTCTTCCATGAATGCGTTCACACCTCTAACCAAAATACCAGCATATAGTGGTGCTAAGGCTGCTGTGTCCAATTTTACCCAGTGGTTGGCAGTTCATTTTTCTAAAGTTGGTATTCGCGTTAATGCTTTAGCCCCTGGATTTTTCTTAACAGACCAAAACCGTTCATTACTTACTCACGCCGATGGGAGCTTAACTCCGCGTGGTCAGCAAATTATTGATCAAACCCCAATGGGACGCTATGGCGAGCCAGAAGATTTGGTAGGTACAACGCTCTGGCTTTGTAGTGATGCCTCAAAATTTGTAACAGGAATTGTAGTGCCAATAGATGGAGGCTTTGCAGCCTATAGCGGGGTCTAAAATATAACAAATGAATTTAAAACTAGAACAAACATGGCGCTGGTATGGTCCTAATGACCCAGTATCTCTTTTAGACATAAAACAATCAGGCGCAACAGGTATCGTATCTGCTTTACACCATATTCCTAACGGACAAGTGTGGACAATTGAGGAAATTGAAAACCGCAAAACCGAAATTGAAAGTGCTGGATTAACATGGTCTGTAGTAGAGAGTGTACCGATACACGAGAACATAAAAACCAAGTCTGGAGATTATAAGATTTACATCAATAACTATAAGCAAACCCTTCTAAATTTAGGTAAATGCGGAATAGATATAGTATGTTATAATTTCATGCCAGTACTGGACTGGACACGTACAAATTTAGACTATGAAGTAAATGATAAATCTACCGCATTGCGTTTTGAAGCAGCGGCTTTTGTTGCCTTTGACATGTTTTTGTTAAAGCGTCCTAATGCAACGCATGAATATACCGAAGTACAAAAAGAAGCGGCAAAACAGTTTTTGAAAAACACATCAAAGGACGACCAGAAAAAACTGGTGAGAAATATTATTGCAGGATTGCCTGGTGCTGAAGAAGGATATACCTTGCAGGAGTTTAATCAAATTTTAGCAACCTACAAAGATATAGGCCCAAAGCAATTAAAAGCCAATCTTTTCTCTTTTTTATCAGAAATCATACCAGCCGCTGAGCAAGCAGGTGTGTTAATGTGTATACACCCAGACGATCCTCCTTTTCCTATTTTAGGATTGCCCAGGGTAGTAAGTACAGAACAAGATATAGTTGATTTGTATGATGCGGTTAAAAGTCCTAATAATGGACTCACGTTCTGTACAGGTTCTTTTGGAGTTCGAGCAGATAATGATTTAGCCGGGATGGTTGAGCGTTTAGGAGATCGTATTCATTTTATTCATCTCAGAGCGACTAAGCGCGACAGTGAAGGTAACTTTCACGAAGCAGATCATCTAGAGGGTGATGTAGATATGTATGCTGTAATGAAAGCGTTGATATTAGAACAAAAGAAACGTGCGGATGCCGGTCGAATGGATTTGCGTATGCCTTTCAGACCAGACCATGGGCATAAAATGCTAGATGATTTAAAAAAGAAAACAAATCCTGGATATTCAGGCATAGGACGCTTGAGAGGTCTTGCTGAATTACGAGGTTTAGAGTTAGGTATA
This sequence comes from uncultured Flavobacteriaceae bacterium, assembly GCA_947503105.1. Lineage (GTDB taxonomy): Bacteria > Bacteroidota > Bacteroidia > Flavobacteriales > Flavobacteriaceae > UBA3537. The sequence continues at coordinate 143,126 of CANNCM010000001.1, read as the reverse complement.
AGACGTTCCCTATAAATAATTAGAATCAAATAAAAGAAAATATATGTCAACATCATTTGAAACACGCTATGCTTCAAGTCCAAAAGCAGTAAAACAATACGACACAGATCAACTAAGAGAGGAGTTTATGATTCCCAATCTTATGCAAAACGGAAAGGTAAAATGGGTTTACACACACTACGACCGTTATATGGCTGGTGGAGCTGTGCCCTCAACTTCCAATTTAAAATTAGAAACTATTGATCCCCTAAAATCCGAATATTTTTTAGAGCGTCGTGAGTTAGGCATTATCAATGTTGGTGGCGATGGAATTGTCTATGTCGATGGTGAAGCTTTTGAAATTGGTCACAAAGACGCCTTATATATTGGTAAAGGAGTAAAAGAAGTAGAATTTAATAGTCGTGATGCGAAAGATCCTGCCAAATTTTACATGAACTCTGCACCAGCTCACATGACCTATCCTACCAAAAAAACAAGTCTTGCTGAAGCTAATAAAATAGAGTTGGGAAGCTTGGAAACGGCTAACCACAGAACAGTTAGTCAAATGATTATAGGTGGCATTATTAGAACTTGCCAATTGCAGATGGGTATGACAGAACTCAAAACAGGAAGCGTATGGAATACCATGCCAGCACACGTGCATGACAGACGTATGGAAATCTATTTTTATTTGGACGTCCCACAAGAACAAGCCGTTTGTCATTTTATGGGCCAACCTCAAGAGACACGTCATATTTGGATGCATAATCACCAAGCCGTTATATCTCCTCCTTGGTCTATTCACTCAGGTTCAGGAACTTCGAACTACACGTTTATTTGGGGAATGGCTGGTGAAAACTTAGACTATAATGATATGGATGTTGCTAAAATTACAGATTTAAGATAAGATGTCTATAGAACTATTCAATTTAAAAGACAAAGTTGCCTTAATTACTGGTAGTACGCACGGACTTGGTATGGCAATGGCTATGGGATTAGGAAAAGCAGGTGCAACAATAGTCGTTAATGGGAATTCTTCGCAAGAAAAGATAGATAATGCTCTAGCAGCGTATAGAAGAGAAGGTGTCAATGCTGTTGGTTACAAATTTAATGTTGCTGATGAAAAGGATGTCATTGTATCAATAAAAAAAATTGAAACCGAAGTGGGGAATATTGATATTTTAGTCAATAACGCCGGAATCATAAAACGCACACCTCTTGCCCAAATGGAAGTAGAGGATTTTAAACAAGTCTTAGACATTGATTTGGTCAGCCCATTCATTGTCTCCAAACAGGTGGTTAAAGGTATGATGGAGCGTCAATCGGGTAAAATTATTAACATCTGCTCGATGATGAGTCAGTTGGGTCGAAACACAGTTGGTGCTTATGCAGCTGCAAAAGGTGGTTTGGTAATGTTGACTAAAAATATGGCAACAGAATGGGCCAGACATAATATTCAGGTTAATGGTATTGGGCCAGGTTATTTTGCAACTTCACAGACGGCACCCATACGAATTGACGGTCACCCTTTCAATGATTTTATTGTTAATAGAACACCAGCAGCAAAATGGGGTGATCCAAACGACTTGGCAGGTGCCGCTATTTTCTTAAGCTCTCAAGCAAGTGATTTTGTTAATGGGCATATTTTATACGTAGATGGTGGTATCTTAGCCACCATAGGAAAGCCTTCGAATGAATTGTAAAATGAAGAAAAGTATCATTCTTACTTTAGTTTTGATTTTTTCCTCCTGCACTAAAAAATCTTCAGAATTGATGTCGGTTACTGTTAAGAATTCATTAGCTATAGATCGAGCGTTTGAAACTGTTGAGATTGATTTAAAAGATATGGATTTAAAAGGACAAACTCTAGAGGTTATAAATACCGAAACTAATGAAGTTATAATTTCCCAAATTATTAATCAAAATAAAAAAAGTTCAGCAGGTAGCTTTTTGCTTTTTCAGCCAAGAATTTCGGCCTATTCTGAGGCTACTTATAAAGTCAATTTAATTCCAATTAAAGACATTGATAGCACTTTAATGAGATGTTATTCGCGTTTTGTTCCTGAGCGAACAGACGATTATGCTTGGGAAAACAATAAAGTAGCTTTTAGAACATTCGGGCCAGTAGCACAAAAAATGGTTGAAGATGGTGTGAAAGGGGGCACATTAACTAGCGGAATAGATGCATGGTTAAAACGAGTTGAATATCCAATAATAAATAAATGGTATGCAAAAGAAGCCCTCGAAAAAGGAGCTTACCACAAAGATACAGGAGAAGGACTAGATAATTTTCATGTTGGTATCAGCCGTGGTGTTGGTGGTCTTGCAGTAAAGACAGACTCTACTTATGCAGTTTCTAAAAATTTTACAAATTGGGAAACCATTTCAACAGGCCCAATTAGAACAAGTTTTATATTAGACTATCAAGATTGGTATGCCAATGGTAAAATAATAAAGGAAAGAAAATACATATCTCTAGATTATGGACATAACTTAACGCGGTATATCGTTGAGCTCAAAGGCATAGATAGGGTATCTATTGGTTTAACTCTTCACAAAAAAGATGGAGAAGTTACGACCAAAACTGATGAAGGTTGGATGAGTTATTGGGAACCCTTTTTTGATTCTGAATTAGGACAAGGTGTAGTTCTCAAGAATAAATCTGCACTAATTAATTTTGATAGATTTGTAACCGACCAAAAAGACCAGAGCAACCTCTATGTAGAGTCCAATGTGTCCGCTCCCATTGAATATTATGCAGGATTTGGTTGGAAAAAATCAGGACAATTTCAATCTAAAGCAGAATGGAATACCTATTTAAGTCGATTTTCAAAATGTTTAGAAAATCCAATTGAGGTCCATGTTGAATGGTTGCCAAATTAATAACCTAGAGCGATAACAATTTAGAGGTTTAAGCTTCCGTGATGATATAGGGCCTAACCTCATGACAAATAAAATGAATATTAACAGATGAAATATAACTACGTTAAATGTAGTATCCTTTTTGTTTTTCTTTTCATGGTTATATCTTCATGTAGAAACGAAAGTGATGCGAAACGGATGTATCTAGGGCACACACTACCTCAATCACATCCTGTTCATAAAGGAATTGTAGCGTTTAAACAATCACTAGAGAAAAAGTCTAACGGTACATTAAAAGTTAAAATATTCCCAGATGCACAGCTAGGCTCAGAGCGTGAAGTTTTGGAATTATTACAGATAGGAAGTGTTGCTGCCACTAAGGTTAGTGCCGCTACATTATCGAATTTTGTGCCTGAGTATAATGTCTTGGGAATCCCTTATTTGTTTAAAAATAAACAACATCAGTTCAATGTTTTAGAGGGAGATATTGGCAAATCGATATTAGAAAAAGGAAGTGAATTTTGGTTGCGAGGGCTGTGTTATTATGATGCAGGAAGCCGAAGTTTCTACACTAAAGAAAAAGCTATTAGAACTCCCGAGGATTTAGAAGGCCTTAAGATAAGAGTGATGAATAGCCAAATGGCTATTAATATGGTTAACTCCATGGGTGGCTCTGCAACGCCCTTATCCTACGGGGAATTATACACAGCAATACAACAAGGCGTAGTTGATGGGGCGGAAAATAACCCACCATCATTTGTATCCTCTAATCATTACGAAATTAGTAAATATTATACCTTAGATCAACATTCTTCTGTGCCAGATGTGCTTCTTATCGGGACGAAATATTGGGACAATTTATCAGACCAAGAAAAATCTTGGGTGCAAGAAGCAGCTGATGAATCTGCACAAGCACAAAAAGTATTTTGGAACGAGTCTGTCGAGAAATCCATGGCAATAGCTCAAAAATCAGGCGTAGAAATTATAATACCCGAAAAGTCTTTGTTTGCTGAAAAATCAAAATCAGTTCTTGAGAATTTTGTTAAAACATACCCAGAATTTGCTCTTATTGTCAACCAAATTAAAAATAAAGACTAATGAAGTTAACGGACCTTTTTTTTGATAAAGTAAGTAAAATCTTAGAATGGATTTTGATTTTGATTTTTGCTCTTTTAGTTCTTGATGTGTTATTTCAAGTGTTTTCAAGATATATCTTAGGTGAGTCCTTTTCTTGGACCGAAGAATTTGCTAGGTTCGCCTTAATTTGGATGACTATTTTAGGAGCAGCTTATCTCAATGGTAAACAGGACCATTTATCAATGGATTTTTTGTATCAGAAATTATCTAAAGCTAATCAAGAAAAAATAGCCATTTTAATTGAAATTTTAATTTTTCTATTCGCACTTGTGGTAATGTTTGTTGGGGGGCTTAATCTGGTCTACACAACGTTACACTTGGGGCAGCTTTCAGGAACATTGCGCATTCCGTTAGGCTATGTTTATGCCATACTACCCTTTAGTGGGTTTTTAATTATGTTGTTTTCGATTTATCATATAGCAGTCGTTTACAACAATAAAAATAAAAAATAATGATGAGTTTAGAATTAATTAGCATTATCGTTTTGTTTGTGAGTTTCTTCACACTCTTGTTACTTAAAGTTCCTGTAGCTTACAGTATTGGTATTTCAACAACTTTAAGTCTTCTATTAAATATTGATAAATTACCAGGGATAACTACAATTGCACAACGAATGACCACCGGTATAGATAGTTTTGCCTTGCTGGCTATTCCATTCTTTATTTTAGCTGGAGATATCATGAAACGTGGCGGAATTGCCACTAGGCTTATCAATTTTGCAAAATCATTAGTCTCTAGTCTTCCCGGCGGATTAGCCTATGTCAATATATTAGCTTCTATGTTATTTGGCGCTATTTCAGGCTCTGCACTTGCTGCAGCATCTGCAATTGGGAGTATAATGACGGATAGAATGGAAGAAGAAGGTTACCCTAGAACCTTAAGTGCTTCTGTAAATATTACAGCTTCAACTACAGGGTTACTCATTCCGCCTAGCAATATTTTAATTGTCTATGCCTTAGCAAGTGGAGGAACCGCTTCTGTAGCTGCTTTGTTTATTGCAGGTTATCTGCCAGGAATATTATTAGGTTTCGCGATTATGGGCTATGTAGCCTATATTGCAATTAGCAAAAACTATGCTAGAGGAGAGCGTGCAACACTGTTTGAAATCTGGACATTTTTCAGAAAAGCATTTTTTAGTTTGTTACTTTTGGTCGTTGTGGTTGGCGGTATTGTTGCTGGTGTTTTTACAGCAACTGAGGCTTCAGTAATTGCCGTTTTATATGCGGCAGTATTATCTTTAGCTTATGGCGATATGAAAATCAAAGATTTTCCTAAGGTGCTGCTATCCAGTGCCAAAACCACTGCTGTTGTCATGTTTTTAATTTGCACCTCAATGGCCATGTCTTGGTTGTTTTCGTTTGAAGGAATTCCTGAAATGATCAGTACCTTTTTGTTAGAGTCCTTGAATAATAAGTTTGCTATATTTTTAGCAATTAATCTTATTTTACTGCTTATAGGAACATTTATGGATATGACGCCTGCGGTTCTTATATTTACACCAATATTCTTACCTGTTGTAACGGCTCTAGGAATGGACCCGGTACATTTCGGTATTGTAATTGTGCTGAACTTATGTATCGGTATCTGTACCCCACCAGTAGGAACCTTGCTCTTTGTAGGTAGTGGAGTTGCTAAAGTTTCAGTGACTCAGGTTATAAGACCTTTATTGCCATTTTTAGCATTAATGGTTGCCGTGCTGATGTTGATTAGTTTTATCCCTGAAATTTCTATGTTCTTGCCAAGATTATTTGGGTTGTAGTTAAATTAAAGTGATTGAAGGATCAAGATGACGTTTTGTCGCGATTGCATCCTGTTCGCTTCTAAAATTTATGCAAGTGTGAGACTGAATTACTTCCAAAAAACCGCATAGATAGCAACCAAAATAATCATAATAGTAAAGGATCCAATATTGAATAACGGATTGGTTTTAAATAATTGCTTTGAAATAGGGATTCCTTTTTTATCATTTTGACCTTTATGTTGTAATAAACTAGTACTAACAATGATAATAATTGTTAAAACTGCGGTGTAACCCATTTGATCCATCCATGGTAAATCGACAAATAATGAATTAGTAGACCAACCTTTTGGAGCTACTTTGAAATACATCGCTATTGGGATTGAAGCTAAAGCTCCAATGATTGCGGCTCTGTTTGTTGTCTTTTTCCAAAATAGTCCTAATAAAAATACAGCTAAAATACCAGGGCTTACTACTCCTGTGTATTCTTGAATGAATTGAAATGCCTGATCAATACCGCCTAAAAGAGGGGCAGTGATAGACGCAATAATTAAGGCAATTGCTGCAGAAATACGACCAATATTCACTAGTTTTTCGTCTCCTGCGCTATTATTAATGTATTGTTTGTAAATGTCCATAGTAAAAATTGTTGAAGTAGAATTCAACATTGAAGCTAGTGAGGAAACTATTGCTGCAGTTAAAGCGGCAAAAGCCAACCCTTTTAATCCAACCGGTAGTAATTGTAATAACCATGGGTACGCTTTGTCTGATTGACCTACATTAGGTAAATTTTGTTGGCCAATATCACCAAGAGATGATAGTAACTCAGGATTATTAACGATAACGTAAGCTGCTATTCCAGGAATAACAACTATTACTGGGATCAAAAGTTTTAGAAAAGCAGCAAACAGAATACCTTTTTGTGATTCTTTCAATGATTTTGCAGCTAAAGTTCTTTGGATAATATATTGATTAAATCCCCAATAATATAAATTGGCAATCCAAAGTCCACCGACTAAAACACCTATTCCTGGTAGATTTTTGTATTCAGGATTAGATTTATCTAAGATCATTGCAAATCGGTCTGGAGCCGTTTGGTATATAGTTTTAAACCCTGCGATAATGCCCTCGCCACCAGACACAGTATTTAATGCCAAATATGTAGTAACCACACCCCCTAAGATTAAGAAAACAACTTGTATAACGTCAGTCCAAGCCACAGCAGATAAACCGCCATATAATGAGTAAGCCGCAGCAAATATAGCCAAGGCCAAAACGCCATATATCATAGGAATCCCCATGATAGTCTCTAATGCAAGAGCACCCAGATATAGAACCGAAGAAAGATTTACAAATATGTAAAGTCCTATCCAGAAAACAGCTAAAATCGTTTTTAGATTCGTTGAAAACCGTTTCTCAATAAATTCTGGAATAGTGTAAAGTCCCTTTTCAATAAAAATAGGGAGGAAATATTTGCCAACAATGATTAAGGTTAAGGCAGCCATCCATTCGTAAGATGCTATGGCAAGTCCTAATGCAAACCCAGAACCAGACATTCCAATAAATTGTTCTGCTGAAATATTAGCAGCAATTAATGAAGCTCCTATGGCCCACCAAGGCAAGGATCTGCCAGCTAAAAAATAATCTTCTGCATTTTTTTGCTTCCCCTTTTTGTCTCTAGAAACCCATAATCCAACGCCAAGAATAAGAATGGCATATCCTATGAAAATCGCATAATCTAACGGTTCGAAATGTCTTGTCATAAAATAGTTGTTAGTTGATCAACTTAAACATACTAAAATATTTAGGGCTCAGGGATTTTTTTTGATATACCCAATATATTTCATCATTTATCAAGTCGTGTATTTATATTATTTTTTTTGTGCCATCACTGATAGTTGTAATGATAGAAGTTAATGTAATATTAAATTTATCTTCATATGCAGCCTTTACGTTGTCAATTAATTCTTCGACTTTATCTTTGTGAACAATATTAACGGTACACCCACCAAAGCCACCTCCCATCATTCTTGCACCAAGAACATAATCTAAATCTGTAGTTTGTTCAACTAAAAAATCTAATTCTTTGCAGCTCACGTCATATAGATGTTGTAATCCGTAATGAGACTGATATAAACATTGCCCAAAACGATCGAAAGCCTTGTTTTTTAAAAAGTCAACTGCGTTTAGTGTTCTTTGGTTTTCTTCGCAAACAAATAATGCACGATTGAATAGATTTTGTGGTAATTCCTTTTTTAACTCCTTTACAACTTTTGATGGAACTTCTGTTAAAAAACGATATTCTGGATGTTTTTTTTGGATAGTAGCTAATGCTTTATCACACTCATCTCGCCTATCATTATATGCGCTATTTGCCAAGTTATGGGATACATTTGTGTTTAGTAGCAACACTACATATGGGTCAAAATCAGCTTCAATTAATTGGTAGTCTAAAGTATCACAGTTTAAGAGGATTAAATGGTCTTTTTGTCCTTTTACTACAGCAAATTGATCCATTATGCCGCACTTCGTTCCAACAAAAGCATGTTCAGCATCTCTAGATAGTTTAATGATTTCTAAATCGGTTAAACCAATGTCGAATAGTTCATTTATACCTTTTGCTAAACCACATTCTAAGGCTGCAGAAGAACTTATTCCTGCCCCAAAAGGAAGATTGCTTTCTATGATACAATCAAACCCTTTTACAGCATTTGGTTTAATAGCATTGATATGAAAAAGAACCCCTAAAATAAAGTTGTGCCACTCAATTTCGCTTCTGTCTATTTTATCAAGATTAACGGTGACACTACTTTTAAAGTTACTAGAACGGATTTCGCAGAAATTCGAGTTATTCATTCTGAAACGCAGGCTTATTTTTTTATCAATGGCAGCAGGCAGTACATGACCACCATTATAATCTATATGTTCTCCAATTAAGTTTATTCTACCTGGCGATTCAATAACGATTTCACTTTTAAATGTCTTTTTGTTTAGCATTGTAATGTTCGTTTTCAGTCAATCAATAGGACAAATTTTGATCGGTTATTTAGTTTTGGCATTCTCAGCCGCTAAAAGTATCTATAAGTTCCATGATTCTTTCGCCTTCTTGGGCAGTACAAGGATTATCTTGTTTTCCAAGAAAATAGTTGACGGTTGCGGCAATCATAGGCTGCTGAATATGTTCAGGATGCTCAAATTTTAAAACTTCTGTAGTTCCATTTTTTGTAATTTCAATTTGATCGCCAAAAATGGAGAGTTTTATTTCTCCCAAACTTCCATAAATTTTTAGTTCATCTTTCTTTGAAGAATCATTAACATTAAATGCCCACAAACCTCTACATTGTATTCCATTTTGAAGATGAATTATTCCATTTACAATATCTTCTACATTGTAAAATTCGCTTTGATTTGCGGCATAACCATGAGCATTTTTATAATCACCAAGAAAATAATACAGCAAATCTAATTGATGAGGTGCCAAATCATGAAAAAATCCACCACCAGAAATACTTTTATTGGTGCGCCAATTGTGTTCTGTCACGGTTATCATTTCCGTTACTAAAGGTTGTAATAATTGTATATCTGCGCAACGAATCTCACCAATTTTACGGCTATCGATAAGCTGTTTCACTTTAAGAAACATTGGTAGTTGTCTTCTGTAGTGTGCAACGGTTAGTTTTGATTTACTCGACTTCAGTGCCGCACAAATCTGCTGTGCTTCATGGGCATTTAAAGCCATTGGTTTTTCTAAGTAGACATTTTTATTGTGTTTTATTGCATTTAGAGCATACTCCAAATGACTAGATGGTGGTGTCGCTATATATATGGCGTTTATGTCTTCGTGATTGAGTAAATCATCAGCATTGCTGTACCAAAAAGGGACCTTATGTCTTTCCGCATAAGCTTTGGCCTTTTTTGCATCTCTGCGCATTACAGCTAATAAACTAGAATTTTTAACTTTATTGAACGCAGGACCACTTTTTATTTCCGTAACATCTCCACAACCGATAATTCCCCAAACAACAGTTTTCATATTGAATAGTGTTTAGAAGTTGAAATAGTTTTTGGCATTGTAATAACAGATATCACTTACAATTCTCCCAAGGTGTTGTTCGTTATTTGGTAATTCACCATTTGTAACATCATTTCCGATAAGGTTGCAAAGAATTCTTCTAAAGTACTCGTGTCTGGGGAACGATAAAAAACTACGAGAATCCGTTAGCATACCTACAAAGCAACTTAATAACCCTTGGTTGGATAGTGTGTTAATTTGCTTTTCCATGCCATCTTTTTGGTCTAAAAACCACCAGGCAGAACCAAATTGTACTTTTCCTCTAATAGTGCCATCATTAAAGTTTCCTACCATAGTGGCAAAAACGTCGTTGTCTGCAGGATTTAAATTATAGACTATGGTTTTTGTTAATTGATTTGTGCTGTCTAGTTTATTTAAAAAACTACTCAGTCCAACTGCTTGTGAAAAGTCACCAATTGAATCAAAGCCTGTGTCGGGCCCCAGTTCTTTTAATAATCTTTTGTTATTATTTCTTATTGGACCTAAATGAAGTTGTTGCGTCCAGCCTTTAAAATGATACATTTTCCCTAAACGAATAATCGTTTCAGATTTAAAAAACTGAATTTCATTTGTTGAGAGTTCTTTATTAGTCCTAACTTTTGTAAAAAGGGTATCAATATCAAAAACGTTAGAACTAAAGTGGTGTAATTGCTCTAAACCATGATCTGCTAGTCGACAACCAACACTATGAAAATAATCGACCCTAGATTGTAGCGCATCAATTAGATCTTGATAATTTAGAATTTGTTTGCCGGAACTATTTTCAAGTTTGCTGAGATAATCATTGTAAGTTTTAACATCTTCAACTGCAAAGGCGTTGTCTGGTCGAAAAGTCGGGAAGGTTTTTACTTTAGAGGCATCTTTTTGAATTTGGATGTGGTGCTCTAAACTGTCTGTTGGGTCGTCGGTTGTGCAAAGTGACTCCACCTTCATTAATTTTAGTAAGCCATGTGTAGAATGTGATTTTTGTTTTAGTAGTAAACCTGTTCTATCCCAAATGGATTCTGCTGTTTTGGGAGATAATAATTCAGCAATACCAAAATAATTTTTTAGTTCTAAATGAGTCCAGTGGTATAATGGATTGCGAATGGTATATGGTACAACTTCTGCCCATTTTAAAAATTTTTCTTTATCTGGAGCATCACCCGTAATATACTTTTCATTAATACCAAACGCTCGCATGGCTCTCCATTTGTAATGATCACCTTCAAGCCATGCCTGTGTAATATTTTCGAATTGTCTATTTACAGCTATTTCATAAGCTGATAAATGGTTGTGATAATCTATAATTGGAAGCGATTTTGCATATTTGTGATAGAGTAGTTTTGCAAATTCAGTTTGCAATAAAAAGTCATCATTTATAAAGGTGTTCATTTTTTTTGGCAGATTAAATTAACCCAAAGATTGTTATATATCAAAAAACTAAATTAATGTAATAAAATATATTATCCGTCCTGTTCTATACTGAAAAATGCTTTAACCATAAGTGTTAAAAAAACTGAAATCCTTTAACATGTATCAATTCAATTTCTTTACATCACAGCACAGTACAGGATATGATTTTTTATTTACAACAGTAGATTCGATTAGAAATTAGTTGAAATAAACACCAAAAGCCAACCGATTAGCTGGTACCATTGTTATAGCTAGGGTCGTATTTCTACAGACAAAAAGAGACTCAAAGATGAAATTTATAATGGTACAAGATCTAAAAAAATTATCCAAGGAGCTATTCAATGAGCTATGGTCGAAAAGTAAGTATTTTCAATTCAGGAGATTGCAAAAAAAAGTATAACAGACAATAAATATTATTAATTAAATCTAAATGAATTATCACTTAGGACTAGATATTGGAAGTTCCTCTATTAAAGCAGCTTTAGTGGAAGTAGAATCTGGCAAAAGCGTAAGCGTTGTCCAAGAACCCAAACAAGAAATGGGAATGCTTTCTATAAAAAACGGTTGGGCAGAGCAAGATCCAAGCCAGTGGTGGAATCATGTGTGTAGGGCTATTAAGCGATTAAAAAAGGAGCAAAATATAAGTGCAGAAGCCATTAAAGGTATAGGTATATCCTATCAAATGCATGGACTTGTTTTAATTGATCAAGAAGGGAATCTACTTCGTAAAAGTATTATTTGGTGCGATAGTAGAGCGGTTGAGATAGGAAGCAAAGCGTTTGAAGACATTGGTATTGATAAATGCTCATCTCAACTATTAAACTCACCAGCAAATTTTACCGCTTCAAAATTAAAATGGGTTAAAGACAATGAGCCAGATATCTACAAAAGAATTCATAAGTTTATGTTTCCAGGGGACTACATAGCCTATAGATTTTCAAATACAATTAATACTACCGTGTCAGGCTTGTCTGAAGGCACCTTTTGGGATTTTGAAAATGATAGTATTGCAGATTTTCTTCTAGAATACTATGGCATTGAAAAAACACTAGTTCCAGAAATAGTTGAAACCTTTGGTGTACAATCTTTAGTTGATGAAAAAGGTGCATCTCAAAGTGGCATCTTGGCTGGAACGCCTATATATTATAGAGCAGGCGATCAACCAAATAACGCCTTGTCGCTAAATATATTTAACCCTGGCGAGGTCGCAGCCACAGGAGGTACATCGGGTGTTGTATATGCTATTACCAATAGCTTATCGATTAAAGAAAGTGCTCGTGTTAATAACTTTGCTCATGTCAACTACAAAAAAGATGCTGACAAAAGAATAGGTAAGCTGCTGTGTGTTAATGGCGCAGGAATCCAATATCGATGGTTGTTAAACAACTTATCAGTAAACTCTTATGAGGAGATGAATACACTAGCCTCAGAAATTACCATAGGTTCAGATGGTCTATGTATAATACCTTTTGGTAATGGGGCAGAGCGCATGCTAAACAATAAAGACATAGGGACCCACATCGTAAATATGAATTTAAACAACCACGCAAAAGGTCATTTATGTAGAGCTGCTTTGGAAGGTATAGCATTTTCCTTTGTATATGGAATGGAAATTATGACTTCCGATGGTGTCAAACCAAGTATTATTAGAGCTGGTAATGATAACTTATTTCGTTCAGAAATATTTGCAAAAACAGTAGCAACTTTGATAAATGAAGATATAGAAATTTATAACACAACGGGTGCAATTGGAGCTGCTCGTGCAGCCAAATTACACCAAGGCGATTTTGAAGCTTTTGGTAAAGTTATTATTGATAATGACTACGTCATGACAGTCGCACCCTCCAAAGAGAAAGCGCCCTATTTACAGGCTTACAACATCTGGAAAAAAGAGCTAAAATATATATTACATAAAATAAAAAATTAAAATAAATAATAATGGCAATTATAGGAAACAAAGAATACTACAAGGGCATCGATCAAATTAAATATGAGGGCAAAGAATCTGATAATCCATTGGCCTTCAAATATTATAACCCAGAACAAGTCGTCGCTGGAAAAACTATGAGAGAACATTTTAAATTTGCCGTAGCCTACTGGCACACGTTCTGTGGTCAAGGAAGCGATCCGTTTGGTCCTGGAACACAAAAATTTGCATGGGATCAATCATCAGATCCAGTTCAAGCCGCAAAAGATAAAGCTGATGCAGCTTTTGAATTTATAAGTAAAATTGGATTTGATTATTTTTGCTTTCATGACTACGATCTAATTCAAGAAGGAGAAACATTTTCAGAATCCGAAGAAAGATTGGAAATAATTACCGATTACATACAGAAAAAACAAAACGCATCTGGCATAAAACTATTATGGGGAACAGCTAATTGTTTTTCCAACCCTCGTTATATGAATGGTGCTTCAACTAATCCGGATTTTGATGTGGTGGCGAGAGCGGGAGGTCAAATAAAATTAGCGTTAGATGCAACGATCAAATTAGGTGGTGAAAACTATGTATTCTGGGGAGGAAGAGAAGGTTATATGTCCTTGTTAAATACTGATATGGGGCGCGAGTTGGATCACATGGGGCAATTTTTATCCATGGCAAGAGATTATGCGCGTTCTCAAGGTTTTAAAGGCAACTTTTTCATTGAACCAAAACCAATGGAACCCATGAAACATCAATACGATTTTGATTGTGCCACAGCCATTGGATTTTTGCATAAGTATGGCCTGGAGAACGATTTTAAAATGAATATTGAAGTGAACCATGCTACATTAGCCCAACATACCTTTCAGCACGAACTCGAAGTTGCTGCCAATGCCGGAATGCTAGGAAGTCTTGATGCTAATAGAGGAGATTACCAAAACGGATGGGATACAGATCAATTTCCCAATAATATTCAAGAAATTACAGAAGCAATGCTGATATTTTTAAAAGCAGGTGGATTACAAGGTGGAGGGGTTAATTTTGACGCAAAAATTCGAAGAAATTCTACAGATATGGAAGATGTCTTTCATGCCCACATTGGTGGCGCCGACACCTTTGCAAGAGGACTGCTTATTGCTGACAAAATTATCGCATCTTCGCCATATGATAAGTTAAGGACCAAACGTTATTCGTCTTTTGACTCAGGTAAAGGCAAAGAATTTGAGGACGGAAAATTATCACTACAAGATTTATATGAGATTGCTCAAGGCAATGGAGAGTTGTCATTGAAAAGTGGTAAACAAGAACTTTTTGAAAACATTATCAATCAATATATATAGTCAACAGATTAACCAACTCAAAAATCATGGAAACATCAACAAAATCAAGTTATTTATTGAAACTTACAATGGTAGCAACCTTAGGAGGGTTGTTATTCGGATATGATACAGGCGTTATTTCAGGGACTGTAGGAGCTTTAGATCAGTTTTTTGTAGAACCGAAAGGCTTAACAGAAGGTGCTGCGAATGCGTTCAAAGGATTTTTAGTGGCTAGTGCTCTGATAGGGTGTATTATTGGTGGTTTTTTTGGTGGAATTGTAAGTAAAAAACTAGGAAGAAAAAAAGGTCTAATTTTATCAGCTATTCTATTCTTGATATCAGCCCTAGGATCTGCCATGCCAGAGATGCTTATTAAACCCATAGGCGAGTTGGATCATACATTTTCAACAATTTTTATTACATACAGAATCGTAGGTGGTATTGGTGTTGGCTTGGCTTCGATGCTGTCTCCTTTATACATTGCAGAAATTGCACCTGCCAAGATTAGAGGAAGACTCGTATCTTACAATCAATTGGCTATCGTTGGTGGATTTATGGTCGTTTATTTCGTGAACTATTTCATTTCGCGTAGTGGCGGTTCAGATCAGTGGTTGAACGAAGTGGGGTGGAGATGGATGTTCGCATCCGAGGTTGTTCCTGCGGGGTTGTTTCTTGGGTTATTATTTTTTGTACCAGACACACCACGTTCTTTGATGCTCAGGCATAAATCAGAAGAAGCAACTGATATCCTTATTAAAGTAAACGGTGAAATAGAGGGTCGAAGAGTTTTTGATGAAATTAAAAACTCAGTTTCTCAAAAAGAAATCTCGGGCAAAATACTGTCTTTTGGTTGGAGTATTGTGTTAATTGGTATAGCAATTTCAGTATTTCAACAATTTGTAGGTATTAATGTTGTACTATATTATGCCCCAGAAATTTTTAAAAAAATAGATCCTAGTACAGATGGGGCTTTGTTGTTAACCATTATTGTTGGCATCGTTAACTTCTTATTCACAATAATAGCAATCAGAACAGTTGATAGAAATGGAAGGAAACCATTAATGATAATTGGTGCCTTAGGCATGGCAATCGCCATGTTTTCTCTAGGGACTGTGTTTTACTCTGGCGCAACGGGCTATTTAGCTTTAGCGTGTATGATGCTTTATGTAGCAAGTTTTGCTATGAGTTGGGGTCCTGTGACTTGGGTATTATTATCAGAGATATTTCCTAACAAAATTAGAAGTAAAGCAATGGCAGTAGCCGTAGCTGCGCAATGGATATCTAATTACTTGGTGTCTCTTACCTTTCCTATGATGGATGATAATAGTTATTTAACAGCGCAGTTTAATCACGGATTTGCCTATTGGATTTATGGGGTCATGTCTTTACTGGCTATGGTTTTTGTTTGGAAAATGGTTCCTGAAACAAAAGGAAAAACATTAGAAGAAATGGAAGAAATATGGCGATAAAAAGTTTAGCCAATATGAAATAAATTATAGAATTTTTTTAAAAAACTGATAAATCAAAAAACACAGTATAGTGCAGGATAGTATCTTACAATATTATACATAAAATTGTTAACATAATTTTATGAATTTAATATGTGCCATGTAATGACACAAATTACGAACTATTTTAAAATTTAAATTCAACATGAAACAAAAACTTAAAAAACAAATACCTGCTTCAGGTTTCTTACTATTTCTAGTAATAGTATTTTCCAGTTTCACAGCAATCAATTTGGAAGCTCAAAATAGTGTTTCGGGTGTTGTAACTGATGCTGATGGAATGCCCCTTCCTGGTGTGACAGTGATACAAAAAGGAACATCTCGTGGGACATCAACAGATTTTGATGGAAACTATTCCATTGAATTGACTTTAGCAGATCAAATTTTAGTTTTTTCCTACATTGGATTTAATACTGAGGAAATTGCTGTTAATAATAAATCAAGAATTGATATATCTCTAAAAGAGGATATTGAAAGTTTAGATGAGATAGTCATTGTTGGTTATGGTACTCAGAAGAAAGAAAGTGTAGTTGGAGCTATCACGCAGATAAAAGGAGAAGACCTTCTGGATAGAGGAGCAGGCGTAGCCAATGTTGAAGAGGCATTACAAGGAAACCTCCCTGGTTTAACAACCATTCAGGGTAGTAATATTCCAGGACAATCAGATGTGCAAATTTTTATTCGTGGTCGAAGCTCTTGGAATGGTGATGGTGGTCCACTTGTTCTTGTCGATGGTGTTAAGAGGTCAATGACCGATATTGACATGAATGATATTGAGAAACTTTCTGTATTAAAAGATGCTTCTGCTACAGCAGTTTTTGGTGTAGAAGGAGCCAACGGCGTAATATTAATCACCACAAAGCGTGGTCAAAAAGGGAAGGCCCAATTATCATTATCAGTCAATTCTACTGTAAAAACAGTTTCTAGATTACCAGAAAAATTAAACTCTTATGACGCCATAATGCAGGCCAATAGTTCCATATTAAGAGAATTAGCTGTTCTGCCAGGATCTTGGGGCGATTTTACTCCAATGGCCATCGCTGACAAATATCGTAATCCTTTAACACCAGAAGAAGCCTACATTTATCCTAACGTCAATTGGGAAGACGAAATTTTGAAGGATTTTGCTACAGATTTTAGATTTAATTTATCAGTCCGTGGCGGAAGTGATAAGGCGAAGTATTTTGGAAGCTTAGCTTACCAAGCCGTAAATGATATATTTGATGGCAGCAAATATGATAGTGGAAAAGGTTATCTTGGAGAGTATAAATATGAAAGATTTAACTACAGAACCAACATTGATTTTGATGTCAGTAATACAACACAGATATCTGTAAACCTAGCAGGTTATCTAGGTATACGTGAAAATCCAAGTAATTTGAATACAGTAGTTAATGGTATTTACGAAATTGCTCCAGATTTGTATAACCCCGTTTATCCGGACGGTTCTTATGGGCAATATGTAGACGATGGTTTTGGTATAACAAATCCTATTGTAAGTTTAACCAACACCGGCTATAATACTTTTACAAATTTCCAAATTAATAGTGATTTAATATTAAAACAAAATCTGGACTTCATTACAAAAGGAATGTCTTTTCAAGCCCGTTTTTCGCTTGATAACAATATGACGAGCCAACAGAGTCTTGTAGATAACGGTGCTGATGGTCTTGAGAATGTAGTCTATACGGTTTACGATATTGATGGTAATCCTACAACAATATCACCAAACGGCGTAAATGATTTTGATTTTGTGATATATCCATGGACTTTGGGCGCTTCAGCTGTTCAAGACAACACTCGAAGTCGACAGTGGCTTTATGATTTTTCATTTAATTATAAAAACACTTTTGCGGATAAACATAATTTAACAGTCTTAGCTTTAATGAGGCGACAAGAATCGGCCAGAGGGAGTGTGTTCCCAACCTTCCGTGAAGACTGGGTTGGTAGGGTGACATATAACTACGATTCCAGATACTTTTTAGATATAAATGGTGCTTACAATGGTTCTGAAAAATTTGGACCGGGATATCGTTTTGAACTCTTCCCATCTCTAGCAGCAGGCTGGACTATTTCAAATGAGGCCTTCATGAGTAAGCAAAATTGGTTAGACAATCTAAAGGTTAGAGGTTCTTACGGGCTTGTTGGTGATGATAATTTTAGCAATAGATGGAGATATATTACCAACTGGGAAAATGGTGGCGCTGCCTATTTGGTGCCAGGTTCATACGCAGGAGGTGGCTCACAGTCTCCGTATATTTTCTACACTGAAGCAAATGTTGGAAACCCAAATCTTCAGTGGGAGGTAGCTGAAAAGTATAACATCGGTGCTGAACTATCCATTTTTGAAGGATTGCTTACTGCTGAAGTAGATTTCTTTGCCGAAAATCGTAGTGATATTCTAATCCCTGGTTCACAACGAAGTGTTCCTGACTGGTTTGGAATTCCGCCTCCAGATGTAAACGGCGGTAAGGTAGAAGTAAGAGGTTATGAAATTGTTTTGGGTGCAAGTTACAACGTAAACGATGATCTGAATGTTTTTGGTGACTTCAATTTCACTCAAGCCGTAGATTTAGTGTTGGAAAGAGAAGACCCCTTGTTTACGCCTTCATATCAAAGAGATGCAGGGTTCCCAATTGGACAACCAAGTTCAGCAATTCCCGGAACTATAAACACCAGCTGGGATGATATTTACATGTCAACCCCTGTGATTAATAACCAAAACTTAATTAGACCTGGTTATTATGATTTGATTGATTTTGACGGGGATGGTGTCTATAATGGTGTTACTGATAATGCACCTTTTGGCTATCCGACGCGCCCACAGAGAAACTGGTCAGCAACAATAGGAGCTCGCTACAAAAATTTTAGTGCCTCAGTACAGTTTTATGGAACTCAAAATACCATAAGAAGATTTGGGAATAGAACCTTTAACAACCAAACAAATTTGATTTTTGAACAAGATTTAGACTATTGGACTGTAAATAATCCGAACAACACAGACACTCAACCTTCATGGCGAGCAGATGGTGATATTAACCCAAGAGACAACTTTTTTGATGCCTCTTTAACAAGATTAAGAAATGTTTCTCTTTCTTATGATGTGTCTAAGAATATTTGTAAAAGTTTAGGGATTAGTAGTCTTCGAATTTTTGTAAATGGTAGTAATTTATTCCTGTGGTCAAACTTACCAGATGACAGAGAATTTAACGGGAATGTCACTGCAGACTCAAGTTTCAGGGGAGATTACCCAACCTTGAAAAGGTTTAATTTTGGTTTGAATATGAATTTTTAAAAATAAGCATGATGAATTATAAAATAAAATTTTTAGTGTTATTAGGGCTTTTATTGTCTTTTTCTTGTGAAGATTATCTAGATAAAGCACCAGAATCTGATTTAGATCAAGAAGATGTGTTTTCAACATTTGAAAATACACAAGGATTTGTTGAAGAAATGTACGCCTTAGTTGTAGATTATGGAACATCAGCACATACCTTCCAAGACTATATTTATGGAGACGATGCCTATGGCAACAGAACCTGGAAAGCTAGTTACCAAATTGATTTTGGAAACTTACAAAACTTGAACAACCATAATTATTCGTATCTAACCCCATGGAAAAGGAATGGTTATGGGTCTAGCCAAAACAATACTAGCAATAGTAATGCTGCAAGAAGACCCGGTGTTTGGGATGGAAGTATGAGAGGTATTCGTAATGCCAATCAAGTTATTGCCAACATAGACTTAATGGTGGATGCTACTCAGGAAGAAAGAGATGTTATTCTTGGACAGGCCTACTTTTTTAGAGCATTTTTCCATAACGAGATTATGAAATTTTGGGGGCGTTTCCCTTACATCGATAGGGTTTTAGTTACACAGGAGGATTATTCCCTACCTCGCCCATCAACTTATAAAGAATCTGCTCTAAGTGCAGATGAAGATTATGTGCGAGCTATTGAGTTGTTACCAACAAATTGGGATACCCAATCTTACGGACAAGCAACATTGGGCGAGAATGGAGGGAGACTTACAAAAGGAGTAGCCCATGCTTTTAGAGGAAAAAACTTGTTATTAGCTGCAAGTCCATTAATGCACGGTAATAATGTTAGCATAAACACTTATCAATATGATACTGAACTATGCGATATGGCGGTGGACGCTTTTGCAGAGGTACTTAAATTAGCAGATCAGGGTCACTATGCGCTTGCTACATGGGAGAATTACGATGAGGTATTTTGGAAAACACCAGTAGCAAATATGTGGCCAGGTGGCAGCGAATTTATTTTTTCCGCCACAGGTGGTAATCAAGTACAGGCACAAAGATTTATGACTGCTGGCGTAGATAGAGATATCCACGGAAGATCCGGGTCGGAAATTGTTAGCCCTACACATAATTTTATCCATAACAACTTCGGAATGTCTAATGGACTTTCAATACAAGACGATATATCTGGATTGTATGGGGAAACACTATATGATCCTACTGATCCATTTGCTAATCGTGATCCACGTTTTTACAGATGGATTGTTGCAGATCGAGACGTTTTTGGAACTACAGCTACTATACCGATGCGACATAGAAATGCACAACTGTTTACCGGTGGTGAGCATCGCAGTAATGGAAGTGATAACCAACCGTCAACAACAGGTTACATGCACAAGAAATTTTATCCTATTGGTGATGATGGCGAATTTCATAGTAAATGGAATAATATCATTGGTCAATATATTGGCAAGCGTTTGCACATGAGACTTACCGATGTTTATTTAATGTACGCTGAGGCATTGCATGCTTCTAAAGGTTCAACTGCAATACCTAGTTCTTATAGCTTATCAGCCGAGGGAGTTATTAATACATTACGTGCAAGAGCAGGTGTTCCAAATGTCAACCCTTCAATTGTTAATGATAATTCTAAATTCATGGACGAATTAAGACGAGAAAGAAGCGTTGAGTTGAGTTTTGAAGCGCATAGATGGGTAGATATTCGACGCTGGGGATTGGCTCACCTTGATAAGTACAAAAGAAAAACATCTTTTGAATTTCCTCAAGATTGGTCATCTTTCTCTGAAGAGACTCTTATTGAAAGAGTTTGTGAATTTCCAAAACACTATTGGATACCATTTGAAGAAAGTCAAACTCAAATCTATGAAGGTTTCGATCAGAACCCAGGATGGTAATAATACAAATTCTTTTTAATTAACGTAAAGAAAAAAAATGAAGATGAAAAAATTGTATAGGTTGTTTACAACAGTATGTTTCACATTGTCTGTTTGTTTTGTTGCTTCAGCTCAAATACCAACCTCGGCAACTGTTGTTGACCAACAAGGTAATCCAATAGGAAGTGTGAATATTTTTGGCTCTTATGGAGTCCAAACTTCCACAGATATTGATGGTCAATTTCAAATAAAATTACCAAAAGGCGAATCGGTTGTTATTCAAAAAGAGGGTTATGAATCAAAACTCATTAGTGTTTCGGATTTAACGGGCAATATCATTCTAGAAAAATCTCTGTTTCTTGCCTCCGAAGATGATGAAATAAAGATGGGTGTCACCACTAAGGATCGTAGAGATATTGTAGGAGCAGTTTCACATATCAATACAAACGATCGATTGAAATATGACAATACGCAATGGGTTAGAAATTATATTAATGGCTTAACACTTGGCGTCAAAGGGTCTTCAAATATTAGAGGTTTAGGTGATGCAATATTCGTTATTGATGGTGTTATTGGCCGTGATCCTAACCTTTTAAATATGGAAGAGGTAGAACAAATAACTGTGCTCAAAGATGCTAATTCTGTCGCTTTGTATGGTAGTCAGGGAAGGAATGGTGTAATCATAATTAATACTCAACGAGGCAAAGTAAATAGAAAGGAAATAAATGTAAACATACGTTCTGGAATAAGTACTCCAATTGCCTTACCAAATTATTTGAGTTCAGCAGCCTACATGAAACTCTTTAACGAGGCTCGAAATAATGACGGTTTGTCAGATTTTTATGATCCACTGGAAATTGAAAATTACAGGTCTGGTACTAATAAATACTTATACCCTGACGTAGACTTATATTCAAAAGAATATGTACAGCGACTTGTTAATACAACAAGTGTAATTACCGAGTTTTCTAATGGGAGTGATAAATCACAATATTATATAAATTTAGGATGGAATAGAAGCGAAGAGTGGGTAAATATTAACGAGGATATTAATGCAGGAACAAACCGTTTCAACATCAGAGGAAATATTGATTTTAAAGTTAATGATTGGATTACAAGTAGTATTGACGGCATAGCCGTTATCAGTACTACGAAACAATCTAGAGCTGATTTACTTAGTGCGGGAACTACTTTGAGGCCAAATGCATACGCACCTTTAATTCCTTCCGAACTCATAGACACAACTAACAACCCGGAATTTGTTAACCAATTACAAGCTGCAAGCCTATTTAATGGAATGTTACTAGGGACAACCCAAGAATTTCAGTCTCAGGCACCCATAGCTTTGGCTATTGCTGGCGGGTATGAAGATAATGTATTCCGTTCAACCCAATTCAATAATTCTATCAACTTCAATTTAGACAGAATCACACCAGGGTTATCGGCAAAAACCTATTTAAGTTTTGATTTCTACGACTCTTATACACTATCCATTGAAAATCAATTCAAAACATACCAACCGACTTGGGAAGATGATAGAATAATTGGCTTTGAAAATGTGTTTGGATCGGATATCAAGGATCTGACAGAAAACGTTAGTACAAATGGATTTGTGTCAAGGTTAGGGTTTTACGGACTTGTTAACTACAAGAAGACCATTGCAAATGATCACTCTCTAAATACGACTTTTTTAGGGTATTATAATTCAGAAAACAGAAATAATATCATACAAAGAGATATAGATTCACACCTAGGATTTCAAATGGCCTACGATTACAAAAAAAGACTTTTTGTTGATTTTAGTAGTTCTTACGTTCATTCAATTAAACTACCAGAAGGCAATAGAGGCGGTTTTTCACCGACTTTGGGAGTTGGATATGTCCTAAGCGAGGAATCATTTTTGAAGAACAACAATTTTATTAACTATTTAAAATTAAAGGCTTCAGGAGGAATATTACAGTCAGATAGAGGAATCAATGGTTATTACTTATACTATGAAAATTATTCAGACGGGTCTAACTTTAGCTGGGCAGATGGACAAAGCTCTAATTCAAGACAAGATATCTCGCAAGGGCAAAACCCAGGTCTAGGATACGAAGAACGTATAGACCTAAATATTGGTTTTGAGAGTTACTTATTGAACTCTCTTTGGTTAGAATTTAATTATTTTAAATCTGAGTTAGATAAACAATTGACGCGTTTAGTTGATCAATATCCTTCTTATTACGATGATTTCAGACCATGGGACAACTTTAATACAAACGAATATACAGGGTTTGAGGTTGGATTAAATTATAAAAAAGCGGTTAATGATAACCTAACTGTTAATTTTGGCGCCAATGTATTGTATAACGAAGCTAAAGCTACACAACGATCTGAAGCTAATGAATTTGACTACCTAAATAGAGAAGGAAGAGAACTATCCTCAATATTTGGATTAGTTGATGAAGGATTTTATTCTGAAGCTGATTTTAACGTAGATAGTAGTGGTAATTATACTTTAAATGATGGGTTGCCTATTCCTAATTTTGGGGCAGTTCAACCCGGTGATATCAAGTATAGAGATCAAAACGGAGATGGCATTATTGACAATGATGATAGAATAGCAATTGGGCAAACCAATAGTCCAATATCATATGGTATTAATCTAAACATTAAGTATAAAAACTTTAATCTATTTGTTCTGGGAACTGGGCAAACTGGATCCGAAGCCATGAAGTCAAATAATTATTTTTGGGTGGATGGAACAGATAAATACTCTGAGGTCGTGTTAAACAGATGGACCCCATCTACGGCAAATACTGCAACTTTTCCAAGATTGTCTTCAGGAGCAAATCAAAATAACTTCAGAACATCAACATTTTGGATGTATGACAATAGTTTTTTTAGGATCAGCCGTGCTCAGTTAACGTATGAATTTGACGATAACCTCACCAGTAAATTAGGTATGCAAGACTTGAGTTTTAATTTTTCAGGGACAAATCTTTTTGAAATAGCAAAAAATAGAGATATTCGTCAGCTGAGGATTGGTTCGGCACCACTTTCTAGAACCTTTACCTTTGGTTTGAGAGCATCATTTTAACATAATTAAAAAAATCGGAAATAAATTATGAAAAAAATAATAAAATATATGCTAATAATGTCAGTCTTTACTGGCATAATTTCCTGTGATTTTGAACCTATTGATGAAAATAGATTAGATTTTGATTACATAAGTTCTGATCCTGAATCTGCAGAAGGACTACTATTGCAAGGATACACAGGCCTTGTTAATCAATATAGTTTTTCAGAGGGAGCCACTGACGATGCTGTGAATAATCGTTTAAGTAATGGTTACAAAAGAATGGCTCTAGGAGAGTTATCTGCACAATACAACCCAGCATCGCGATGGAATACCTTTGAAAGAGTCTTTTACGTGAATAGATTCTTAGAAATCATTGATGCTGGAGAAATCCAATGGAATAGAGACGAAGCAATTAACGAACTTTTCAATTTAAGAATGAAGGGAGAAGCAATTGCACTTCGGGCACTACATCATTTTTATGCATTACAAGCACATGCTGGAAGTGGAACCTCAGGTAATTTATTAGGGATTCCTTACTTTAGAGAATTCATTGAATCTGATGGTGATTTTAATACCCCTAGACTGTCATTTGAAGAATCTGTTATGGCCATTATGGACGATTTTGATGAAGCACTTACTTTACTCCCAACAGATTACTCAGAAAACGAGGGTGATGTAGACCCATGGTACGCTGATTACGATTTCGATGATTACAAAGTAGTTAATGGCGGTCAGTATAATTTGCGTATTTCAGGAAGAATAGTAAAAGCCCTTAAGGCCCGTCTGGCTTTATTTGCAGCTAGCCCATCCTTTTTAAATGGTCAAAATGGGTATTACGTTTTAGCTGCACAACATGCGAGTGAAGTTTTAAACTCCATTGGCGGAGTTTCTGGTTTAGATCCAAATGGTCTTGAATTCTATATTTCTGATAATAACATCCTAAGTAATGAAATGCTTTGGCGAAGTTCGATAGGCAATAGCAGTTCAACATATGAAGAAAGAATGTTTCCACCTTCTATAAATGGGAAAGGTGAGGTCAATCCTACTCACAATCTGGTGATGGCATTCCCTATGGAAAGCGGATTTCCAGCGACTGAAGCTAACGGTTTTGATCCTCAAAATCCATATGCCAATCGAGATCCTCGCTTAGAAAAATATATTGTTCTTAACGGATCTACATTTGGTGGCAGTTCAATAAATACTGGTCAAGGTGGTGGAA
The DNA here is from genome assembly GCA_947503105.1 of uncultured Flavobacteriaceae bacterium. Lineage (GTDB taxonomy): Bacteria > Bacteroidota > Bacteroidia > Flavobacteriales > Flavobacteriaceae > UBA3537. Next base: position 117,752 of record CANNCM010000001.1, on the reverse strand, counting down.
TTGACAGATTGGATTCTATTCCTCAATTTTCAACTACTACCGGTTATTATTTGAAAAAACTATTACGACCAGATGTCAGCATCAACAACAATGGAACAACTACCGGAAAAAGACATGCAAATGTTTATTTCAGATATACAGAATTATTTTTAATATTTGCTGAAGCGGCCAATGAAGTTGGTGGTCCAGATCATCAGGTTAATGGACTCTCTCCACGTGCTGTTATTGCTGCCATCCGTCAAAGAGCCGGTATTGCACAGCCAGACAATTATTTGGTAACAATTAATGATCAAGATGCTATGAGAGACCTTATTAGAAATGAGCGCCGTTTAGAATTAAGCTTCGAAGGGCATAGATTTTGGGATCTCAGACGATGGGGCTTATCATTAAATGAATCAGCCCATGGTTATTACTTCAACGGTGATAATTATGAAGAACGTCCTTCCGTCGAAACAAGAAACTATCAACCATTTGCTACATATTTGCCCATCCCAAATTCTGAAATTTTAAAGTTTTCACAACTAGAGCAAAATATGGGGTGGTAATACGATAATACATTTTAAATAAAATTTAAAAAAATTAAATTCATGAAAATTAAATTCATAGCAATAATAGCAATAGCTCTCACCGTTATAGCTTGCGAAAATCAAGAAGTAGAATTCGATGATTTTGGTACAACTGCAGTTTATTTCCCTTTTCAAACCCCCATTAGAACCTTAATACAAGGTAAATATGATTTGGGCAATAATGACAATGATAACAATGGAAGATTCGAAATTGGTGTTACGATGACAGGAGTATATCAGAACAATACGAACAGAAAAGTTCATTTTGAATTTACTCCCGATTTGATTAATCCTGCGCTAATCGGTGTTGATTCAGTAAACGTAGAGGTATTGCCACAAGAGTATTTTACCATAGAGCAAGAAAGTCCAGTCACTATCCCAGCGGGTTCCATCAAAGGCCGTATCCCAATTCAGCTTAATGATGCATTTTTTGATGATCCTAAATCTTTTGGAGAATTTGGTGATGTTCATTACGTAGTCCCTTTATTAATAACCGAAATTGAACAATTAGATTCGCTTTTAACTGGAGTTCCTGTAGTCGACAATCCTGTCAAAGTAAGAAATGAAGATTGGGATCCGCTTCCAAAAGATTATACCCTTTTTGGTATTAAATACATGAACAAATACGAGGGCATCTATTTGCGTCGTGGTGAGGATTATGCCGTTGGGTTCAACGAATCGGTCACAGTTTATGAAAATGGGAATCCAACAGAAACAGTTTCAGAAACCATTGAAGGTTCTACAGTTTACAGCGAAGATTATGTAGTACAAGATGAATTACTTCCACTATCAACTGCCGGAAGAAATGAGGTCATTACCACTATTTCTGTTAGAAGACCGGGTATTGCAACTAACAGTACATTGACTTTATTATTAACTTTTGATGATAATGAGGAGATTACTGTCTCTAATGCTGATCCAAACAGCAATATTGCTGTCACGGGTACAGGAAGTTTCGTCGAAGATGGAGATGAATGGGGTGGAGAAACTCGAGATGTCATTTATTTAGATTTTCAATATGTTGAACAAGATGTTGAAGTAAATCCGGTATATATATTTGGTAATTTAGTTTCAACAACAACATCAACATTTGAATTAAATCATCAGGTAAATGACACTTTAGTTATTAGAGACAGAAATGTCAGGTTCGAAGAATTTGATATTGAATTGTTTGAGGATTAAATATTAGTTTGTATCGTAATGATTGAAATTATTGTTAGTATAATTCAGTATTACTTTTTCAACAGCTCTAAGAAATCAACTGTATTGTATAAATAAAACAGTAATGAAAAATTTATTTTCAGTGTAATAAAACCCTCCGTTATGAAAATATAATGGAGGTTTTTTTTAGTCAATAAATTAAATAACAAAACATTTTTATAAAAAATATTCAAAAGTGAAACCATTAAAATCCATAATATCAGCAATCTCTTTAATTTTGATATTCATTTTTTCAATATCATGTAAAGATAATCAACAAGAAATCCCTTGGACAAACCTTATCAATGATAATTCTTTGGAGGGCTGGAATATTAAAGGTGGCAAAGCTACTTTTAAAGTAGAACATGGGGTTATCACAGGAACAACTTCTGCTAATACACCGAATACTTTTTTAACCACTGATAAAATTTATGGAGATTTTATTTTTGAAATCGAATTCAAGGTTGATTCTACAATGAACTCTGGAATTCAAATTCGCAGTAACAGCTTCCCATATTACAGAGACGGAATAGTACATGGCTATCAAGTTGAGATAGATCCGTCAAAACGTGCCTGGAGTGGTGGTATTTATGACGAAAAAAGACGCAAATGGCTGCATACTCTAGAGAATAATCCGGAAGCTCAAAAAGCTTTTAAGCAAAATGCATGGAACCATTATCGCGTTGAAGCTATTGGAGACACCATAAAGACCTGGATAAATAACGTCCCTGCATCTTATTTAATTGATGATAAAACAGCACATGGTTTTTTTGGGTTACAAGTCCATTCTATAGGTAAAAATAAGGACAAACTTGGTAAGCAGGTGATGTGGAAGAACGCTAAGATTCTAACCGATAATCTTGCTCAATATACCACAGAATCTTCTTTAGAGCCGATTATTACAAAAAACAATCTTACGTTAGATGAACAGAAATTAGGCTGGCAGATGCTATGGGATGGTAAAACTACCGAAGGGTGGCGAGGAGCGAAGCTAAAGTCATTTCCTGATCAAGGTTGGGTTATCCAAAATGGTGAGCTAATTGTTTTGTCTTCAGGAGGAGCAGAATCTGCTGCAGGTGGAGATATTGTAACCACTCAAGATTACGCTAATTTCGAACTTCGGGTTGACTTTAAATTAACGCCTGGTGCCAATAGTGGCATTAAATATTACGTAGATACTGAAATTAATAAAGGTCCGGGTTCGTCAATAGGTTTAGAATATCAAATTTTGGACGATGAATTACATGAAGATGCTAAAAGAGGATCTCATGTAGGCAGTAGAACAGTTTGTTCGCTATACGATTTAATACAAGCAAATCCAGAAAAACCTGTCAAACCCATTGGAGAATGGAATACTGCCTACATCAAGTCTATCGATAATCACGTAGAGCATTGGATTAATGACGTAAAAGTTTTAGAATATCAACGAGGAAGTGAGGAGTTTTTAAAATTAGTATCAGTAAGTAAATATAGTAAATGGCCTAATTTTGGAACCTTGGAAAGTGGACAGATTTTGTTGCAAGACCATGGTGATAGAGTGGCATTTAGAAATATCAAAATTAAAGTTCCAAAAGTAAAAACAAATAAAAATGGCAAATAATCGCAGAGATTTTATAAAAAAAACAACAGCAGCTGCTATTGGTGTGAGTCTGACAGGCACCCTCAATGCGATGTCAGCAAAAAGTTATAATAATATTATTGGGGCAAATGATCGGCTAAACGTTGCAATTGCAGGCTTAGGAAGACGCCTAAATGCATTTAAATCACCAATAGCATCAAAGGATAGTAATGTTAAATTAAGCTATCTCTGTGATGTTATGAAAAGTCAACGTCTCAAAGCCTTGAAAGGTTTTAGAAAACATATTGATTACGACCCCAAATTAGAGAATGATATAAGGAAGGTGTTAGACGATAAACAGGTGGATATATTAATCAATGCTACACCAGATCATTGGCATACACCAGGGTCCATCATGGCAATGAAAGCCGGCAAACATGTTTATGTAGAAAAACCTTGTAGCCATAACATGCAAGAGAATGAACAATTAGTATCTGCAGCAAAGCAATTCAATAAATTTGTACAAATGGGTAATCAGCAGCGCTCTTCTGGTCACACAAGAGAAATCATAGCTGAAATCCATAATGGTATCATAGGTGAACCCTACAAGGCTGTTGCATTTTATAATAATGGACGTGGTAAAGTACCCATTCAAAAAAGTGCTAATATTCCAGAAGGACTAGATTGGGATTTGTGGCAAGGCCCAGCCCCTAGGCGTAATTACACCAGCGAGACTTGGAATTATAATTGGCATTGGTATGGTTGGAATTACGGAACGGCTGAAGCTGGTAATAATGGAACCCATGAGTTGGATGTAGCGCGTTGGGCTTTACAAGTGGATTTGCCACAACATGTTTATGTTGAAGCTGAAAAACGTCAATTTTTAGACGATGGTTGGGAAATGTATGATGATATGGAAGCAACGTTTAAGTTTGCTGAAAACAAAGTAATTAAATGGGATGGAAAATCTCGAAATGGATACAGTACTTATGGTGGTGGAAGAGGTACCGTAATTTACGGTACTGAAGGTTCTGTATTCGTCGATAGAGGCAAATACATATTATACAATCGTAAAGGTGAAGTGGTTAAACAATATGATTCCGCATCAAAAGAGGCAGGAAATGCTTTAGGGGGAGGAGGAGACATGTCAACAAAACATGTTCAAAATTTGTTTGATACTGTAAGAGGTAAAGCCAAGTTAACGGCACCTATTGACGATGCTAGTAAAAGTATGGCTATGGTGCATTATGCCAATATTGCCTTTAGAATCAATAATGGCTTTGAAGTTGATGATTTAACAGGAAAGATGTATAGTAGAGATGCCATGAAATTATGGTCCAGAACTTATGAATCTGGCTGGGAACCAAAACTGTAAAAGTTGAAAAGGCGATCATTTATAAAGAAAACAACCTTAGCAACAGCTGGTATAGCGGGGTCTTCCTATTTATACGGAAATTTAACCCCTAATTTAGACGCCAATAACACTATCAATGTTGGTGTGATTGGTACAGGTGTGAGAGGAAGTGGGCTGATTTCAATGATTAATGAAATACACCATCTAAATGTTATTGCTGGTTGTGACGTCCTACCCTTTAGACTAGAAAAAGGCTTAGCCAAAGCTGAATCAAATCCAAAAGGTTATTCAGATTACCGAAAATTATTGAATAACAAGGATGTCGATGCCGTTATTGTTGCCACACCTTTTAATACCCATTCAAGAATTGCATTGGATGCTTTAGAAGCCGGTAAGCATGTGTTTTGTGAAAAAACATTAGCAAAAGGCTATAATGGCGTGAGAGAATTAGTTGCCAAAGCCAAGCAATCCAAAAATATATTTCAAACGGGTCATCAATACCATAGTTCGAGACTATATACACATGTGGTAGACCTTATAAAAGAAGGACAAGTAGGTAATATTATAGCTTTTGAAGCTCAATGGAATAGGCATGGCAACTGGCGACGCCCAGTTCTTAAGCCTCAATATGAAAAGGCTATAAACTGGAGAATGTACCGAGAATTTTCTGGCGGATTGACGGCCGAATTAGGATCGCATCAAATCGATTTTGTGAATTGGGTTCTTGATGACACGCCAAATCAAGTGATGGGGATTGGTGGTGTCGACTATTGGAAAGATGGAAGAGAGACCTATGATAATGTGCATTTAATTTACAGTTATCCAAGTGGGGTTAAAGCAAACTTTTCCTATCTTACCAATAATGCAAAAGATGGCTATCAAATAAAAGTTTCAGGTGATAAAGGGACTATAATTATTGACATGAAAAATGCATGGTTTTATCCCGAGGGCAAAACTGAGGATAAAATCCTTGGTGATGTTGATGGTGTAAGCGGTGCTACCGTTCAATGGGATAAAGAAAAAGGCTATAAAATAAATGTGGAGCATTTAAACCCAACTGAGCAAACATTAATAGATTTTAGAGATGCTATTTTAAATAACAAACAGCCAAAATCAAATGTTATAACAGGAGCAAAAACCGCAATTTGTGTTCAAATGGGACTCGATGCGATGTATAAAAATGAGATTATTAGATGGAATTCTGGCGTGTTGAATTCTTGATTGATGAATTGGTTTTCTCATGGCTTGACCAAATCCTAAATTACAAGTCTGCTATTGATTTTTTTTTAATAATATTAACGGGATATTTTATACATTACAAGACCAAATCTTTCAGGATAGAACAGGATAGAAGCCCTTTCCTAAACACTTAATTTTAAGGTTATCATAATAATTTCAAGAGTTCTGAATTAAACAAACAACAAAGCCATTTATCTATGATTAAAAACAGTTATTTATTAGCGTTAATAAGTGTGTTGTGCAGTATCAATGTTACCAACGCGCAACATGATATTAAAGGGGAAAAACCCAATATCATCTTCATCCTTACAGACGATCAGCGTTTTGACGCCATTGGTTACGCCGGAAATAAATATGTCGAAACACCAGAAATGGATGATTTAGCAAAATCTGGCACCTACTTTAATAATGCTATAGTAACAACACCAATTTGCGCTGCCAGTAGAGCTAGTATTTTAACGGGTTTACATGAGCGTGCACACAACTTCAACTTTCAAACGGGAAACGTTCGTGAAGAATATATGGCGAATTCATACCCTAGATTGCTTAAAGACAATGGATATCACACAGGATTCTATGGAAAATATGGTGTACGTTATAATGATTTGGACAAGCAATTTGACGAATATGAATCATACGATAGAAACAATCGGTTTAAAGACAGAAGAGGGTATTACTACAAAACCCTAGATAACGACACAGTGCATTTAACGCGCTATACAGGTCAAAAAGCACTTGATTTTATTGAAGCCAACGCCTCAAACGAAAAACCGTTTTGTTTGTCGTTAAGTTTCAGCGCTCCACATGCTCACGATGGTGCACCAAAGCAATATTTTTGGCAATCCGAAATGGATGAAATGCTAGAAAATACAACAATGCCAGAACCAGCACTAGGTGATGATAAATATTTTGAAGCACAACCAAAAATAGTAAGAGATGGTTTTAATAGACTGCGTTGGACATGGCGTTACGACAATCCAGAAAAGTATCAACACAGTGTAAAAGGGTATTATAGAATGATTTCTGGAATAGATTTAGAAATCAAAAAAATTAGAGAAAAACTTAAAGCCAAAAACTTAGATAAGAATACGGTTATCATTGTTATGGGAGATAATGGTTATTTCTTGGGAGAACGCCAGTTTGCAGGCAAATGGTTAATGTACGATAACTCTATTCGTGTACCATTAATTGTCTTTGACCCAAGAGTAAACACCCATCAAGACATTGCTGATATGGCCTTAAATATTGATGTACCATCCACCATTCTAGATTTGGCAGGCCTAAAGGCACCAGAATCATGGCAAGGAAAAAGCCTAATGCCTATCGTTAAAAAGGAAACTAAAACTATTGGTAGAGATACGATTTTAATTGAACACATTTGGGATTTTGAACATATTCCACCAAGTGAAGGCGTAAGAACTGAAAAGTGGAAATACTTTAGATATATTAATGATAAGAGTATAGAAGAGCTGTATGATTTAGAGAAAGACCCAAAAGAGATTAAAAATTTAATCGGAAAGAAAAAATACAAGGCTGTTGCAGATAAACTTCGAGCAAAAACAGATGAGTTAATCAAGAAAAACAGCAACGAATATAGAGCAGCACCTACCGATTTAACTGTTGAGTTAATAAGAGAACCAAGTACGGATGTAAAGATATTCGATTTAAAACCAGAGTTCGGGTGGACGGTACCTTTGGGGTCTAAATTTCAAGGTGCTTATCAAATTTTAGTAGCATCAAATAAAACGGATATTGATAACAATAATGGAGATGTTTGGGATAGCGGACGCGTAGCATCAACACAATCAACAGATGTAGAATACGCAGGTAATCCACTCGAAGTAGGAAAAACATACCATTGGAAAGTTAGAATATGGGAGCAAGAAAACCGATTGGTAGACTATTCTGAAGCTCAAAAATTTACAACAGGAAAGCCTGAAGACTATATCATTTCAACAGAAAATAAATATGAAGTAGACAGAGTCAACCCTGTTAAATTTGAAAATAGAGATGATTTTTACTTTTTGGATTTCGGTAAGGCAGCATTTGCGACGATAGACTTTAATTATAAAGCCAAAGAACCACATACACTAACTGTTAGAATTGGTGAAATGCTAGATGATAGTGGTAATGTAAACAGAACACCACCAGCAAAAAGTAATATTCGTTACCAAGAGATCCAAGTTAATGTGACTCCAGGGAAAACAAAATACCAAATAAACATTAACCCAGTTCCAGACAAGCGGATGAAAGGCCCAAGTAAAGCTATTCCTCTACAAGAAGGATGGCCTGTATTACAACCATTTAGGTATGCAGAAGTTGAAGGCGCTAAAACAACTTTGAAAGCCGAAGATTTTGAACAATTGAGATACACAAGCTATTGGGATGATGAGGCAAGTAATTTCACAAGTAATGACGATATCCTTAACCAGATTTGGGATTTTTGTAAATACTCTATAAAAGCGACAACGTTTGCAGGTCTATATGTTGATGGTGACAGAGAACGTATTCCATATGAAGCCGATGCCTATTTAAATCAATTAAGTCACTATACAACTGATAGAGAGTTTGCCATAGGAAGACGCACCATTGAGTATTTTATGGAGCATCCAACATGGCCTACAGAATGGCAACAGCATGTAGCGTTGCTAATCTATGCAGATTACATGTATACGGGAAATACAGAATTAATCGAGCGATATTACGAAGCGTTAAAGCATAAAACATTATATGAGTTGTCTAATGAAGATGGACTAATTACATCGACTAAAGTAACAGAAGCGTTTATGTACAAGTTAGGCTTCAAACCTGGTTACAAAAAGCCATTGACTGATATTGTAGATTGGCCGTCAAAAAACTTTGCAGGAAGTAAAACAAAAGGTGAGCGTGATGGTTTTGTGTTTAAACCATACAGTACGGTTATCAATGCGTTCTTTTATAAGAATATGAAAATCATGGCTGAATTTGCAACCTTATTAGGTAAAACACAAGAAGCTTTAGATTTTGAATATAGAGCTGTAAAAGCTAAAAAAGCAGTAAACGAACAAATGTTTGATAATGAACGTGGTGTTTATGTAGATGGCATTGGTACAGACCATGCTTCTTTGCATGCTAACATGATGCCTTTAGCATTTGGTCTAGTCCCAGAAGAACATCTGGAATCTGTTGTGAATCATGTAAAATCAAGAGAAATGGCTTGTAGTGTTTATGGCGCACAATTTTTAATGGATGGTTTGTACAATGCAGGCGAGGCAGATTATGCTTTAGAGCTATTAGCTAGCAAAGCAAAAAGAAGCTGGTACAATATGATTCGTGTGGGCTCAACAATTAGTTTAGAAGCTTGGGATTATGAGTATAAAGTCAATTTAGATTGGAATCATGCTTGGGGAGCTGCACCAGCAAACGTTATACCTCGTGGTTTATGGGGAATAAAACCGAAAACAGCCGGATTTAGTGTTGCAACTATTAAGCCTCAAATGAGTAGATTAAAGAATAGTGAGATAGAAGTGCCAACGGTAAGGGGGTCGATAAAAGCAAAATATACTTATAACGGAGCCAGGCTACAAACCTATGAAATTGAAATTCCTGGGAATATGGTAGCTGAATTTTCATTGAACGATTTAGAGGGAAAAGATCTAATTTATAATGGGGAGAAGGTGCCTTCTGCATTTAAATACATTAGGTTAGAGCCAGGTAAACACACCATACAGCTTAAAATTAATTCGTTTTAGGAGATTTTCTAAGAAATAACTTTATGGTTTTTCGTACCATATACTACAGGATAAACAACATTTTATCATATTTTATTTTTAAACATATTACAAAATCTAGGATATTGATAAATGGTTTAATAAATACGCTACCACTTTTTTGTGTAACCCTTTTTTGTTATGCTCAAAATCCAATTGTACCGAACAAAGGATTAAACGACCCTCATATTCATATTTTTAATGATACAGCTTATGTTTATGCCTCACACGACAAGTCTATCAAAAATGATAAATTTATTATGGAGGATTGGTGGGTGTGGTCGTCACCAGATTTAGTGAATTGGACAAAGCGAAGTGTTCTTCATCCTAAAGACACCTATATTGGAAAAGACTATTCAAGATGTTGGGCAACGGATGCTGCATATAAAAACGGGAAATACTATTGGTATTTTTCCGAAGGTAATGAGCAAACTGGTGTTGTTGTTGGAGATACACCCACAGGTCCTTGGAAAGATGTTTTAGAAAAACCGCTCTTGTCTTTAAACTTAACACCAACGCACGAGTATGATATGTCCATTTTCCAGGAAAATGATGAGTCCTATATTTTTTTTGGAGTTTGGGACTATTATGTTTCAAAGTTGAATGATGACATGATTAGTCTGGCCGAAACACCAAAGAAAATTCTTGTAAACAATCCAAGAGGACCTTATAACCGTGACGGTAAAAATATAGACATGCCTACTGATGATAAACCATTTGTACACAAGTACAAAGGAAAATATTATTTGTCTTGGGGCTGTTTTTATGCCATGTCAGATAATCTTTACGGTCCATACGAATATGTGGATACCATTATCAAGGAGCGCAGTTTTGCCAAAGGATATGATCGTCCAACATGGCCAAACGGTTTTTTACAAGGACGTCACGGCAGTTTTTTTGAGTGGCACAACCAGTCGTATTTTGTATATTGCGATATTAGCCAGACAGGAAACAGATGGTTTAGGGATGCCTTTATAAGTTATGTACATTATAAAGACAATGGTAAAATCGCAACTATAAGAATTGACGGTGTTGGTGTAGGACAGTACGATGCAAATGATGGCGCTATTGAAGCCGAAGATTATTTTAAGTCAAATGGTGTCCATAAATCAGAAAATGTAATAGGTGGTTTTTCAATAGAACCGAATAAGGCCAACAGTTCCGTAACGTATCCAAATATTCAGAATCTGGATAAAAAAAGTAGTATTGAGTTCGAGTTTTTATCCAAAGCAGAGACTGAAATAGAAGTTAGAGAAGGTCATCCAAGTGGGAAGCTTTTGGCGACCTGTAAGTTCAATACCAATAAGACAAAAGCTTTTAAAACTAAAGGATTCAATATAGGAGACTTACAAAATTGCCAAACCATTTGTTTGGTATTTAAAGATTCTTCTCTTGACAATTTGAAAATAAATAGATTTAGATTTACATAAATAATACACACACTAATATTATATCAACAATGAAAAGAAAGTCAATCTTAGTATTAACAGCACTAGTAGTATCCGTATTATCTTGTTCTGACTCCGTAGAGAAAGATTATATGGATGCCTCTTTATCAATTGATGAACGGGTAGAAGCATTACTTCCAAAGTTATCCATTGAAGAAAAAGTAGCGCAAATGCGAATTTTCCACGCTAATATTGGTACTAAACCCGATGAAAATGGCAATCTAAAATTGTCTAAAAGAGTTATTGAAAAATTAAAACTAGGTATTGCAGGTGTTAAAAATCCAGGAGAACATATTGATCCTATTGCAGCGGCAAAGTTGAACAACGAACTTCAAAAATATGTTATTGATAACAATCGCTGGGGTATCCCTGCTCTTTTTGTGACTGAATCTTACAATGGTGTAGATGCAGAAGGCTGTACTAAATTTGGTCGTCCTTTAACATCAGCGGCATCATTCAATCCAGAATTGGTAAGACGCCAATGGGATGTTGTTGGTAGAGAGGCACGATTAAGAGGAATGCATATGTGTCACTCTCCAGAGGCAGATATCGTACGCGACCCTCGTTTTGGTAGAATGAGTGAAGCATTTGGAGAAGACACCTATTTAACAACCCAGATGGTCAAGAATGCGGTAATTGGTGTACAAGGTAATTATGAAGGTTTAGGAAACGGAACACATATCGGAGCTGTAGCCAAACATTTTGCAGGTTATGGTCAAGTCCTGGGAGGTTCTAATTTTGCAGCTGTAGAGATTTCTGAAAGAACGCTGATTGATGAGATTTATCCGCCATTTGAAGCAGCAGTAAAAGAGGCTAAATCCTTAGGGATAATGGCATCACATGGAGATTTAAATGGTGTGGCAAGCCACGGAAACCCAGAATTATTAACGGGTGTTTTACGCGACCAATGGGGATTTGAAGGTTATGTGGTATCAGATTCTAATGACATTGCACGTTTATATTACTTTATGGGTGTAGCAGAGTCACCTGAAGCTGCAGCACAAATGGGGCTGGAAGCAGGTATTGATATTGATCTATACGCAGAAGATTCCTATTCATATTTACCAGAAATGGTCAAGAAAAATCCAGAACTAGAAAAGCTAATTGATAGATCAGTAAGACGTGTATTGAGAACAAAATTCATTTTGGGATTATTTGACAATCCTTACATCGATATAGAAGAAACCAAGAAAGGTGTTCGTGCAGCATCGTCTTTAGAATTAGCTAAAGAGTCAGATCTAGAGTCGATTATTTTACTAAAAAATGAAAATAATGCATTACCACTAAGTAAAGAAAAGTCGACTAAAATTGCACTTTTAGGACCATTATTAAGTGATAATACTAAAGCGATGTTTGAGTCTGTTTCAGGTTCAAATATTACATATGTTGCAGAAAAAGGGTTTAATTTAACCGATGAGGCTAAAGGAAATCCTAATCTAATAGATACAGACCCAAGAGTTATTTCTAAAATGGTCAGCATGGCACGAAATTCAGATGTGAGCATTCTATTTTTAGGGGGCGATGAGTTTACCGCTAAAGAAGCCTATTTTAAAAATACCGTGGGAGATAGAGCAACTATTGAGCCCGTAGGTGCACAAGACGAGCTAATCGAAAAAATTTCAGCATTAGGAAAGCCAGTAATCGTCGTACTAAAGCACAGAAGAACTTTAGCTATAAATACCATAGCAGAGGAAGCCGATGCTATTTTAGATACTTGGGATTTGAGTGAATTTGGAGACCAATCTACAGCCAAAATCATTTTTGGAGAGGTGTCGCCATCTGGAAAATCACCAGTAACGATTCCTAGATCCATTGGACAGTTGCCATATCATTACAGTATGAAAGAAATTAACTATAAGAAAGGCTATTTATTTTTAAAGGACGGACCAATATATCCGTTTGGTCATGGATTGAGTTACGGAGATTTTGAATATTCAGACATTTTAATTTCTGGTGACGAAATGACACCAGAAACAGAGCTAGAGGTAAGTGTTAAGGTGACCAATGTTGGCAGCATGAAAGCGAAAGAAGCCGTTCAAATGTATATTAAAGACGAAATAGGTTCCGTAACACGACCAGATAAAGAACTTAAAGGCTTTGAAAAAATAGAATTAGATGCTGGCGAAAGTAAAACAGTAATCTTTACAATCACGCCTAAAATGTTAGAGTTTACAGGAATTTCAATGGAGAAAGTTTTAGAAGCTGGTGATTATACCGTTAAAATAGGAACCTCGTCACAAGAGTATTTAGAAACAACATTCAAACTAAAAAAATAGACTTAAAATGAGAAGATCGATATTGACAATAGTAGCTGTTTTAGGACTTTTTAGTTGTTCCAATGCTCAAAAAACAACACTAGAAGAGAAAGATATTTTTGATGAAACCCAGATTAAAAAATCAATGATTAAGGCCTTAGAGTGGCAAGAAGCACATCCTATTTTTGCAATTCATCCTACAGATTGGACCAATGGCGCTTATTATACGGGTGTAGCTAGGGCACACCATACCACAAAAAATATGATGTATATGGCAGCACTAAAAAATCAGGCTGTAAAGAATGATTGGAATACATTCAAACGATTGCACCATGCAGATGATGTTGCTATTTCTTATAGCTACCTATATGTTGCTATGAATGAAAAAAGAAGAAATTTTGCAGATTTAGAACCTACTAAAAAGTTTTTAGATGCTCATTTGTATGAACCAAATAGATGGAAAGATGGTAAATCAAAAGACATTAAAGGAGAAACCATTCTATGGTGGTGGTGCGATGCCCTGTTTATGGCGCCTCCAGTAATCAACCTTTATGCTAAGCAAACTAAACAACCAAAGTACTTAGACGATATGCATAAGTATTACATGGAAACATACAATAGGTTATATGATAAAGAAGAAAATTTATTCGCAAGAGATATGCGATATGTTTGGCAAGGAAATGATAAAGACAACAAAGAACCAAATGGGAAAAAAATATTTTGGTCTAGAGGTAATGGATGGGTAATTGGTGGTTTAGCATTACTGTTAGAGGATATGCCAAAAGATTATGAGCATAGAGACTTCTATGTGAATCTATACAAAGAAATGGCTGCAAAATTATTGGAAATTCAACCAGAAGATGGTCTTTGGCATACAAGTTTACTTAGTCCAGAATCCTATGACCATGGTGAAGTCAGTGGTAGTGGATTTCACACCTTTGCAATTGCATGGGGAATTAACAATGGTCTAATAGATAAAAAACATACGTCAGCAGTTAAAAAAGCATGGAAAGCATTGGCGGCTTGCCAGCATGATGATGGTCGTGTAGGTTGGGTACAAAATATTGGTGCCTTTCCAGAACCAGCATCTAAAGACAGTTATCAAAATTTTGGTACTGGTGCATTTTTAATGGCTGGAAGTGAGATCTTGAAGTTAGAAGACTAAGTTTATGAAAAAGATATTTGTTTTTTTAGCATTTTTATTTACTTCTTTTAATGTAACTCTAGATGCACAAGTGCTTTGGTACGGAGATCCAGATTTATCTGTAAATGATAATTTTAGACGTTTAGATCCAGACGGTAATAGTAATCCAACGGAAGATCAATGTGTTGACGACCTAAATAACCCACCCTTTGTCACTAAACCTACAGATCCAGTTTTTGGGAAATTTTGGCGTATTACAAAGCCAGTATCTAGAAAGCGTGCAGAATTTGCTAGAACTAGAGGTGATGTTAATGATTTTGAACCTGTTATAGGCGAAACCTATTATTACGGCTGGAGATGGCGCATAAATTCTACACCAGATCCCTCTGGAGACATTACGGTTTGGCAATGGAAAAGTGGCGACGGAGGCAATTTAGATTTGAATAAGCAGAATTATCCACTCAACATGGAGTATGATGGAACGATTTTAAGTTTGAAAGCATTTGGGCCAGCAGAACCTAACTGGACTTCGGGAGGCATATTTCAACGTAGGACAACGCTTTGGCGTCAAGTTATAGAAGAAGATACTTGGATGAGTTTTGTAATTAAAATAAAAGTAGATGATTCTTTTGATAGTACAAACAATAGATATAATGGTTATATAGAGTTTTGGTTTAATGGTGTGCCGCAAACGTTAACTAATTATTCGTTTAATCAGTACCAAGTTGTTCTCGATAATAATGATACCAGAGCCTATCACAAAACATTTGATGGTGTTGTCAACTATCCAAAATGGGGATCCTACAATGAACAGGCTTGTGATCTGTTTACAGAAACAGATTTTGATGAAATGAGGGTTACAACAACATTTGAATCTGCCTTGCCTGATGGATCTTCAGGTGTCGATTATCCAGATGTAGATGACGGCATATATAAATTAAAAAATATAAAAACAGGTAACTATATGACCTATAATGCCACTGACAATAATATTTATGGCAGTATTGAGGCTAATGATAATACCCAATTATTCAGTCTGCTTAAAAATGGAGCAACAAGTAGTAGTGGAGAGGAGTTATTTAACATAGTTCCTGAAATACCAGGCACAGGAGTTTTAAATGCTATTAATTTAAATGTGTTCGCCACAACTAATAATCCACCATCAAACTTGAATTCAGAATCATTCAAGATGATAAAGATTGGAGGTGGTATTTATCATATTTTGGCAAATACAAGTAGTCTAAGGTACGTCGGAGAAGTGTTAGATAGTAATAGTAATATTCATTATACTGGTGGTCCTTGGACACGAACGGAATGGATATTGGAGCTGCAACAATCACTTTCAACTGATACTTTTGAACCATCAAATAAGTTTAGTTTGTATCCTAATCCAGTGAATCAGGAGTTAATACTAATAGATGATAATAACAACATTAATAACGTAAAGATATACAGTCTTACAGAAGAGTTGTTGATTGATATTAAAATCCATGATAATACTTATAAGAAAATAGATGCGTCTTCACTAGTAAGTGGTATGTATTTAGTAAAGGTGATTGGGGAAAATGGAATATCAACTAAAAAAATAATTAAGCAGTGATTGTATAAATGTATTTATGTCAATATTCACTTTTCCTAGGGTGATTTAATTTTATAAGTTTTTCTTATGAAAAACAGTAAATATCAACACATGAAATATTTCAAAATTTGGGCATTGCTTTGCTTGTTTTTTTGTCAAGCTTGTCAAAATAAAAAAGAAGCAACTGATGTTGCTGCAAGTACTTCATCAAATTTAGTTCTTCCAGAGCGCCCTAATATACTTTGGTTGGTAACCGAAGATATGGGAGCCTATATTTCACCGTTTGGAGATACAACTGTAGCAACACCCAATTTAAGCAAGTTAGCGAGTGAAGGTGTTATTTATCCAAACTTGTATTCTACTTCAGGAGTTTGTGCGCCGAGTAGAGCTGCGATTGCTACAGGTATGTATCCTTCGAGTTTTGGTGCTAACCACATGCGAACCAATTCATACACCAAAGAAAGAGGGCTTCCTGCTTATGAGGCAGTTCCACCTGCTGAGGTAAAAATGATTAGTGAATTGTTGAGGCAAGCAGGGTATTACTGTACCAACAATTATAAAACCGATTATCAATTCAAAGCACCAGTTACGGCTTGGGATGAAAGTAGCCCTTATGCACATTGGAGAAATAGAGAAGAGGGTCAGCCCTTCTTTTCTGTTGTCAATTTTACGGTAACGCATGAGTCAGGTTTGTTTGAACCCTATGGATTTAGAGAAATTGAAACAAGACACTATCATTCTGGTGATAGAAACTACAATTGGAAAAATAAAGGCGCATCTCATGCTAACAACAAATCAGCAGCGTCTGAAACAGTTGTACATATTCCAAAAGACACCAAGTTCAATATTCCACCTTACTTGGTTGATAATGAGGTTACACAACGCGATATGTGGAAGCTTTACAACAATATCGCCGAGATGGATAATCAAGTAGGAGCGGTGTTAAAGCAATTAAAAGATGATGGGTTGTTGGACAATACAATTGTATTTTTCTATGGTGACCATGGTGGTCCTTTACCTAGAGAAAAGCGATTGATTTATGATTCAGGTTTAAACACCCCCATGATTATTCGGTTTCCGAAAAAAATACAAGCAGGTACTAAAGACGATCTATTATTAAGCTTTGTAGATTTCGCACCAACATTATTATCTTTAATTGGAGAAGCACCAAAATCTTACATGCAAGGACAACCTTTCTTGGGACCTCACAAAGTGGGAGAGCGTCAATATATTCATGCAGCTTCAGACCGTTTTGATGCAGAAACAGATGTGATTAGAGCTGTAAGAGATAAACAGTTTAAATACATCAGAAATTACAAACCAGACCAAGGCTATTATTTGCCAATTACCTACAGAGAACGTATTCCAGCAATGCAAGAATTATTGAGATTACGTGATAAAGGCAAACTCAATGATGTCCAACTGCAATGGTTTAGAGATAGCAAACCAAAAGAGGAATTGTTCGATTGCGCTTCAGACCCTTTTGAATTAAATAATTTAGCCGACAGCCCTCAATACAAAGATAAATTGAAGGAGTTAAGCGCGGAAATGGATTCCTGGCTAGAATATATAGGAGATGATCCAAAATTACCAGAAGGAGAACTAATCAAACAGCTATGGCAAGATAATAATGTACAACCAGTTACTTCAGACCCTATTATTGAGATTAGCGAGGGAAAAGTAGCCATAAGTTGCAAAACAAAAGGAGCCTCTATTGGTTATAAAATTATTGAAGATGGAAAAACACCAAAACCATGGATAGCTTATCAAAGCCCAATAAAACTTTCAGAAGGAGAAAAAATACAAGTCCAAGCGCATCGTGTAGGATTCAAGCCAAGTAAAATTGTGAGATCTCAATAAGGTATTGTCATTAATATTAGATTGATTTTAAGTTTTGCAGAAATATCATATAGGTAATTATAGCCAAAA
Organism: uncultured Flavobacteriaceae bacterium; assembly: GCA_947503105.1. Lineage (GTDB taxonomy): Bacteria > Bacteroidota > Bacteroidia > Flavobacteriales > Flavobacteriaceae > UBA3537. The sequence goes on along the minus strand of CANNCM010000001.1, from coordinate 99,731 downwards.
CAGTATAGTTCAGGATACTTATTCTATTTAGCTTTATTAGGTTTATACTGATTTTAGAAAATCATGAAAAAAAAATCTTTTAGGATCTTATTGTATTTTGGGTTTATATTATGCTCAATTTACACAACAGCGCAAGATACACCACCTTCTGACGATACTTTCAGATTGAGAAATGTGGAAACAGGGCAATTCTTAACTACTGCCCAAGCAAGTGCTCAGCCTGTTACAATGACAAATTTGGCTGAAGAAGACCAAAGCACCCACTGGATTTTTGTAGTTAGTGGAGCATATTACAATATTGACAGTCAAAGTGAAACTGGCGGTATTGGAATACTTCGTGCACCAGGATCAGGAGGTCCAGGTGGCCCTTATGTGGTTGTTAGTACGCTATCAACTTCTCCCAACAGTAGTACTGATAAAACGTGGACGATACAACACAACGCAACGAATGATACTTATAGATTTGAATCTAGAACGGCTGGCAGATATCTCTACCATGACGCCAATGGAACGGTTACCCATGTCGCGGTGTCAGAAACCGATGACAGAAGTAATTGGGAGCTTATCCCTTATGTGGATGCATCGTTAGAAACCGCTCCAGATGAGGATACAAATCCAGATCTAACCTGTCCAGCTTCAGGCGAATTCCAGAACAATAATACTAGAAATGTTGATATACCAAACGCTGTTAATGTTGGAACCGCTGACGATAGAACTTGCTACTCCGATTACTCAGAAAGTAATGTTTACGGAAAAACTTGGGGTGTCTATAATATCAGTAATGGTTCAAACCATTGGGATGGAAGTTCTTTGCAACCTAGAATAGAACGATCTTTACCGAGATCTGAAACAACAGGAGTTGGAAGTTATGCAAGATTTACTGGAGTTGTTAGAATTCTAGAAGTCGGCGACGCTGGTAATTTTAATGAAGATGGAAGCTATTTAATACAGGCCAAAGGAAAACACACAGGTGGCGGCGGTCCCGCAGATCCAGCCATTTGTTTGTATCTAGCAAAGCCAGTTTATGGTACGGGGATAAACTCAGACAAGCAAGTAGCTTTTAATATTTACGCCGAACGTATTTTAGAGCGAGGCGGGTCCGGCAGTAGTGGTAGAGAAGTTGTTTTTCTAAAGCAAGTCAACAAAAATGAAGAAATTGACTTTGAATTGGAGGTTGGTTTTAGAGAAGATCCAAATGATGCCAGCCAAAAAATTCATTATTGCGATGCTGTAATTAGTGGTGATACTTTTACCTGGAGTATTCCAGAACCAAATAGAGGTATAGAATCCGGTATTAGATATGGCGTTTATAGAGTTAAAGGCGGCAGAGCGCAAATGAGGTGGGCAAATACCACCTACCAAAAAGTGGAAGTTGCAGATCCTGGAAATGGGGGTGATATAGAAGAGATTTATAGACTTAAAAATGTAGCAACAGGTAAATATTTGACAGCATCAGACTCCTCCATTATAACTTCTGACTCTGGAGAAGGTTCAGAAAAAGAGTGGAAATTTGTAGAAGCTGGTGTATCGGACTCTAATTACTATAATATAGATAGTCAGGGCCCCCAAAAAATTATTAGGTTTACTGGAGGTTCATCTAATCCTCAACTTATTTGCACCAATTTTGCATCACCAAATACAGATACCGATAAGATTTGGACTATTATTGAGCATGGAGACGGAACAGTTAGTTTTGAAACCCGTAATCTTAATAGATATTTATATCATGCTTCAAATGATATCGTAACGCACTCAGCTAATACTGATGACCGAAGTAAATGGATTTTAGAGTCAACTACTCTAGGATTAATAGAGAACGATTTAAGTAATACTTCAGTAAAAATATATCCAAACCCGGCGAATGATCAGTTCACCATTGCATTAAACAAACAAGCTAATGCTGAGATAAAAATCTTCAACACGCTGGGAACCATAGTTTATCAGGGAAGAATTACTAATGGTAAAATTGAAATTAGAAATAATAACTTAACTCCCGGTTTGTATATGGTAACCGCTGTTACTCCCGAAAATAAGCTGTGTTATTCAAAACTCATAATTAAATAATGTATAACTCAAACAAACTTAAATGAAAAAAGTAGTCACTTTTGGTGAGATCATGTTGAGACTCGCCCCTCAAGGTTACCTTAGATTCTCACAAGCTTCCAGTTTTGATGTCATCTATGGCGGCGGAGAATCTAATGTAGCAGTATCACTAGCCAATTATGGTGTGCCTGTAGATTTTGTCACCCGTCTTCCAAAAAATGATATTGGACAATGTGCCATGATGGAAATGCGCAAAAGGGGAGTAGGAATCGACAAAATTATATATGGAGGCGATCGACTGGGGATTTATTTTCTAGAAACAGGTGCAGTTAGTCGAGGGAGTAAAGTTGTTTATGACAGAGCACACTCTGCAATTTCAGAAATAGAACCTGGAATGATAGACTGGAAGTCTGTTTTTAAAGATGTAGCATGGTTTCACTGGACAGGAATCACACCAGCCATTTCGCAAGGTGCAGCAGATGCTTGTTTGGAAGCTGTTAAAACCGCTAGCGATATGGGAGTTACCATATCAACGGATTTGAATTATAGGGCTAAACTTTGGAAATATTGCGATGATAGCCACAGAGAAAAAGTGATGACAGAACTAACATCTTATTGTGATATTGTTCTTGGTAATGAAGAAGATGCTGAAAAACACTTCGGAATTCACCCAGAGGGATTAGATGTCCACAAACATGGGCATGATGTTAAAGCAGAGGCATTTCTGTCTGTATGCAAACAAATGATGGCCAAATTTCCAAAAGCAAAGAAAGTAATTACAACATTAAGAGGTTCAATTTCAGCCTCTCATAACACATGGGCAGGTGTGCTTTACGACGGATCTAAAATGTATGAAACGACACAATATCAAATCACAGATATTGTAGATCGTGTTGGTGGTGGAGATTCTTTTATGGGCGGTTTAATTTATGGACTACTAAAGTATCCAGAGGACGATCAAAATGCATTAGACTTTGCAGTGGCAGCGTCGTGTTTAAAACATACAATTAAGGGAGATGCCAACTTGGTAACTGTTGATGAAGTAGAAAAACTAATGGGAGGCGATGCCTCTGGAAGAGTAGCAAGGTAAATTATGGCACATTTTTCTAGAATAGAAGTCGCATTAACCATGAAAGAGACGGGTTTAGTCCCTTTGTTTTATCATGGAGATTTAGAAATTAGTAAGCAAGTCGTAAAGGCTTGTTACGATGGCGGTGCTCGATTACTTGAGTTTACTGCAAGAGGTGATTTTGCTCACGAGGTTTTTGGTGAATTAAATAAATATGTAATAAAACATTTGCCAGGAATGATAATGGGCGTAGGTTCAGTTACCGATGCAGCCTCTGCCTCAAGATTTATGGCCTTGGGCGCTAATTTTATAGTCACACCAGTTTTGAGAGAAGACATCGCTTTGGTTTGCAACAGACGTAAGGTGCTCTGGTCACCAGGATGCGGTTCTCTTACCGAAATTGCTAGGGCTGAAGAATTGGGTTGTGAAATTGTCAAGTTGTTTCCTGGTGGTATTTATGGCCCAAATTTTGTAAAAGCTATTCGCGGTCCTCAACCTTGGACAAGCATTATGCCAACTGGCGGTGTTTCGCCAACAAAAGAAAATTTGGAAGGTTGGTTTAACGCTGGAGTTACTTGTGTTGGAATGGGATCCAAGTTGATTAAAAAAGAAGCTAATGGAAGTTACAATTTAGCAAAAATTGAATCTGATACTAAAAACGCCTTAGCAATCATTAAAACACTTAGATCAACATAAGTGTAGTTTTCAGTTTAGAGACACTAAAAGTTAAGCCGTTATTGTTTGACTTTCGTTTTTATATTACAGGACAAAACAGGATAGATTTTTATTTGAGTAATGTTAATTTAAATTTTTTAACATAAATATAAAAAATGAAAAGACGCAACTTCATCAGGCTTTCATCTTTTACAGGAATAGGATTGTCACTTCCTATGTCTGGAATATTAAATGCTTGCACCAGTCAACCAGAACATACTTCAGAATTTAAAAATTTAATAACAGCTTTATTAAAAGATTGGTCCGATGGAATGTTAAAAGTTCAAATAAATGATCCGTCCAATTTACAATTGCACGGGGCGTTAGCTTGTCCTTCGTGCACACATATACATGGGCGATGTATGGATGCGGTTTATCCGTTTTTATATATGGCGGATACAACAGGTGACAGTAAATATATTGATGGCGCTAAACGAGTAATGACTTGGGCAGAGAATAATGTATCTCAAGAAAATGGCGCTTGGACCGTAATTAGCAATCCAAAATCATGGAAAGGGATAACTGTTTTTGGTGCCATCGCTTTAGCTGAAGCATTACATTATCATGGACATGTTTTAGATGAAGCAACGCGTAAAGAATGGACAGTGCGGCTAGAAAAAGCAGGACAATACATTTACGATACGTTTACTATAGATTTTACAAACATTAATTACCCAGGAACAGCAGTTTATGGCTTAAATCTAATGGGAGATGTCTTAAATAGAGGTGATTTTAAAGCTAGAAGCAAAACATTAGCAACTCAAATAAAATCGTATTTTACAGCAAATGAAGGTTTACTGTTTGGTGAATGTAAAAAACCTTCCAGTAGATTAAGCGAAAAAGGTTTATATGGTATTGATTTAGGTTATAACGTAGAAGAAACTTTAAATAGTTTAGTCACATATGCACTTAAAGAAAAAGATGATGAGCTTTTACAAATCCTAACCAAATCTTTAAATAGCCACTTAGAATTCATGCTACCCGATGGTGCATGGGATAACAGTTGGGGTAATCGCATGTACAAATGGAGTTATTGGGGAAGCAGAACTTGCGATGGTAGCCAACCTGCATTTGGTATGATGGCTCACATCAACCCAGCCTTTGGAACAGCGGTAGTAAAAAACACAGAATTATTACAGCGTTGTACCGCAGATGGTTTAATCCATGGAGGACCAGGATTCATTGAGGCAGGAATTCCGCCTTGTGTGCATCATACGTTTACACACGCAAAACCGTTGGCTGCACTATTAGATCATTGGGACCATCTACCAGAAATTAATTCAAATACAAGTTTACCACGAGCTTCAGCAGATGGTGTTAAACATTTTAAAGATTTAGATGTTTTCTTATTTGCTAGAGGTGATTGGAGAGGGACTGTTAGTGCATACGATGCAGAATACCATTATAAATATGATTATCGTCAAGCTTCAGGTGGCGCATTAGGTGTTTTATACCACAATAAAGTAGGCTTATTATGTGCTGCAAGCATGGCAGAATATGCGTTGGTAGAAAAAAACAATCAACAAGTACAACCTAATAAAGATATATGTTTGACACCAAGGGTAGAGGTGTTTAAAGATGAGATTTGGCATACCAATTTATACGACTTGCCAGCAACAGTTTCGTCAGACGATAAAAACGGAATTATTGAATTGCTCGCCAAGGTAAAGTTAAAAAATCTAAATCGGGAAGAAGTTACTGAGACTGCTAGTGCTTTTGATATATCCTATAAGACTTCTAAAGATAAAATAGAAATTAGAGTAAGTACAGAGCAAGATATTAAAGAGCATACCGCTTTTGTATTACCAATCGTTTCACCAAATACCGAAGTGGTTACTAAAGTTTCCGATACAGAAATGACCATTCAAAAACCAAATGGTTTGGTTTCTGTAAAAGCTAACCTACCTTTAAAAATTAAAGAAATTGAAGGTAATAGAACCTTTAATATGGTGCCAGGTGTTGAAGCCATTCCTATTGAAGTTTTTTTTGATTCAGATAAAAATCAACATTTAGAAATTTCTATTTCAGTTAGCTGATGGCCGACCTAAAAAGGAGCTTAATCTGGTTAATTTAAAATATGATTAGTTAAATAAATCAATCTATAAAATGAAGATCTTCAAATCACTATTAGTCACTTTGGTTGTTTGTGTGACTAGTTGTGATTTACCATCACAAGTTTTACTTTCTGATCTTAAATGCGAATACCGCACAAACCCGTTAGGTATTGATAATACTTCACCTCGATTAAGCTGGAAACTAATTGAAAACAATCAAACTAGAGGACAAAATCAAACTGCTTATCAAATTTTAGTAGCTAGTAATTTAAAAAATCTTAAAAACAACAATGGCGATATATGGGATTCTGGCAAAGTAGCCTCCAACCAATCAGTAAATGTCATTTATCAAGGGAGTCGGCTAGAATCTGCCCAGCAGTATTTTTGGAAAGTGAAAGTTTGGGATAAAGATGATGATGTTTCAAATTGGAGTGCACCAGCTCAATTTTCCATGGGTTTGTTAAACCAATCGGATTGGAAAGGCGACTGGATTTTGAAACCAGACCAAAAAAAAACAGACCATAATTGGTACAGAAAGAACTTTCAATTAAAAGAAAATCCATCTTCAGCATTCGTCTTTGTGGGTTCATTTGGTTATCATGAATTGTATGTAAACGGAGAAAAAATCACCGATAATGTGTTGAATCCAGCTTCTACATACATGAAAAAAAGGATAGCTTATCTTACATATGATATTTCTGATAAATTAAAAGAGGGGGACAATGTTATTGCAATTTGGCATGCGGCAGGCTGGTCGCGTTGGAGACGTTTAAGTGAATACAGAAATATTCCGTTTGTCTTCAAAGCACAAGTAGAGGTTCTAGTGGGAGGTGGGCGAATTACGCTAAAATCTGATACCACTTGGAAAACCAAAAAGAGCCATACAGAGTATTATGGAGATTGGGATATTTTGCGTTTTGGAGGTGAAACTATTGACGATAGAAAACGAGAATACAATTGGAATACATCAGAATATGACGATAGCAGTTGGATAAACGCAAGTGTTTATAATCACGAGGGTTTAAACGCTCATATTCCTGAAGGCAAAAATATAAGTTTTGCACTTAATAGTAGAAAAGATAGAGAAGTACGAGCGCTTTATGGTCCAATAACTGCAAAATTAAGCGCGCAACTGGTAGAACCGCAAGTAAAATTTAAGAAGCTTAAAGCAATTGGTGTAGCTAAAAATGATGACGGCTCCTATCGTATAGATATGGGGGAGAATTACACTGGGTTTTTTGAAATGGATGTGTTTAAAGGAAAAGAAGGAGATTCCATTTTATTTGAAATAAGCGATCAAATCATTACCAAATCTTCATGGAAACAAAAAAGCAAGTACATTTTTGGACCATCAGGAAAAGGTAAATTTACCAATAGGTTTAATGTTGCTGGTGGACGATGGGTTACAATATATGGTTTAAAATATCAGCCTGAAATTGAAGACATAAAAGGCTATGTGGTTACCAATGATCGCAAGCAAATTAGCAAATTTGAATCGTCAAGCGAGCATCTCAACCAAATTTATCAAATCAATCTAAATACTTATTTGGCCAACACTATGGATGGTATTTTGGTCGATTGTCCTCATCGTGAGCGTCGTGGTTGGGGTGAAGTAACCGTAGCCGCAATGTACGGGGATGCCTTGCCTAATTTCGAAAGTGGTGCTTACATGGATCAATATTTACAATATACAAGAGATGTACAATATACAGATGGAAGAACTAGAGCCGTAATTAATGAAGAAGATCGTCCATTTTTAATGTGGAAAGCCAATAATCCCTTAACGGTTTGGGAAACCTATCGCATGCTGGGAGATAAAAAAGTATTAAAAGATAACTACGAATCTATGCAAAAATGGATGACATGGCTAAATGAGCATTCAGACTATGAAAATGGAGGGTCTCTAAAAGTTGGGGAACAAGGAAAAAGGGAATTTCCTGGATTAGGTGATTGGTGTACACCAAGAGGTAATTTTTGGACAAGTAGTAACTCGCCGGAAGCCATACATTTCAATAACTGTTTGTATGCCTTCATGCTAGATAATGCGATGCATATCGCTGAAGTTTTAGGTAAAACAGAAGATGCAAAAACATTTAAGGATAGATTAAAGGTACAGCGAGAAGCGACGCATAATCTGTCTTATAACGCAGAAACAGGTCAATATGTAAAAGGCTATCAAGTAGACCAAGCGTTTGCACTATTATCAGGAGTCACGCCAGCATCAGAAAAAGAAAAAGTAGAAGCAAATTTGGTAGATAATGTACTCTATAAATTTCCGTATTACGATACAGGGAGTTCTGGGCAAGCCTTATATACACGCTATTTTACAGAATATGGAGAGCGTATGGACTTAATTCATGAGTTGTTAAAAGATAAACATCATCCAAGTTATGGCTACTTTTTAGAGCAAGGCAAAACCGTATGGCCAGAACGTTGGTCTGCCATAGGGAATAGTCAAATCCATACCTGTTACACAGGAATTGGAGGCTATTTCATCAAAGGGTTTGGTGGCATTCGTCCAAATCCAGAGCAATTTGGAATGCAAAATATGATTATTAAACCAGCACCTGTTGGTGATGTAACCTTTGCAAATACCGAATATGAATCCATGTACGGAAATGTAGTCGTCAATTGGAAAAAAGAAAATAATGGCGCAGTGTTTCATATTGAAATACCTATTAATACAATCGCAAAGGTTTATCTGCCAGCAACCAGTAAAGATGTTGTTCAAGAAAGCGGTGTTTTAGCTGAAAAGGATGAAAATATAACCTTTATAGGTACAGAAAAAAATAAAGCTATAGGAAATTATGTAATTTTTAATGTCACCTCAGGCATTTATGATTTTAAAGTAGATGAATTGCCTGTAACCCAGTTTCCAGAACCTTTACATAACATAGGGAATCTGGCAAAATTGGGTAGAATAAATGCGTCTTCTATGTTTATTCAAACTGAAAAATTACCAGTCTTTGAAGCCTTTAGAGTTAATGATGAAGATGAAGAAACCCGATGGTTAGCAACCGAAACTAAAAATCAGTATTTAGAAGTAGAGTGGGTAAAACCGCAAACATTCAATCAAATTATTATTGATGAATACGAGAATAATATCACCAATTACAAATTGCAATATTGGGATAGAAATGAATGGAGAGATATAATACAGGGGGCTGTTTGTGGAGTAGAAAAAAGGCATAACTTCGATGTTGTTACTACTAAAAAATGTAGGCTATTAGTATTAGATGCTGAAAACGCACCTTCAATCAGAGAGATAAGAATATTCAATAAATAAAGAAATGAGTCAAGTTTTTAAAATCAGTAATTTTCTTAAAAGTATAGTTTTACTATTATTCATGTCAATTAGTCTTTCATCCTTTGCAAGCAGTCCAAATTGGGAAGGTGCACAATGGATATGGCAACAAGATGATGGCCCGTCAAACACTTGGATGAGTTTTAGAAAAACAATTTCCGTAAATGAAATTCCTGAATTAGTTGAAGCACATATCGCTGTGGACAGTAAATTTTGGTTGTGGATAAATGGAGAGATGGTTCTTTTTGAAGGTGGCTTGTCAAGAGGTCCCAGTCAAGCAGGAGAATGGAATCGTAAACAAAAAATAACACCAGCAAACTCTTGGTATGAGACGATTAAGATTCAACCATATTTAAAAAAAGGACAAAATACCATAGCGATATTAGTTTGGTATTGGGGGAGAGAAACACATAAGGGAACACACATTGATAGTGGAAAGGGAGGTTTATTGTTTTCAGCGCAAATTGGAAGCCAAAAAGTAGTTTCTGATAGATCATGGAAAGCCATTCGACATACTGGTTATGATAATACCATTGAGCCTGCTAGTAAAAATTTAGTGCAATACAGTGTTAAATTCAATGCTGTAAATGCCATGAATGACTGGACTGATGATGCATGGTACATGCCTGATTTTATGGATGACAACTGGCCTGAAGCTACAGGGAAAGGAAGTGTAGGTGTAGCACCTTGGTATGATTTAGAAAAAAATATAGTTCCGCCTTTAATGAATCATGGACTTGTAAATTATGCCAATCATGATGAACTGAAATTTCCCTTTGTAAGTGATGGACTAACGATAAAAGCCAGATTGCCTTTTAATAAACAAATAACGCCTTATTTAGAAATAGAAGCTAGGGCAGGCGATACGATTCATATTACCGTTGATAACAAACAAAACAAAATAAACACGACTTATATTGCAAAAGAAGGTGTTCAAAAATTTGAAAGTTTTTCCTGGTTTAATGGTCATGAAGTGTTATACACTATTCCTACTGGAGTAAAAGTAATAGCTCTGAAATACCGTTGGATGAGTGTAGGTGAAATGGTAGGAAGTTTTCATATAGATGACCCTTTTTTCAATCGTTTATGGGATATGGGCAACAATACACTATTTGTTTGTGCAAGAGATAATTTTATGGATTGCCCAGACCGCGAACGTGCTTTATGGATTGGTGATGTAGCAGACCAAACAGGATATTTGTTTTACGCTATGGAAGATGCAGGTCGCCAACTTCTAAAGAAAGCCATTTTACAGACAGTCTATTTCAGTCAAGACGATGTTATTGGTGCTTTAGGACCATTGCGAGTTCGGGAATTGGTAACCCAAAGTTTGCAGTTCATAGCACAAGTTGTTTGGCCATATTATTTAAATACAGGCGATATAGAAACGCTAGAGATTGCTTACCCGCATTTGTTTAGGTATTTGAATTTATTTCCAATGCAAGAGAATGGCTTACCAGAATATAGAAAGCGTAAAAGTCCTGACACTTGGGACTGGTTAGATTGGGGCGTTAAGGATACAATAGACAAGCAACCCATACAGATGGCATTTTATTATTTAGCTATAAGGGAAGCAAAACAAATGGCTGAGGTACTTGGGAATGAAGACCATATTGAGTGGTATGACACACGCATGGCAGTAATGAAGCCAGCCTATGAAAAAGCTTTTTGGAAAGACGGATTTTATAGCAGTAATTCAGAAAAATTTAAGGACGATAGAGCTAATGCTATTGCTATCGTATCTGGAATTGCAAATCCTGAATATTACGATCAAATTGTAGATAATGTGTTAGTGCCTAATCGATTTTCTAGCCCACATTTTGAGTGGATGGTAGAGGAGGCTATGTGTATTGCAAACAGACCAAAAGCCTCTTTACAACGCATGAAAGAACAGTACCAAAGTCAGGTAGATGATACGTCTTTAACAACCTTGTATGAGAAATTTCAGAATAAAGGAACTTACAACCATGCTTGGAATGGATCCAATACCATTTTATCAAAATATGTAGCTGGTGTTCAACCCACAAAAGTGGCATGGAGTGAGTTTACCATTATGCCAGAACTATTGGATTTTAAATCGATCCAAAAATCTATACCCACAGTAAAAGGAACAATACATATTGATATTGAAAAAACGGAAAGCACATATCTATTACAATTAGTTTCACCTGAAAAAACTACAGCAATCATTGGAATTCCAAAATTAGATAAGGAAATTAAAGAAGTAGTTGTTAATGGTAAAACAGTATGGAGAAAAGGAACAAATAAGAGTTTTGTTGCAGGATTAGCATATGAAGGTGAATCCAAAGAGTTTATAAAATTTAAAGTTCAATATGGAAATTGGAAAGTGAAAGCTATTTACCATTAATTTTAAAAAAGACATTGTTGAAATCAAGTAGAAGGGATTTTATTAAAAACATATCTGCTCTGGGTATTCTAGGGGCAACATATCCTTTGTTGTCTTCATGTGTCCAAAGAAGTGGCACTAAATCTCTGAACGAAAAAATCACGAAAATCGAATTATTTAGATACGACATCAATATACCGCGATATTTTTCATTTGGAACGTGGCTCAATCGCCAACATTTATTCATGAAAATTTCTGCTGGAGAGCATTATGGCTGGTCAGAAATTCCAGCATCAAGAAATAATCCAAATTTAAAGCCCACCACATGGGTAAACTATGTCAAGCAATTTAAAGGATTAACTGTAGTCGAGGCACGAAATTTATTGGAATCTCAACAGCTTACAGGAACCAAAACATCCTTGAAAGAGATGGAATTCATGGATGTTGGGCTTTTGGATCTTTCAGGACGGCTTCAAAACAAATCTGTTGTAGAAATGTTGGGCCTGACAGGCCGTGAACCAGTTCCTGGCCTCTTTTGTATATTAGATAAAGACGAAAATAAAGTAAGAGAAGAAGCCGAAAAAAGTATCGCACAAAATTTAGGGCATCATCTAAAATTTAAAATGTACGGAGATGAAGCGGTAGATTTAAAATTACTTAAAATTATAAGAGGAGTAATAGGCGAAGATGCAGTATTGATTTCTGATGTTAACAGCGGTTATAAATCATGGAATTCATTAGAGGAATTAGCAAATATCCTGAATATTTTTAAGGCTAATGGACTAAACGCGATTGAAGACCCTGCAAATATGACCAACCAGCAGTGGATTGAGTTACAAAGCATGGTCGGAGAGTTGTCACTAATTCCAGATAAACCAATGCGGCCTGCCTGGAAAGGACTAAAAACAATCAAGCCCGGAATGGGTCGCATATTTAATTTACATCCATCTACCATGGGTAGTTTTAAGAAAACTGTGGTATTGGCAGATAAAATTAAAGCATTAGGTGCAACAATCATGATAGGCGATGATAGTTTAGTGGGGCCGGCTTGTTCAGCATGGCAACAAATTGCTATTGGTGTTGGTGCTTCATGGGTAGAGGCCATAGAAAAAAAAGAAGATTCAAAGGAGTATTTGGATTGTATTATAAAATCACCAACACAAAAAGAACCAAACGGTTATTACGCATTAAATCCAGCACCTGGCTTTGGATTGGAATTGGATGAAAAACGTTTGAAACATGTTTGCGAACTCTATATAGACCTTTAGATTATTAGTAACATTGAAAAATTATTTTAAAATGATAAAACAACCAATTTATGTTCTGATATTGTTTATAATATCTTTTTCATGCGATGATCATAGTAAAAAGAGTAACTCTCTAAAATTTGAAAAACTTTTAGTAAACTCAAAGGAGAACCCTTCGGCAATTGAAAGTGAACAGCCATTTTTTTCATGGGTGGTTAATGCTGAAGGTTACAACAAGTCGCAATCGTCTTATTATATTCTTGTAGCATCTTCAGAAGATCAACTAAATGAATGTGATGCTGATATATGGAATTCAGAAAAAATAAATAGCGAAAAATCTACATTTATAAAATATAATGGAGCACCACTAGAGGCTATGACAACCTATTTTTGGAAAGTTAAAATCTGGGATGAAGCAAATTCCGAGTCACGCTGGTCCGAAACCCAAGCATTTCAAATGGGATTGATGCATGACGAAAATTGGGAGAAATCCCAATGGATAACCTTAAATACAGACACCAGAACTTCACCGCATCGCTTTAGAGACTACAAAACTGGCAGAATGAAAGCGTCACAATCCGTTGATGGTTTTGCCGCAAGTTATTTTAGAAATGAAATTGATATTACTAAGACGGTTGAAAATGCGCAGGCTTACATTTGTGGACTTGGCTATTATGAGTTGTATTTAAATGGTGAAAAAGTAGGTGACCATGTTTTAGATCCAGCGCCCTCTAATTACGATAAACAGGCTTATTATGTAAATTATGACATCACTGACGCGCTTAGTTCTGGTAAAAATGCCTTCGGTATTATATTAGGTAACGGCTTTTACGGACAGAATATTTCTTGGAAACGCGACCCTGAATCCGATAAAGATTTAGCCTATGGTCCACCAACAGTAAAGTTACTAGTCAAGTTAAGATATGACGATGGAACAGAAGCAGACTTTTATACTGATGAGACTTGGAAAGAATCCACTGGCCCGATTGTATTTAATAATATTTATGGTGGTGACACCTATGATGCCAATTATGAATTAGGCGATTGGTCAATCGTTGATTTTGATGATACTGCTTGGGGAACCCCAAAAGTAGTATCACCTAAACTCAAAAAAATAAGTGCCAACCAAATACCACCAATTAAAAAATTGAAAGTACTTGACCCACAAAAAGTGTTCAGAGGCGTAGATGGTGAATGGATTGTCGATTTTGGACAAAATATTGCAGGTTGGGTCAAGATTAACGTTAAAGAACAAAAAAATCAGTTAATCGAAATCATAACCACTGAAGCACTTCTAACAAATGGTAAAGATATTTTCCAAGGCTCTACAGGAGGCGGAGCCAATGGTATGCCACAGATTTACAAATACATCTGTAGAGGAGATGAGTTAGAATCTTGGGAGCCAAAATTTAGTTATCACGGATTCAGATATGCAAAAATCAAAGGCATCTCCAATAAGCCAAATGCCGATATGATAAAAGCGGTCTTGGTTGCTACTGATATACAAGAAACAGGAAGCTTCACCTCCTCAGACACATTACTCAACAAAATGCATAATATCAGCAAATGGACAATAGTTGATAATCTCCATGGCATTCCTGAAGATTGTCCACATCGGGAAAAATGCGGTTGGTTGGGAGATGCACATGCCTTTTGTGAGTATGCACTGTACAATTACGATATGTACGATTTCTACAAGAAATATATGAAAGATATACAGACACAAATGCGACCAACAAAAGGACACAATAACCCAGAAATTAAATTTAAAGTTCCCACTATGATTGCACCAGGAAAGCGCACATCGACCTATGCTAAAATAGATTGGGGCGTAGCTACTATGTATTTGCCATGGTATAATTATAAATTTTATGGCGATGATGAAATCATAAAAGAATACTACGAAGACATGAAAAACTTAACAGATTTCTACTTAAATTTTAAAGGAGATAATGGTATTATGCAAGACGGGATGGGAGATTGGTGCCCACCTCTTTGGGATAGAAGAAAAAATCCAAGTGCCATGGAATGCGATCCTATTATTTCTGCAAATGCATACTTCTATGATATTTTAGGAATTATGGCAACATTTGCTCGTTTAAATAATGACGATGTGTATCAGGCCAAAATGATTGCTGAAAAGGAAGCCTTAAAAAAAGCCTTTAACAATGAATTTTTAGTGGACATTCCCAATACAAAACACAAATGGTATCAAAGTCAGACTGCAACAGTCCAAGCCTTGCAATTCAATATGGTACAAGAAAGCGAGATTGACAATGTGGTCAACGGATTAGTGTATGATATTGTGAATATGAAAGGCGGACATCATTCTACAGGAATTCATGGAAACCGATACATATACACTGTTTTGTCTCAATTCGGCAAGGCAGATTTGGCATACGAAATATTAACAACACCAGATTTTCCTAGTCAGGCTTATGTCATGAACTCAGGATTTACCACATGGCCAGAACGTCAATTTATTTGGGAAAATTTAGAAGGGCCATCTAATTCATTGAACCACCCAATGCACAGTGGTTTTTCTGCTTATTTTTATGAGTCATTGGGGGGTATAAAGCCTTTGGGATCTAACCCAGGTTACAAAATGTTTATTGTCAACCCAGAGTTTCCAAGTCGCATAACAGCTACAGATGTGTCTGTTCCAACTCCTTATGGTAATATTATCAATAAATGGATTATTTATGACCACGTGATAAAGATGAATTTGGAAGTGCCTTTCAATACAAAAGCAAAGCTTTTAGTCACCGCCTCAGAATTTGAAAGTTTAGAAATAAATGGGAAATCAATTGAAGGTCTTCGAAAGCAAAATACGTTAGAAATTACAGAGGGTGCTGTGATTTTAGGATCTGGGCAATATACACTAAACTATTCAAAAAGGTAATATCAATCATATTTAGGAATGTTTATGTGGTAATGCTATGATGTTTTTCTGATTTAGAGCATGCAGCGTTGGTCCAGAATAATATTAAATTTTGGAGTATTCTAATTGAAATTCTGATTTCATTTTTTTAATAAGATCTCTAGGGTTACCGTCTGATAAGCTTTCAAAAGAAACATAACCACAAAAGTTAGACTGCTTTATTAAGGCCGCCATTTGTTTCATATCTGTAGGAGTTTTTACCTGATTGATATACACATGCTCTTTAATAAACCAGTATTTGGCATATGGAGCCAATTTCTCCGCCTCAGCATAAGGGTTACTAGACGTCCGAAGCCCGGAAATATCTAGAATAAGACCAAACCATTCTGAATCTACACGTTTAATGATATCGATAACTTCGTCAGCCGTAAATAGGAATTCATTGTGATTCTGTAAGGCAGCCATTACACCAAGATTTGATCCATAATGGGCACACTCCTTAAAAGCCTCAACCAGCCATGTTTTTACTTGTTCTTTAGAGTATCCTTTGGGTTGGTTTCTTCCTGTGAAAATTCGTAAAATAGAGGAGCCAATAAAAGATGAAACTTCTAGCCAGTCTTTGATCATTTTTAAATCTCTTGCTCTTGCTTCTGTGTCTGCAGTTACGAAATTATTTCGGACTCCAGTCCAGGAAATATTAAGACCCAGCTCTAATGCTCTTTTTTTTAAAGAAAAAATTTCAGATTTTGTTGGAAGATTAGGATAAGATGAAAAGTAATAAGCAGTCAAATCTACAGCGTCAAGACCAATATCTGCAGCGAATTCCATCATCTCAGTGAGGTTCATTGCACCATCTTTAAACTCGTCATTGAAAGAATAGGCGTTTATGCTGTATTGCAAACGTGGAGACTTATGCTCACATGTATCTTTTGCAATGGTGGCACCCCACACTGATGGAATTGTTAACAATGCGGGTGCTACTGCAAGTTTTCGTAGGGCATTTCTTCTGCTCTCTCTCATGATAAATTAGTCGTATTTAATAGAGAGTTGAAAACCATTTTATGGTAATGAATTTGAGTGTCAATAAAATTGTTGCAAACTACTTAAGACTTGTAAATATTCTTGAAGGTTTATTTAATTTATCTCAACTTTTTCATAGGTAGTGTCTGCCCATCTTATTTGCGCTCTGCCTCCTTTAACGCGGTAAGCACCATATCTGATGCCAGATTCTATACCTCTATTTGGTTCTGGGATATTCCAATTAAATGCTTCTCCTCCAATTACCGCATCACAATAGTGTACTTTCATGTTAGGGTTATTAGGATCCTCTCTAAAACCTATCTCTAGCTCAAAGCTAATTTCTTCATTTTTATCAACAGTTTTTAGAAAAACAACTTCTCTGCCACTACCCACTCCACCGCGCTCTAAAATACGTTCAGCATAAATATCAAACGCCACTTGCTTGCCTGCGTTGTATCCACTACCATACACAGGTTTGGCTAAAAACAGGCATATAGCAGGATCTGGTGGTCCACCGCCACCTGTATGTTTTCCTTTGGCCTGTATTAAATAACTTCCGTCTTCATTAAAATTGCCAGCATCACCGGCTTCTAGAATTCTTACAATCCCAGTAAATCTTGCATAAGTTCCTACCCCTGTTGTTGAAGCCCTTGGTAATGAGCGTTCTATTCTGGGTTGTAGGGTATTTGGTGCATCCCAGTGATTAGACCCATCTGTGATATTATAGACACCCCATGTTTTTCCATAAATAGTACTTTCTGAATAATCGGAGTAGCAACTTCTATCATCAACTGTTCCAACATTAACAGGGTTTTGGATATCTACATTTCTGGTATTATTGTCTTCAAACTCACCTGAGGGAGGACAATTTAGATCTTGATTTGTGTCTTCATCTAAAACTGGCTCCAAAGGGGGGTCTGGAGTTTCATAGGTAATTATGTCTTCAGAATATCCTAGCCCATCTTCTGTACATGAATAAAATGTTACAAAAACAACTATTGCAGTTATTGATGCTAATTTTTGAATAAATTTTGAATTTTTCATTGAGTTTGAATTTAACGATCTAAAATTAAATTTATAATATTTAAAAACTATCCTGAACTATACTGATTAAAAATTTTTTACAGATTTCCCCTACGATATTTAGTTAATGGGGTTCATTTAGCAATGAAATTGATTTTTTTACAAATCAAGATTTTAGTAGGTAAAGTGATGAAATCGACATAAATTTTTCAAAAAAATCATTACCATTGAATCACACATGGCTTGAATGTGGTGTTAATTAATTTAATACAGCACAGTACAGGTTATAATTTTTGTTTGCAAATTTTATATTGCATAAATTTTAATAAATAACCTAATATAACCAATCTAAAACATTGATGAGACAAATAATACTAGCCACATGTTTTATTACAACTTTGTTTTCCTGTAAAACTGAAATTGGTAAACAGCAAAAAATAGGCAATGAAGATGCGCAAATTGCCAAAAAGGTAAACCATCTTCTAAAAGAAATGACTTTAGACGAAAAGATTGCCGAAATGACCCAAGATGCACCACCTAATGATCGCTTGGGAATACCTTACATGAAATACGGTGAAGCATTACATGGACTTTGGCTTGTTCTAGATTATTATGGTAATACAACGGTTTATCCTCAAGCAATTGCTGCTGGCTCTACTTGGGAGCCTGAACTCATCAAAGAAATGGCTACCCAGACTGCATTAGAAGCACGTGGATTGGGGGTTACACATTGTTATTCCCCTAATTTAGATGTGATCTCTGGTGATCCAAGATATGGTCGTGTCGAAGAATCTTATGGAGAGGATCCTTATTTGGTATCGAGAATGGGAGTAGCATTTATACAGGGTTTACAAGGTACTGGTGCTGAGCAGTTTGATGAAAATCATGTTATTGCAACAGCAAAGCATTTTGTGGGATATCCTGAAAACCGTCGTGGTATCAATAGTGGATTTAGCGATATGTCCGAGCGTCGCATGCGAGAAGTTTATTTACCACCTTTTGAGGCTGCTATCAAAGAAGCACAGGTAGGTTCCATTATGCCTGGTCATCAAGATTACAATGGGGTCCCTTGTCATATAAATACTTGGTTGTTGCAAGATATTTTACGCGATGAGCTAGGATTTGACGGATTTATTGTTTCCGACAATAACGACATTGGACGGATAGAGACCATGCATTTTATCTCTGAAACCAGAGCCAAGGCAGCTATATTAGGCTTAAAAGCGGGTGTCGATATGGACTTGGTAATTGGGAAAAATATTGATCTCGCAACGTATCATTCCAAAGTATTGAAGGACACGCTAACGCAAAACCCTGATCTGATTAAGTATGTTGACAAAGCAACATCACGAATTTTAACCGCCAAATTTAAATTGGGTTTATTTGACGCAGAACAAAAGGAGATCGATACCAAAACTGTAAATGTAGGTAGAGAAGCGCATCAGGAATTTTCATATGAAATGGCAAAAAAAGCCATTATTTTATTGAAAAATGAGAACAATCTATTGCCATTGGACATAAATAACATAAAATCCTTAGCCGTAATTGGACCAAATGCACATGAAGAGCAACCAAGTAAAGGGACTTATTCCTTATTGGGAGGGTATTCAGGATTACCGCCATATTACACGTCAGTCTTAGAAGGGTTAACAAGTAAAACAAAAGGGAAAGTAAAAATAAACTATGCCAAAGGTTGTGATCTGTTGAGCAATTCTAAAAAAGGGTTTCCAGAAGCCATAGCAGCCGCAAAACAATCTGATGCTGTTGTGCTTGTCGTTGGGGGGTCCCGCAAAACAGTGGGGGAAGGCGTTGATCGTTCAGACCTAAACTTATACGGCGTTCAGAATGAATTAGTTGAAGCGATCCATAAAACGGGTAAACCAATTATTGTAGTCTTAATTAATGGACGTCCGTTAACAATTAATTACATAGCAGATAATATTCCGTCAATATTGGAAACCTGGTATTTAGGTATGCGCTCAGGTGATGCCATTGCCGATGCTATTTTTGGCGATACTAATCCTGGTGGTAAGCTAACGGTTTCTTTTCCTAGGGATGTCGGACAAGTTCCTGTAACATATCTTGAGCGTCCTGATTTTATAGGTTCAGGGAAAGGGCTATACAAGGATGCAGATAAATCTCCATTGTTTCCTTTTGGTTATGGTCTAAGTTATACAACCTTTAACTATGGCATACCAAAACTTGAAAACGAAACGATTGATGCCGATGGGGCAACAACTGTTTCTGTTGACATTACAAACACTGGACAACAAGAAGGAGATGAAGTTGTCCAAATGTACGTGCGGGACGATTATGCCTCTGTCGGACGTTACTTGAAAATGCTTAAAGGTTTTGAACGTATTTCTTTAAAACCAGGAGAAACAAAAACCGTTACATTCAATTTAGGTTTTGATGAACTTAATATTCTAGATCAAGACATGGTAAAAGTTGTGGAGCCAGGAACGTTTACAATTTCTGTTGGTTCCTCATCTGTTGATAAAGATTTGAAGAAAGTAACACTGCATGTTAAATAAACATATTTGATTTTAGATACTATAACGATATGAAATACATTAGAATAAACATTACACTCATAGCAATGTTTTTAATCAATTTTAATATTGCGTTTTCTCAAACATCAGCCTGCGATGGCGTATTGCCATTTGAAGAACAAAACGGATTGTTAACAATTGAAATGGAATCAGGAGTCTTACCTACTGGTTCAAATTGGCAAACTGGTAGTGAGGCTGACCCTAATTTACCAGGATCGACCATAAATTATATATATTGGGATGGCGCCCAATCTTTCAGCACTTTAACCGGGGCCCCAATAACTTACAATATAAAAATTAATAATTCGGGGACTTACAGGCTTGCTTGGCGCGGAAGAATAGGAACAGGTAATTCAGGTGGAGAACACAATGACGCTTGGCTTCGTATAGTCGCCGATGATTTTTATGCTACCAATCAAAACAATTCAACTGCTACGCCACAGTTAGAGCCAAAGCCTAGTTGCAATAGTAATCCAGAAAGAGATTGTCCAGCAGGCTCCAGCACGAGTGGCTATTTTAAAGCCTTTATGAACAGGCACCCAGTAAACCTTCCTGTCGATGAACGTTGGGGTTTTGTCACCAATACAAATGATGGTAGTTCTTTTAGATTTATTTGGGCTACATTCAATACACCAGGAAACTACTCCATAATCGTAGATGCTAGATCTAGTTTCTTTTTTATGGATAAAATGGTATTGCGCAGATCAAATGTGTCTGATAGTTCAGCTTTTAATTTAAATAATACAGAATCGTCCTGTTATAACGCTTTATCGGTAAACGATTTAAACCAAAAGGAAGTGAAAATTTATCCAAATCCGACAAATGGAAAATTAGAAATCAGTAATCTGCCTATTAATTCTAATTTAACCCTATTAAATGTCTACGGGGCTATTATCAGAACACTACATAATCAAAAATCGACAGAAACAATAGATATCAGTAATTTAGAAAGTGGTATTTATTTTTTATCATGTCCTGATAAAAACAATCATTTTGCAAAAAAAATTGTTAAATTATAGATTTCAAAATTTTCAGTTTACCAAGGGATTCACATGGTTGCTGTTTTTGAGTTTTTTTATTCTTTTTAATTGTAATAAAGACAGCGAAAAAAAATATATTAAACCGAACATTCTTTTTATTCTTGTAGACGATTTGGGGTATCACGACCTAGGAGTTACAGGAAGTAAATTTTACGAAACAACAAATATAGATCGGCTAGCAAATGAATCTATGATTTTCACAAATGGGTACGCCGCAAGTCGAGTGTGTAGTCCATCTAGAGCAAGTATATTAACAGGAAAGTTTACGGCTCGACATGGCATTACTGACTGGATTGGAGCCAAATCAGGAACAGATTGGCGAACTAGGAACAGGCATGATAAAATGTTGCCTGCAGATTATGTTCGTGAATTACCTAAAGATGATATCACAATAGCTGAAACTTTAAAACAAAAAGGCTATAACACCTTTTTTGCTGGAAAGTGGCATTTAGGAGGCCAAGGTTCTTATCCAGAAGACCATGGTTTTGATATTAATATTGGTGGTATAGCAGCAGGTTCACCTAGAGGTGGATATTTTTCGCCTTGGAACAATTCTAAATTAACTAATGATAAAAAAGGAGTAAACTTAAGTATGCGGTTAGCAAAAGAAACCGCCAACTTTATAAAAAGAAACAAAGATTCAACCTTTTTCGCTTTTTTATCATTCTATGCAGTACATGCACCTATTCAAACCTCAAAACACAAATGGCAAAAATATAGGAATAAAGCTGACAGTATGGGTATTGAGGAAAAAGGTTATGCAATGGAACGTATTTTGCCCATTCGTCAAGTTCAGGACAATCCTATATATGGTGGATTAGTTGAAACGTTGGACGATGCTGTTGGAGTTGTTTTGGAAGCTTTAAAAAATAATGGGATAGATGATAACACCATTGTAGTGTTTACATCCGATAATGGTGGGGTCGCTTCTGGAGATCATTACGCCACCAGTAATTTACCACTAAGAGGAGGAAAAGGCTATCAATGGGAAGGTGGTTTAAAAGAGCCATTCTTCATAAAAGTTCCTTGGATGCAAAATGGTGGTAATAAAACAGACTATCCCGTTATTGCAACCGACTTTTATCCTACTCTTTTAGACTTAGCAGGTTTACAGCTTAATGGAGAACAACACGTAGATGGTATCAGTTTAAAACCTTTGTTGGGAGGTGTAGATTTAAATATAGAAAGACCCTTGTATTGGCATTACCCGCATTACGGTAATCAAGGCGGTGAACCTAGTTCTGTGATTCAACAAGAAGGTTGGAAACTGATTCACTATTGGGAGGATGGACGTCAAGAACTCTATAAGTTACCATCAACAGAGCATGATTCGTTAAATGTAATTTTTAAAAAACCAGAAATTGCTAAAGCGTTAAATAACAATTTAATGTCTTGGTTAAAAGAAGTCAACGCTAAGTTTCCAATTGAAGATCCTGAGTTCGACCTAGCAAAAGCAGTAGAACGGAAACATAACACCATAAATAAAAAGTGGTTATTATTAGAACAATATAGGATGGAGATGCTTTCAAAAGGTTTTCAGCCTAACGAAACATGGTGGAAAAGTAGGGTTACAACTGACTAAACCCAAAAGATTAATTGATGTTTTATTTCAATTCAAATAACTTTGTAATCTAATCCCCCATAAACGCTCATTCAGTGTGTAAACATTCATCATGCTAGTACAGGACTGTTTATTTGTCTAGAGCGTGTATATTTATAGAAACGAAAACCATGCTTTATGAAATATATAATTCGTAATCGAGCGCATTTTTTTTATGTAGTTTTTTTGATTTGCTCTTTGTTTTCTGCCTGCTCAGATGATCATAAGACAATCGTAACTTCTGAAATAGAACCGCCAGATCCTATTCAAGTAGACCCCAATAAAGTCATAACAATTAACACCAATGCTATTGTAGGGCAGATGTATAACTTTTGGTCGACTCGGCCAATGGTTAATCAAACGCGGTTTAATAGCGCTAATTTCACCAATAGCTTAGATAACATCAGACCTTATGTTAAAAGTTATAATTTGGTGAGATTACTTGGCGGAAGAACGGACAACTTAAATACTTTTTATCAAGGAGTGGATGCTTCGGGTAACATCATAACCGATTTCAGTGGTTTAATAACGAGTATGAACAATTTTATGCTTACAGGTTTTAAGCCACGAATTGTTTTAGATAACGTGCCATGGGCAATGAATGTAAATCAAGAAGTTAATCTTTACGGGAATACCAATCCTCCAGACGACTATGGTCTTTGGAGGCAATATATCAATGCCTTTCTGCAAACTCTAATAGACGAATTTGGGTATGATGAAGTTAAAACATGGCGTTTTCGAGTAGCCACAGAACCAAATTTCACACCGCAGCATTGGAATGGTACTCCAGAAGATTTTTTTAGGCACTATGATATCACTGTAGATGAAGTTTTGCAACTCATTCCTGATGCCATTATAGGGCCTGGAAATTTGCTTACTGAAAGCTCAGCAGCAACATTTGCAACAGAACTCATAGATCATTGCGCCACTGGTACAAATTACGCTACAGGAGAAACCGGAACAAAAATGGATTTTTTCGGTATATCCTATTATGAGAGGATCGCTCGAAACACTATAGATTTACCAGAAAAGATTGAGCCGTATAGGGCCTCCTTAGATAGCTATCCCCAATTTATGAACATACCCTTAGACATACAGGAGTTTGGAATCATAAAAGATGAATATGGAAATAGAGGGACAGGCCTACAAGATGCAACAGAATTTGGAGCAAGCTGGTATGCGAGAATTGCAGATTTGGCCTACCAATACAGAATAAATGAAATTTACGATTGGGGGCAAGAAATTCAAGCAACCGATTTACCTTCTGGAAGAAGACACGTCACGGATATGTTTTTAATGATGGAGGGCGGAAATCGAGTAGAATCTTTTCATAACCTCAGTGGTCATGTTGGTATAATACCAGTTGTAAAGAATGATAGGATTTATCTGTTAGTTTACAATCATAATACAACAAGAAATAGTGGTAATAGTAGGGTTGTATTCCCCATAATTGAAGGCGGGCAGGTCTCTTCAGCAGAAAGTTGGACAATGAACGAATGGAGTATTGACAAAACTCACGGGATCTTTATGCATCAATTGTATGAAGATGTTCGTGCGGCGGGTGTCGTTGAATATCCTGATGGTCGTATTTATGGAAATAGACCTTCAGACCGATTTGAAGAGGGATGGAAAACAATATTGAATGCAAATTTATCCCTGTATGAAGATCTGGCTGAATTACCTCAAACTAGTTCAAATAGAATTGTTCAAAAAATAGACGAGACAATAACTCTTGAAGTAAATTTAGAGCCTCATAGTGTAAAATTGATTGAATTAATTCCGCAGTAAATCGTATTTAATTATTTGAAATAAAATAAATATGTCATGCTTATTATGAGCTGTACTCCTTTTTAAAATGCAACAAAAAGTCTTAAAAAAAAGGTATGAATGATAAGTGAAACAAGTGTATTACAGGACAGAACAGGATGCTAGCTGTGACTAAATATTGTATAATTGAAATAAATTAATTATTAATCAACAAAAACAATAAACTATGAAAAAAACTACTTTAAAAATTAGTGCATTTTTATTATTTGCATTGTTTGCGCTTCAAGCATATGCCCAACCAGCATGTCCTGATATTTGGACTGAGAACGGTATTTATAAGATTTCAACATGTGGTCTGACGACCGAACTTTACATGACAATTAATGTAAATGCTGCTCAAGGAAACCCTTTTGTAGAATGGCAACCAGAAATAACAGGTAATGATGAAACACAACTTTTTACTATTACAGACCACAGAACTCCAGCTTCTGCTGGATTAATGGAAATTACAGCAAACATTACTGGTGTAGGAGCCGTTACCTTGTGTACAGCTGATGCTTCAGGTCATCCTAATTTAACGCTTACTGTTAGACCTGGTGACCCTGTAAGTGTAATACCTCTTGATCTTGATTATTCTGGTCTAGACCAGTTTCAAAGGAGAAAAACAAATGGCGGTGTACAAGGAGGAAACGATGCATTGTTTCTAAGAAATCCAAATGGTGATAATTCAAGATATGGTGTAATTCCAACTGCAGCAGGTGATCCTATTGAATTCAATGGTGGAGGAATTGATCCCCTTCGATTTGTTCTTATAGCTCCATTAGGTAATGAAGAATTTGATGCAAGCTCTGTTTTTATTTCAAATCCAGTAAAAAATGAACTAACAATAGACGGTTTGAACCAAACTATCAAACAAATTTCTGTTTATGATTTACTTGGAAAACAACTAATTACAAGTAAACCTGAAGGAAATATGACTTCCACAAAAATAGATTTAAGCGGACTGAACACTGGTTTGTATATTGTAAAACTTGACGGAGAAAACGGTGCTAGTTTCAGTAAGAAAATTATAAAAGAATAAGCTGAATAAGCTTCATTACACCTTTTAGCTGTATCCCGTTTACATTATTCTTTGTTAACGGGATACTTTTTTATACATGTATTTGTAAAGAACAGTAACAATGGAAAGAATTGCGTTTAAAATGAAACTCAAAGACAATCAGAAGGATATTTATAAAAAACGTCATGATGATCTCTGGCCAGAGCTAAAATCTCTTTTAGAGGCTAGCGGTATTAGCGAATATTCCATTTTTTTGGATAAAGAAACAAACACTTTATTTGCTTTTCAAAAAGTTACAGGGGGAAATAGTTCGCAAGATTTAGCCAATAATATTATTGTAAAAAAATGGTGGGATTACATGGCAGATATCATGGTGGTAAACCCTGATAATTCTCCAGTGTCCATCCCTTTAGAAGAAGTATTTTATTTAAAATGATTGTAGCAGTAAATCACTTTAGCTACTTAAACAGCACATTACAGGGTGTGTTTTCAAGATTTTACGCCTATTTTTATGTTATATCTAAAAGAATTATGAAAAATAGTTGTTTAAAAAAAATGAAGGTTAAATGCGCATTTCTGTTATTTGCGTTATGCTTTTTTTCTATTTCAGCTCAGGTGCAACTTGAAAATGAAGTGAAAATAACTAATTTTGGTTTGCATTTTAATGGTAGCAAAGTCCCTAATACATCTTCAGATAATGGAAGTACAACCTCGTACGATTTTGTTTTTGGGCGAAATATTTCTGCTCATGGAGATTGTATAAAGACTTATGGAGACTACGTGTTTATGACATGGTATCGTGGTGGAAAAACAGATAGACATGTGATGTTAACCAGGTACAATACAGTTACAGGTACAATGGCTACGATAGAGTTTCCACATACGCATACCGGTTTTCAAAATAAATGGTGGCTAGGAGAATCGCACAATACCATTGCAATTGGCATAAGCCCTTTAAATGGTACAATACATTTGCTATATGACATGCATGCCTATAGTGCATCTAGACCCTCTGATGGTAGTTTGGCGAATGATTATTTTAGATATTCATTTTCAATTGCCAATGCAGCTGCAGTGACTGATGCCGAATTTACCTTAGATAAATTTGTTCAAAACGGTACAGGCGGCTATAAACATTTAAAGTTACCAGGAAGTGCTCCACAAAACGAATTTGATGGTCTAACGTATCCAAAGTTTTTTCTAAACGATGCAGGAGATTTATTAATGAATATGCGAGAAGGTGGTCATAATAATGGTATGTATAAGTTTTCTAAATATGATGCCAACACATCAACATGGTCTAATTTCACGGATTTTAATGCACTAAACGCAAACAATCAACCCGGTATTACATATAATTGGGGTCTTTATGGCAGTATGAAGTATGTAGATGGTAAAATGCGCATCGGTTTCCAGCGACGATCCGCTAATAACAATGACAAGTTTCAACTTCAAAATGGCGTGTATTATGCCTACTCCGACGACCAGACGGGTACATCAAATTGGAAAAACCATCAAGGACAGAGTTTTAGCTTACCCCTCTATGATTCAGATTTCATAAAAGTTATGGAGCCGGGAGATTATGTGCAAACCACGCAAACTAATCAAGTTTATATTGTGGGAGGATTTGATTGGACAGTCACAGATAATGGTGATGAACACATTATTAGTCGCGTAAAAGATAACCAATTTAATGTGACCAAGAATTTACACACTTACAGGCCTGCAGGCGCTAGTGATTTTACAACGTCAGAGAATTTTGCAGGGGCTGATGCTATTTATGCAGCAGGCGATAATGTGTTTATTATTAATTTAGTTAATGGCAGAGTTAAAGTTCAGAAAACAGCAGGTGGAACCAATAATTTTACCACAGTATATCAGGCCACAACGGGTAGAACTTTTGATCATGGCCGCGTGCATATAGCCAATGGTAAATTATACTATTATTTGATGGAAAATGCATCGGGTAGTGCGCAACCATTATACCTTCAAATCATAGATTTAGATATTGATCAAGACCCATTTATAGTGTCAATAACATCTCCATCAGATGGTGAAACTTATATTACAGGAGAAACGATTCCTCTTTCTGCAGACGCTGTCGATGAAAATGGAAATATCTCTAAAGTACAGTTTTTGCTTAATGGTGTATTGTTTGGAGAAGACACTACTGAGCCATATACTTTAGATTGGACACCAGAAACTGAAGGCGCTTATACTGTTCAAGCAGTAGCTTATAATGCAAATAATGAAACAGTATCCTCCAACGAAATTACTGTTAATATTGAGGTTTTTGATTCTACAGGTCAACCATGTCCTGAACTGTGGCTTGAACCTAATGTTTATAAAATTGCAACATGTGGTTTGGCTGGAACTGAACTTTATATGACCATTAATGTTGCTACAGGCCAGTTAGAGTGGGCTGCAGAAATAACGACAGGACCTGCTGAAGCAACACAACTTTGGACTGTCACAGACCATAGGCAACCAGCTTCTGGCGGATATGTTGAAATTACAGCCGACCTCACTGTTATTGGCGCTGGACCATGGACCATGATTGTAGATCAATCAACTTATGATGGTTCCGGATCAGATCCTGAAATTAGAGTTAGCACTAGAACTGGTGTGCCGATAAGCGATACAAGTGATGAAAACTATGGTTATGACCAGTTCCAAAGAAGAAAAGTGAATGGTTGGACTGGCGATGGAAACAATGCATTATTTGCGAAACCACCTGGACAAGGAAACTTTAGATATAGTGTAGCTCCAGCTGCAGCAGGTAATCAAGTACGATTTCAAAATGGAGGTGCAATTAGCCCACTTCGTTACATTCTTTCTCAAATATTAAGCACTGAAGATTTTGAAGATAACTCCTTGTTAGCAAAGATTTATCCAAACCCAGCTAAAGATGAGTTTACAATTTTGTTGAATGATGAGACCAATGCTAATATTGTGATATACAATTTGCTTGGAAAAATAGTTTACGAAGGCAATATGACAACAAATAGAATAGATATTGCAAATAATAGTCGATTCAATTCAGGCTTATATTTAATTAAAATTACAGGTGATAACCAACGCGTTTTTCATTCAAAACTGATGATTAGATAATTAAAAGAATTAAATTTAACATTAATAATCATGCAAAGGACTAACATTAATGGAAATCAAAAAGGTATATATCTTTCACTATTTTTTTGGTTTGGTTTTTTCTTTACGACTGCCCAGGTTCTTCTAGAAAATGAAATTGAAATAACAGATATAGCCTTGCATTTTGATGGTGTAAAGGTAAATGATGAATCGGTATCAAACTCAACTACAGGATACGATTATAAATTTGGACCTCAAATCTCTGCACATGGAGATTGTATAACCACATATAATGAATATGTGTTTATGACTTGGTATAAAGGAGGTAAAGCTAATAGACACATGATGCTAACCCGTTATAATACCATTACAGGGACCATGGCTACTATTGAGTTTCCGCACAGACACACAGGCTGGCGTAATGTATGGTATATTGGCGAATCTCATAATACAATTGGCGTAGGTGTAAGTCCTTTAGATGGCACTATTCATTTGCTCTTCGATATGCATGCTTATACCAATACCAGACCTTCAGATGGAAGTTTAAGTGATGATTATTTTAGATATTCTTATTCTGTTGCCAATGCAGCTTCGGTGCCTGATGCGGAATTCACTTTAGATAAGTTCGTACAAAATGCTAATGGAGGTTATAAGCATTTAAGCTTAAACGGTGTTGAAAATTATGGAGCTTTTTCTGAGTTTACATACCCAAAATTTTTTCTGAATAATCAAGGTGATTTATTCTTTTCTATGCGAAAGGGCTCAAGCTCAAATGGCGGTTATCACTTCGCAAAATATAATGCAACTACGTCCACTTGGTCTGATTTTATAAAGTTTGCAGATAAAAATGCAAGTAATTATGGTCAAGACTATAATTGGGGCATGTATGGAAGATTAAAATATGTTGGTGGAAAAATTAGAATCGCTTTTCAGAGACGTTCTGGAAATAATACAGATAAGTATCAATATCAAAATGGCGTGTATTATGCGTATTCTAACGATCAAAGTGGTGCCACTAATTGGAAAAACCATGAAGGTACAAGTTTTAATTTACCGTTGCGTAACGCTGATGAAATAAAACTGATGGAACCAGGAGATTACGTTCAAACCACGCAAACTAATCAAGTTTATATTGTGGGAGGATTTGATTGGACCGTAACCGAGAATGGTGATGAACACATTATTAGTCGCGTGAAAGATAACCAATTTAATGTGACCAAGAATTTACACACGTACAGACCTGCAGGCGCTACCGATTTTATAACTACAGAGAATTTTTCGGGAGCAGAGGCCATTTACACATCTGGTGATGATATATTTTTAATTGGTTTAAGTAGTGGTCGCGTTCGCATACAAAAAGCAGTAGGTGGAACTAATAATTTTACGACTGTATATCAACCTACAACGGGTAGAACGTTTAGACACGGTATAGTCTATATTGCCGATGGTAAATTGTATTATTATTTAATGGAAAATGGACAATCGGATGATGCTAGACCTTTGTATTTGCAAATCATTGATTTAGATATTGCCATTGAACCATTTAGAGTGTCACTAACTTCACCATTTAATGATGAAACTTATAATACAGGAGAAACGATTCCCCTTTCTGCAGACGCTGTCGATGAAAATGGAAATATCTCTAAAGTACAGTTTTTGCTTAATGGTGTATTGTTTGGAGAAGACACTACTGAGCCATATACTTTAGATTGGACACCATATACGGAAGGTGCTTACGATATTCAGGCTGTAGCCTATAATGCAAATAATGAAACAGTATCTTCTAACGAAATCACTGTTAATATTGAGCTTTTTGATCCTAACGATTTAACAGGTGATGTTTATCGCATAAAGAATTTTGTGACGGGCAAATACATGCACTCAGTAGGTATAGATGTTATTGAGAGTGACGATGGAATTAATGTGGCTTTTGGTGATAAAGAGTGGGAGTTTGTGCAAGCTGGAAACAATTATAACATAGAAAGTAAAAGGACAGATCGTGGTATTTTAAGATCAGCAGGGAATCCACCAAATGATATTATTAATACAGGTTTTGCAGCACCACGTGAAGATACGGATAAACAATTTACAGTAATTTATAATAGTTCTGATGGTACATATCAATTTAAAACTAGGACAGGTTCAAATTATATATATCACAACTCCAATGGTGTGATCGAACACATAAACAACTCAGGTGACAGATCAAAATGGATGGTAGAATCCACAACTTTAGGCATGCCAAATATTGAAGATAACACACTTGTGTTAAGCGTTTTTCCAAATCCAGCTCAAGACAAGTTCACAATATTGATTCGCGGTGAGGCTAATGCTAGTGTAGCGATATATAATGTGCTCGGAAGAGTCGTTTACCAAGGGGATATAAGCTCAGGTAAACTAGATATTGCAAATAATAATAGGTTTAAATCTGGGCTGTATTTAATAAAAGTTATTGACGACAATCAACGCGTTTTTCATTCAAAACTTATAATTAAGTGAATTTAGTTAAGTTTGGACATCCCGAAGCGGTATCAAAAATCTATTTATTTATATAAATAGTTTGAAATCGAGATACTACAGGATAGTTTTTTGGGTAAAAGGTACCAACTTAGAAATACTTTAACTTTCAATCCATGCCGTAAATTATGGTCATCAATTCAAATTCAAAATACACAGTATTTACTCTAATAATATCTCTATTTTTAAATGTCACGGCCTGTGAAAAACAGAGCGTGTTGCCTCAACCTCAAGATTTAACCCTGTCCGAGGGTTTCAAAAACCCATTTGGTTTTTATGATGCAGAGCCAACTTTTTCATGGAAGTTGCCAGCTTTAGAAAACAATAAAAGCCAGTCTGCGTATCAAATTGTAGTCGCCACTAGTGAGGATTTATTGCCAGATAATGCCGATTTATGGAATTCTAAAAAACAAGATACGGACCAATCCATTTGGGTAAAATACGAAGGTAAGGCGCTGCAATCACGTCAAAACGTATTTTGGCAAGTGAAATACTGGAATCAAGATGGAGAAGCTTCAGCATGGAGTGCTACCAATCATTTTGAATTGGGCTTATTAAATAATAGTGAATGGAGTGCCAAATGGATAGGTTTAGATACTGCAAAAGA
This sequence comes from uncultured Flavobacteriaceae bacterium, assembly GCA_947503105.1. Lineage (GTDB taxonomy): Bacteria > Bacteroidota > Bacteroidia > Flavobacteriales > Flavobacteriaceae > UBA3537. The sequence goes on along the minus strand of CANNCM010000001.1, from coordinate 67,796 downwards.
CAGTATCAAAGGAAGAGAAAATGTGTTAATACACAAACCACAGTATTTAAGAAAAGGTTTTGAATTATCAGATGACTTGGCTTCTGCAAGACTATATATTACGGCCAAAGGAGTTTTTGATGTTTCTGTAAATGGTGAAAATGTAAGTGATGATGTGATGTCTCCAGGATTCACAACTTACGATAAACGCATTGAGACACTATCGTATGACGTTTCAGACTTGATTGAACCTGGACAAAATACAATAGGTGTTGAGCTAGCTTCTGGCTGGTACTCTGGTCGTTTGCTTTGGGGAACTACGCCTTGGGATAATTCAATTTCACCAAAAGTTTTGGTTCAGCTAGAAATGACAATGAAAGATGGTTCAAAAGAAATTGTGACTTCTGATGAAAGTTGGAAAGGCACAACCAACGGACCACTACAGTTTGCAGAAATTTATGATGGAGAAATCTATAATGCAAATCTCGAAATACCTGGTTGGACTACTAATAATTTTGATGATAAAGATTGGAAAAGCGTTGAGGTCGCAAACCTAGATGATAATGTGGCTCTAGAACCAAAACGCCATACAACTGTAAAGGATAAAATTAAGTTGGTGCCAAAGGAGATGATTAAAAAGGATGACGCAGTAATATTCAATTTACAACAAAATATGGTGGGTGTGCCTTTGGTGAAAGTACCGATGAAAAAAGGCGATACACTTAAAATCAGATTTGCAGAAATGTTATCACCAGACGGTACATTTTACACCAAGAATTATAGAAGTGCACATTCTACAGACTATTATATTGCGGCTAAAGATGGAAACATAGAATATAAACCAAAGTTTACCTTTCATGGGTTTAGCTATGTAGAATTAAGTGGTTTTGATACTTCAAAAGAGCCTACAAAAGATTGGGTAACAGGGATCGTACAATATTCAGATTTTGATGATAATGGCTCATTTACATCATCACATAAAAAACTAAATCAACTGCAAAGTAATATCGTTTGGGGATTGCGTGGTAATTTTCTAGATATTCCTACAGACTGCCCTCAACGTAATGAGCGCTTGGGCTGGACAGGCGATGCTCAAGTTTTTGGACCGACATCGATGTTTAATGCTGACGTTTATAAATTCTGGGCAAGTTGGTTGCAAAGTGTTCGAGAAGCACAACTTGAAGATGGCGCCATTCCTTGGACAGTTCCAGACTCACGAGGCAATAAAATTGCAAGTTCTGGCTGGGGTGATGTTGGGACTATTATCCCTTGGAAAATATATATGCGCACAGGCGACAAACGTTTTTTAAAAGATAACTTTGATATGATGAAACAATGGGTTGGGTATCATCAAAAGAAATCAAAAAATTATATTTCTAATATGATGTCATTTTCAGATTGGTTACAACCCTACCCTGATAGCGGTAAAAATACAGGAGACACCTCAAGGAATTTGATTGGTACTGCTTTTTTTGCTCGATCTGCCAAACTAACGGCCCAGGCCGCCAAAGTTCTCGGTAAAACAGAAGATCAAGAAAAATACGAAGCACTTTACCAAGCTGTTGCTAAGGCATTTGATGAAAGATTTTTTGATGAAACAGGCCAAGTGAAAGGGGTTGCAGAAACCCAAACATCTTATTTGTTAGCATTAGCATTCGATTTATTATCTGAAAACAAGATAAGAAATGCTCAAATCAATTTATTGCGTAAGCTGAAAGATGCCGACAATCATTTGAGGACAGGGTTTTTAGGCACACCTCTATTATCAAAAGTACTAGATGATATGGGCGAAGTAGATATAGTCTATAAATTATTGTTCAATGAAACCTATCCGTCATGGCTTTATTCTGTCAATCAAGGGGCAACAACAATATGGGAACGTTGGAATAGTTACAATAAAAAAGAGGGCTATAATTCTATGAGCATGAACAGCTTAAATCATTACGCCTATGGTGCAATTGGTGAATGGATGTACGAGCGTATCGCAGGCCTAGAGCCTCTGGAGGCGGGGTACAAGGTTATTCAAATTGCACCCCAAGCTAGACAACCGCTTAATTCAGCTTCTGCGTCATTAAATACACCATATGGGAAAGTGTCTTCGTCATGGAAGTTAAAGCAGGATAGGTTTCAACTCGATATCATTGTGCCGCCTAATACAACGGCAAGAGTTATTATTCCTGCAAATACGGAAAAAGCATTGATCTTGGACGGCAATTTATATTCGGATACTGAACATGTAAATTTAAAGCAAACAGCAAATGGATTTTTCGAACTAGAAGTTCAGCCAGGAGCGTACTCATTTGAATCAAAAATAAAATCATTTGAAGAATGAAATTAAAATTAGCTATACTTCCACTTGTTTTATCAGGCTTTCTTTTAAATGCTCAGTTAAAAAAAAATAATAATCCAATAATCAACAATAAAACCGTCTTTACAGACCACAACGGGATTATTTCGGTGGAAGCTGAATATTTTTACAAACAAAGTCGTTCAGAAATCAGGCAATGGTATGTAACCTCAAAAGAAGTAGCCTCCAAAGTTGGTCGTAATGATGATATCAATCATCATTTAGAGGCAAGCAATTCTACGTATATAAAAATATTGCCAGATACTAGAATCAACCCCTCTGATGAACTCATTAAGGGGAGAAATTTCTCTAACAAAGCAGGCAAAGTTGGTGTGTTGCATTATAAAGTCAAAATAACTCATCCGGGACGTTATTATGTTTGGGTTCGCGCCTTTAGTTCTGGAAGTGAAGATAACAGTATCCATGTTGGGTTAAATGGTCGTTGGCCCAAACATGGACAGCGAATGCAATGGTGCAAAGGAAAAAATAAATGGACTTGGGAAAGTAAACAACGCACAAAACTAGAGCATTGTGGTGTCCCACAACAAATTTATTTGGATATAGAAAATGCGGGAACACATGATATACAATTTAGTATGCGTGAAGATGGTTTTGAGTTTGATAAATTTATTCTAACAAAGGATAGCACTTTTATTCCCAAAAATACAGGTCCAAAAGTTACAACCCTATGGCCGTTACGTTCTTATTTCAAGCAAATTGGTGCTTCAAATATTCAAAATAAGACCCTACCAATTGGTGATTTTCCCATAACAGGCACAGGATTTTACAAGCATGCAGATGGTAAATGGCTAGGCGTTAATCCAAAAAATCACAATGAAGCGGAAACAACCACAGCTTTTACATTTCAAAGTGGTAGATATGATGTAATTCTTGTTGCTGTTGGTGAAAATGATGGGCAGTCAGAGTTTACTGTTCATGTCAATGATAAAAAGTTAGGATACTTCAAGCCCCCATTATCAAACGAGGTATTCGAAGAAGGTAAAGACAGCAATGCACTTTGGTCAAATATAAAACTAGACAGAGGCGATAGAATCACTGTTAATGCTAAAATTGGTAGTGCAGATGGAAAAGAATGGGCACGAGCCCGTTGGTCTGGTATTATTTTCACACCAGTTGGTCAGGGAAAAGAAGTTGTGAAAACTCTTTATGATGGAACGGTAAGTTTTATCAATAATAAAATACCAAAAATTAAACCACCCTTGGGACGTATTGCAGTTGTGGCAGATGGTAACTCACCAGACCCAGATGACCTTGGTGGAACAGCAGTTTCAATTGCGTTGCTAAGAGCATCTGGCTTGGTAGATAGATTGGTGCATTATTCTCACAGTTGTGATTTGGTACGCCCTGATAGAATTTCGGAACAAGCAGAAAAAGAACGCCACGCATTAATGCAAAGTGCCTGCGATGTAACTGCCAGGCGTTGGGGCGGTTTTGAAGGGCTAAAATTTTTAGATGCGAAATGGCAACGCGAGGAAACCATAAAAGATTTAGCCAATGCGATTAATGCATCAACAGCCGATGACCCTTTATGGATTATTGAAGCAGGCGAACCCGATATTATTGGTTATGCGCTTGAAGCTAGCCTCAACGATAAGCACCAACATGTGAAAGTTGTCACACACCATCCTGCTAATGACGATGCAGGAGATTTTTATTCATGGCAACAAATACTGGATTTCGGTGTTGAGGAAGTACGTATCCCAGATCAGAACATAAAGCTGAAAGTAAACCTAAGTCAATGGGATTGGGCAAAGAACCATACTGATCCAAGAATTCAATGGGTTTGGTTGCAAGGAAAAATTGCTGAAGTTGATGATGTAGTTAGATTCCAAAAAGGAAAATGGGATTGCTCTGATGCGGGAATGATTCTATACTGGATTACCGGAGCAAATGTCAACGTAGGACTTAAACAAGGGACTGTAGATGATATTCAAAATATCTTACTGAGTTATATAGAACAATAGTTGAAAATAAATAATATCGTACTAATATGAAAAAAACCATAACATTATGTGTTACTGCTCTAAGCTTATTATGGGGCTATTCACAAGATAATCAACCCAATATTCTCGTTTTTTATGTTGATGATTTAAGAGCTGAATTAGGCTGCTACGGAAGCGAAACCGCTATTACGCCCAACATCGATAAATTAGCACAAGATGGAATTGTTTTCAACAAAGCCTATGTGCAGCAAGCAATATGTGCACCATCGAGAATGAGCACACTTACAGGATTACGTCCAGAAACTTTAGGTATTTACAGCATATTTACGCCGTTAAGAAAAGTACACAAAAACGTAGTGTCTTTACCGCAATTATTTAGTAAAAATGGTTACAAAACTATAAGTATCGGTAAGGTATTTCACCATGGTTCAGATGATAGAAACGTATGGACTACTTATTTTGAAAAAGAACCGAACACCTATTTAAAGCCAGAAAACAGAGCGCTCATTGAACGTCTAAAAACGGAAGGCGTTAAACCATTAAAAGGGCCTGCTTTTGAGAATGCAGATGTATCGGATGAAGCTTACAAAGACGGACGTGCAGCTAGTTATGCCATAGAAACCTTACATAAGCTGAAGAATGATAAATTTATAATGTTTGTCGGTCTAAGTAAGCCACACCTCCCTTTTAATGCACCTAAGAAATACTGGGATTTATACGATAAAAATGATTTTAATATTCCGGCAAGACAAAAGCCAGCAGGTGCTTACAGACTGGCATTGCCAAAATGGGGTGAGCTAAAAGGCTACTACGGAATTCCTAAAGAAGGCGACTTGGATGATGATTTAACCCAAGACTTAATTCACGGATATCATGCTTCAGTGAGTTATGTTGATGCGCAAGTTGGTAAAATAATGGAGACATTAGAAAACTTAGGATTAAGACAAAATACCATGATTATTTTTATGAGTGACCATGGTTATAAAATTGGAGAATATGCCTTGTGGTGTAAACAGTCAAATTTAGAGATAGATACAAGAGTTCCTTTGATAATTAGTAGAGAGAAGCAATATAAAGACAGGGTTGCCAATAAAACTTCTGATGCTTTGGTCGAGAATGTTGATATATTTCAAACTCTTGTCGATATATGTAATTTGGAATCTGCACCAGAATCAGATGGTAAAAGTTTCCTGCCTGTACTACAAGACCCTAAAACAAAATGGGACAAAGCAGCTTACAGTGTTTATGCAAGAGGTGAAAAAATAATGGGACTAACCACTACTAATGGTAATTGGCGCTACACCGAATGGCGTCATGCAAAAACACACGAAATTTTAGGCGTTGAATTATACGAACATAAAAACAGTTTATTGGCCTTTGAGAATTTAGCAGGACAAGCTAAGTATCAAAAAATTGAAGGTAAGATGCGCCAGCTTTTAGAAGTTCAATATCCAAAAGATAAGCCCTTTCTACAAAATGATCGGCCCAGACAGTAATCCATCGATCCTAGCATGACACCACAGGATTATATTGGGATTTTATTAAACTATATTCGTCTTATTGACCAAAATCAGTTCATTAGACATGATAAAATCCTTGCCAATACTATGTTTAAGTTTTTTAATAAATCTTGGATTTTCTCAACGTACTGAAACTAACTTTAACAATGATTGGAGGTTCATACTAGGGGATGACTTCTCATTTTCAGAAGAACATATTGATACCTCAAGATGGCAAAAACTAAACCTCCCACACGATTGGTCCTTTGAAAAAGGCGTTCGTCAAGGAGGAGACCAAGGACAAGGAGGCGGTTATCATGATGGAGGAATTGGATGGTACCGAAAACAATTCAACGTAAAAAAAGAAAGCCTTTCAAATATTACATACATCAACTTCGATGGCGTATATATGAATAGCGAGGTGTGGATAAATGGTAATTACATCAGTAAAAGACCTTACGGGTACATAAGTTTTAGATACGATATTTCAACATATTTAAAAGAAGGTAAAAATACTATTGTGGTTAGAGTTGATAATTCTTTAGAACCATCGGCGCGTTGGTATCACCCATGTGGAATTTATGCTTCCGTAAAATTGATTGAAGTAAATAAAACACATATCAAACCAAATAGCGTATTTGTAACCACTCCAAACATTGAGGGCGACAAAGCTTTAGTGATGGTTGAAACCGAATTTGAAGGGGTTTCTAACAAATTGTTGTATAGCGTTAAACTCTATTCTATATCCGGTGAAATGCTAACATCGGTACGAAAAAAAATTGAATCTTCAAGGGAAAAAGTTGGTTTGATAGTTGAAACACCAAGCTTGTGGAGCCCAGAAACGCCAACATTGTACAAAGCCGTTACTCAAATCCTAAAGGACGAGAAAGTTATAGACGAGGTGGTTACTACTTTCGGCTTCAAATCAGTCGTTTGGGATACCCAAACAGGTTTTTGGTTAAATGGTGAGAATGTGAAGCTTAAAGGAGTGTGCGAGCACTGGGAAGGAGGACCTGTTGGTGGCGCATGGACAAAACCCATGTTACGCTGGAAATTACAAAGTTTAAAGGATATGGGCATTAATGCTATTCGTCCATCTCATAACCCAACACCGCCAATGTTTTATGATATATGTGATGAGATCGGGTTATTAGTTGTGGATGAAATTTTTGACGGCTGGCATAAAAAGGCACCTCAAGATTATGGGAAACAAGCCTTTGACCAATGGTGGCAACGCGATGTAAAAGAATGGATTACTAGAGATAGAAATCATCCCAGCATTTTTGTTTGGAGTTTAGGTAACGAAACCCATAGTGACATAGCGCCAGAACTAGTGAAATTTGGGAAAAGTTTAGATCCAACTCGTTTGTTTACATCTGGTGCAGGTAACCCTAAAGATATGGATATTGAAGGAGTTAACGGAGGCTCTGAAACAAAATCGTTTATTGATGGTATGGATGGGAAAACATTAGAGAAACCATTCCTCTCAACCGAAGCACCACATACATGGCAAACGCGTGGTTATTATAGAACACAAACATGGTGGCGAGATAATGAGTTGCCCGGCACATACGAATTACCTAATTTAACGAAAAAGGAAATCTTTTTTTACGAAGGAATCAATCCAAAATACTGGCGGAACAGAAAGCAAAGCTTTAACTCCTCTTACGATAATGCTACAGTAAGAGTTTCAGCTAGAAAATATTGGGAGGTTACACGGGATACCCCTTGGCATAGTGGACATTTTAGATGGACAGGTTTCGACTACTATGGTGAAGCCGGTTTGGTTCATGGCGGTTTACCTTTCAACTTGTTTATGGGTGGCGCTTTGGATGTTGCTGGATTTAAAAAGGATTTATTTTATTTTTATAAAAGCCAATGGACTAAGGAACCTATGATTCATATGTTGCCACATTGGACGCATCCAAGAATGAAAAAAGGCTCCGTCATTCCGATTTGGGTCTATTCTAATGCTGACCAAGTAGAATTGTTCTTAAACGGCAAATCTTTAGGGATAGACAAACCTGGAACCATTTGGAACGAAATGCAATGCGAATGGCTGGTACCTTATCAAGAAGGAAAACTTGAAGCAGTTGCTTTTATGGATGGGAAAGAAGTGAAAAGAACATCTTTTTATACAAGTAAACAGCCGTCAAAACTAAAAACTAGGATTACTAGACTTGAGGCTGAAGATGATTTTGAAGCATGTTATATAATCACATCGGAAAGTTTAGATGCTAACGGCAATTTATATCCTTATGGCGAGAATAAGGTCTACTATAGCATACTAGGTGATGTGAAGAAAATCTCCATAGAAAACGGAAATCCAATCGACCCGACAAGTCGAACAAAATCTAATTATAGAGCTTTGTTTTTTGGTCAATCAAGGTTGTTTTTAAGAGAACAACCTAATGCTAAAAAGGCATCAATAGTTACCGCTTCAATTTTGGGTGATAAAGCATTGTTTACCTCAAGTAAAATCACAATAACTGCAGCACATGTTCAAGTTTTAGGAAATCCAAGTCCAGAAGATTTAGAGATTTTATACACTACAAATGGCGATGATCCATATGTAAATGGATTACCATATGAATCTTCATTTGAAGTTTTAGATGGAACAACAGTAAAAGCCATTGTAAAACAAAATGGAAATCTAATATTAACAATGAAAGAAACCTTTGGTAAAACTGAAGGCATATTTTGGGGGGATGAACATTCAAAAGATATGTGGATTGGTAGAGGTGTTAATATTTCTGCAGAAGAAGGTATCCTAGAGGGAAGTGCAAAAGTGAGTCGGGATGCGAGGCGATTTAAAGGGAGCGGATTCGTTATGTTCAATGGCGGGGAAGGCGCTATAACCTGGTATCAAGAAAATGATGGTGAAGCAGGAGACTATAGCATTCGTTTGAGATATATGCACAACAATGTGGATGAATCGTATCCAATGAAATTATATGTGAATGATCAATACATTAGGACGCTAGAATTTAAAGCTACAGGCGGTTGGGAAAAAGACTGGAAATTCGTTCCAACAATAATTACTCTAAAGGAAGGGGCGAATAATATAAAATTAAAAACCATTGGAGAAAGCGATGCTTATATTGATGAATTATTTATAGATTAAACAAAGAGAAGATATTATGACAGTTTTGTATGTGTTTTTAGCTTTAATGATATTAAACCTTTTGATGCTGAAATTCAGCCGTAACAAAGATTAAATCTTAGCATCGTTCTGAGTGATGAAAAAGATAAACTATATTATAATGCTTTTTTTGTGTTTGAGCTGTAATCAATCCAACCAAACATGGAAGCCCGTAGCTGATTTGGAGGCTGGTTTTAAGAACCCTCCAAACTATGCTAAAGCCAGAACATGGTGGCATTGGATAAGCGGGAATGTTTCCAAATCTGGGATTACTAAAGATTTGGAAGCTATGAAAGCAGTGGGAATTCAAGAAGCACAATTGTTTAATGTACATTTAGGATCTCCACAAGGGGTTGTAAAATATTTAAGTAAAGAGTGGTTAGATTTATTTGAGTTTTCTGCTGAGGAAGCCCAGCGCTTGGGTTTAGAATTAGCATTTCACAATAGCGCCGGTTGGTCTTCTAGTGGCGGACCTTGGGTTACCGAAGAATATGCGATGCAAACCGTTGTATTTAGTGAAATAACAATTGAAGGCGGAAAAGCGATCTCCAAAAAAATATCACGACCAGAAACCAAGTTTGACTACTATAAAGACATTGCAGTTTTAGCATTTCCAAAACCCAAGCAAACGATTAAAATTGATGGCTTAGATTATAAAATATTATCAGAGCGCATTCGAAATCATTTACTACCCGATAAAAAAAGCATTACAAAAGAGGCTGTTATTCAAAAAGATGCCATTATCGATATAACTTCAAAACTCTCTAAAGAAGGGGTTTTGAACTGGGAAGTTCCAGTGGGCGATTGGGTTATTTTGCGATTAGGGCATACGCCAATAGGGAGAACTAATAGGCCAGCACCCCCAGAAGCCAAAGGATTAGAGGTGGATAAAATGAGTAAAACAGCCCTAGACGCCTATTGGGAAGCTGGTGTACAACCTATTATTGACAGACTTGGTGATTTAGTTGGGACTACAGTCAATAATTGCCTAATTGATAGCTATGAGGTAGAAACTACAAATTGGACTACTGGTTTTGATACGCAATTTGAAAGTTTAAGAGGTTATGATTTAACAGCATATTTGCCAACTTTAGCAGGATATTATGTAGAAAGCGGAGAAGTTACAGAACGATTTCTTTGGGACTTTAGAAGAACTATAGGGGATTTGATTTCCGAAAACTATTATGCACATTTTAGGGATTTGTGTCATAAAAACAAGTTGCAATTTTCTGTAGAACCCTATTGGGGTCCTTTTGATAATATGCAAGTGGGCGATAAAGGCGATATTGTGATGTGTGAGTTTTGGAGTGGAGGTTATCCGTTTTTCGATTCGCCTAAATTTGTGTCTTCCATTGCACATCTAAATGGGAGTACCATTGTGGGAGCAGAGTCTTTTACAGGAATTGGTGGTTGGGACAAACCCCCTGCAAATTTAAAGTCTATTGGCGATAGAGCTTGGTCAGAAGGTATTACACGATTCATTTTTCATACTTACGTACACCAACCTTGGGACATAGCACCAGGCTTAGCCTTAAGTTATCACGGTTTTGATTTTAACAGATTGAATACTTGGTGGAAACAAAGTCATGAATATATGGACTACTTGGCTCGTTCTCAATATTTATTGCAACAAGGCAAAAATGTTGCTGATGTTTTGGTCTTTACAGGAGAGTCATCGCCAAATACAGGTTTTATTAAACCCGAAATTAAAACTATGGGTTTTGATTACGACTTGATTGGTGCGAATAAATTAAAAGAATTAAACGCTAAAAATGGAAATATTTACTCTGCCGCTGGTAATATTTACAGCCTTTTAGTGTTACCAGAATCAGACTTTATAAAGCCAGAAACGCTAGAAAAAATTAAAGAGTTAGTAAATGGTGGGGCAAAAATAATTGGAAAAAAACCTATACAATCACCAAGTTTAACGGATTATCCAAATTGTGATGAAGAAGTTGCAATTTATACTGACGAATTATGGGCAAAAGGATTAGTTAAGGGGATATCCTTAAAAGACGCTTTAAGCAATCTTATTCCAGATTTTAAAATCGAAACTAGTGATAATTCAGATTTGAGTTTCATCCATAGAAAAACAGCTGATGCAGATATTTATTTTATAGCGAATGCTCGAAAAGAAGCCAGAGAAATAACAGCGCGTTTTCGAGTTTCTGGAAAGCAACCGGAACTCTGGAATTCTGAAAAAGGGACCATAAAAGATCTAGTTGTTTTTAAACAAAATGAAGATGGCACAACAACAATACCGTTATCATTAGCGTCTGAAGAATCAGTGTTTGTTGTCTTTAAAAAGCCTGTCAATCTGAACCATTTATTAGAAGTTTCAACTGAACTAGAAACTGCTCAAGCAGAACCACTTTCTAATTTAGAAATAGTAAAGGCTGAATATGGTACCTTTTTACAAGACGGTTTAATTGATATTACCGATAAAGTGAATAATGCTATTCAAAATGGGGTGTTAGATTTTAAAATGACACGTGCCTTTTGTGATTGTGATCCTGCTATGGGCTATAAAAAAGAGTTCCGAATGGAATATATGATAGGCGATACTATAAAGCAATTGTATGCCGAGGAGCGCGAACATATTCATATCGATGCAGGCATTCAAAATCTAAAAGTACTCAAAGCGGTATTTGGTAAATTTAAAGGAGAAACCACTGGCATTCCTCAGCATTATAAAACATTTGATGTAACACAAGAAATACAAAAACAAGTATCCTATGGCAATTATAACATTCCTGTTACCAATAAATTAATCGATAGTAAAACAACTGAAGGCGATGAAGCATCATTAAAAATTATTTATAAAACGGATGGAGAAGAACATGCCATGTATATTCCGAAAGAGCAGATTTTAAAATTGTCTAAAGACACATCAAAACCAAAATTTGAATTTAAAAATGATGCATTAAACTGGACAACACCATATCCAGGAAAGATAAATTACACGGTAGCATCAGGCGAAATAAAAACTGCAGAAGTCAAATCCGTTCCAAAACCAATGGATTTATCAACCGATTGGGAAGTTACTTTTCCATTAAACTCAGATACATCAAAAAGCAAAACATTTTCAGATTTAATATCTTGGACAGATGCTAAAGATGAAGCGATTCAGCATTTTTCGGGAACAGCTTCTTATAAAAAAGAGTTTATGCTCTCTGATGAATTGCTTCAATCGAATAAAAAGATAGTAATAGATTTAGGAAGTGTATTTGTTATTGCTGAAGTTATCGTGAATGGTAAAAATGCTGGTGTATTATGGAAAGCACCTTTTAGAGTAAACATTGATGAATTTGTGCAGAAAGGTAAGAATGCTCTAGAAGTTAAAGTCACCAATTTATGGACAAATCGATTGATTGGAGATGAAAAATTACCATTGGACTATCCAAGAAATGGCAAACGTGCAAAACCACTTCCCAGTTGGTTATTAAGCGAGACAGAACGTCCATCGCGTAGGACAACCTTTGCGAGCTGGAATCATTACAATAAGAACGATGACTTATTGACTTCGGGATTGTTGGGGCCAGTAAAGCTCATATTTTTTGAAACTATAAGGTTAAAGAATTAATGATTAAATACGTTTATATATTGTTTTTTATTTGTTTTTGTATGTTGGGTTGCGCAACGAAACCTAGTGCCAAACAAGTAAGTAATGATGGTGGTGAGATGGTAGACTACTTTGCCGACAATGGCTTCGGCAATGCAGTAGCCATTGTACAACATCCCGCAGGAGTCTATCACAAAGGTATTACTTATGTGGCTTATCAAGGGCCGTTGGAAGACCCTTATGTAGCGTCTTACAATCATGAAACTAAGGAATGGAAAGGCCCTTTTAAAGCAGGAGTTAGCGCAATGGGTAAAGACCCTAACCGTAAAAAACGAATTGACAATCATGGTAAGCCAGCTATTCTTATTGATGATGCCGACTACATTCATATTGCATTTGGCGGTCATGGTGGCACACCAGAAGATGGTAAAAATCCACTAGGAAATCATCACTATGGAAAAAATTTACACGCCGTTTCAAAGAAACGTTTAGATATTACTGAGTGGGAAACATTGGGTAATATTTCGGTATTTGGCACGTATAGTCAATTTATAAAAATGGATAATGGCGATATCTATTTGTTTTATCGTCATGGCGCACATCGAAGCAATTGGGTGTATCAAAAATCAACAGACAATGGTGTAACTTTTAGTGAACCAGTTTCCTTTTTAAAACACAAACGTAGAACAGATATAGATGCGGAAGACTCTTGGTATCCATGGGTAAGCAAAGGTAATGGAGACGATATTATTGTTGCATTTGATTATCATATTTGCAGAGATCATAACAATGCACAAGACCCACGAGGTCATATCCCAGAAAGACACAATTTGTATTATATGGTTTTTGATACTAAAATCAATCAATGGAAAAACGTCAAGAATGAGCCTTTAGAGATGCCTCTAACCAAGGAAATGGCAGATGCAAAAACCTTGGTAAGTGAAATTGCCGATGATTGGACCTTTCAATCGAGAACCGATGTAGACCCAAATGGAAATCCGCATGTAGGAATACTTGTTGGTCCAGACATAGGTGCAAACAGAAGTGGGCCAAAACGCCTGCAGAATTATGTATGGGATGGAGATGTATGGCTAAAAAGCGATAACTCGAATCTTCCTAATGGTGAAGGCGATTTCGATGTAAAATCAGCCACAGCGGTTAGCTTATATTTAGAAAATCAGACTAAGGATGATGTTGGAGAAATAAGTCGATGGGACAGTTTTGATAATGGAAAATCCTTTAAAAAAGGCCCTGTTCTTTTAAGTCGAAAGCATTCAGGATTTGTGGTATCCTCACTAATTGATAATCCACATCCAGATGCAAGAATTATCGTAGGCGAAAAAGAAGAAGGCTCTTATTTTAGAAAGATGTATTTGTTGGGAGATAGTGGTCCTATAAAACGATCTCAAAAAGAAGCTCAAATATTAAATTATTAAAGACGAATCGAATTTAAATAACTAAAAATGAAAAGATTTAAAACAACTGGTTTTGCCTTTTTGGTATTATATTTTATGATGTCTTGCTGGGATAAAACGAAAAGTGATACAGCCAATAATAATGTCAAAACGGAAGTAGCTAACCAAGAACAGCCAAATATTGTATTCATATTATCAGACGACCAGTCTTGGACGGATTATAGCTTTATGGGTGATAAAAATATAGAAACACCAAGGCTAGATCAATTTGCAAAAGAAAGTTTAACGTTTACTAAATCTTATGTGCCAACACCTTTATGTTCACCGTCTCTAGCTACCATCATAACAGGCTTATACCCTAAAGACCATGGAATATTAGGTAACGATTTTGTATACGAAAGGGTAAAAGACAGAAAAGAAAGTAGAAAAAATCGAAATGAAGCTTACAAGCCTTTAATTTTAGCTTTTGAAAAACAAACTACATTTCCAGATATGTTAAAGGAAAAAGGTTATCTGTCATTTCAAACAGGAAAATGGTGGCATGGTAACCACAAAATTGGAGGCTTTGATTACGGGATGACGCATGGTGATCCAAATAGAGGAGGACGTCATGGTGATTTTGGTTTAGAGATTGGTAGAAAAGGAATGGATACTATTAATAGCTATTTGGATTTAGCTATAAAAGAAAAGAAACCATTCTTCTTATGGTATGCACCATATTTACCTCATAGACCTCATAATCCACCACAACGCTTGTTGGACAAGTATAAACAGAAAACGGATTCAGAGCATTTGGCAAAATATTGGGCCATGTGTGAGTGGTTTGATGAAACTTGCGGACAATTGTTCGATATGTTTGAAGAAAAAGGTTTAACTGAAAACACCTTATTCGTTTATGTATGTGATAATGGCTGGGCGCAAGACCCTGAGAAAAGCGGATACTTAAAGCATTCTAAACGGGCACCTTACGATATGGGTATTCGAACACCAATCATGTATAAATGGAAAGGAAAAATAGACCCTAAAATGGATGATAAAACTATTACCAGTAGTATAGATATGGTACCTACGGCATTAGATGTTTTAGGAATTGAAAAGCCTATAAACTTACCAGGGATTAGTGTGTTGGAAGAGAATGAACTTAAGGAGCGTAAAGGAATTTTTGGAGAAGTGTATGCACACGATTTTGAAACTATAGAAAACAGCATGTTTTATAATATGGCCATTTTTCCGCCTTATAAAATAATAGTACCAGATCCAGTAAGAAAGAAAAATGAAGTGGTACAGTTGTTTAATATTGAAGAAGATCCGTTCGAAAAAAATAACATTGCAGAACAAAATCCAGAAATTGTAAAAGATTTAAAAAACAAAATAGCTTTGTTTAGAGCTGAATAATAGAGTACATTATGAAAAAAACACAATTATTAGTAATACTCACATTAATCTTTATCTATTCATGCAATACTAAAAAAAAGACAGAACAAAAAGCAGAAGTTTCTAAACCCAATATACTATTCATTGCAGTCGATGACTTGAATAATTGGATAAGCCCAGTAGATAATTTTTCAAATATCAAAACACCAAACTTTGATAGGCTTGCTTCCATGGGAGTCACTTTTACAAACGCACATGTACAGGCACCTTTGTGCGGACCTTCTAGAGCATCGATTATGACGGGTTTGCGTCCATCTACTACAGGTATTTATGGGATGACGCCTGACAATCA
The DNA here is from genome assembly GCA_947503105.1 of uncultured Flavobacteriaceae bacterium. Lineage (GTDB taxonomy): Bacteria > Bacteroidota > Bacteroidia > Flavobacteriales > Flavobacteriaceae > UBA3537. Next base: position 52,162 of record CANNCM010000001.1, on the reverse strand, counting down.
AATAAGAAGAGCAGGCAACCCAGCAACAAAGGATATTACTTTTTTACCAGAATATTTTGAGCAACATGGATACCATACCATGGGAATAGGTAAGCTGTTTCATATCCATGCACCAGATAGTCTGTTTAAGGAATCTGGTGGGCGCGTCAAAGGATTTGGCCCTTACCCAGAAAAGCGCTTTGTTTGGGACGGTTTTGGAAAAGGTATTAGAGGAACGCACGGCAGAACAAGTACCGATTGGGGCGCTTTTCCAGAACAAGATTCTTTAATGCCAGACCACCAATCCGTAAATTGGGTCACAGAGCGTTTGCAAAGAAATTATAAACAACCATTTTTTATGGGACTTGGGTTTTTACGTGTTCACGTTCCGCTTTATGTGCCTCAAAAATGGTTCGATTTGTATCCATTGGAAGAAATTAAAACACCACCTTATAAATCAGATGATTTAAATGATATCCCACCAGTAGGCATGCAAATAAACGATTTACCTATGATGCCATCTACAGAATGGGCTTTGGAAAGTGGTGAGTGGAAAAAAATTGTACAAGCCTATTTAGCTTGTATAAGTTATGTAGATTATGAATTAGGTCGAGTTTTAGATGCATTAGAAAGCAGTAAATATTCAGAAAATACCGTAATTGTTTTATGGTCGGACCATGGTTATCGTTTGGGTGAAAAAGGAACTTTTGCAAAACATGCTCTTTGGGAAACAGCAACTAAAGCACCATTGATGTTTGCAGCTCCTAATTTACCAAAAGGAAAAAAAATTGATGCACCAGTAGAACTACTTTCAATATACCCAACGCTTTTGGAATTAAGCGGATTACCAACTTACAGCAGAAATGAAGCTAAAAGTTTAGTATCTATGATGAATAGTAATGAGGGTATTAAAGATTCGTATGCTTTGACTACTTACGGAATGAATAATCATGCTGTAAGAACAAATCAATATAGATACATTCAATACGAAGACAGAACAGAAGAATTGTACAACCATAACAACGACCCGAATGAGTGGACAAACATAGCAGGTAATCCAGAATATAAAGAATCAATAGAGGAGTTAAAATTGCTTTTGCCAAAAACAAATGTAAAATGGGATGAAGCGTCTAATTATAAGTTTCAACCTTATTTTGTAGAGCAAAAGAAACGCGTTAATGGACAATAAAGGTATAAATACGATGTTCATGACATAACAGGATAGATATTTTATTGAATACAACTAACTTATAAGTTTTATAATATTTTAATTTATACTATGTCATCTCTAAAAAAGCTAGCGCTAGTATTATGCATTTTTAGTTTTTACAACTTTAATGCACAAGTAACTTTATCAACAGATTTTACAGATGAAATCAAAAAGAAAACTTCTTTACATAATATATGGACTGTAGTAAATAGAATTAGTCCTATGCGAGGTTCAAATGTGCGTCCAGGGCTTAAAATGAATACAGTTAGAATGATAGGAGGTGTCAAAAAAAGGATTAATGGGAAAAATGTAAAATATCTAGATTTTGATACTTGTTTGTATGATTCTATTAATAATCAATACGTTTATAGATTTGAGCCACTCATAGCAAGGTTAGATAATATTATTAATTCTCAAACCGAAATTCATCAAATTGTATTAGATCAACCGCCTTGGGCTTTTCAACACGGTTATACGTTTATTCCCTCAGGAACGAGAGATAATGTTAACTTTAGAGAAGACGAGCAGATATCCAAATATGGAAATGCTTTGCCACCAGCTAATAAAGAAGCATATCATGATTATATAAAAGCATTGATGACTAAGTTAGTTGATACTTATGGAGAAGAAATGGTGTTGTCTTGGCGTTTTAGTGTAGGTTCTGAAATCGAAACACCAGACCATTGGTATGGCACCAAACAAGATTTTATAGAACATTTCGAAAATACAGAAAGCGCAGTAAGAACAGTTTTACCAAATGCACTTGTTGGTTTACATACAAGAGCTCCAGATTATCTATATAAAAATGGTGCTGTACTAAATTATAAAGGAGAACCCTTTGCTTCTTTTGCTAAGGATTTGATAGCATATTGTGCAGACAATAATGTAAAGTATGATTTTTGGGGCATATCAAATTATGTAGTTATAGGAAATAGTAATAAACGCAATATGAGCACCAAATACGATAAATTATTTTCAGATTTAATAAACCATCCAAAATGGAATACGAATGCATCTATAGATTTAATGGAGTACAAAACAGTAACGACAATGAATGGTGCAGATCGTAAAGGAACTATTGAGGTAGCAACTTCTCATGCAGAAATTGTAGCATTGTATTTCTCTAATATCTACTATAAAAATAAAGATAAGGGCTTAAATTTAATATATAGATGGGGAAATAGACTACGTTCAAAAGAGCCTCCTGGAATTAGTATTTTAAATACAATGAATGGTAAAATTCATTACGAAACAAATAGCTCAGGTACACCAAAAATAGCAACAAATGATATTGATGCCATTTTTACAAAAAATGAAAATGTTAAGCAATATGATGTTTTGCTTTATAACTACAATAATAATTCTTTAGACTATAGAGAAAATGAAGATGTAAACTTATCTTTTAAATCAGAAGTACCAGAAGGTACAACTTTGTATTACAGAAGTATTTCTTACGATAAATCCAATAATAAACTACAACAATTCTTAGAAAACACATCAGGATATGTAAAAAGTGGGTTTAATGATAAAGGTGATCCATATAGAACTTTAACTAAGGCAGGTTTAGTTGCCTATAAAGCATATGATAACCCAAAACCACATCAATATAGCAATTGGAAAAGCATAGTAACCAAAGCAAGAACAGATGGCAAATCTGGTTCCATAATTAGTGTAAATACAGAAATTGCTTCTTTTGCTTTCCAAAAATTTGAGTTTAGAACAGAAGATTAATTTATAATAACAATTACACCCGTAACCGTGATTTGGACATTCTCTGAAGATTTTGAACCTTGGGCTACAGTTAGTTAGGAATAAATGTAAAATGGGATGAAAGTTCTAACTATAAGTTTCAGCCTTATTTTGTGGAGCAAAAAGAACGTGTAAATTATGGAAATTAAACATTAAATTAACCAATCAGAATTAGTTCAGCTTACTCAAGTTTTTCAATTTTAATATTAACTACTCTAAATACATATTGAAAATGACATTAAAATCAGGTATATCATTATTTCTTTTAATGATGTGTTTTCAAATATTAGGTCAAGAAATTAATCGGCCTTTTATTTTGGTAAAATCCAATGATCGAAATCAAATCTTGCAAAAAATAGAAACTCAAGCTTGGGCAAAAGAAATCCATGAGGATTTAAAGTTAAAAACCGATATTCAGGTCGAATCGTTTTATAATAATCCCACAGCATATATTAAAAAGCTTCCCTTTAATTGGTCAGAGCAAAATGGAAGTCGCTTTCCACCATTTAATAAAACAATTCATGTTGAAAACGGAAAACATCGAAATTTGGATAATGCTACAGATGAAGAATGGCGACCTGCAGAATTGCTTATCGAATATCTACAAACCGCTTTGGATTGCGGTATGATGTATTATATAACTCAAGACCAAAAATATGCCCATTTAGCTAGTACAATTTTATATTCGTTTACAAAATCGGTACAACAATCAGTAGTTTCTGAATGGAGAGGTAGAGGAGGATGGTTATTTCCTTATGATGGTTTTAGAGAAGTTCGGGTTATAGGCTATAAACTACCGTTGATTTACGATTTTATTCATCCTTATATTAAAAATGACGGTAAAGCTTTCGATTTCATAAAAAATCAAGAGGTAAATTTTCCTTTTGATGAAGTTCAAGATGTCTTTAGAAACTACGCCAATATCACTGTAAATTATGGACAAACAGGCTCTAACCATTGTGTATTAGAAGCTCCAAGTTTGGTATATAATGCTTTGGGTATGGATGATAAAAAGGAGCGTGAAGCATGGTTGTCTTATTTTTTGAATGATAGCACTGCACATCAGGATGCTTTAAGAGTAATGGCTTTAAATTATGAAAATCAAGGAGATATATGGCCCGAAACCTCACAATATTTAAATCATTCCACTTCAATCTTAACAAAGCTTATGCTGGTGGTTAATAGGTATAATCCGTCATTAAAATTAGGACAACAATATCCGAATATTTTACACGCTCTGCCGCGCTTAGATTATTTTGTGTATCCCAACGATGAAATTGTTCGTTGGGGAGATGGTCACAGAAGTGCACATGCTCCATATCAGGCCTATGAAAATGCTTACGTTTTAGCTAAAATGGACGGTCTTTTGGATTTACAAGAAAAATTTGGATCACTCATAAAACATGCAATCAAAAACGAAAAGCACCAAAGGACTAGTCCAGAGGCTTTGTTTTGGTATACCAATATTACTGCTAATCAAAGTACTGAGATTGACCTGCCCACAACCGATAGAGTGTATCATGCGGGCATTGTGTTGCAGCGCAATTTGAGCAGTACCAAAAATCCTAAAGATGGTTTGATGGGTTTTGTAGGCGGTGCGCATATGGTACACGGACATGCCGAGGGTATGAATATTGAATTGTACGGCGAAGGTGAGGTTTTAGGGGTTGATAACGGTCGAAAAAGATATGGTAAAGATTTACACGAAAACTATTCAAGATTATTTGCTGCACACAATACTGTAATTGTGAATGGTAGTTCAAAAGGTGAAGGTGGTTGGGTAAATTTGGGTATAAATTCAGTAAATTTAATTGCAATGGAGCCTCAAGTTGGCGAAGAAGCTGTTTCGCCCTTCCACTCCTTTAGTCAAACCAGTTTTGATGATAACAAAGGAGATAAGGCGGAGGCGGCCCAAGAACGTACATTAGCACTAGTACGAACATCCCCAACAACAGGCTATTACGTAGACGTATTTAGGTCAAAATCAAGATTGCCGAATGAGTATCATGACTATTTATATCACAATATTGGGGATAAATTAGTTTTTGAAACTAAAGATATGGTATTTAAAAAAACACCAAATCGCTACAAGGCTAATGCCAATGGCGTTTGGAGGCGAAATAAGGAATATAGAAATCCAGGATGGCATTTTTTTAAGAAAGCTAAAACTTCTGCTTCTTATGTAGGTCATGTTAAGGCCACATTTCACACTAAAAAATTAGAAACAGGTGCTGTTTTTATGCAATTACAAATTCCTGGATTTGAACATAGGGAATATACTAAAGTAAAAGCACCAATAACTTTTGAATCTCCTAAGCCATATAATAATTTAACGACGCCAACTCTTGTGATTCGTCAAAAAGGTGAAGCCTGGAAGAACCCTTTTGTGGTGGTCTATGAACCTTTTAATGAAAACGAAGAGGCGACGGTAAGGTCTATAGAAAAATTACAGGAGAATCATCTTTATAAAGGGTTGAAAATTATAAGCGAGACACCTACGGAAACATTGATACAATATGTGATTACTTTGTCTGCAAATGACGTCTTTATAGATGAAAGATTAGGGATTTATTTTAAAGGGACTTTTGCGGTCATTACCTTAAATGAAGTCGAAAGGTTAAAAAGTGTTTACATTGGAAAGGGCGACAAGTTGATCTATAAAAATGTTTCTATTGAAACCGACAATACTAGGGCGTATTACAGGGCTTACTAGATTGTATCAAGTATTTTAGATTTATTCTAATCCTAATGGTTTAAAATCAACGAGAAAAGATATTTTTTTAAAGAGAATCTCTTTCAATTAAATTGAATGGTACTTTTACACTTCCTTTTTTGTTATTTAGAATCATATCAGAAGCCGTTTCGCCCATTATTTTAAAGTCTGTGGAAAGAACCGTGATACCTAATAAGTCTTTTAGCTGCGTATCATTATAAGAAATGATACCTATATCTTCACCGAGTACAAGTTCATCTTCTTTGGCTTGCTTGACCAAACTTACCAAATCAGATTCTTCAATAGTTATGAATAAATCTCCTTTTTTTATTATCATGTGGTCAATCACCTTCTCAAAAATCTCAAAATCTAATTTAAATTCTACACAAAATTTCCTAAACCCATGTAAAATTCTTCTAGGATATGGGTACATCGTTTTTTCAGGGTAAAATAAAATAATTTTCTTGTATGAATTTATCTTGTCAATACCTTCTTTGAGCGCATTGTATATATCATTCTCAAAATCTTGATAAACTTCAATGTGATTGCCTTCCATTATAGATTTTATGTTATCTAATATAACAAGTCTACCTTGTGGTAGTGTTTTAAGCGCCTTGATTGCATTATCAGTAAAACTAGTGTGCTTTAAATTTTCCGTCTTAAAATGAGGCATAATAACATAATAATCGTAAGAAGACTTATGCTTGTCCAATAAATTAATAAAAAGCGATTCATCACAATGATAGGTCATAAGGTCTGTGTGAGAATTAGGTCCCATATTATTAATAAACGAATTATAAGTTTTTAATTTGTAAGAACTTAGCTTATTAACCAAAAATAATATATTGGTTTTGGAAATTAATTTTGTGCGATTTATGTAATATCCTTTACCACGAATAGCATTTATTATTTTGCGTTCTTTTAGTATACTATAGGCTTTCTCTACAGTGTCCCTAGACAAATAAAACTCTTCACTAAACCTATTAATGGATGGGATTTTTTCACCCATCTTTAAGTTTTCTTCAGAAATATTATAAATGATAGAATCAATTATCTGTTGGTACTTGGGTACTCTAGAATTTTCATCGATATTTATACAATCAAACAAGTTCATGTTGATTTGTGATTATTTGGTGGTTAAGCAATCAAAAAATAAAAAACAAATATAATAATTTATAATTTTGTAAAAAGCTTTTCTCTAAAATGTGAGAAATATTGATGCTCAATCGAATTAATTCAATCTCAAGTATTCACGGAGTCTGTAACTTAGAACACACGAGTTACGACTATTGAGTCTCAGAATATTAAAATTTAAAAATAAGAATAAAGTTACCGTATAGTACAGGACACAAAATATACGAATCAAATATAAATTTGATATCGCAATTTATTTTAAAACATATGGGCATCATTACTAGAAAATTTAAACACGTTGATTATTTATGGGACAATGACAAAGCTACTGCATTGGGCGGCAACCAAGTAGACTTGTTCTTGTATCGTTCTAATATCCTTGGAGCTGATTTAAGAATTACTAACTATGGCGGAGGTAACACCAGTTGCAGAACTATTGAAAAAGATCCCTTAACCAATGAAGACGTTGAGGTAATGTGGATCAAAGGTTCCGGTGGAGATATAGGAACTCTAAATAGAAGCGGTATTGCAGGTATTTATGTAGACAGACTTCGAGATTTGAAAAATGTATATGGGGGTATTGAAGATGAAGATCGCATGGTGGGGCTGTTTAATCACTGTATTTATGATTTAGATAGTAAAGCACCATCTATTGATACGCCATTGCATGGCTTATTGCCATTCGCACATATAGATCACTTACATCCAGATGCTCTAATTGCTGTTGCTGCAGCTAAGAATAGTGAAAAAGTAACAAAAGAAATTTGGGGAGATACCATGGGTTGGGTACCATGGCAACGTCCAGGTTTCGATCTTGGTCTTCAAATTGAAAAATGTTTAGCCGATAACCCTGGTATTAGAGGAATTGTTTTAGGTTCTCACGGGCTTTTTACGTGGGGCGACACCTCATATGAATGTTATATTAATAGTTTAGAGGTTATTGAAATGGCTTCTGAATTTATCGACAAAAAAATAAAACAAAATGGTAGTGTTTTTGGTGGACAGAAAATAGAAAGTTTGCCAAAAGAAAAGCGACTGGAAAAAGCGGCTCAAATCATGCCGTTGTTAAGAGGGTTGTGTTCTTCTGAACAGAGAATGATCGGTCACTTCTCAGACACTGATGTTGTGATGGAATACATTAATAGCAATGACTTAGAAAGGCTGGCACCAATGGGTACGTCTTGTCCAGATCATTTTTTAAGAACTAAAATTCAACCTTTAGTTTTAAAGTTAGATATGAACGAAGATTTATCAGAGACGGATGTAATTTCAAAGAAATTAGAACCCGCTTTTGAAGCTTACAGACAGGAGTATGCAGATTATTATAACAGCTGTAAAAGAGATAATAGTCCTGCAATGCGAGATGCAAACCCAGTGATCATAATTTATCCAGGAGTTGGAATGTTTAGCTTTGCAAAAAACAAACAAACAACACGGGTTGCTAATGAGTTCTACATTAACGCAATCAATGTAATGCGTGGTGCAGAAGCTATAACTGAATACACATCATTACCACGACAAGAAGCTTTTGACATTGAATATTGGTTATTAGAAGAGGCTAAGCTTCAGCGCATGCCAAAAGAGCAGCCCTTGTCCAGAAAAGTCGCATTTGTGACAGGTGCTGGAGGTGGAATTGGGAAAGCGATTGCAGATAAGTTAGCTTCAGAAGGAGCCAATGTTATTTTAACAGATATTAATGAAGAAAGTCTAAAAACAGCAAATGCTACCTACAAAAGAGATGTATCAACCTATGCTATCTGCGATGTCGCTAATACTGAATCAATAAAGAGTGCTTACGCCAAAGCATGCTTAGAATTTGGTGGGGTCGATATTGTTGTACATAGTGCAGGTTTGGCCATATCTAAACCACTTTTAGATACAACAGACCAAGATTGGAATATTCTTCAGAACATCTTAGTAAAAGGACAGTTTGATCTTGCAAAGCAATTTTCTAAAATTACACGCCAACAAGGTCTTGGAGGAGATTTCATCGCTATAGCAAGTAAAAATGGCTTGGTTGCAGGGCCGAACAATGTAGCTTACGGTACCGCCAAAGCTTCACAACAACATATGGTACGATTGTTGGCCGCAGAATTAGCGAAAGACAAAGTTCGAGTGAACACCGTTAACCCTGATGGAGTTATTGTTGGTAGTAAAATTTGGGAAGGCGCATGGGCAGAAGGTCGTGCAAAAGCCAATGGAATTACCGTCGAGGAATTACCCGCTTTTTATGCTAAAAGGAATTTATTAAACGAAATTATAACTCCAGACGATATTGCTAATGGAGTGTTTTCTTTTGTGGGATTACTAGATAAATCCACAGGTAATATTATAAATGTTGATGGCGGTATGGCAAATGCCTTTGTTAGATAATTAAACAAAACAGTGATTTAATTAAGTGGAGAAAACTTCCAAAAGTTCTGACAGAAGTATTGGAAGTTTCTTTTTTATGAATAATTTTACAGCTATGGAAATAAATAAAAATCAAATTTCTGAATACAATAAAAATGAACTACAACGTCATAACGAAAGATTTGACTTTTTGGCTCAGAGGTTAACGAAACAAAATCATAATCTCTCAGAAATCGTTTCCAGATTGTCTGAATTTCAGGTTGCTATCCCAAGCTGGGCGCTAGGAGCTGGAGGCACACGGTTTGGACGTTTTTCATTTTATGGCGAGCCTACTAATCTTGAACAAAAAATCGAAGATATAGGGATAATACACCAACTAACACAAACAGCAGGTGCAGTTTCTTTGCATATTCCATGGGATATACCTTCAGATTACAAGGCAATTAAAGAAAAAGCCGATGCTTTAAGTATAAAATTTGACGCTGTAAATTCCAACACCTTTCAAGATCAAATCAATTCAGCCGAAAGTTACAAGTATGGTTCCTTGAGTAATACGAGCAAAGCAGTCAGAGATCAAGCAATTCAACATAATTTAGACGTCATCAAAATAGGTGATAAATTAGGTTCTAAAGCTCTAACAGTTTGGCTGGCGGATGGCTCTAGTTTTCCTGGACAAAACAATTTTCAGACTGCATTTCAAAATACGCAAGATAGTTTAATTGACATATACAAAGGTTTGCCAGATGATTGGAAACTATTAGTAGAGTACAAACCTTATGAGCCAAATTTTTACAGCACAGTAATCCAAGACTGGGGTGCGTCATTAATGTTGGCTAATGGGTGTGGTGACAAAGCTTATACGCTCGTAGATCTAGGACACCATTTGCCCAATACAAACATTGAACAAATTGTTGCCATATTACAGCTTAAAGGTAAACTTGGTGGCTTTCATTTCAATGACAGCAAATATGGAGATGACGATTTAACCGTTGGCAGCATTAAGCCATATGCTTTATTCTTAATTTTTAATGAATTGGTTTATGGCATGCAGAACAACCCACAAAATCCAGATTTAGCTTGGATGATAGACGCAAGCCATAATATCAAAGACCCTTTGGAAGATCTAATTCAGTCGCTTGAAGCCATCCAAGAAGCCTATGCAAAAGCACTTTTAGTAGATCAAAATTTGTTAAAAATTGCCCAAAATGATAACGATGTTGTTAAATGTCAGGAAATTTTACAAAATGCCTATCGTACTGATGTGAGGCCTTTAATTGAAAGAGCACGTATGAATGCAGGTGGCGCCATACAACCCATAGATGCTTACAGAGCATTAGGCGTAAGAGCTCAGCTGGTTAAAGAAAGAGGTAAAAATACAGTTGCTACTGGACTATAACAATGTCAATATGAAGCCAGAAGTTACAGCTGTTTTTGACATAGGTAAAACCAATAAGAAATTCTTCTTGTTTGATAAAGACTTCAAAGAAGTACATAAAGAATATATTTCTTTTGACGAAATTGAAGATGAAGATGGGCATCCAACGGAAAACCTTCCAGCACTTCAAAAATGGTTAAAAAGTGTATTTGATCGTATCCTAGAGGCCAAAAAATTTCACATAACTGCTATAAATTTTTCAACCTATGGTGCCAGTTTAGTCCATTTAGACAAAAACGGGAATCCTTTGACACCATTATATAACTATACCAAACCTCTCCCACAGCGAATTGTGGATTCGTTCTTTGAATCCTACGGTCCCAAAGACGAATTTCTTAATGTTACAGGTTGTGGAGACCTTAGCATGTTAAATTCTGGATTGCAGCTATATTGGTTAAAGAAAGAAAATCCAGAACTATTCAAAAAGATTAAATATTCGTTACATTTACCGCAGTACCTAAGCTATATCTTTACCGGGGTTCCTCTTAGTGAATACACCAGTATAGGATGTCACACAGCGTTATGGGATTACAAAAGGAAAGATTATCATTCCTGGGTTTATAAGGAGGGGTTAATTAGTATTTTACCGCCAATAGTATCAACAGAAACAAGTATTAATATGAATTATAACGGTAATCGTATTAAAATTGGTGTTGGTATACACGATAGTTCTGCTGCTTTGCTGCCTTATGTGAGAAGTATAAAAACTAAGTTTGTCCTAGTTTCAACTGGAACTTGGAGTATTGTTTTTAATCCATTTACAAATCAACTAAATGAAGTCAATTCTAATAAAGACAGTCTAAACTATATGCGCATAAATGGTAAACCTGTAATTGCTTCACGTTTGTTTTTAGGGAACGAATACAAGCTGCAAGTTGCCAAATTAGATAAACACTTTGGTGTCGATGATAACTATCACAGATTGGTGAAATTCAATTACGATACGTATTCAGAAATCATGCAAGATTTTAGGTATTCTTTTAAATGGGAAAGTATTTCTGACCAAAATATGCCATCCGAAACACGTCTTACTAGCGATAAATACGATTATTCCTACCATCAGTTGATGATAGAACTCGTGCTTTTACAAATAAATAGTATCAAGGAAGCAATCGGCGATAATGAAATTGAACAAATATATGTTGACGGTGGCTTTAGTAATAATGATATTTATATTAAATTGTTATCGCATCATTTTAGAGGAAAAAATTTAAGAACAACCGATGCATCATTAGGGTCTGCATTAGGAGCTGCGATATCTATTTCGGATACCAAGCTCAACTCAAAATTTTTAAAAAAGAATTATGCACTAAAAAAACATGTGCCTTTTATTATAAAATAAAATATGATCATGAAGTTAGATACACGCTACCCATCAATTGCAGATTTAAGAATAAAAGCCCGAAAAAAAATTCCAAAATTTGCTTTTGAATATCTTGATGGAGGCTGTAATGAAGATGTTAATTTAATAAGAAATACATCTGAAATTAGAGACGTTCAATTAAAACCAAATTATCTAAGAAAACATCAGGGTTCATCCTTAAAAACAAGTTTATTTGGTATAGAATATGATGCCCCATTTGGTATAGCACCTGTTGGTCTTCAAGGTCTTATGTGGCCCAATTCTCCAGAAATTTTAGCCAAAGCCGCTTTCAATCACAATATTCCATTTATATTGAGTACCGTTACCACTACAAGTATTGAACGTGCTAGTGAGTTAACAGAAGGAAAAGCTTGGTTTCAACTATACCATCCAACAGAAAACAAACTTCGTGACGATATCATAAAAAGAGCAGAAGCTGCTGAATGTCCTGTTTTAGTGATTCTGTGTGACGTGCCAACCTTTGGATTTCGACCAAGAGACATTAGAAACGGATTAGCGATGCCGCCCAAAATGAATTTGAGTAATATTTTACAAGCGTTTGGCCGCCCTCATTGGAGTTTGCAAACGTTGAAGCATGGTATTCCTAATTTTGAAGTACTAAAGCCATATATGCCAAAAAATCTGGATCTAAAACAATTAGGTAAGTTTATGGATCAAACGTTTAGTGGACGCTTAAACGAAGAAAAGATAAAACCAATTAGAGACATGTGGAAAGGAAAATTGGTTCTTAAAGGCGTAGCTTCAGAGTATGATACAAAAGAAGCCATACGATTAGGGCTCGACGGTATAATTGTCTCCAACCATGGCGGACGACAGCTGGACGCTGGACAATCTGCAATTAAACCACTAACAACTATTGTTGAAAAATATGGAGATCAAATAGAAGTAATGATGGATAGTGGTATTCGTTCTGGACCAGATATAGCCAGAACAATGGCCAGTGGTGCTAAATTTACTTTTATGGGGCGCTCTTTTATGTACGGCGTTTCAGCTCTGGGAAATAAAGGAGGAGATCATACCATTTCTTTGTTAAAAACAGAATTGCAACAAGTGATGGAACAGTTGTGTTGCGAAAAAACCACAGACTTTCCTGAGCATTTAATCACATAACACCGAAAAAGCTAAAACTAACTAACAAAAACCAAATGACATGAGTCATACTAATACAGAACAACATATCGAAAATAATACGGGAGGTGAATTAGAAAGAACACCTGTTCCCAAATCAAGATTTAAAAGTTGGAAGAGCTTTTTAGGCATGTATGCAGGAGAGCACGCAGCCGGTACTGAATTTATGATTGGTCCATTGTTTTTAACTGCTGGAGTAAGCGCTTTTGATTTAATTATTGGTCTATTACTTGGTAATTTGTTGGCTGTATTAAGTTGGCGATATCTAACCGCAGAAATCGCTGTTAAAAATAGACTAACACTCTACTATCAACTTGAGAAAATTTGTGGAAAGAAATTAGTAACAGGTTATAACCTTGCTAATGGTATCTTATTTTGCTTTTTAGCAGGCTCTATGATTACCGTTTCAGCCACTGCAGTAGGCGTTCCTTTTGACATGCCTATGCCAAAACTAACTGATACGACGCCAAATGGGTTGACTTGGGTTATCATAGTTATATTAATTGGTGCAGTAATATCAATTATCGCGGCTAGGGGATATGATACTGTGACCAAAGCCGCTAATTGGATGTCCCCAATTATTGTAGTTGCGTTTCTTGCTTGTGGCATTGTGGCACTAAATCAATTGGGCGTATCTAATTTCTCCGATTTTTGGAATATTTGGGGGGAGGGTTCTGAACCATTCCCAGGACAAATAAAATTTACTTTCTGGCATGTTGTAATATGGTCATGGTTTGCCAATGGAGCGATGCATATTGGTATGTCTGATTTATCGGTATTTAGATTTGCTGACAACGCCAAAGCGGGGTGGACTACTGCTGCAGGAATGTATGTCGGTCACTACATGGCTTGGATTGCGGCAGCGCTATTGTATGCGGTGTATTTAAAATCACCAGAGGCCCAGGCTTTTCTTTCAAATGGAGAAGCCCCACCGGTTGCGCCAGGCCCATTAGCCAATAAAGCAATTGGTATATTTGGAATCATTGCTGTCGTTTTGGCTGGTTGGACAACAGCAAACCCTACAATTTATAGAGCAGGGTTAGCCTTTCAGGCTATTATCCCTAAAGTGTCAACATTTTGGATTACCATAATCGCAGGAGGAATTGCAACAATAGCAGGGTTGTTTCCAGCATTTGCTATGAAACTTCTTGGGTTTGTTGCATTGTATGGGTTTATACTCGCTCCATTTGGTGCTGTGATTGTTTTTGAGCATTTCTTTTCAAAAAAATTGGGAATAATAAAAAATTATGCAGAAAAGGCAAACTTATCGTTCAACCGATCGGTGTTTTTGGCCTGGGGTATAAGTTTTGGATTATTTTATTTTATTTCAGTACAGTTTGATGTGTTTTTATCTTTTGTGACACTACCAGCTTGGTTAATGTGCGGCGTGTTGTTTTTGGTATTTAGTAAATATTTTCAAAAGTCATAATCTCTATTGCAACTACACAGCAGTCCAAAGGATTAATAAGGAATTGACATTATGTTTCAAGTCAAACAACAATATTGTGAAATAACGAATCAAAATAATATTGAAATCTCTAATTCTAAAACAACAACTTTCGCTAAAATTCAATTAAATCAAGGCGCTAGATTAAAAGAATTAGTATTAGGGGGTCATCAACTTATTCGTGAGATGAAAGAGTCAGATTATTCCAAAACCTATGCCTCTTCAATCTTATTTCCCTTCGCAAATAGAATAAAAGATGGTCGTTATGAATTTGAAAATGAATGGCATCAACTTGATATAAACGAAAAGAAATTGAACAATGCCTTGCACGGATTAGTTTACAACAAAGAGTTCGTGTTGTTAGAGAGTGATATTAAAGAAGATTATGTGTCAGTTGTATTGACTTATGTTGAAGACAACCATACAGAAGGCTTTCCTTACACCTACAAAATTCAGCTGAAATACATATTAACTCATACGTCCTTGAATTTAGTTGTAGAAATAAAGAACACAGATTTAAAGACTTTCCCATTTACTTTGGGATGGCATCCTTACTTCCTTAGCTCTGATCGATACAATAGCTCAGTTATTTTTGATTCAAATCAGAAGCTGGTTTTAAACGACCGCTGCATTACTGAAGGCCTTGAGGTAGATGAAAATTTTGGTTTAGTAGAGGTTAAGGATCAATATCTAGATACTTGTTTTGTGTTGAAAACCAGTACGATTAAATTTAAAACTCCAAAATATACACTCACTATGGATTGTTCTGAGGCGGATAGTTTTTTACAACTCTATACACCGCCACACCCGGACATGATCGCTATAGAACCAACAACTGGTGTTTCAAATAGCTTTAATAATGGAATTGGTCTAAAAAAGCTAAAACCTAAAGAGAATTATGAAATAGGATGGTTTTTAACCGTAAATAACATTTAATTTTTTTAGATTTAGAAAATCTCGAATGTTTTACAACGACTTTATCTTATGAGTAGAAATTTATTTTTTAAAATAAAGCTTAGTCTTATTGTTTTTACAATTTACAGTTTTACTTCCTGTAAAGAAGAGGTAAAGAGTAAGCCTACTCAGGCACCAATTGGCATGGTTTGGGTAGAAAGTAAAACATTTACACAAGGTGCCAAAAAAGGTGATCAGTATGCTATGCCTAGAGAACAGCCAGCACATCAAGTATATGTGGACGGCTTTTTTATTGATATCACAGAAGTTACCAACAAGCAGTTCAAGAAGTTTGTTAAAGAAACTAACTATAAAACGGTTGCAGAACGAGAAATTGATTGGGAAGTAATGAAGGAAAACTTACCAGTAGGGACTCCAAAACCCCACGATTCTCTCTTGCAGCCTGGCAGTTTAATTTTTAACAAAAATGTTAACAAAATAGCCTCAATGGGTAATTATTTACAATGGTGGACATGGAAAATTGGAGCCAACTGGAAACATCCACAAGGACCAAATAGTTCCATCGAAGGTAAAGACAATTATCCAGTAGTGCATATTGCATACGAAGATGCCATGGCATATTGTAAATGGGCAAACCGACGTTTACCAACTGAAGCTGAGTGGGAAGCCGCAGCTTTGGGTACCAGGTCGAACAGTATTTATACTTGGGGGAATAATCCCGATATTTTAGATCAAAAGGCCAATACTTGGCAAGGCGTTTTTCCTGTCAAAAATGATTCTCGGGATGGTTTTGAATCTATCGCTCCAGTAAAATCTTTCGATTCCAATTCAATTGGTGTTTATGATATGCTTGGGAACGTGTGGGAACTAACAAGTGACTTATTTAACGTAAATTACTACAAAGAACTCGATATTTCCAAGGTATCTAAAAACCCAAAAGGTGCAGATAAATCCTATAGCCCTAGTAATCCGTACCAACTAGAACATATTATAAAAGGGGGCTCATTTTTATGTAATGCCTCTTATTGTGCAAGTTTTAGAATCTCTGCTAAAATGGGTACGAGTCCAGATTCTAGCTCAGACCATTCAGGTTTTAGAACTGTAGCAACTAAAAATATGCTACATTAAATTCACCACTAAACTTTGAGTGATTCTTTTATTAAATAGCCATTCGAATATTGGAATGGTGAGATGAGATTATTCTATCGTAATTAGAATTAATAATTTATATTTACTAATTAAATATCAGGGTGTAAAAATGTTCGATATTTCCAATGCGTTATCTACTAAAACAATAAAACGGTTATATTTTTATAAAGTGCAACCGTTTTTTCTATTTAATACCCTTACATTATTTCTAATTATATTTAATAAAATAAAATAAAATAGATGAGATTTTTTAAGTTATTTCGTAAAAATTCCAATGGAAACTTTGATTACGTAAAATACGCATTAGGAGAAATTATTCTTGTTGTTCTGGGTATTCTAATTGCTTTACAAGTAAATAACCTTAATGAGACAAGAATAGAAAAGAGGGCAATGAAAGATTATTTTCAAAAAATTAGCTTTAATATCAATGCAGACATAAAGGAATCCAAAAGATTATTAAAATTTAGGCAAGACCATATTGTTAGTTGTAATAAAGTGTCTAAGGCCTTGATTGAAAATAATTTTTCAGATCAGTTATTGATTCAAAAAGCAATATTTGAGATGATTATTGAAGTCCAATTAAATTACAACAAAGATGCGTTCGAATCTTTAAAAAGTTCTGGGTATTTAAGGTATCTGAAAAACGAAGAACTTGAAGAATCACTAAATGACTATTACAATCAAATTAATCAAATAGAAATGTTTGAAATTGACCAAAGAGATTGGGCTAATGCATTAGAATTAGAATTAGATAAAAACGGCTTTTTTTACAGCTACACACAGCTTGATCAAAAGGTACATGCCGATTTATTTACTTTAATGGGTAATTATACTTCAGAATTAAAAAACCACCCTGGTCACAAAATCAGAAATGGTTGCTTTTTTTGTTCGTGTAATTTTTTAATCAAAATAATTTAAAAGAAACTCTTTTGAATGGTGTTTAAAATTCAAATTGTATTGTAGTTCAGCAGTAGGTTGTGCTTTGGATTAATAATATCAAAATGTAGAGTTTCTTAAAATCAACTTTGTTTTTAATTCAACAGTTTTGTGTTCAAAAACTTGTTTTTTTCTTTCATTTTTTATTTGTTTCAATAAAAGCTTACATGCTATTTTTCCCATTTTAAAACCTGGCTGATCGATGGTAGAAAGAGATGGAGAAATAACAGAAGACATAAACCAATTACTAAATCCGATAATAGAAATATCTTCAGGGATTTTGATATTTTGTTCATTTAATTCAGTGATAGCTCCGATAGCAACTAGATCGGTATTAACAAAAATACCATCAACGTCTTTGTGATCATTCAAGAGTTGCTTAGCATATTTTTTTCCTTCATCAAAACTCATATCTTCACATATGTATACGAGCTTTGGATCGTAAATCAACTCATGATCTTCGAGAGCTTTTTTATAACCCAGGAAGCGATCAATTGAGTTTTGAGGCATTAAGGGCCCTCTGAAATGAGCTATCTTTCGACATCCTGTTTTGATAAGATGTGTGGTTGCTCTATAGGCTGCTTCTCTGTCATTTATGATGACTTTCGAGCAGCTGACAACCTTAGCAATTTTATCAAACATGACAAGCGGAATATCTTTTGAAATTACGGATGTCAGGTGTTTAAATTCTGAAGTTGAATTGGCAATTGATATTAAAATACCATCCACTTTACTTCTAAGTAATAAATCAATTTGTTTTTTTTCTAAAGTATAAGATTCATTAGATTGAAGAATGATTACCAAATATCCTTTTTCTTCCGCTTTATGAATAATTCCTTTTAAAACACTTGAAAAAAAATGATGAACTGTTTCTGGAATAATCACTCCAATAGTTTTTGATTCACTTTTTCTTAAACTTACGGCAAATGCATTGGGCTGGTAATTCAATGTTTTCGCAAGATCTTTAACTAGTGTTTTTGTTTTTTGACTTACATCAGGATAATCTTTAAGTGCTTTTGAAACTGTAGGAACAGAAAGTCCCAAGGTGTTTGCTATGTCTTTTAATGTCGCTGATTTCATGTTTTAAATGTACAAAAAAATAGTTACGAAATCCTTTTCGTTAATTACGAAATCGATTTCGGTTAAAAAAAAACAAATAAATAGGCTTGTAAATGTAAATTTGATAAACATTATATAGTATTATTCACTATTTAACAAAAAACCAATACAAATTTAAATTGTTCAAAATGAAAAAATTATTGAATTTAAAGTTGACATTTTTAAAAGTGTTTTTATTCTGCACTAGTTTAATGTTAGCTCAGACGACAATTTCAGGAAAAGTAGTTGACTCCAATGAGACACCTCTTTCTGGAGTTAACATTGTGCTAGAGGGCACTTCCAAAGGATCAATTTCTGACTTTGATGGAAACTACACAATCGCTGGAGTAGAAAATGGATCTTACACATTAAAAGCAACATCTATAGGATTTGCAAGTTTCTCTACAAGTCTAAATGCTGAGGGCTCAACTATTATAATTAATATTCAGCTTGAAGACGATGAAGAATCTTTAAATGAAGTTATTGTAACTGGAGTTGCAAACCCAAGAGCAAAAATTGAGTCTAGTGTTTCAATCACCAGTCTTCAACCCTCCAAAATTAATCAATCGGCTCCAAGATCGACTGCCGAAATTTTTAGAACGATTCCAGGTATTCGTTCAGAATCCTCGGGCGGTGAAGGAAACTCAAACATAGCTGTTCGTGGTGTTCCAATTTCTTCTGGAGGATCAAAATATGTTCAAATACAAGAGGACGGCCTACCCGTGTTATTATACGGTGACATTTCATTCGGAACTGCCGACATTTTTACAAGATTTGATGCAAACGTCAAAAAGATTGAAGCGATCCGAGGAGGGTCGGCATCTACGATGAGTTCTAATTCACCAGGTGGGATTATCAATATTATCAGTAAAACAGGAAAAAATCAAGGCGGATCTCTTTCAACAACATTTGGTTTGGATTACAATTCTTTTAGAACGGATTTTGATTATGGATCAAAAATTGGCGATGGATTATATTTCCACATGGGCGGATTTTACAGAGCTGGAGAAGGAGTTCGCAAAGCAGGATATACTGCTAATAATGGTGGACAGTTTAAGCTAAATTTAACCAAAGAGTTCGACAATGGGTATGTTAGACTTTATACAAAATACCTCAACGATAGAGCGGCTGGTTACCTTCCTTTGCCTATGGCTGTTAGTGGAACAAATGCTGACCCCTCTTGGGACAATGCTCCCAATTTTGATGCTACAACAGGTGCAATACATAGTGCATTTTTAACTCAAAATTTTGGCACTGGTGTCAATGGCGAGCCAAGACGTTCAAAAGTTAGCGATGGGATGCATCCAGTATCTAGTTCAGTTGGATTTGAAGCATTTTTTGAATTAGAAAATAACTGGACCATAAAAAACAATGGGCGTTTTTCTTTCAATTCTGGCCGATTTGTTTCACCTTTTCCTGCACAACTTGGAACCGCAGCAGACATGGCAAGTTCCTTTGGAGCAGGTTCTACATTACAGTATACAAGCGGTGCTTCTGTTGCAGACAACAGTCTAGTTGCAAGAATTCATATGTTTGACACAGAACTTAATGATTTTAATAACTTTATGAATGACTTTAAATTATCTAAGTCATTTGAAAACTTAGACTTAACGTTTGGTTACTTTAAATCGATTCAAAATGTATCGATGTCTTGGTTGTGGAGTTCATATTTGCTTGAGGTAAATGGAGACAATGGACAACTTATAGATGTTTTTGATACTGCCGGAAATGCATTAAGCGAAAATGGATTGTATGCCTACGGAACTCCATTTTGGGGTAATCTTCATAGAAATTATGACACACAATACAATGTGAGTGCACCGTATTTGAGTTTGAATTTTGATGCCACTGAAAATCTAAATATTGATGCAAGTATTCGTCACGATAATGGACGCGTACGTGGATCTTTTGCTGGAGGAAGTTCTTCTGCAATAGACATGAATAATGATGGGGTTATTTCTGCTCCAGAACAAGATGTTTACTCCATAGATCATGCCAACGCAACTGCTGTAGATTATGATTATGACTATTTTTCTTACTCTTTAGGGGTAAATTACAAGCTTCAAGACAATAAAGCTGTTTTTGCAAGAATTAGCAAAGGAGCTTCAGCAAAAGCGGATAGAATTTTATTTTCTGGTTTAGATTATACTAATGGAGACCGTATCAATGCCTTGGACTTCATTTCTCAAATAGAGGTTGGATATAAGCAGAAATTTGAGCGTGGTGTTCTTTACGCTACATTCTTTAGTGCAACAACCAATGAGGAAGGCGGATTTGAAGCTACTTCAAACAGTATTATAGAAAATGATTACAAATCAATGGGTATTGAAGTTGAAGGCTCTTACAATATTAGCGATAAATTTAACTTAAGAGGAGCATTAACTTGGACAGACGCTGAAATTAACTCAGGCGCAAATGAAGGTAAAACACCTAGAAGACAGCCAGATTTTATCTATAATATCATTCCAACATACAGCTTTGGACAAGGAAATCAAAACCTCTTTGGATTAAGTTTAATTGGACAGTCAAAAGCCTATGCTCAAGATTCAAATGAATTAGTTATGCCAGGATTTGTAATGGTAAATAGCTTTATTGATGTTGCAGTAACAAAATCTTTGACAGCAAACCTATCGGTTAATAACTTATTTGATACCATTGGTGTTACTGAATCTGAAGAGGGAAGTATTACTGAGGGACAAGTTAATTATTTAAGAGCTAGACCATTGCCTGGAAGATCAATGTCTTTAGCGCTAAGATACACCTTTTAAAATACTGAATTTTGTTTATGATTAATGCTTGATTAGATATTTTATTTGGAGAAAAGAGTTGGTGCTAGCATCAACTCTTTTTAATTAACTTTATTGTAATTTTTAAGTTTAATAATGTATTATAAAAAACCTAAGCTCAGTTTTTGGCAAATATGGAATATGAATTTCGGATTTTTTGGAATTCAATTTAGCTTTGGACTGCAACAAAGTAATATGAGTGCAATTTATAAGTACTTAGGTGCTAATGAAAGTGAAATACCAATTTTGTGGCTTGCAGGCCCAGTTACAGGTTTGATTATTCAGCCCATAATTGGAGCAATGAGTGATGGCACATGGTCTCCAAAATTTGGACGGAGAAAACCCTATTTTCTTATTGGTGCTATTTGCGCTAGTGTAGCATTGATTCTAATGCCTTATTCTCAATCTATTTGGATGGCTGCCAGTTTGTTGTGGATACTAGATGCGGGGAATAATATTGCCATGGAACCTTACAGAGCATTTGTTTCAGACAAACTTCAAGACAATCAATTATCATTGGGTTTTTTAATGCAAAGCTTTTTTACTGGTTTGGGAACAACTCTAGCAAATTTTACTCCAGCGATATTAATTTCAATAGGATTCTTTAGTCTCACAGATACCATGGGAAATGGCATCCCGGTTTCTACATATTGGGCCTTTTTTATTGGTTCATTTGCTTCAATATTTACAATTTTATATTCTGTTTTCACAACAAAAGAATACCCGCCAACTGATGAGCAACTTGAAGAAATTAGAAAAGAAAAAGAAAAAGGAGGGTTCTTTAAAAATGCTATGATTGGAATTGTTGTTGCCATTAAAGAGATGCCCTTAACGATGAAACAACTTATACCTGTAAAATTTTTCACTTGGTATGCTATGTTTTGTTATTGGCAATATTTAACTTCGGCACTATCCCTCTCCTTTTTTGAAACTTTAGATGAAAATTCTGAAGGATTTAAACAAGCTCAAGTTTTTACTGGCCAAATAAATGGAACATATAATATTGTCTGTTTTCTTGTTGCTTTTGCATTAGTTCCATTAGCATATCGATATGGCGCAAAAAGTGTCCATTTTATTTGTCTAATTCTTGGTGGAATTTCAATTTTTATGTTGCCCGAATTGAGCCATAGTACTATATTATTTTCTTTTCCAAATCCTTTTGCAGAAGGTCATTTAGATATTGCGACGATGTATTTGTCAACAATTGGCTTAGGGCTTGCATGGGCCTCCATGATGTCAATGCCCTACCAACTTTTGGCAAGTTCAATACCAAGCCATAAAACAGGTGTGTATATGGGTATTTTCAATATGTGTATTGTTATACCAATGATTATACAAATTGTGAGCATGCAAACATTTGTTTATGATTTACTCAATGAGAATCCAGTGAATGTTCTAAAACTTGCCGCTCTTTTTCTAATTTTGGCTGCAATTTTTACACTCTTTATCTCCACACCTAAGTTTTCTTCTCATGACTCATAAGGAATCATACAAAAAAGCTATAGAGCTGTTATTTAAATTAAGCACCAAAAATGGATTTCTGGCAAGTGCAGATCAATCTACTAATTACAATAGAGTTTGGGCTAGAGATGGTGTTATTTGTGGTTTGGCCGCAATACTTGACGGTAATAGCACCTTGTTGGATACATTTAAATCAACTTTGATCACACTTTCTCAACACCAACATCATTTAGGTCATATTCCATCAAATGTCTATTTTAAGGAAAAAGGGAATGCTGAGGTTAGTTTTGGTGGGCTCGCAGGTAGAGTGGATACCATATCATGGTATATAATTGGAATATGTAATTACTGTTATGCTATAAATGACATGACATTATTGAACCAGTATGAAGAAAAAATAAATAGAGCTTTGGGTTTATTGCAGGCATGGGAATTTAATAATAATAATCTTCTATATGTGCCAAGATCTGGAAATTGGGCAGATGAATACATCACCGAGGGTCATATTTTTTATGATCAACTTCTACGTCTTTGGGCATTGAGGTGTTTACATCAATTAAAGCCTAAAATTGAATTTGAAAAAAAAATACATAAAATTACAAAGAAGATAGAAGACAACTTTCGTAAAACACAAACACAACAACCTTATCATCCAAAAGCACATAAAAAATTAAAGGAGTCAACTTATTGGATGGCTTCAATTTCGCCATCTGGATATCAAACTATGTATGATGCTTTTGGAAATTCATTGGCCATTTTTTTAAATATCGGTGATTCAACATTTAAACAAAAAGTATTTGATTTTTCTGAAAGTTTACGACGCAAGTTACCACTTGGTTTATTGCCAGCATTTTGGCCGCCCATAACACCAAAAGATAAGGATTGGGAAGTTTTAGAAAACAACTGTAAATATGAATTCAGGAATTATCCTTTTCAATTTCACAATGGAGGAACATGGCAAATGATTAATGGGATTTATGGTATGGCAGTGCAGTCTATAAACTCAAACGTTTCCATTGAGATTTTGAAGGAAATAAAAGAATTGAATGCTCAACAAGATTTTAGTTTTTACGAAAATTTTGACTCAAATACATGCCTCCCTTCTGGTGTCAAACAATGTGGATGGAGTGCAGCAGGAGAGATAATCCTTGAACAATCTTTGAATAACAACAATTTACTAAAGTAATAATGTACGAAAAAGAGTTACAAATTTTAAGTATTGGAGAAGCTCTAATAGATTTTATAGGAGATGATATTTCAGATTCGTTAAGCAAGACTCAAACATTTTCTCAGCATATTGGGGGGTCTGCAACAAATCTGGCTCTTAATTGTTCAAAATTAGGGATGAAGACACAATTGATTGCATCCGTAGGAGATGATGAATTTGGCCAGTATATTATTGATGCAATAAATTTAACGGATGTAAATACCTCAGCAATAAAACAAATAAAAAACAAAAAAACATCCAAAATCTATATTTCAAGATCTGTAAGTACTCCAGATTTCAAACCTGAAAGAGAAGCAGATTTTCACATAGATAGATCACAAATATCTAAAAGCGAAATTGCTAGAGCTAAAATTTTTCACACCACTTGTTTTGCTTTAAGCAAAAACCCATCACAATCTGTCATTCTTGAAAATGCTAAAATTGCATTCGATCTAGGATTAAAACTTAGTTTAGATGTCAATTTTTCACAAAAAATATGGCATAGCCGAGAAACTGCAATTAGTGTTATAAAATCATATTGCCAATATAATCCGTTAATCAAAATTAGTTCTGACGATTGTAAAAGGCTTTTTGGGGAGTCTGTTTCTAAGCAAGAAATGTTTAATTTTTTTCATAATTTAGGTGTAGATTTTGTCTGCTTAACAAAAGGTAAAAATGGCGTTGAGGTTTCACAAAACGGAAAAGAGATCATATATTTTGAAGCTGTGAAAATTGATAAAATTGCTGACTCAACTGGTGCTGGTGATGCTTTTTGGGCCGGTTTTCTGACGGCTTTTGTCAAAAATCAAAACACTGAAAGTTGTATTAACTATGCCCTAAATGTAGCGGCTGTTAAATTAATAAATATCGGAAGTCTTCCAAATGATATATTAGACATCATCCCACAACGAATTTGATTAGAAAATAAAAAAAATTAAGTGGTAAATTATATTATGTATTTAAAAACAGATAGAAAGGACGATCATAAGTTGAACCTTAACACCTTTTTCACATAACTTCTTTTCACCTTTTATTCATACTCAAAATTGTATCTTGACTTAAAGATAACATTAACTTAAATTATTTTAGTTTTAAAATGCAATCAATTTTATTATATTTGGTAGTATTAACCAAATATTTTAAAAAAATGAAAAAACTAATTCTCGTATTATTCGCTTTTGCAACTGCAAATTTAACGGCACAAGTTGCAAAATCACGTTACATCAAAGTTGATGAAGGCAAAGAAGAGCAGGTTTATGAAGCTATGAAAGCTAAAACACAGAAGTACAATCAATCTGCAGAAAAAGGAGCACACTATACATTTTATATTGAAACTGGACCAAGAGCAGGGCAGTTATTTAGAGCTCGAATAGAGCAAGACATGGCTGCATTTGATCAAAATGGAGATCCAGAAGAGTATAAAATGTGGAATGAAACTGTAGCGCCACACGTTACAAATGATTTATTTCAAGTATGGAATTACAACAAAAATGTTTCTCACGAAATGACAGATCTCTGCAAAAAACCAATGCGCCAAGTGATTTTGTATAACATAGACCCTGCAAAATCCAATGATTTTTGGACATTTCGCAAGCGTGTCTATGATGCTATTGTAAAGTCTGATGCTCAAATAGATATGGGAGTATGGACAGTATTTGCTGGAAATCGTGGATTAAATGTATTGGTAGGATTTGCTCATGAAAACCATGCTGAAATGGATATGGACGGTTCAGAAGAATGGTCTAAGGTCGTTACTGCATATAACGAAATGAATGGTGAGGATCAATTCAAAACCGACAATGCAAAACTAAGAGAAAGCTTGTCTGCATGGGGCAACAGCACACAACTTTGGACGTTTTTACCAGAACTGAGTTCGCCTTGCGCAACACCATAAATTGAACAGTTTTACATAAATCTAGAATAGCCTGAAAGATTCATTCAGGCTATTTTTTTTGTTAATATTGAGATATCATGTGAGAGCACATTTTTCTGTAATATCCAAAAACGAAACAATCATGTTGTAGTCAAATGTGTGGTTTTAATTCTATTTCAACGCTCCAAAAAGTATTAATTTTTTATTCTAATTATATTTTACAGGTTAAAAGAAGCAGTCATCAATCTAGAAGCAGATTTCAATAAAATTTACTTGTATAACAATTGTAGTGTTTTATTTTTCAAGCAAACTGAAAAATAGCAGTATTTTGGGTTGATATTTATATGCGATTGAAACGGCATTTAATTTTTAAGCACATAGCAATCAATTATTATTATTTATAATTTTTAAATGAATTTAAACAACAACATATACATAGGAAAAACCCCGGCTCATTTTTCTCAACAAGAGATTTCTGGGAATGAAATTATTATTGAAGATGAGGTTTTTTATAAAATTTCAAACTATAACAAAATGCGTCCGTTTTTCATGAGTATCGTAAGCAACTCGGATCATTGGATGTTTATATCTAGTACTGGAGGGCTTTCTGCCGGAAGGAAAAACAGTAATTACGCCCTTTTTCCCTATTATACAGATGATAAAATTACCGAGTCGAGTGAGTACACAGGTAGTAAGTCTATTTTTTTGGTAAACAAAGACGATAAAACGTATTTGTGGGAACCCTTTTCCAATAGACAAGATGGTGTCTATGAAGTTACGAGAAACTTATATAAAAACGCCTATGGCAATAAAGTTATTTTTGAAGAAATTAATCACGACTTACACCTTACTTTTTCTTATGAATGGAATTCTAGTGACGCCTACGGATTTGTCCGAAAGTCTTCTTTAAAAAATTCAGCCAATACCCCTGTAACGCTCCGCGTTTTAGATGGTATCCAAAATATTTTACCCTATGGCGTAGAAGATGCGCTACAAAATAGTACAAGTAATCTTGTCGATGCCTATAAAAAATGTGAACTCGAAACAGATTCTGGCCTAGGGATTTATTCTCTAAGTGCCATTATTGTAGATAAGGCAGAACCAAGCGAAGCATTAAAAGCCAATACAGTTTGGTCTATTGGGTTAAATGATTCAAAAAAACTAATCTCTTCGACACAAATTGATCACTTTAGAAGAGGGCAAAACATTGAGCAAGAAGTTGATGTAAAGGCCGAACGTGGTGCCTATTTTTTAACTGCAGAGCTCACACTAAACGAAAAATCCTCTGAGCATTGGACACTTGTAGCCAACGTAAATCAGTCTATGAATGATATCGCTCAGATCAAAAATAGTCTTAAAAATCATTCTTCGCTCTTAGAACAATTGTCAGATTCTGTAGAACAGGGCACACAACAACTTATTGCTTTGGTTGCCGCTTCAGATGGTTTGCAGCTCACCTCTGATCGTACAAGAAACACAAGGCACTTTGCCAACACTATGTTTAATATCATGCGAGGCGGGATTTTTGATGACAATTATACCATTGAAAAAGAAGATTTTAGTAACTACATAGAAAGTGCAAATCACAAAGTATTTTTCAAAAAGTCAGACCTAATTGCTGCGCTTCCAGAAACTTTTGATTTGAATCATTTGAAATCTATTGCTAAAAGTGATGACGACAAAAACTTCAAACGTTTGTGCTATGAATATCTTCCATTGAAATTCAGTAGACGCCATGGCGACCCTAGTCGTCCGTGGAATAAATTTTCAATCAATACTCGAAATGAAGACGGCTCAAAAATCTTAGATTATCAAGGCAATTGGAGAGATATTTTTCAAAACTGGGAGGCCCTTGTGCATTCCTATCCAGAATTTATTGAGGGTATGATTCATAAGTTTTTGAATGCCACAACCTTTGATGGTTATAATCCCTATAGAGTTACAAAAGATGGTTTCGATTGGGAAACTATTGAGCCAGATAATCCTTGGTCATATATTGGCTATTGGGGAGATCATCAAATAATTTATTTACTTAAGTTTTTAGAGTTTATAGACACCTATTATCCAAACAAATTGGAGAGTTATTTCTCTAAAGATTTATTTGTGTATGCCAATGTTCCCTACAGAATAAAGCCTTACGATCAAATACTGAAAGACCCAAAAAATACAATTGATTTTGATCATGAAGCAGAAGCTAGAATACACCTCAAACGCGAAGAAATTGGGGTCGATGGAGCACTATTGCGCGATAAAAATATTTTTATTTATAAGGTTAATTTCATCGAGAAAATTCTGGCCACTGTTTTAGCAAAAGTATCCAACTTTATTCCAGAAGGTGGAATTTGGATGAACACACAGCGTCCAGAATGGAACGATGCAAACAACGCATTGGTTGGCAATGGTGTTTCTATGGTGACCCTGTATTATTTACGCCGATTTTTAAAATTCTTTGAAACGACTTTAAAAAATACAGCCACAAATGAGGTTGAGATTTCTGTAGAATTAATTGAATTTTTCAATCAGGTTTCAAAAACACTTCAAGACAACACACACCTTCTCTCTGGAACAATTTCAGATACGGACAGAAAAACCGTTTTGGATGGCCTTGGACAAGCAGGAAGCAAATACCGAACTGCTATTTATGAAAAGAGTTTTTCTGGTGAGAAAAACACACTTAATCTAGATGAAATTTCAAACTTTGTAAGTGTCGCTCTAACACACTTAGAGCATTCTATCGAAGCGAACAAAAGAGCCGACAATCTCTATCACGCCTATAACCTTATGACTGTGGTGGGTAATGATGCTGTTTCGATTTCTTACCTTCCAGAAATGTTGGAGGGTCAAGTCGCTGTTTTAAGTTCTGGATATCTCTCAACCGAAGAATCTTTGAATGTTTTAGATGCTCTAAAAGCGAGTGCATTATTCAGACCAGATCAGTACAGTTATATCTTATATCCAAACAAAACGCTACCGCGATTTGTCGATAAAAATACAATATCAAAACAACAAGTTCAGTCATCAAGTCTGTTGCAAAAACTTATAGATGCTGGAAATACACAAGTGATTACTAAAGATTGTAATGGTGAGTTTCACTTCAATGGAAACTTCAACAATGTCGATAATTTAAAAGCAGCATTAAAGAGTTTACCCGATGAATTTAGCACATTAGCATCAAACGAAACAGACACAGTATGTGGGATTTTCGAAGCTATTTTTGATCATAAATCTTTTACAGGTCGTTCAGGGACTTTCTTTGGTTATGAAGGCTTAGGTTCTATTTATTGGCACATGGTCTCTAAGCTATTATTGGCGGCCTTCGAAACAACTCAAAAAGCAATTGATGAACAAAATGATCCAGCAATAATTGGTAAACTTTTTGATCATTATTTTGAAATTAATGCAGGAATTGGCGCGCACAAATCTCCAGAATTATATGGTGCTTTTCCAACAGATCCATATTCTCATACGCCTGGTGGGAAAGGGGCACAACAGCCAGGGATGACGGGGCAGGTAAAAGAAGATATTTTGTGTCGATTTGGGGAGTTGGGTATGCGCGTAAAAGATGGTGTTCTTGGGTTTGATGCTCGAATTTTGAAAGCCTCAGAATTTTTACAAGAACCACAAAATTTTAACTATGTCGATGTAGCTCAAGAAAAACAAAGTATTGCTTTGGAAAAAGACAGTTTAGCGTTTACAATTTGTCAGGTGCCTGTAGTGTACAAAAAAGCTTCTAAAGCATCAACGGTTGTTGAATTTTTTGAGGGATCAGCCAAAACATTTGATGCCAATACTTTAGATGCAGAGACAACAACACAAATTTTTCAACGTACAAATAAAATAAAACAACTATGTGTTTTTGTGGTAAAATGAGACCTCATTAATACAAATAAATAAAACACGCATGATGGCCTTAAACACACATAGTAAGATATTTTTTGTCTTGTGTATTTTTTTAAGTTTGTCATGTCAAAAATCAAAAGAGGAGTTGAATCTGAACACTAAAACAGCAGCACAGATTTTGGGTCATCCAGAATATCCAGCCATTTCATATGGAGGCTACCGCATGACCTCAAGAGATATTCAACCTTCTGTGGAAGCTTTGAAAGAAGATTTAAAACTTATACACGCTATGGGGATTAGAATCTTGAGAACTTATAATTTACAATTTCCTCATGCCTCAAATATTCTTAAAGCCATTAGGGAGTTAAGAACGGAGGATACAAGTTTTGAAATGTATGTGATGCTTGGTGCATGGATAGACTGTGCAAATGCATGGACCGAATCGCCAAACCATGATGTGGAGGACGAAAAAAACAATGCCTCTGAAATAAATAAGGCCATAGAGTTAGCCAATAAATATCCAGAAATTGTAAAAATTATTGCCGTTGGAAATGAGGCTATGGTACACTGGGCAACGTCCTATTTTGTTAAACCGGATGTGATCTTGAAATGGGTTAATTATTTGCAAAATAAAAAATCTCAAGGTCAACTTTCGGAGTCCCTATGGATTACGAGTTCAGATAATTTTGCGTCTTGGGGCGGCGGAAGTTCTGATTATCACAATAAAGATCTGGAACAGTTAATTGCTGCTGTAGATTATATTTCATTACATACATATCCTTTTCACGATACACACTATAATTCCAGCTTTTGGTTAACACCTGAAGATCAATCATCCTTATCTGAAATCGAAAAAACTGAAGCGGCCATGAAACGTGCAAAGTCCTATGCAGTGAGTCAATATCAAAGCGTAAAAAACTATGTCAAGTCTTTGGGAATAGAAAAACCAATTCACATTGGTGAGACAGGCTGGGCTACAACGTCTCAAGGGTTGTACGGGCCAAATGGATCTTTTGCCGCTGATGAATACAAACAAGCATTATATTACACTCTCATGCGCGAGTGGAGCAACAGCAATAATATTTCTTGCTTCTTTTTTGAAGCCTTTGACGAACCTTGGAAAGATGCAAATCATCCGAATGGATCTGAAAATCACTTTGGATTATTTACTGTTGAGGGTAAAGCAAAATACGCCTTGTGGTCCTATGTAGATGATGGTGTTTTTTCTGGTCTTTTTAGAGATGGAAATCCTATTGAAAAAACCTATAATGGTAGCAAAAGGGCATTGCTAAAGGATGTTTTTCCACCAAAATCTGTGTTAACCCAAACCAATAATTAGCATGAAACTTTTAAGTCTATTTTCAGTTTTATTATTTTCAATAACTCTATTTTTTATACCCGTAAAAAATGATAGCGTTCAAGTTTTAGGCAACCGGGTATTATTAAATAATTCACCCTATTACATTAAAGGCATTTGCTATCATCCAGTTCCAAAAGGACAAACCACTCGCGATTTCGAAACAATTGATCAAGATTTAGAATTGATGAAAGAAGCAGGCATAAACACCATACGTATTTATGCTCCTATAGATGACATTCAAATCTTAGATAAAATTGATGATGCAGGGCTCAAACTTATTGTAGGATTTGGATATAATCAAAACGGCATTTTTGATATGCTTTCTGGAACGTATTTAGACTACATAAAAAAATATAAAAACCATAATGCAATTTTATTTTGGGAACTTGGTAACGAATATAATTATCATCCAGAATGGTTTGATGGAACTATTCAAAATTGGTACAACGCATTAAGCACAGCAACCGATTTAATACACGAACTCGATCCAAACCATCCTGTTGCAACAGCTCACGGGGATATTCCAGACAGTCAAGCACTTAAGTCAAACCCCAATATAGATATTTGGGGTCTTAATGTGTACCGTTGGGATCAACCACAATCCGTTTTTCGCGAATGGAAAGCGGTGAGTAGTAAGCCTGTTTATCTCTCCGAAGCAGGAGCAGACAGCTATATGAAAATAGCAAAAGCTGGCTTTGCTCAAGGTGAAAATCAAAAAGCACAAGCCGTTGCAAATGCCAAAATTATTGATGCCGTCTTTCAGTATGCTCATATAAATTCTGGCCTAGCCATGTTTTCATTTACAGATGGGTTATGGAAAGCAGGAAACCCAAATCAACAAGACGTTGGGGGCTGGGCACCGAATAGTAGCGGTGTTCCATACGACGGGGCTCCAAATGAAGAATTTTGGGGTATCGTGGACATCGATAGAAATAAAAAACAAACCTTTGAAGTGCTAAAAGAACGATTTGTAAACTTTTTACTTTCAAATAAAACGAATTAAACGCGACCATGAAGTTCAATACAATTTTATCATTACTTATTTTAATTTCAACTTTTGCTTGTATGAACTCAAAAAAAGAGACACTAACAGTTTTTGAAACCTCACAATCTGGAAACCAGCTGACTGAGCGCACTACATTTGATTCTGATGCTACCCCATCAACTATACAATTAAATTTTGATCAAAAATTTCAAACGATTTCGGGATTTGGAGGCGCATTTACAGAAGCCTCTGCACATTTGTTGAATCAAATGAGTTTAGAAAAAAGAACAGAAATCTTAGAGGCCTATTTTAGCGAAAATGGAGCACATTATTCTTTGACACGCACACACATGAACTCATGTGATTTTTCTCTCTCTAATTATTCCTATACGCCCGTCGAAGGGGATAAAAACCTAGAACATTTTTCTATAGACGAAGATAAACAAGACCTTATTCCTATGATCAAAGATGCAATGAAAGTCTCCAAAGACGGATTTAAGCTTTTTGCATCGCCTTGGACTGCAGCACCTTGGATGAAAGACAACAAACAATGGGTTGGAGGAAAACTCCTTCCGGAATATTATGACACTTGGGCCTTATTTTTTTCAAAATATGCTGATGCCTACAAACAAGAGGGAATCGATATTTGGGGGTTCACAGTTGAGAACGAACCTCTTGGTAATGGTAATAATTGGGAAAGTATGCACTTTTCGCCAGAAGAAATGACTGAATTTGTGCAACACCATTTAGGTCCAAAATTAGAGGCAGACGGTAAAGGACATCTTAAACTATTGGGTTACGATCAAAACAGAGCCGATATAAAAGAATGGGTAGATGTGATGTATAAAGATGAACTCACGTCCAAATACTTCGATGGAACAGCAATACATTGGTACGAAAGCACCTATGATTTTTTTCCTGAAGCATTGCAATATGCACACCAAAAAGCACCTCACAAATATTTGATTCAAACAGAAGCGTGTGTAGATTCCGAAGTCCCAGTTTGGAAAGACGATGCCTGGTATTGGAAAAAAGAAGCAACCGATTGGGGCTACGATTGGCGCGAGGAAGAAAAAAAATATTTACATCCAAAATATGCACCTTCAAATCGCTATGCCAGAGATATTATTGGTTGCCTCAATAATTGGGTTGATGGATGGGTAGATTGGAACATGGTGTTGGACCGACAAGGTGGTCCAAATTGGTTTAAAAACTGGTGTGTAGCACCCATCATTGTGGATCCAGAAACTGACGAAATTTATTATACGCCGTTGTATTACATCATGGCACACTTTAGTAAATTTATTCGTCCTGGTGCAGAAATTATTGGAGTTGACGCCACTGATATAGATTTGATGGTTACTGCCGCTCAAAACCCCAATGGCACTGTTGCTGTTGTGGTATTTAATGAAGGAATGGAGCACAAATCCTTTACATTAAAAACATCAAAATCGGCACAACAAATCTCGATAAGTCCGCAGGCAATTCAAACAATATTGATTACTAACTAACAAACAAAAAATGAACAATTCAATCAAAACCAACAAAGTACCGATGGGCCAAAAAATTGCTTTTGGTTTTGGTATGTTGGCCAATCAAATGTTTCCAGCCATTTTGGGAATTTTTATGGTCGTCTTAGTCGAGGACCTAGGATTCTCAGGATGGATGTGGTCTTTAGTATTTCTTTTCCCTCGAATTTTTGATGCTTTTTTAGACCCTATCATGGGATTTATCACAGACAATACAAAATCGAAATGGGGCCGCCGCCGGCAGTATGTCTTAATTGGTGGAATAATCATGGGGCTTGCCTATATTTTTATGTGGCAACTTTACAAAACAGATGGTGTAGAATATAACTTTTGGTATTTCTTTTTATGGTCTTTGGTCTTCTACTTAGGCCTGACAATTTTTAGTGTTCCTTATGTTGCAATGGGTTACGAAATGAGTGACGATTTTCACGAAAGAACAAACATCATGGCCATTTCACAATGGATTGGCCAATGGGCTTGGGTAATTGCCCCTTTGTTTTGGATCATTATGTATGATGAAAACTGGTTTCCATCGGCAGATATTGCTGTTCGAGAATTGGCAATTTGGGTGGCCATACCTTGTGCTATTTTTGCCATTGTTCCAGCCGTTTTTATTGAAAGTAAATCAACAGTCAACGAAAATTACGAACCTTTAAATCTCGCTAATATTGGCAATAGCATAAAAAAGATATTTGAAAGCTTTGTTGAAGC
Source organism: uncultured Flavobacteriaceae bacterium (assembly GCA_947503105.1). Lineage (GTDB taxonomy): Bacteria > Bacteroidota > Bacteroidia > Flavobacteriales > Flavobacteriaceae > UBA3537. The sequence continues at coordinate 17,781 of CANNCM010000001.1, read as the reverse complement.
CTTCAAGATTAAGGACTTTAGAAAATTATGTAGCGCAACATTTTTAATTTTTAACGCTTTTAATACTGTTGCAGCACTCACTTTTTTTGTTATCGTCTATAAATTATTCAATGGTGATGCAGGTGCGAGTGGGATTTGGGTTTCCATGTTTGGGTGTTTGGGCGCTTTGGGGACAACATTTATTGTCATCCCAACAGTAGCTTGGATGTCCAAAAAAATGGGTAAGAAAAAAGCATTTATGGTATCACAATCCATTTCATTGGTTGGTTATGTCATGTTATACTTTTTATTTATCCCTGGAAAACCATGGATGTACATAATAGCACTGCCTTTCTTTTCTTTTGGTATAGGAAGTTTATTCACCATAATGATGTCTATGACCGCCGATGTGATTGATATTGATGAAATCAATACAGGAAAGCGACGAGAAGGAATTTTTGGAGCCATTTATTGGTGGATGGTTAAAGTTGGTTTTGGAATTGCGGGCGCACTTAGTGGAGCTATCATTACTTTCGTTGGTTTCAATCCTGATCTTGTAACTCTCGACCAACAATCTGCTGTCGATGGATTACACGCTTTTTTCTGTTTTTTCCCAATGGGGGGAACTATTCTTGCGATGTTTGTAATGCGTAACTACAGTATTACTGAAGAAAAAGCAAAAGAAATAAAAGCTATATTAAAACAACAAAAACACACATCAGAATCATAACATAATTCAATAAAAATTAACCAATGTCTTACAGAAAAGAAAAACAAAAATCTCTTCTTGGTATAAATGTTAATCAATTAGAAAAAAAAGAACTCCAGAAACTAAGTCAATCTGTATTAAACGCTGGAATGCATGGTCTATGTTTCAGCCCATACGAAGAGGGTCAGGAGCCAGGCGACCCCATCTCTGAGGCACAAATCAGAAAAAAAATAGAAATTATTTTGCCATACACCAAATGGATTCGAACTTTTTCTTGTACAGAAGGGAATGAGCAAATTCCAAAAATAGCCAAAGAATACGGTCTTAAAACTCTAGTGGGGGTATGGCTTGGAGATGACAACCAAGTCAATGAAAACGAAATTAAGGGCCTCATAGCATTAAGCAAAGCAGGGTTTGTCGATGTTGCTGCTGTAGGAAATGAAGTGATGTACAGAGGAGATCTGGAAGAAGCAGAGTTAATTTCTTTTATAAATCATGTAAAAAAAGAAATTCCCAATATTCCAGTGGGCTATGTAGACGCCTATTATGAATTTTCTGATCGTCCAAAAATCACAGAGGTGTGTGATGTTATTTTGGCGAATTGTTACCCCTATTGGGAAGGGTGTAGTTTGGAATATTCATTAGTGTATATGAAGCAAATGTACCAACAAGCCCTTAATGCAGCAAATGGAAAAAAAGTAATTATTACAGAAACAGGATGGCCAAGTAAAGGGACAAGTCTTGAAGGGGCGCACCCATCTTATGATAATGCGTTGCGTTATTTTATCAATGCACAAAAATGGTCTAAAGAAGATGCTATCGAAATGTTTTATTTTTCGTCTTTTGATGAATCATGGAAAGTAGATGCCGAGGGCGATGTAGGTGCTTACTGGGGGCTTTGGGATAAAGACGAAAACTTGAAATTTTAGTATTCTATGACTCAAAACAACACCGATTACACAAAAGTTTTAGGGGTTCCAAATGGACTTGCCATATGCTATTCTGGATATCGTGAGGGACAACGTCCAGGCCATACTTATCCCTCCTACGATGAAGTAAAGGAGGACCTACAGATCATAGAAAAACAGTGGCAATACATACGACTTTACAGCTGTGATACACATTCAAAAACTGTTTTAGACGTTATAAAAAATGAAAATTTACCCCTAAAAGTCATGTTGGGAGCTTTTATTGAAGCTGAAGAAAACAACCCAAATTGTCCTTGGGGTGGAATATACCAAGCACAACAACTTAAAGCCAATAAGGCATCAAATTTTAAGCAAATGGATGCCCTCATTAGTTTGGCGAATCAATATCCTGATATTATTTTTACACTCTCTGTTGGAAATGAAGCTTGCGTAGATTGGACCGATCATTTGGTGTCAGTAGATGCCGTGATTTCTTATGTAAAATATGTAAAAGCTAATGCCAAACAAGCTGTAACGTTTTGTGAAAATTATGTACCGTGGTTGGATAAGTTAGAACCTTTAGTCGATGAAGTTGATTTTATTTCTATTCATACCTATCCAGTGTGGGAGCATAAATCGATTCATGAAGGGATGGCGTTTACGAAACAAAATTATGATGCTGTTGCAAAAAAATATCCCAACAAACTTGTTGTTATTACAGAAGCAGGATGGGCAACAACATCCAACGGCTATGGCATTCCAGTTGAAAATGTAAATGTTGAGGTTCAAAAAATTTATTACAAAGCGCTTTCAGATTGGAGTCTTTCAGAATCTATTCTAACGTTTGTTTTTGAAGCTTTTGACGAACCTTGGAAAGGTTCAGATGACCCCAACGAGCCAGAAAAACATTGGGGATTATATACTGTGGATAGGCAACCAAAACGCGCCATGCAACCAATCAGCTACAAATAGGCTAATTTTTTTAAAATTTCACTAAATTGCATCTCGTTGGTGTTCATCCTATCATGAATACTAAATTAAAGTTCTAGTTTTTTGTTCCTATGAAAGATAAAATAAAATGTCCTAATTGTGGTCACGGATTTGATGTTGAAGAAGCATTAAGCGGACAATTACAAGCTCATTTTAAAGCAGAGTTTGAAAAAAAAGTTCAAGATCAAGCCAAAATATTTAATCAAGAAAAGGAAAAACTTGAACAAGAGCGCTTAGAATTTCAAACTAAAAAGGAAAAAGAAAATGAAATTTTTAAAGCAAAACTAGAACAACGAATTCTTCAAGAAAAAGAAATCATTCAAAACAAAACAAAGTCTGATTTTGAGTTGGAGCTTAAATCATTAAAAGAACAATTTGAGGAAAAAAACAATGAAGTTCGCGCGTTGAAACAACAAGAAATCAATCTAAAAAAGAGAGAGCTTGAATTAGAAGAAAAAGCGAAAGACCAAGAGCTTTTGGTGCAACAACAACTTCTGGAAAAACAAAAAGAAATTGAAGAAAAGGCACGTGCTAAAGAACGCGAGGCGAATGTTTTGAAAGAGCGCGAATTTCAAAAACAATTAGAAGATCAAAAAAAGCTAATTGAAGAAATGAAGCGCAAAGCCGAGCAAGGGTCTATGCAAATGCAAGGCGAGGTGCAAGAATTGGCTTTAGAAGAACTTTTAAAACAGAGCTTCCCATTTGATGAAATTTCTGAAGTTTCAAAAGGGATAAAAGGGGCCGATGTGATTCAAACCGTTGTTAATGCTCAACAAATCCAGTGCGGTACCATTGTATTTGAAAGCAAACGCACCAAAAATTTCGACAATAAATGGATCGATAAACTCAAGCAAGACCAAATGCGTGTGAAAGGCGATATCGCTGTTTTGGTAACCGAAACTATGCCTAGTGATTTGGAGCGATTTGATTTTAAAAATGGGGTTTGGATTTGTCATTTTAACGAAGTTAAAAGCTTGACAAAAGTGCTTCGAGAAGTCTTGGTAAAGGCACAGTCTGTATCGGCTGTACAAGAAAATAAGGGTGATAAAATGGAGTTGTTGTACAATTACCTCACAAGCAACGATTTTACTCAAAAAATAAAACGAATTATCGAGACTTATGATACGATGAGTTCTCAATTGAATTCGGAGAAAAAAGCGATGAACCGCATGTGGGCCACTCGAGAAAAACAAATATGGTTGGTTCAAGAAAATCTAAGTGCATTATTTGGCGACATCAAAGGGATTGCTGGCAATGCTATTGATTCTGGCAATTTGCTAGAGCTCAATGATCCTGATTTTGATGATTAACAGAAGGATTAAAAAAATCAACTATTTTCATTTCGGTAATTTTTTTCCCAATTCCAGGCAGATTTCACCATTGAATTCAAGTCGCGTTTTGCACTCCACCCTAGTGTTTGTGAGGCCAATTCTGTAGAAGCAAAAACGACTGGCACATCTCCTTTTCGGCGATCAGTAATTTTGTAGTTCAAAGCTAAATTATTTTGTGTTTCAAATGCCTTGATGACTTCTAAAACAGAATAACCAATTCCTGTACCTAGATTATAAATTTCAAAATTATTTTCTTGTTTTTGATGAATAAGACGATCTACAGCCACAACATGTGCTTCTGCCAAATCCATCACATGAATATAGTCTCGAATGGCTGTTCCATCTTTTGTGGGGTAGTCATTTCCAAAAACCATAAGTTGCTCGCGAATTCCTGCAGCCGTTTGTGTAATGTAGGGCATAAGGTTGTTGGGAATACCATTGGGGAGTTCGCCAATCTTGCCTGATTTGTGCGCCCCAATTGGGTTAAAATAGCGTAAGCTAATGATTGAAAACTCTGCATTTGAGTGTGTACAATCTTCTAAAATTTCTTCGGCAATTTTTTTGGTATTTCCATAGGGCGAGAAAGCTGTACTCACAGGGCTTTTTTCTGTAACTGGACAAGTTTTTGGTATGCCATAGACCGTAGCGGATGATGAAAAAATAAAATTATTAATGCCAAATTTTTGTAGTGCTATCAGAGTGTTTATAAGAGAAAACAAGTTGTTTTCATAATATTGTAACGGCTGCTCTACGGACTCTTTGACAGCTTTGTATGCTGCAAAATGAATGACTGCCATAGCATCTTTATGCGTTTCAAAAGCAGCAATTGCAGCATTTTTATCTTTCAGATCAACACGATAAAGCTCTGGACGTTTTTCAGTAATTTTTTCAATTCTATCTATACTTTCCTTACTAGCATTTGAAAGATCGTCAAAAACTACTACTTCATATCCTTGAGATAATAATGCAATGCATGTGTGTGAACCAATATATCCACAACCTCCTGTTACGATGACCTTTGACATTTGTTTTTTATTTTCTTAAAGATATAAATAGTATTCGAGATAGCATTAATTTCTTTATTTCAATGAGTTATTAGTGCGGTAGTTTTTCCCTTAAAAGCTTGTTCCACATACACAACACAGTGTTCTTAGGTTGCTTGACATTCCAAATTTTTCACCTGATAATTGTAATAATATCATTATGAATGCGATGGCAATTCCAGAAACATACCATAGCCAAGGGTCATATAATAAAGTCATAATTTATAATCTATGAGTTGCAAAAATAATTTATTTTGGTTGATCTTATGTTGCGCTTGCTATGAATTCCATATAAAAAATAAATCCAGCCATTAGCAGTATAAAATAACCAAATCCTTTTCTAAGTTTCCTTCCATCAAACAAACTATTCAAAAATGTACCAACAAAAATCCCAACGATTGCAATTGCAGTAAATACCAATAAAAACCCCCAATCTATTTCCATAGTAAAGGCATCACCCAAAAAGAATCCTATAAGAGATTTAAGAGTCACAATAACAAGAGATGTTCCTATGGCTTTTTTGATGTCAATTTTTGCTAAAAGAACCAATGCAGGGATGATTAAAAAACCTCCTCCTGCGCCAACAATTCCGGTGATAGCTCCAATGACCAGACCTTCGACTAAAATCAGTAAATAGTGGTATTCTACATCTTTAGAATTTGATGTTGTTGAGTTTGATTTTGGAGATTTTAACATGGCAAATGCGGCTGGAATCATAACAAGTGCAAACAACCCAAACATAGCCATTCTTCTAGTGATTGTAGTTCCATTAAAAACAAATAGTTCGTCTGGAATTATAGGAATCAAAAAGGAGCGTACAAGAGAAACACTTACGATAGCAGGAAGACCAAAAATAAGTGCGGTTTTAAAATCCACATTTCCTTTTTGAAATTGTTTGAATCCTCCGACTAAAGCGCTACAACCGACTACAAAAAGTGAATATCCAGTGGCCAGTTTTTCGTCAAGCAGAAATAAATACGCCAATGCGGGGACTGCCAAAATAGAGCCACCACCTCCAATAAGGCCTAGTGTTAGCCCAATTAGCAGCGCCGCACAAAACCCCAAAACTTCGATTATTTCCATGTTTAATGTTGTTTAAAATCAACTAAAATCTAGGGTCTCAAAAGTAGTAAAAAATGTATCAAAGGATTCATAAATACGTGCTTAAGTTATTTTTTGTAACTTTAGAAATCCTAGATAATGAATTATTAGTCTACTCAGAATCAATGTAATATGAATAATTTATTGTCATTCAAAACTCTTTATGATTTTGCTTTATCTGAAAAAGTGAAACTAAAAATTGAAAAAATCATTTTGGTCATTGCCATGGTGAGTTTTTTGGTTCATTTGGCTTTAATTTATTTAAAAAAATACACGGTTTTGAACTTGTTTCAGGATTCTAACTTCTTTGATAGCCCCATTGCAGCCATATACACTCCATTTTCATTCATCTTAATTTATGAGGTTTATTTACTGATTTTTTATCTTCCGAGGTCAATCACTACCTACATCACAAAACAGTATGAAATCATCACTCTTATTGTAATTAGAAGGATTTTTAAAGATTTATCTAATCTCGAATTGTCTTTCAATTGGTTTGATATTAAAAATGATATTGCGTTTACGTATGATATTATTACCGCATTAATTCTCTTTTTTCTGATTTATGTATTTTCATATCTAAGAGAAAGTTTAGACAGAGATTCTTCTTTAAGCTCAGTTGAAACGTCCCAAATAAAGCAGTTTATTAGGATCAAAAAAATCATGGCCACTTTTTTGATTCCGATTTTTATTTTTATTGGATTGCTCACCTTCGGACATTGGATAACAGACTCGACCCCCGAAAATTTTTCTGCAGTTCTCAAAGACGTTAATAGTCTGTTCTTTGATGAATTTTTTGCAGTACTTATTATTGTCGATGTGTTATTGTTATTAGTATCTTTTTTCTACACGGATCAATTTCACAAGGTGATTCGAAATTCAGGATTTATAATTTCAACAATTTTAATTAGAATGTCTTTTTCTGTTGATGGCGTTCTGAACAACATTTTGATTTTTGCATCAATTGCTTTCGGTTTAGGTATTTTGTGGATTCACAATAAATTTGCAAAAAATCTAAAGTTGGAATAAAAAAAATCCAAACTAAATGTTTGGATTTTTTGTTTTAACCTTTTGTGTGCATTCTTTGACGTTTCTTTGTCGTTTTCACTTTAGCCCCTTCTTTTGCAAAAGATCCATGCTTCGTATTTTGAAACGTCAACGATTGATTGCATTGCAATTGTATTGAATATTAGTAAAAAATGCTCAAAAACTGATATTAAAGTTTGGGGTTTAAAACTGCTTCAATACGTTCTCTTACATCTCTCAAATGAATTCTGGTCATCTCATCTGAGCTACGACCAAGACTGCGATTGACCATAGTTTTCAAATTTGTGAGCTCTGCTCGAACGACCGCACGAATATCGGACTGGCTGGTATTTACTGCCGTAGATTTCACATAGCTGCTTCCACGTCTTTTACTTTGATTCTCTGCAGTCATTAAATAGGCCAATCGATCAATGTGTGCTCGTTGAAGATTTCTTCGATATGGATCTATTTTTGACCCCTTTTTCAGCTCTTTCCAAATGCTATTTCTCAGCATTCTTGTCAAATCTGTCAACTTGAAAGCTGCTTTTCCATTTAGGATTTCATTTTCAGCCAAACGCGCCATTTTCCCTAAACTAAGTAAATTTTTCAGAGTTCTTTCTTGTAATGCGCGAACACGTTCCACTGAACCCGAATATTCAATGCGCTCAAAAATAGATTTATCTAAAAGCCATTCTGGCGTATTGAAAAGTTCTTTATCCAAAAATTCCAACGCTGCCATTTGCTTTTCTTTAGGGACATGGGTGTACACCGCGCCTTCTTGGTCTGCTGTTTTATAGTATTCATATACGCCGCCTACATTGTTTGAAACATGCCCCATATACCTGTTGAATTGCGATAAAACTTGACCATACATGGCTTGCAAATCTTCGTAATTTTCGCCTTCCTTGGTTGTCCATCCAATTAAATTTGGAACAATGCGTTGCAAATTTTTTATACCATAATGACTAGCTAAAACCGCATCGTCGCCAAGGTCCTCGGTCTGTGAGCTAGGATCTACGACGTCACCAACTTGTTGATGTCCAAAGCGGTACAGAGGATCTCCTGCGTGCTCAAGAATCCAACGATTAAGAGTTTCTTTTTCTTCCTCAGCGGTTTTATCCAAAATGGGTCTATATCCCCATGAAATAGCGTATTTGTCATAAATTCCAATGTTTGGCATGAGAGCAACACCTTCATCTCCTGGTTGTGCGACATAATTAAATCTTGCATAATCCATGATCGAGGGCGCCGTTCCAAATTTTTGTGTAAACTCAGCACTTCTCAAATCTTCAACTTTATAGGCGCAACTGCTTCCCATATTATGAGGTAATCCTAGAGTGTGTCCAACTTCGTGTGCGGACACAAAACGAATTAATCGCCCCATAACGTCTTCTTCAAATTCTGCACCTCTAGCATCTGGGTTTATGGCTGCTGTTTGCACAAAAAACCACCCGCGTAGCAAGGTCATAACATTGTGATACCAATTGATATCACTTTCCAAAATTTCTCCTGTTCTTGGATCACTCACGTGCGGGCCATTGGCGTTTGGAATAGGAGAAGCCAAATATCGTACCACGGAATAGCGAACATCTTCTGGACTCCACTCAGGATCTTCCTCTGCCGATGGTGGATCTGCTGCAACAATAGCATTTTTGAAACCTGCTGCTTCAAAAGCTACTTGCCAATCTTCTATTCCCTGTTTGATATATTTTCGCCATTTTTTTGGTGTAGCTCTATCTATGTAATAGACGATAGGTTTTTTGGGTTCAACCAATTCACCAGCTTTAAATTTTTCAATATCTTCATCTTTAACTTCCAGTCTCCAGCGGTCCAAATATGTCAACTCTCGACTGCGCTGATCTTCCAATCCATAATCTACTTGTCCTCTAGCAAACCAGCCTACACGCTCATCAAAGTAGCGTCGTTTCATGGGGTTTTCAGGTAATAAAATCATTGAATTGTTTATTTCAATAGAAATGGTTCCTGTACTAGAATTTGAAGGCGCTGCAGATGCCGCATAGGTTTTGACATGCCTGGCTTCAATGTTTCTCGGGTAACTTTTGATACTCTCAATAAAAGATTTATTACTTTCTAATCGGGATACTTTATATTGTTTTCTACGATAACTAGGAAGACCGAGAGCCTTAACGTCTTTACTAAATAGTTCACTCACATTGATAACCGTTGCCGTAGAATCTGGTGAGATGGTTTGTATTGGAAAGGTATATAAAACAGGTTCGAAATTTGAATTGACCACGGCCTCATGAACTGGCAGAGAATCCGCAGCAAAAACCTCGTAAGAGACCACTCTTAGCAGTACTTTTTTGTCTTTCTTTTGCCATCGTAACACTTGAGTGTTTTGTTTTCCTCCACCAAAACCAATCCCTGAAGCAGTTTTGGAAATACGTGTCACCATCAACATTTCCTTTTCGAATAATGAATCGGGTATTTCATAAAAGAAATCAGCATCAATTTTGTGAACCTTAAACAGCCCTTCATCAGAAATAGCATCTTTTGTAATCACTTCTGAGTATGGTTTGAGATCTCCTTTTTTGGGTTTTGACTTCGGTTTTTCTGTTGTTGAAGGTTTATTTTTTTTGGTTGAGGTTGCTTTTATACTTATGGCACAAGAGTGAAACACAAGTGCAACAATACATAACAAACTAAGTTTTTGTGCAAATTTCATATAAATTAAATTAAATTTTGGTCTTCCCAATGTACTAAAATTAATAATAACACAAAACGGAAAACGTCTTAAAAAAGAAAAAAAATTACCCTAAAAACTCCACCACAAGTTGATCCTCAATTTTTGAGACTTTGGCCAATCCTTTTTTGGTTAAACCTTTAATGCCCTTATCCCAACCCTTGTTGCTAAGCCCTGCAGTAGCTTTCAAAGCGTTAAGTCCTAGCGGATGTTTGTTTTTTAAAATCTCAAAAATAGCCTTTTCATTCTCACTTAATTCGACCGCTTTTTTCTCAGGTTTCATTTGTGGGAAAAATAAGACCTCTTGTATGGATGCATTATTGGTCAAAAACATAATCAACCTGTCCATTCCAATCCCCATTCCAGATGTTGGTGGCATACCATATTCGAGCGCACGAAGGAAGTCCTCGTCTATAAATTGTGTGGCTTCATCGTCGCCTCGATCAGCAAGTTGGAGTTGTGCCTCAAAGCGCTCGCGCTGGTCAATTGGATCGTTCAATTCTGAATAAGCATTTGCAATTTCTTTTCCGCAAACCATGAGCTCAAAACGTTCTGTAAGTTCTGGATTGTTGCGGTGTTCTTTGCACAATGGACTCATTTCTTTTGGATAGTCGGTGATGTAGGTCGGTTGTATATAATTGCCTTCACATTTTTCACCAAAAATCTCATCAATAAGTTTTCCTTTGCCCATGCTTTTATCAACTTCTATGCCCATTTCAATGGCTGCTGCTCTGAGTTCAGCTTCAGATTTATCAGTAATATCAAATCCTGTAAATTGTTTTATTGCATCCGTCATGGTCACTCGCGCATAGGGTGCTTTAAAGTCGATTTCATGACTGCCAAATGTGGCTTTTGTTGTGCCATTAACAGCGATGGCACAATGCTCTAAAAGCTGTTCGCAAAATTCCATCATCCAGTTGTAATCTTTGTAGGCAACATAGATTTCCATTGCTGTAAATTCTGGATTGTGTGTGCGATCCATTCCTTCATTTCTGAAGTTTTTTGAAAATTCATAAACACCATCAAAACCGCCTACAATCAAACGCTTTAAATACAATTCATTGGCAATTCGCATGTATAAAGGAATATCTAGACTGTTGTGGTGTGTAACAAAAGGGCGAGCTGCAGCACCACCAGCAATGGGTTGAAGCACAGGGGTTTCTACTTCAAAATAGCCTGCTTCATTAAAAAACTCTCGCATAGCATTGAAGAGTTTTGTACGCTTTACAAAAATCTCCTTTATATGTGGATTTACAGCCAAATCGGCATAGCGCTGACGATAGCGCATTTCGGGATCGTTGAATTCATCGTAAGTGTTGCCTTCAGAATCCGTTTTTGGTAGTGGTAGCGGTTTTAATGCTTTGCTTAACAGTTTAAAATCTTTGACTAGTATTGTTTTTTCACCCACTTGAGTGGTAAATAATTCGCCTTCAACTCCAATAAAATCTCCTAAATCAAGAAGTTTTTTGAACACCTCATTGTATGCTGATTTGTCTTCACCAGTGCAAATTTCATCACGATTAAAATACACTTGAATGCGCCCCTCACTATCTTGTATTTCTGTAAAAGCAGCTTTTCCTTGCACCTTTTTTCGCATCAAGCGACCTGCAACAACAACTTTGTTTCCTTCTTTAAAGTTTGTTTTTATAGTGCTGCTTGTGTCAGTAACTTGGAATTCATCTGCGGGATATGGATTTATGTCTAGTGCACGAAGTTTTGCGAGCTTCTCGCGACGTACAAGTTCTTGTTCTGAAAGTTGCGCCATAATGATGGTGTATATTTTTGCTCGCAAAGATAATGACATTGGCTTGGATTTCAATAGACTTATAAAATTAAGTCAAAGTGTAACTTTTTTTACTGAAATTAGTCTTATCATTGAAAACCAATTTTAATCAAACTAAAATGAGCATTTGGCGTGTCTTACTTTCCATTTTATTCCCTCCGCTAGCTGTTGTGGACAAAGGTTGTGGATCTTTTCTTATCGTATTTATTTTAACGCTTTGTGGATGGATTCCTGGAGTTATTGCCGCTCTAGTTATTTTGAATAACCCTAATCGTTAAACTTGTATATTTGTTCCATGAATAAAACAATTCAGGTTCAAGATTTAGGGCTAAAAAATTACAAGGAAACTTGGGATTTTCAAGAAGACTTATTTAAGAAAACAGTTGATTGTAAAATAAAAAATAGACGCGAAAATGCTGGTCTTCCTACACCAAATCATTTTTTATTTGTAAGTCACCCACATGTTTACACTTTAGGCAAAAGTGGCGATTTATCAAACTTACTTTTGACCGAGGAGCAATTGGCCAAAAAAGGGGCTACTTTTTATAAAATTAATAGAGGTGGAGACATCACCTATCATGGCCCAGGTCAGGTGGTGGGTTACCCTATTTTAGATTTAGAAAATTTTTTTACTGATATTCACAAATACCTCCGATTACTAGAAGAAACCATTATTCTAACACTGGCAGAATATGGACTTAAGGCCACAAGAAGTGATGGTGAAACAGGGGTTTGGTTGGATGTAGGGACACCATTTGCACGTAAAATTTGTGCGATGGGTGTGCGTGCCAGTCGTTGGGTAACCATGCATGGATTTGCATTAAATGTCAATAGCGATTTGGGCTATTTTGACAATATCATTCCTTGTGGAATTCGCGGTAAAGCGGTAACCTCTTTACGGGTAGAACTCAACCAAGAAAGGGTTGATGAAAATGCAGTGAAAGAAAAATTACTTCATCATTTTTTCACCCTTTTTGAGGCGGAAAAATCTTAATAAATTTGATACATCATCATTGCTGTCTCACTGCTCTTGCAAATGAGCTCCAGAGGGGCGTCTTTATCTGCGTTGGAGAGGTCAATTTTAGAAGCTCCATAGATAGGAAATCCATCCAAAATCGCACCATTGCTGTCAAAAAGGGTTACATTTTGACTTTGAAGATCTGTAATTGAAATATAAATTTTATCATTCAAATAAAACAATTGAGGCGCTAAATAATTACCAAAATCCAGTGTACTTTTCTTATTTTTTATCTGCAGCTGATTTGCCCACTGCGCTACCAATGTTCTGCTCGAGCTCGTTATATTTGTTTGTGCATCAAACCCTAGCGTTTGCCTGCTCACACGTCCTTTTAAATCGACCTGAACAAGTTCGCCTTTTGCATCAAGCGTAGAAAATGCATTGTTGTAGAAATAAATATTCTGATTTGAAAAATTTATGGATTCTTTAACCCGAATTCTAGGCTCCCCTTTTCGATTTAAAATTTTCAACTCCTCGCCAGCTGCAAAAACGATATAATCTTTACCCTTGTAACGAACATGTTGAGGTGCAGTTAAAATCCTATAATTTGGAGTGTACGAAAATCCTTTGACACGTTTTCCTTTTCCATCGTACATTAATAGCGATGTTCCTTGAGTAATCAAAAACCGATAATTTCTATTTTTATCATAATCAAAAACAGAAACAGCTTGAGATATTTTGTCTTTAAATTGTAATGGAAATACCCCAACATCTTTACCAAAACGATCCAAAACATAAACCCGATTTTCAGTAGAAAAAACCATTTGAAGGCGCCCATTTTTATACAAATCCACCTGATTGATACGGCCTATTATTGGGCCTGATAATTTCTTCTTCCAGCGCACAACTCCTTGATTTGAAATTAAATACAACTGATTTTCAATATCTTGAACAACGATGTCTTTTTGTTTTGTTTGATGGTTTTTTACGAATTGAAGATCTCCAAGGATTGCAGCATCAAGTGTGATGCTAAAAATTTCATTGATTTTTTTCTGATGTTCTGAGGGTTGATGTTGTTCAATTTGCGCATTGACATGAACCACTTCATCATCTTTCACAACCTGAACAATCGCATTTTTGTAGGGCTCTGTATCCGCTATTGAAATTGATGCACCAAAAAGATGATTTAGGACATCGGCTAAATTTTTTGGGGTTAGGATTTTTTGAAATGAAACTTCATCACTCAAATTTTGTTGCGTATTTTGAAAGCCTTTGTTGCTGTCAAGACTGTTTTTGTTGATATGTTTAGAAATAATCTCTTGCGTTAAATTTACATTTTCAGAGAAAATCAAAAAATCATCAATAATTGTATAATTTGAAATATTGAGTTCGGGCCATAATTTTCCAAAATTTTGATTGAAAACGGAATCATTTTCAACCTTATAAATAGGAACAGAGCGAAAGGTTTGTAGGCGTTCTTGAAATCCCAAAAGTGCTGTTCTGCTGGCGTTGATGTCAATAGAATGAAGCGCAACAGTTGTCCCGTTTGAGGTCTCTATGCGGCCAATTTCTTGAGTTGATTCGAGTATATTTTTAGACACATTAGAAAATGTTAAAGTGCTATCCAGGCGTTTAAGATTTTTTGAAAATTGATCAAAATCTAAATAAACATACGATTCAAAATTTTCGATATCAGCTGGAGCAATTTGGCTCAATTGCTGTTTTTTAGGCGATAAATTCTTAAATACATCGTTCCATTTATTGTTTGAGTTCGTATAAATTCCACTAAAAGTAATTTGCTTTGGAGTTGCATTAACATCAAACAAAACAGTATTAAATAATTGAATTTCTTCTGACAATTGTTCAGGTTTTGCAATGTAAATTGAAAAGGTTGCACTGCGTTCTGAAAGTTTTTCAAGGTTTTTGAAGGGATGATTAAAACGTCTTTTTATGTTTGTATTTTGAGATTTTATAGTTGAAAAAATCCAAATACTGTCTTGTATGTATTTTTGGTCTATTATGTCTTTTGAAGCGATATGCTTTTGTTGCGCTATAAAAGTATAGTTAGAATTTTCAGCGCCTGGGCTTATGCATAAAAGCAAAGGGCCAGAGATTTTTAAGCTGTCCAATGTACCGAGGTTGGATTCAATAATGGATTTCAATTCAGTTTTGGAAAGCAGCTCATTATTTTTTATAGCGCTTTTGAATACATCCATTGCATTGATCCGCAAAACAACTTGAGCATTTTCGGGAATAAAATCCGCAATGGACGCTTGCCTATTTTGTTTGTTTTGACACCCATAAATCAAAAGAAAAACAACAACTACTAAAATTTTTTTTAACATAAAATGAAATCAATCAGCCTCCAACAAAGATAGAATTAAAATTCAAAACTTAATTGGTCGGGAAGGAGTTTAAAAGACATTCTATGGTATTTCGTGGGGCCATATTTTTTAATGGCTTCTCGGTGTTCCTTTGTAGGATAGCCCTTGTTTTTTTTCCAGTTATACATAGGAAATTCTTCATGAATTTTTTCCATATAATCATCACGATACGTTTTTGCCAAAACCGAAGCAGCCGCAATGTTAAGGTATTTGGCATCTCCTTTTATAATGGTCTCAAAAGGAATGTTGTTGTAAGGCTTAAAACGGTTACCATCAACACTGATAAAAGTTACATTTTTCAATTGTTCTATAGAGCGATGCATCGCTAATATGGAAGCATTTAGGATATTGATTTTATCAATTTCATTAGGAAAAATATGCGCCACAGCATAGCCAGTAGCTTTTTGTTGGATTACAGGTCGAAGTGCCATGCGCTTGGCATGAGAGAGTTGTTTGGAATCGTTTAGCAATTCATTTTTGAACGGTTTTGGTAAAATTACTGCTGCTGCGGTCACAGGCCCTGCCAAACATCCGCGTCCAGCTTCGTCTGTTCCACATTCAAATGTAGTATCGCTAAAACTGTGTTTGAGTGTCAAATTAAAATTTTATTAATGGTAAATATAATTCACTTTTTTTGATTAATATCAAATTCCTCAAAATCCCCAATAATTTCCTACTTTTGAGCCAATAATTTAGAACCCTCAAAAGGTCATGTATAAATATCTGTTTGTATGTTTTGTGTTTCTGGCTAGTAGTAGTGTGTACGGCCAGCGTACCCTTAAGACTCTAGAAGGAGGTGGCGGAAGACCAAATACATCCAAAGGCATTGGAAATGATACCCTTTTTGATAGAGGATCAAAGAAAATTGCCAAAAACACAGAGGCCAAAATTGAAGATTATAAAATCATCTCGCGAAAAGGAGACACCACTTTTGTAGATACAACCCTAACCATTCAAAAAGAATATAAGTTTAATTACCTGAGGAGAGATTATTTTGAGTTGTTGCCGTTCAATAATATGGGACAAACATACAATTCGTTAAGTCACAATATATCTAGCCAGAGGACATTGCCTGGATTTGGAGCCAAAGGAAAACACTTCAATTATATGAGTGTTGGTGATACCCAGTATTATCACGTTCCTACTCCTCTTACAGAACTGATGTTCAAATCGAATTTTGAACAAGGCCAATTGCTCGATGCGTTTTTCACCACCAATACCTCAGAGCAATTTAATTTCTCTATAGCCTACAAAGGCATGCGTTCTTTAGGAAAATATCAACATATTTTATCGAGCACAGGAAATTTCAGGTTCACGACCAACTATCACACCAAAAACAAACGATACCACGTTCGAGCCCATATGGTGACTCAGGATATTTTGAATCAGGAAAATGGCGGGATTTCAGATGAAGACCTCCTGGAATTTGAAAATGGTAATGAAGAGTTCATCGATCGGTCTTTGTTTGATCCACTTTTTGAAGATGCACAAAGTAATTTGGAAGGCCGACGATTCTATTTGGATCATACGTATCAATTAAAATCAAAAGACTCGTTGGGTTATAATGGTATAAAAATTGGAAATGCCATATCTATAGAAGACAAATACTATCATTACACCCAAAATAGGAATGCAGCTGTATTTGGTGATGCCTTTGTAACTTCAAACCTATCTGATAAAAATACATTTGAGCATTTTTACACCACGTTTTTTGCAGACTACAGTAACACATTAGTTGGGAAAATATCCGCTCAGTTAAATTACAATGCATTCAATTACGGTTACAATTCTTTAGTTGTCCTCAATGGGCAAACCATCACCAATCGCCTTAAAGAATCCGTATTATCATTTGAAGGAAGTTATGAGCGTGATTTCGGTCCAGTTGAACTTAAAGCCAATTTGGGGATTAATGTGAGCGGCGATTTAGAAGGAAATTTTCTTGATGCTCAAGCCAATTATACCATCAATGATGATATGCGGGCTACTGCCAGAATCAATTTAAATTCCTCAGTTGCAGACTACAATTTTCGACTTTATCAAAGTGATTATTTGAATTATAACTGGCAAAACAGTTTCAAAAACCAACAATCCCAACAACTAGCTTTTGACTTTTATTCCAAAAAATATGGGATACTATCACTAGATTATTCTACCATTAACAACTATCTCTATTTTGAAAATAAAGGAGAAGGCGTAAAACCTTATCAGTACGGGAGCACCGTCAATTATGCTCGCGCTAAATATGTGAAAGAAGTTAAGTTTAGAAATTTTGCACTCCACAATACCATAATGTATCAGCAAGTACTGGATGGCGATGAAGTCCTTAATGTACCACAGCTCAACACAAGACATACATTGTATTACGCCAATGAATTTTTTGAAAAAGCTCTGTACCTGCAAACAGGGGTTACGTTGAGTTATTTTTCTGAATACAATATGAATGCTTACGATCCAGTGCTTTCAGAATTTTATATACAAAATCAAAAAGCGTTAGGGAATTTCCCACGATTAGACTTTTTTATAAATGCAAAAATTCAGCAAACACGTCTGTTTTTAAAAGCCGAACATTTCAACTCTGCAATGACTGGCTATAATTTTTATTCAGCCCCCAATTATCCGTACCGCGATTTTATTGTTCGTTTTGGTATTGTTTGGAACTTCTTTTTGTAATATTTACAGGTTAAAATTGACTTTAAATTATTTTTTTTCAAAATTAATAGAAAAAGTATTGTGAGTATTAGAAAAGGGTTTTATATTTGCACCCGCTTTGCGTCTGAGTGCGCAAAGCTTTGATTTAGAGACGTTCATTAAACATATTGATTGACAGCGTAGAGATGAATTGGAAACGATTGATCTCGACAGAGA